>UQGL01000005.1 GCA_900540595.1 uncultured Oscillospiraceae bacterium
GCATCTGCCGCACCTCGCTCGCCGTATCGGCACTTAGAATTATGCGGTATTGCCTAAAAAATGAAATTGGGTGTTGACAAACGCCCGCAGGTGTGGTATAAATGCTTTAAACCAATGAAGCGAAAGTAAAACAGACAGCGCAGTCACAGAGAGCCCCCGGGGCTGGGAACGGGGCACAGAGCGGGTCTGCACAATGGTTCGCGGAGGGCACGGGGAAACGGAGTGATCCGCAGTATCCGTTGACGGGCAGCTCCCGTTACAGAGCAGGGGAATGTTGGTTCCCTACAGAGTGGCCGCGATACATAGCAGCGGCAAGCAAGGTGGCACCACAGATTTGTTTTATCTGCCCTTGCACAGGAGAGATTCTGTGCAGGGGCAGTTTTGTTTTCAAGCATGAGGGGAGAGGGTAGCATGAAAATGAGCCTGATGAAAGAACGATGGCAAGCCTGAATTTGTAAAATGAGTCCGCGGGCGGTCAATGACCGCCCCTACAACCACAACATTACCTGTTTTACAAATAAAGGAGAATTTACCATGAAAAAGTTTGTTGCTGTTCTGTCCGCCGCCGCTATGATGACCACGCTGGCCGCCTGCGGCTCCACCGCCGATACCACCGCTTCTTCCGCCGCTGCCGAGGCAACTGCCTCCGCCGCAGAAAGCACAGCCGATACCGCTGCCAAGAGCTACAAGGTTGCCATTGTGCAGCAGCTGGATCATGCCAGCCTCGATGAGATCCGCGTGGCGATCGAGGCCGAGCTGGACGCTAAGGCTGCCGAGAAGGGCATTGCAATCGAGTACAAGGACTTCAACGGCCAGAATGACGCCACAACGCTGAACCAGATCGGCACGCAGGTTGTCTCTGATGGGTATGATGCGGTCATCCCCATCGCTACGCTGGCCGCCCAGTGCATGACCACCGCCTGCGAGTCCACCAAGACCCCGGTCATCTATGCGGCGATCTCCGACCCCGCTGCCGCCGACCTGACCGACATTGACTATGTGACCGGCACCTCCGATGCGCTGAACACCCAGTCCATCATGGATATGATGTTTGCCGTGCAGCCCGACATCCAGACGGTCGGCCTGCTCTACTCCAACTCCGAGGCAAACTCCGCAACCCCCATCGCCGAGGCCAAGGCCCACCTCGATGCCAAAGGCATCTCCTATGTTGAAAAGACCGGCAACACCAACGATGAGATCATGACCGCCGCCTCCAGCCTGGTCGGTCAGGTCGATGCCGTCTTTACCCCGACCGACAATGTGGTCATGGCGGCAGCCGCTGCCGTTTCCGAGACGCTGACCAAGGGCGGCATCCCGTTCTACACCGGCGCGGACAGCTTTGTCACGGCAGGCGCCTTCGCCACCTGCGGCGTCAACTATACCGAGCTGGGCACCTACACCGCCGACATGGCGCTGGAGGTTCTGGAGACCGGCACTGTGCCTGAGTACCATGTCATGGACGGCGGCATCATCACCGTCAACACCGAGACCGCCGCCGCGCTGGGCATTGACTACAGCGCCTTCAACAAGCTGGCCGGTAAGGTCGTTGAGGTCACCACGGCGGAGTAAACCCTCCGGGAAGAGACCGTAGGGGCGCATTCTATATGTGCCCGGGATGCCTGCGCAGCCGCAGCGTCCCGCGGGCGGATATGGAATCCGCCCCTACATTGTTGTATAATAGACTGTACCATTACTTTTAGAGAGGAAGTTACCCTATGTTTACCGTTGCCACCGTGCTGAATGCACTGGAGCTTGGCTTCATCTACGCGCTGGTTGCGATGGCGCTGTTCCTGAGCTTCCGCGTGCTGAACATCGCCGATATGACGACCGACGGCGCTTTTACGCTGGGCTGTGCCGTCTCGGCCACCGCCGCTGTGGCCGGCCACCCATTTTTGGGGCTGCCGCTGGCCATGCTGGCCGGTGCCGCCGCAGGCTTTGTCACGGCGTTTCTGCAGACGAGGCTGGCAGTGCCCTCCATTCTGGCGGGCATCATCACCAACACGGGGCTGTACACGGTAAACCTTGCGGTCATGGGCTTTTCCTCCAATGTGCCGATGCTCAAGACCGTGACCATCTTTACGGCGGCGCAGGGTGCACTTGGCGAGGGTGCCCCCGCCAAGCTGCTGGTCGCAGTGGCTATCACGGTGGCCGTCTGCGCCCTGCTCATCGCGTTTCTGGGCACCCGGCTGGGCCTGTCCATCCGCGCCACCGGTGATAACCCCGACATGGTGCGCGCCTCCTCGATCAACACGGCCTTCACTGTTACGGTGGGGCTTTGCATCGCCAACGCCATGACGGCGCTGTCCGGCGCGGTGCTGGCGCAGTACCAGCGCTCTGCCGACATCAACCTCGGCACCGGCATGGTCGTTATCGGTCTGGCGTCCCTCATCATCGGCGAGACGCTCTTCGGCCGCGGCGGCATGTGGGTCAAGGCTGTGGCCGCCGTGGCGGGCAGCGTGATCTACCGCTTTATTATCGCGCTGGCACTGCGTGCCAATGTCCCCTCTGAATGTCTGAAGCTGATCTCTGCCATCATCGTGGCGCTGGCCATCGCGGCACCGGCGCTGCGCGCCAAGGCAGCCTTCCGCCGCCGCCGCGCCCATGCCGGAAAGGAGGCCGCCCGCCATGCTTGAGCTGAAAAATATCGGTAAGACCTTCAATCCCGGCACCGTCAATGAGAAGGTGGCGCTGCAGGGGGTGGATCTCCATTTGGCGCAGGGGGATTTCGCCACGATCGTCGGCTCCAACGGCGCGGGCAAATCCACGCTTTTCAACGCCATCGCCGGTGAGTTCATCGCCGATACCGGCACGATCACGCTGGACGGTAAGGACATCACCTTCCTGCCGGACTTCAAGCGCTCCAAGGCTATCGGTCGGATGTTTCAGGACCCGCTGCGCGGCACAGCCCCCCACATGACGATCGAGGAAAACCTTGCGCTGGCCTTTCTGCGGGCGTCCGGGCATACCTCGTCCTTCTCGCGCATCTCCCGCAAGGACCGCGCGCTCTTTGCCGAAAGGCTCTCCGAGCTTGGCCTTGGGCTGGAGGATCGGATGAAGCAGCCGGTGGGGCTGCTCTCCGGCGGGCAGCGTCAGGCGCTGACCCTGCTGATGGCGACCCTCGTCACCCCCAAGCTGCTGCTGCTGGACGAGCATACCGCAGCCCTCGACCCTGCTACGGCGGATAAGGTGCTGGAGCTGACAAAGAAGATCGTGGCCGAAAACCACCTGACCTGTCTGATGATCACCCACAACATGCACGATGCACTCACCCTTGGCAACCGCACGCTGATGATGGACCACGGCCGTATCGTGCTGGACATCGGCGGCGAGGAGCGCGCCCACACAACGGTGGACGGCCTGCTCAACCGCTTTGCCGAGAATGTCGGCCATGCGCTGGACAATGACAGAATTTTGCTGAGTAAAGAGGTATAAAAAACCGCCCGCACGATGAAAAATCGTGCGGGCGATTTTTTACGGTTACGCGGTAGGGGCCGGGCATGCCCGGCCCGGCAGTATAAGGCGAGTGAGCGTCTGCGGGAAGGCCGCGGGCCGCACATGTGCGGCCCCTACGACGCTGCTTGCCGGTCTGTAGGGGCGGATTCCATATCCGCCCGCGGAGGGGTCAAGACCCCTCCCTACAAGGCGAGTGAAAAAGGAGTGCTGTAGGGGCGAACATCGTTCGCCCGCTTTCACATCTCTGCCAAATCAAAGCGGTAGATCGTGGTGGAGCTGTAGGGCTGGTCGGGCAGCAGCGTGGTATCGGGGAAGTTCGGGTGGTTCGGTGCATCGGGGAAATCCTCGGTCTCAAAGCAGACTGCATCCCGCACAGTGTAATGGGCGCCGTCCTTGCCCTCGGTCACGGGCTTCAGGAAGTTGGCTGTGTACAGGTGCATACCGGGCAGGGTGGTCAGGACCTCCATGCGGATGCCGGTCTCGGGGCCGACTGCCCAGGCGGCGTGGCGCAGGCCGCTGTCACGGATGACATAGCACTGGTCGTAGCCGCTGCAGTCGGTCAACGGCTTGAAGTCGGCACCGATGTCCAGCCCAAGGGTCTTTTCTTCGGTAAAGTCCATCGGCGTGCCCTTGACCGGCAGCTTGCGGCCGGTCGGGATGCTCTGCGCATCGGCCTCAAGGTAGGCATCGGCGTCCACTGTTACGCGGTGGCCCAGCGCACTGCCGCTGGTGTGACCGTTCAGGTTGAAATAGCTGTGGTTCGTCATGTTGCAGACAGTCGGCGCATCGGTCGTGGCAGTGTAGCGGATGACCAGCCCGCTCTTGGCAAGGCTGTAGCGGATCTTCAGCTCCAGATTGCCGGGGAAACCGTCCGTCCCGGCAGGGCTGAACGCCGTCATCGTCACGCTGTCGGTCTCGCCGGGGGTCAGCGCAACATCAAACAGCGTGTGGTTGAAGCCGTGCAGGCCGCTGTGCAGGCAGTTTCCGTTCTCGTTGGGTGTCACATGGACGATCTCCTCATACAGCGGGAACTGCGCGCCCGCAATGCGGTTGGCAAACCGGCCCACGGCTGCGCCCATGCTGTCGGTGTTCAGCTCATAGTCGGCGGCGGTGGGGTAGCCCAGCACAACATCCACAGGGTTGCCCTTGCGGTCCGGCACAAGGATGCGGTGGATGACAGCGGCGTAGCTGAGCAGCTGTACCTCAATAAACTCATTCTTCAACACCGCCAGCTTGACGGTCTGGCCGGTGGTGGACTTGCCGAAATCCCGGATAGAAACGGACATGACAGAAGCCTCCTTTATTTTTCAGCATCGGCGGGGATGCCCTGCGCGGCAAGATCCTCGCGCACACTCTCGGCCACGCTGCCGGTGCCGTAGTTCAGCATACGGTTTACACGGCTGACGGTGGCGCTGGAGGCACCCGTCTCCCGGCGGATCTCGCTGTAGACCTTGCCCTGCAAAAGGCACCCGGCCACGGCATAGCGCTGCTCCATCGTGCGCAGCTCTGTCACAGCACACAGGTCGTCAAAAAAGCGGATGCATTCCTCAAGCGTGTTCAGTCGCAGGATCGCCTCATACAGGGCAGTATTACGTTCATTTTGCTGCATAGCGTTCAGGCGCATGTCGTGCGCCGACCTCTTTCTTTGTAAAATTTGCTTTTGTTTGCAGTTGGTATCTCCCTACATTCTAGCAAATTTGACCAAGCAAGTCAATACTCTAAAGTGCGAAAGTAATGCCAAAACTGCTTGCATTTAACACCAAATTGTTGTATTATAGAGGTACTGACTTTATGGGGAGAATCGTATGCCGACTACATTGATGATCGTCTACCGCGTGCTGGGCACGGTGCTTTTTGCACTGGCCGCAGCCGCGATTGTGGAAAAATACCGCACCGTGCGCGGGGCTGTGCTGCTGCCCGCCCGCGTACTGGAATGCCGCAAGGCCGGCTCCACCAGCCCCGGCGCGGCAGCCGGCGGCTACCGCTATCTGGTGGAGCTGCACGCCAACGGCCGGAGGCTGGAAATGGAGACGAACGACTCCTTCTGGTTCAGGCATGACAAGGACAAGGGCAAGATCGTTCAGGTCTGGTACAACCCCAGTGCCCGCTGTGTTGAGCGCAAAAGCTGGGAGACCGAAATATTCTCGGCATTGCTGGCCGGTATCGGTGCGGCGCTGCTGCTGATCCGCTGAGGTGACTATGGATTGGATATTGTATCTGCTGCTGGCGCTGGCCGCAGCGGGGGATATTTTGCTGGCCGTAGTGCTGGCAAAGGTCATGCGTAAAAACGCGGGACCGGAGCAGAAGATCGACACAGCGGACGATTTTGTCCGCGCTGTGACGCCGGTGCTGCAGAGCGAAACCGACCTGCTGGCTGAGCAGCTGCGCGCCATGCAGGGGGAGAGCGCCCGCACCACAAGCGCAACGCTGCGCGACTTTTCCGCCGTGCTGGCCGAAAATCAGCGCCAGAGCGCAGCCAATAGCACCGCCCGGCTCGAGGCCATCGACCGCGCCGGGGCAGCCCGCCAGCGCGCGGCCAACGATGCCCTGCTTGCCCAGCTGACAATGATGGAAAACCGCCTGAAAAATCTGGAGGATTCCAACGCCACCCGGATGGACAGCGTGCGCGGCGCGCTGGTGCAGGGGCTGAACACGATCCGTGCCGACAACAACAAAAAGCTGGATGAGATACGCGGTACGGTCGAAGAAAAGCTGCAGGACACGCTGCAGCAGCGGATCAATGACTCCTTTAAGACGGTCAGCGCCCAGTTGGAGCAGGTCTATAAGGGTCTGGGCGAGATGCAGAACCTCGCCGCCGATGTCGGCAGCCTCAAGCAGGTGCTTTCCGGGGTCAAGACCCGCGGCATACTGGGTGAGGTACAGCTTGGCGCGATCCTTGAGCAGATTCTGGCCCCCGGCCAGTATGAGGAAAATGTGGCTACGGTGCCCGGCAGCACCAACCGCGTGGAATTTGCGGTCAAGCTGCCGGGGCAGGGCGGCCCGGTCTGGCTGCCCATTGACGCCAAGTTCCCCGGCGATACCTACGCCCACCTGCAGGCAGCGCAGCAGCGCGGCGATGCTGCCGCTGTCAACGCGATGCGCAAGGCGCTGAATAATGTCCTGCGCGCTGAGGCAAAGGATATCCATGACAAGTACATCGAGGTACCCTACACCACCAGCTTCGGTATCCTGTTTCTGCCGTTTGAGGGGCTGTACGCCGAGGTCGTCTCCAGCGGCGTGACCGAGCTGCTGCAACGCGAGTATCAGATCACGGTTGCAGGCCCCTCCACGATGGCAGCGCTGCTCAACGCTTTGCAGATGGGCTTCCGCACGCTGGCGATCCAGAAGCGCTCCGGCGAGGTCTGGACGATTTTGGGTGCAGTCAAGACCGAGTTTGAAAAGTTCGGCACCGGCCTGCAGCAGATGCAGCGCCACCTGAACCAGACCGGCTCCGATCTGGAGGAGCTGATCGGCCCGCGCAGCCGCGCCATCACCCGCAAGCTGGAGTCAGTGCAGCAGCTTGACCCGGATGCCGCCGCAGAGCTATTGGGCATCGAGGAGTAGGGGGGAGTATCCCTGTCGGGCCGCGTGCCATTATTGCTCGGTTCAAACAAACGCCGCCCGGTAGGGGCCGAATATATGCGGCCCGCAACTTTCCCGCAAACGACCGTCTGCCTTCAAGATGAGGGCCGGACATGTCCGGCCCCTACAAATCCATTCCACGCTGTCATTTTCGCCAGAATCCGCCCCCGCAAGGGGGCTTTTTCTATGCCGCTGCCCACTTTACACGGCGGGTGCGCTGTGGTATACTGAATAAGTTATTGAACAGTCAACAACATGCGGCGCTGCCGCACGCCCATAAAGGAGTTACTGCCATGATCCGTATTGTTACTGATTCCGCCGCCGATTTGACCGCGGCGGAGCTGTCCCTCCCCGGCATCTTTGTCGTGCCGCTGTCTGTCACCTTTGCAGATGGCACCACCCAGCTTGATGACGGCACGATGACGAAGGATGAATTTTTTGCCCGTTTGGCCTCCGACAGCAAGCTGCCCCGCACCAGCCAGCCCAGCCCGGCCAGCTTTATGCAGGTGTATGAGGATGCCGCCGCAGCGGGGGATGAGGTCCTTGTGATCACCATCGGCCAGAAGTTGTCCGGCACCTACCAGTGCGCGCATCTGGCCGCCGCCGATGTCGGCCTGCAGGCGTATATCGTAGACTCCGAAGCGGCTTCGCAGGCTGAGGCGCTGCTCGTCCGTGAGGCGGTGCGCCTGCGCGATGAGGAGGGCCTGACGGCGGAGGAAATCGCCGCCGTGCTGGAGCAGTTCAAAAAGCGGGTGCGCATTGTCGCCGTAGTGGACAGCCTCAAGCATCTGCAGAAGGGCGGACGGCTGCCGGCAGCGGTGGCGCTGGTGGGCGGCGCACTCGGCATCAAGCCGGTGCTGGCCCTGCAGGACGGTGCCATCAAGCTGGTGGACAAGGGCCGCGGCCGCCCCGGTGCGCTGGTCGCCATGTTCAAGCAGCTGGACGCGCTCGGCGGTGTTGACCCGCGCTACGGCTATACGCTGCTCTACAGCGACAACAAGCAGCTTATTGCACCGGTACACCACTACATGCACCAGAATCTCCAACTGACCGGCGGCCGTGTGGCCCAGCTTGGCCCCACCATCGGCACCCATGTCGGCCCCGGCGTGGTTGGCGTTGTGTTTGTGGCGAAGGAGTAATAAAATAAGATGTAGGGGCGAGCCATGCTCGCCCCTACAAATTGGGCTTCTCTGTTCGGAGAAGCTTTTTTATTTTCCGCTAAAAAGCTTGTTCAGCAGATAGACCCCCAGCACCAGCGCGCCGAGGACGAGGAAGATCCCCGCCATACCGGCGCAGAGCATCGAGAGGGTGACGGGCAGCAGAGCAGTTGACATGGCGCAAGCCTCCTTATACATAACCGTTCATCAGGGTCAGAATCAGGCCGCCGGCGATGACCGATGCAATCTGGCCCGAGACATTGACGCTGATCGAGTACATGAGCAGGAAATTCTGGTTATCCTCGGCCAGACCCATCTGGTTGACGACACGGCCGCTCATCGGGAAGGCGGAGATGCCCGCCGCGCCGATCATCGGGTTCAGCTTCTTGCCCTCGGGCAGGAACAAATTCAGCAGCTTGGCAAAGAAAACGCCGCCCGCCGTGTCAAAGACAAAGGCCACCAGACCAAGCGCCAGAATCAGCAGGGTGTCGGGGCGGACAAACTTGTCGGCGGTCATCTGCCCGGCCACGGTCAGGCCCAGCACGATCGTGATGAGGTTGGCCAGCACATTCTGGGCCGTCTCGGACAGAGCGTTCAGCACGCCGCACTCGCGCAGCAGGTTGCCGAACATCAAAAAGCCGACCAGTGCCACGCTGGCGGGGGCCACAAGACCGGCCAGCACAGTGACAACGATGGGGAAGAGGATCTTGGTCGTTTTGCTGACGCTGCCCTTCTGGTAGGGCATCCGGATCCGCCGCTCCTTCTGGGTGGTGCAAAGGCGGATGACCGGCGGCTGCACGATGGGCACCAGCGCCATATAGCTGTAGGCTGCCACCATGATAGCGCCCAGATACTTGCTGCCCAGCGTGTTGGCGACAAAGATGGCCGTGGGACCGTCTGCCGCGCCGATAACGGCGATGGAGGCTGCGTCAGGCAGGTCGAAGAACAGCCCCGCCAGCACCAGCGTGACAAAGATGCCCAGCTGCGCCGCTGCGCCGAACAGCATCAGCCACGGCTTTTCCAGCAGCGGGCCGAAGTCGATCATGGCACCGATGCCGATGAAGAGCAGCAGCGGGAACAGCTCGTTGGACATACCCGCGTCAAAAAGCGCGCTGATCGGGCCAACGGTCTCGCCCTGTGTGATGGCGCCGGACATCGGCAGGTTGACGAGGATCGCGCCGAAGCCCATCGGCAGCAGCAGGCTCGGCTCCATTTTTTTGACGATGGCAAGGTAGATCAGCAGGCCGCCGATGACCCACATGACCACCATCTGCCAGGTGAGGTTGCCGAGGTTTGTGAACAGCCCGGCAAAGGTTTGCAGGATTTGCATAAGCTCCCTCCCATGGGTTATGGGCGGCAGGGCAAAATAAAAAGACCCCTGCCGCAGAAAAACTGCGGCAAAAGTCTCAGAATTGCAGTATGCCCCGGAGCCGCATCGGACGGCTCGTGGTGACGAAGCGATACGGCGCGGTGACCCGCGTCCCTTACTCCCTTTTACCTACCTGACATTATAACGCAGGACGGAAGAATTTGCAAGAGCAAATTAGGCGGCAAAAGAAAGCCCTCAGTACACCGAGAAGTAGCCGATATGCTCCGGCTCGTTGTCCTCGACCAGTACCGTGAAGCCGCAGGGGTTGACCTCGGTGCTCTTGCCGAAAGCCTCCTCCGCGATCAGGTGCGGGCCGCGGTTCAGGATGATCTCCGCCGTCTGGGTCTTGCCCACGCGGCGGTAGTGCAGCACATCGCCCTCGGCACGGATCAGCTCAAGCCGCCCGCCGTCAAAGGCATCGCAGCTGCGGCGCAGGGCGGCCAGCGTTTTCATTGGGCCGCGCAGCCGCTGCTCGGTGGAGTTCCAGTCAAAGAACGCCCGGTTGAAGGGGTCGCGGTAGCCCTGCATGGCAATTTCATCGCCGTAGTAGATGCAGGGCACGCCCGGCAGGGTAAAGATCATCGCATAGCCCAGCAGCAGGCGGCGGATGGCGCTGTCCATCTGGCCGGACGGGATGCAGCGCTTGCTCTGCCAGTAGCGGTCGCGGCCGTTGCAGGGCTCGCCCGCAATGGCGGTGATGGCGCGCTCGGTGTCATGGGTCGAGAGGAAGTTCATCGCACAGTCCAGCGCCGGGGCAGGGTAGTTCTCGCAGATCTGCAGGATCCGGTCGGCCACATCCGCCGTGTCGGCGCCGCGCAGGTAATCCAGCGTGGCGTTGCGGAAAGGATAGTTCATCACAGCGTCGAGGCCGTGCCCGCGCAGGTAGGTGCGGCGCTGGCCGAAGGCCTCCTTCGTGGTGGCGTCCTCCCAGACCTCGCCCAGCAGCAGCTTGTCCTCACCGTGGGCTTTGACGGCGGCACGGATTTTTTCGATAAAGCTGTCAGGCAACTCATCGGCCACATCGAGCCGGAAGCCCGAGGCACCCAGCCCCAGCCAGGTGTCAATGACGCCGCCCTTGCCGCAGATAAAATCCACATAGGAGGGCGAATCCTCCTGCACCTCAGGCAGTGTCTCAAAGCCCCACCAGCTGCGGTAGCCGCAGGGATAGCCCGAGTCAAAGTCGTACCAGCTGCGGTAGGGCGAGCTGCGGTCGCGGTAGGCACCGCCCGGGCCGTAGCGGCCCTCGCGGTTGAAGTAGACCGAGTCCGAGCCGGTGTGGCTGAACACGCCGTCAAGAATGATGCGGATGCCCTCTCTGGCAGCGGCGGCGCAAAGGGCGCTGAACTCCTCGTTCGTGCCCAGAAGTGGGTCTGCCTTCAGATAGTTGGCCGTGTTGTAGCGGTGGTTGGCGTGGGCCTCAAAGATCGGGTTCAGATACAGGCAGGTGATGCCGAGATCGCGCAGATACGGCAGCTTTTGCTGGATGCCGGCAAAATCGCCGCCGTAGTAGTCCATGTTCAGGTAGCCCTCGCTCTGCTCAGTCGGCCAGAAGTAGGGCTCACCGGTCTTGTCGGCGCGGTAGATGCGGTCGGCGAAGGGCATCTCCTTGCCGGGGTTGCCCTCGCAGAAGCGGTCGGGGAAGATCTGGTACATCGTGCCGTTTTTCAGCCAGTCCGGGGTCTTGAAGTCCGGCTCGTAGACCGTCAGCTGCCAGTCCTGACCGTCAGTCCAGCTGAGCACACCCTCGCCGCCGGGGGTGCGGTAGATGCGGCGGAAATCGGTGTACAGGTCAAAGTGGTAAAAGTACAGCCCCGAGGTGGTGGGCGTTACGGTCAGCGTGAAGTGGTTGATGTTGGGCGTCTGCCCGGTGAACTCCATGCGGTAGTGGACAGGGGATTCCCGGTCCTTGGTCAGCACCAGATGCGGGTCAACATAGCCGAGGTTTTCTGGCACCGTCAGGTTGAAAGTCACAGCCTGCCCGGCGGGAATTGCCCCGAACGGGGATTTGCAGGCGGTGTCGAGGCTGTTGTAGAATGTGTGGGACATAAAAGTCTCCCCTTTATGTTAGCGTAAAGCCTTCTCCCTTGGGGGAGAAGGTGGCCCGGAGGGCCGGATGAGGGGAGAGCCTGCCGCTATGGCCCGGCAAAAGGGCGGCAGGGCAGACTTACCCCTCATCAGTCACCTTCGGTGACAGCTTCCCCCAATAGGGGGAAGCCTATGCAAAAGGCCGTGCCCTGTGAAGGGCACGGCCAAGATCAAGTAACAGAATTATTTGACGGGAGTGGCGCCCCAGATGTCACGCGCATAGTCCATGATGGAGCGGTCTGCGCTGAAGATACCTGCGTTGGAGATGTTCATCAGGCTCATGTGGTTCCACTTCTGCTTGTCGCGGTACAGCTCCTGCAGATCGTGCTGGGCACGGCGGTAATCCTTGAAGTCCGCCATGACCATGTACGGGTCAGAGTTGCGCAGGTTGCTGGTGACTTCGCTGAAGTTTTCGCCGTTCCAGCCCTTCTCGAGGAAGTCCAGCACGGCCATAGCGGTGTTGTCGCCGCTGATAAAGGCGTTCGGGTGGTAGCCCATGCCCTTCAGCGCGTTGACCTCTGGGGTCAGCATGCCGAAGATGATCTCGTTCTCGTGGCCGGCGGCATCGGCGATCTCAACATTCGCGCCGTCCAGCGTGCCCAGCGTGATCGCGCCGTTCAGCATGAACTTCATGTTGCCGGTGCCGGAAGCCTCGGTGCCGGCCAGAGAGATCTGCTCGGAAACCTCGGAGGCAGGCATCAGGCGCTCAGACAGGCTGACGCAATAGTCCTCAAGGTAGACGATGCGCAGCTTGCCGCGCACGGCGGGATCTTCGTCAATCAGCTTGCCCAGCTTGCAGATCATGCGGATCATCTGCTTGGCCATGTAGTAGCCGGGGGCAGCCTTGGCGCCGAAGATGTAGGTCTTGGGGGTGAACTCGGCGTTGGGGTTGTTCTTCAGGTACAGGTACTCGGCCGCGATGTTCAGGGCGTTCAGGTGCTGGCGCTTGTACTCGTGCATGCGCTTGACCTGACAGTCGAAGATAGAGTCGGGGTCGATGACCTGACCGGTGGACTTCTGCAGATAGTTGGCGAACAGGACCTTGTTCTCGCGCTTGACCTTGGCGGCAGCAGCCTGCACGGTCTTGTCGTCCACGAACTTCTCCAGCTTCTTCAGCTCAGCAGCATCGGTCTTGAAGCCGTCGCCGATGGTCTCCTCCAGCAGACTGGTCAGGCCGGGGTTGGAGGCCAGCAGCCAGCGGCGGTAGGCAATGCCGTTGGTGACATTCTTGAACGCCTGCGGCTTGTACAGGAAGTAATCATGGAAGACGCTGTCCTTGATGATCTCGCTGTGCAGCTTGGAAACGCCGTTGATGGCGTGGCAGGTGTAGGCGCAGATGTTGGCGGTGCGGACCTGATTGTCGCCGATGATCGCCATGTAGTCGATCTTGCCCTGATCGCCGGGGAAGGCCTTGGCCAGATCGGCGCGGCAGCGGCGATCCATCTCGCAGACGATCTGCCAGATGCGGGGCAGGGTGTTGCGGAAGATGTCCGCATTCCACTTTTCCAGCGCCTCGCTCATGACGGTGTGGTTGGTGTAGGCGAACACCTTGCGGCAGATGTCGAAGGCGGCGTCCCACTCATAGCTGCACTCGTCCAGCAGGATGCGCATCATCTCGGGGATGGCAACGGTCGGGTGGGTGTCGTTCAGCTGGATGGCAACCTTGTCAGCCAGATTGTCCAGCGTGCCGTACTGGTTCAGGTGGTTCTGCAGGATGTCGGCGATGGACGCAGCAGAGAAGAAATACTGCTGGCGCAGACGCAGGATCTTGCCCTCGGTGTGGTTGTCGTTGGGGTAGAGGATCTTGGAGATCAGCTCTGCGGAGGCAGAATGGCTGATGGCGGTGTTGTAGTTGCCGGCGTTGAAGCTGCTCATATCAAAGCTGGGGGCCTTGGCCTGCCACAGACGCAGCTTGGAAACACCGTTGGAGCCGTAACCGGCGACATACATGTCGTTGGGCACGGCGATGACAGAGTTGTAGTTCTCGTACTTTACATGGTGGAAGCCGCCCTCCCACGTCTCGATGGCCTGACCGTCAAAGCGGATCTCCTGTGCCTGATCGGGGTGGCTCTTGATCCAGACCTGACCGCCGGGCAGCCAGTTGTCGGCAGTCTCCTGCTGCCAGCCGTCCACGATCTTCTGCTTGAAGATGCCGTACTCATACAGGATAGAGTAGCCGGTGCCGGGGATGCAGTCGGTGGCCATGCCGTCCAGATAGCAGGCGGCCAGACGGCCCAGACCGCCGTTGCCCAGGCCTGCATCGGGCTCCTGCTCATAGATGGTGTCGATCTTGACATCGGCATCGGCCAGCACGCTCTCGGCAACCTCGTTCAGGCCGAGGTTGAACAGGCTGGTGCGCAGGCTGCGGCCCATCAGGAACTCCATGCAGAGGTAGTAGACCTGCTTCTTGCCCTCGCCCAGAACCTTGGACTGGAACTGCTTCTGGCGGTCGGACATGATCTGGCGGGTGATCATGGCGAGGCAGCGGTAGATCTGATCGGCGGAGGCCATGTCCAGAGTGACATTGCACTCGCTCATCAGCTTGTCTTTGAGCAGCTTCTCAAATTCACGCTTTGTGTATTTCAAAATCGTTCTCTCCTTACTTCTTTCGATATAGCTTGGGAATACTGATTTTTGCGCTTGTATTTCGTGTGCCTACAAAAGCACACTATAGATTATAACGGTATTTGCCCGTGTGCGCAAGTCAAAATTGCCTGTTTACAGCTTTTTTATACAATTCCGTCAAAAAGGGCTTTTGTAAACTGTGGATTTGTATTATAATAATGGCATGATTCTGCACCGTCACTGCAAAAAACGCGCGCAGACCGGAAGGAGTATGATTATGGGTATGGCAACCTCGAAAGTGCGGCTGAACATCTGCGGCTCGAGTTATGTGGTCAACACAAGCGAGAGCGAGGATTACATGCAAAACCTCGCTGACCGCCTCAATCTGGACATGAACGAGCTGATGGCATCCTCGAACTCTGTCTCAATCACGACGGCGGCGGTCATGACGGCCCTCAACTACCGCGATGAGCTGGAAAAGGCCAGCGGCAGCGCCGACAATATGCGCCGCCAGATCAAGGATTATCTGGAAGATGCAGCCAGTGCCAAGATGGCTGCCGAGGAGGCCCGCCGCGAGAATGTGTCGCTGAAGCGCCGCATTGACGAGCTGGAGCGCCGTCTGCGCCGCAATCAGTTCCCTGTGGAGGACGAATGAGCCGCCCCGAGATTCTGGCCCCGGCGGGAAACCGTGAGATGCTTGGCGCCGCTGTATTCAGCGGCGCTGATGCTGTTTATCTGGGGCTGACCGGCTTTAACGCCCGCCGCACGGCGGGCAATTTCACCCCGGAGGAGCTGCAGGAGGCCGTTTCCTTCTGCCACGCCCGCGGGGTCAAGGTCCATGTGACGCTGAATACGCTGGTCTATGACCGTGAGCTGGCAGGGCTGGCCGATGCGGTGCGCGCTGTGGCTGCGGCCGGGGCGGACGCCGTGATCGCCGATGATCTTGCCACGGCGCAGTTGGTCAAGAGCATCGCACCAACGCTGCACCTGCACGGCTCGACCCAGATGAGCGTTCACACGCCCGAGGGGGCGAAGGAACTGGCTGCGCTGGGCTATGACCGCGTGATTTTGGCGCGTGAATTGTCGCTTGAGGAGATCCGCGCTGTCTGCGAGGCCAGCCCCATCGAGGTCGAGGTCTTTGTCCACGGGGCGCTCTGCATGGGCGTGTCCGGCCAGTGCATGATGAGCGCATTTCTGGGCGGGCGCAGCGGCAACCGGGGTGCCTGCGCAGGGCCCTGCCGCCTGCCGTTTGATGCAAGCCCCAACCTGCGCCCGGGTCAACCGGGCCGGGCCTGCCACCTGAGCCTGAAGGATATGGACTACATCCCGCATCTGCGGGAGCTGATGGACGCGGGCGTGGCCAGTGTCAAAATTGAGGGCCGCCTGCGCACGCCTGAGTATGCGGCGGCGGTCGTCACGGCCTGCCGCGCCGTCTGCGCGGGGCAGCCCTACGATGAAAAGCTGGTGCGGGACATCTTCTCCCGCTCGGGCTTTACGGACGGTTACCTCATGAACCGCAACGACGGCAAAATGTTCGGTGTGCGCACCGAGGCAGATGCCGAGGCTACCCGCGCTGCCACCCCGAAAGCACGCGAGCTGTTCCGCCGTGAGCTGCAGCGCGTGCCGGTGCGCTACACCGTCAGCGGCGGTGTGGAGGACGGCGGCGTCAAGCTGACGGCCGCCGATGCGGACGGCCATAAGGTCAGCGTCTACAGCGCCGATGAGCCGCAGCCCGCCCAAAAGGACCCGCTGCCCGGCGTTGAGCGCGCCCTCGGCAAGACGGGCGGCACGCCGTTCGTTATGGCGGGGCTGACCGCCGAGGCAGGGGAGGGGGGCCTGGGCTTCCTGCCCGGCTCCGTCTGGAACGAAATGCGCCGCGAGGCGCTGGACAAGCTGCTGGAAAAGCGCAGCGAAGTCCGGCCACACGCCACGCAGGATATAACGCTGCCCGCCTACCCGGCGCACACCGTCGGGCAAGTCCCGGCGCTGGCTGCCCGCTTTGCCAACGCGGCCCAATGCCCGGCGGACGCTGTGGAAAAGCTGAAATACCTGATTTTCCCGATTGCCGAGGCGGAGAGCATCCCCGCCGCATGGCGCGAAAAAACGCTGCTGGAGCTGCCGCGCGTTATGTTCGGAAAGCTGGAGCAAAAGACCGCCGCCCGGCTGGATGCCCTGCAGGACGCAGGCTTTGCAGGCGCGGTCGTCAACAACCCCGCGCAGCTTCGCCTTGCGGACGGCTGGACGCTGTACGGCGGACTCGGTCTTAATGTCACAAACCCGATGAGTGCTGCCCGCTATGCGGCGCTTGGCATGCAGGGCATGCTGCTGCAGCCCGAGACTGCCCTGACCGCCATGACGGCCATCGCCCCCGGTGTGCCGACGGCGGCGCTGTGCTACGGCCACCTGCCGCTGATGCTGACCCGTGCCTGCCCTTTGCGCAATGTGCGGGACTGCGGCAAATGTCAGGGCGGCGGCACACTGCGCGACCGCAAGGGCCGCGACTTTACCGTGACCTGCTCGGCCCCCGGCGGGGCCGGTGTGCGCACGGTGTACAACCCTGTGCCCCTCTATATGGGTGAGCGCCTGCGTGAGATGCCGGTCGATGTGGCGATCGCAGCCTTTACCACCGAGACCCCGGCCCGCGCTGCCCAGATTTTGGCAATGCTTTTGGACGCCCGCCCGTTTGACAATGAGTTTACGAGAGGGCTATACTATACCAATAACTAAATAGATAAAAGATAATAGATAATAGATAATAAATGATGTGGATTTTTGCCCGCAGGGCAAAAACGAAATTTTGAGCGGCGCGCAGCGCTGCGATCCACCAGATTTTTTATCTTTTATCCTTTATCTATTATCTTTTTTGGAGGCTCCCATGACCCCTACTGTGAAATACAAAAAATTAGACCCCCGCGCGGTCGTGCCGACCTATGCCACCCCCGGTGCGGCGGCGGCCGATCTGTGCGCGGTGCTGGATGAACCGCTGACGCTGGCCCCGATGCAGCGCACGCTGGTGCCCACCGGCCTTGCCATTGAGCTGCCGGATGCAGGGTGTGTTGCCCTTGTCTACGCCCGCAGCGGCCTGTCCATCAAGCACGGCCTCTGTATGGCAAACGGTGTCGGCGTCATTGACAGCGATTACCGCGGTGAGCTGCGCGTGCCAATGGTGAATCTGTCCAACGAACCCTATACCATCCAGCCCGGTGAACGGGTCGCCCAGCTCTGCATCGCCCCCGTCTGGCAGGCGGCCTTCACGGCCGCCGATGCCCTGAGCGATACCGACCGTGGTGCGGGCGGCTTCGGCTCAACGGGAAAATAAAAAACAGAAAGGCTTCCCCCGCGGGGGAAGCTGTCAGCGGCCCCGCCCGCTGACTGATGAGGGCCGACCTTGCGGCAATAACCCGCTTACGGGCCGCCGCCGTAAACCTGCCCCTCATCCGGCCTCGGTCGGGGCCTCGGCCACCTTCCCCCAAGGGGGAAGGCAATTAAATTTACGATTTTTCCTTGTTTCGCCACATTCCGCATATAAACGCTCCTTATAATAAACGAGAAAGGAAGCACACCATGGCTCTGATCCTTGCCTCCGGCAGTCCGCGCCGCCGTGAGCTGATGTCCCTTATCACGCCCGAATACACCGTGATCACCAGCGAGCTTGACGAAACGAAGATCGCGGCGGATTCCCCGGCCCAGCTGGCCAAGGCGCTTGCCACCGCCAAGGCCCGCGCTGTGGCCGAGGAACGCCCCGATGACATCGTCTGCGGCTTTGATACGGTGGTCGAGTGTGAGGGAAAGGTGTTCGGCAAGCCAAAGGACGAGGCCGATGCGGTGCGGATGCTGCACGCCCTCTCCGGGCGGGAGCATCGTGTCCACACCGGGGTCTGCATCTGCTGCGGCCGCCGCGCGGCAGCAACGGTGGAGACAACGATCGTCCATTTTTCGCCCATTGACGAAGCGGATCTGCTCGCCTATGTGCGCACGCCTGAGCCCTACGATAAGGCGGGCGCCTACGCAATTCAGGGGCATGCAGCGCTGTGGTGTGCCGGCATCGAAGGGTGCTACTACAACATTATGGGGCTGCCGGTCCACCGCACGGCACAGCTGCTGCGGGAATTCCAATAACGCCGTACAGCCCCGCAGACGGGGGACTGTATGGGAAGAATCTGCAACTTTTTTACATGCTTTTTCGGGAGAATACACGCTATGTTTACCAAAGACATCGGCATTGATCTGGGTACCGCCAACACACTGGTCTATATGAAGGGCCGCGGCATCATCATGCGGGAGCCGAGCGTTGTCGCCGTGGATCCGCGCAGCGATGAGCTGCGGGTGCGCAGCGTCGGGCATGAGGCCAAGGCAGTCATCGGCCGCGCGCCGGGCTCCATTGTGGCCGTGCGCCCGCTCAAGGACGGCGTCATCGCCGACTTTGACATTACGGCCGCCATGCTGCAGAGCTTTATCCGTCAGGCCTGCGGCAGCACCCTGCTGGCCCGGCCCCGGGTCGTTATCTGCGTACCGTCCGGCGTTACCGAGGTCGAGCGCCGTGCCGTGCGTCAGGCAGCCGCCAAGGCGGGCGCGCGGCAGGTCACGGTCATTGAGGAACCGATGGCTGCCGCCATCGGCAGCGGCCTGCCCACCACCGATGCAGTCGGCAGCATGATCGTTGACATCGGCGGCGGCACGGCGGAGGTGGCTGTTATCAGCCTGTCGGGCATTGTGGCCAGCCGCAGCGTCCGCTGTGCGGGCGACGCCCTTGACCAGAGCATTATCGCCTTCATCAAGCGCAAATACAACCTGCTGGTGGGTGAGCGCACGGCCGAGCAGATCAAGATCGAGATCGGCTCCGCCTGCCCGCAGGACCCCGAGACCAGCATGGAGATCAAGGGCCGCAACCTCGTGGACGGACTGCCCAAGGACATTCTGATCCGGTCGGAGGAGGTCCGCGATGCAATGAGCGAATGTCTGCTGCGCATCGTGGAGGCCATCAAGGATACGCTGGAATGCACCCCGCCCGAGCTGTCCAGCGACATCATCGACCGCGGCATCATGCTTTCGGGCGGCGGTGCACTGCTGCGCGGGCTGGATACCCTGATCCAGAACGAGACCGGCATTGATGTCCATATCGCCGAGGCCCCGCTCGACTGCGTGGCGCTGGGCGCCGGGGCCGTGCTGGATAACCCCGAGCTTGCCGGCAAGCGAAAAGAAGAGATGAGCTATCTGTAAAATCTCCAGCCTTCCCCCTAAGGGGGGGGGGGAAAAGCCTTTCCTTTTTCCTGCCGAACCGCCGAAAAAAAGATTGACAAACGGCGCGATTCCAGCTATTATTAAGTTGTTCGCATCTTCCCGGAGGAATACCATGCCCTTGCCAAAGTCTATGATCGAGGCGGAGCTGCCCGCCCGCGCACAGCAGGGGGATGAAAATGCGCTTGCCGCGCTCATCGCCCGCATGATGCCTGCCATCCGCAAGGGAGCCGCCGACTGTACGGCCCCGGGCTTGGATTTTGACGATGCTGTGCAGGAGGGGCTGATCGGTCTGTTCCGCGCTGTGCGGGAGTATGACCCTGCAGCGGGCCCGACCTTTGCTGCCTTTGCTGCGGCAAGCATCCGCCATGCCCAGCAGGACGCCCGCCGTGCCGCGCTGCGCAAAAAGCATGCGCCGCTGAATTTCAGCGTGCCGCTGCCCGATGCACAGCAAAGCACCGACACCCGCCCCGGACCGGAGGAAATTGCCATCTCCGGCGAACAATATGCCGACACGATGCGCCGTATGCAGACCGAGCTTTCCGAGCTTGAGCGCCGGGTGCTGATGGCCGGACTGGAGGGCAGGACCCCCGCGCAGACTGCGCAGGAGCTGGGCCTGCCTGCCAAAAATGTGGCCAATGCTCTGGCCCGTGCCCGCCGCAAGCTGCGCGGCGGCCAAAACCCCTAGGATTCAGGTGATCTGCCTGCATCATATATCAACCTGCCCCCAGTAGCGCCTAAAATCAGTTCAGTTGGTCCATTCCCATTGCGTTGTTTTAGATTCTTCCGCGGGCAAAATAAACACAGAGGAGATACCCACTATGTTCGAAGACAAGACTTTGGTATGCAAGGATTGCGGCAAGGAGTTCGTTTGGACCGCCGGCGAGCAGGAGTTCTACGCCAGCCGTGGTTTTGAGAACCAGCCCCAGCGCTGCAAGCCCTGCCGCGATGCCCGCAAGAACTCTACCCGCGGTGAGCGCCAGATGTTCGACGCCGTCTGCGCCAGCTGCGGCAAGACCTGCAAGGTTCCCTTCCAGCCCCGCGAGGACCGTCCGGTCTACTGCAGCGAGTGCTTTGCCAAGATGAAGGAGAACGGCTGATTTTACGCGGCTTCGTGTAAACTGAGTTGAATTTTTTCCATTCCGCGCCCCGGCCTAACCGCCGGGGCGTGGTTTGTTATGGGGGACGGACGATGACAGTGAAACAAAAAACGCAGCGCGCAGTATGGCTGCTGGGTATCGCGGCGCTGGTGCTGGTGTGGTGCAGCAAATCCTCGCCCCTGTATGCTTTCAACGACTGGATGGACGCAAACATTTTTTTCACGATGGGCAAGTCGATGCTCCACGGCAGAGTGCTGTACCGGGATGTGTTTGACCACAAGGGTCCGGTGCTGTATCTTCTCTATGGGCTGGCCGCCTGTGTGGACAATACCGGCTTTGGCGGCGTGCTGCTGCTGGAGACAGCGGCCTTTGCGGCCTTTCTCTGGCTGGGGCTCCGCAGTGCCGAGGTGATTTGCGGCCGGGCGCTGCACCCTGCATGGACGGCACTGCCCGCTGCGGCTGTTGCCGCCAGCCGTGCCTTCTCCCACGGCGGCAGTGCCGAGGAGCTGCTCCTGCCTCTGCTGGCGGCGGCGCTTTTTGGCGCTGTAAGCACCCTGCGGGCATCCCGCCCCATGCCGCTGCGCCGTGTTGTGCTGCACGGCTTTTTGGCAGGGTGCGCACTCTGGCTCAAATACACGGTGCTGGGCTTTTATCTTGTCTGGGCGGTGCTGCTGGCGGTGCTCTATCTGCGGCGCGGCTGGCGCGGGCCGCTCGGCCGTGCCGTCGGGGCTTATCTCGGCGGCATGGCGCTCGCTACACTGCCGTGGGTCGTCTACTTCGGCGTGCAGGGTGCGCTGGGGGACTGGTTCACCTGCTACTTCTATGATAACCTCTTCCTTTATAAGGGGGAGGGCGGCGGTGCGGCAGCGCTCGCACAGCATCTCTGGTGGGCGGTGCGTGATGCCCTGCCTGCTGCGGTGCTGCTGGCGGTATTTTTGCTGTGGGCGGCGCTTCACCGGCCCGCTGCGGCGGGAGCTGTGGCGGCCCTTGCGGCGGGGCTGGCCTTCACCAGCCTGATGGGCGGGTATCTCGTATACTACGGGCTGGTGCTGAGCGTTTTTGCTCCGCTGGGGCTGGTGCCGCTGATCCTCCTTGTGGAAAAGTGCAAAACCCCCGCCGCCGCAAAGCGCCTTGCACCGGTAGCCGCCGTGGCGCTGGCGCTGGTCTGGTGCGTGACGCGCAGCCCCAACCGGGCCTTGCGCTGGCGCACGGCCGACAGTATGCCGCAGCGCCGCTTTGCCCGGCAGATCAACGGCGCAAGCCTGCTCAACTACGGCACGCTGGACGGCGGCTTTTACACGGCGGCGGGCGTGCTGCCGCCCTGCCGGTATTTCTGCGTGACCAACATGCCGCTGGATGACCAGTGGGCCGAGCAGAACGCCCTGCTGGCAGAAGGGGGCGTGGACTATGTCGTGGCGCTGACCGGGGATCTGGGCACAGCGTTCCCGCGCTATGCGGTCGTGGATCAGTGCAGCTGCGACGGCGGCGAGGGGCTGCTGACATGGTATCTCTATAAGCGGCAGGCATGATTTGCGTTTTTTGCCTGCGTGCTGTATAATGGTACACAGGCAGCCCTTTGCGCTTCTGCCCCTGATTTCAGCAGATATGACTCTGCACATTGCCAGAAAGGCGGACTATGAAAAAAACACTCACGCCCCGCCGCGCAGTCTGCGGTCTGCTGGCGGCGCTGGCCGCCGCAGCTGCGGTATGGCTGCTCTGCCGCTGGGTCGGCTATGATCTGCAGCTCCGGCTCGGCGATAAGCAGCAGTTTGAGATCGTCAACGATGACTACAGCCAGATCATAGATGTCCCGGACGAGGGTCTTGTGCAGACCTTTCCGCTCAAGGCAGGGCAGAGCATCTGCGGCGTGCGGTTGAATTTCAGCACCCACGATGCGCTCTATAAATGCGGCATGGTCATGGTGGATCTCTACGATGAGAACGGCCAACTGCTGGGGCAGGGTGCCGGAAACTTCCTGAATATCTTCAACGACAGCTTCACGGCGTTCGCGTACAGCGGCAGCTACATGGCCGAAAAGGACGAGGTGCTGACCCTGCACATCTACAACGAGGTCGCGTGGGACGGCCCGCTGGGTCTTTGGGCCAGCGAGGGCACGGTACCCGGTATGCCGCTGTATGCCGGAGATACTGCACAGGACGCCACGCTGGCGCTGCAGATCATGACCGACAGGTCAGCCGACTGGCCGACCCGGCTGGCGCAGAGTCTGGCGCCGCTGCTGGCGGCGGCCGCCTTTGCCGCCGTGCTGCTCTGTGTCTGGCGTGCCCCGGCGGTGCTCTATCTGGCAGTGGTGGGTCTTGCCTGCGGGCTGGCCTTTGTGCAGGTCACGCCGGCGCTGACCGCCCCCGATGAATACACCCATCTGGCCGCCGCCTATGAGCAGGCCAGCCGGTGGAACGGGCAGACCGCTGCCGATGAAAACGGCCGCCTGCTTGTGCGCGCCTGTGATGCGCCATACTTTGGCACCAGAACGGGGGACATCGGCATCTTCGCCTACAAGCAGGCCGGGGCTGTCATCGAGCAGGCGCAGAGGTCCGGGCCCGCCGACCCGGCACTGACCGTGGTGAGCGAGGCAAAGGCAGGGCAGGGCAGCGGCAGCTACCTGCCGCAGGCGCTGGGCATCTGGCTGGCGCGGGCGCGCGGTGCAGATTTTTACACAATGCTGCGCACCGGGCGCATCTGCAACCTGCTGCTTTATCTGGCGCTGGCGGCGCTGGCTGCGGCGCTGGCCCCGGCCGGGGTGCGCGGGCTGCTGGCCTGCGTGGCGCTGCTGCCGATGCCGCTGCAATTAGCGGGCAGTCTTTCGCCCGATGCCTCGGTGCTGGGCACGGTGTTCTGCTACACGGCGCTCTGCCTGCGGCTCTGCGGCAAAAAGGCCGCGCTGTGGGAGAAGCTGCTTCTTGTTGTGCTGGGCGGCATCGTCGGCCCGGCCAAGGCCATCTATCTGCCCGTGGTGCTGCTCTGCTTTGTCATACCGGCGGATAACCTCGCCGGGCCGCAGGAATATGTCCGAGGCCCGTTTGGACTGCGTGTGCGCTCCGGGCGGCTGATACAGGCGGCAACGCTCGTGCTGGCGGGCGGCCTGTGGCTGACCGCCAACCTCGGCGCGCTTGCCTATGCCGCGCGGGATGTGAGCCGTGCCGCACTGGCGGCGGGCGCTGCGGCGCTGGCGGTCATGCTGGTGCTTGTGCTGCGCCTTTACGCATGGGCGCGCACCGATGCCCGCAGACTGCGCCGGTTGCGCCGGGGGCTGGCGGCTGCGGCTGCCGCTGCGGTGCTGGGCGGCGTGCTTGCGCTCTCCCGCATGGGCGGCGGGCTGGACCCCGATCAGCTTTTGATGACGAACCCCAACGGCGATTCCATCTGGACCTTCTCGCTGGGCTACATCTGCCGCAACCTGCCCGCCACGGCGAAGCTTTTGCTGCGCACGATCCCTGAGCAGGGTGCGCTCTGGCTGCAGGGCGTTTTGGGTACCACGCTGGGTGAACCGATCGTTTACCGCCTCGATGTAAGCTGGCTGCTCGGCGTTGGGCTGGTGCTGGCACTGCTGGCGGCGGCGCTGCCTGTGCAGGGCGAGCAGCCGCCCCTTAGCCGCCATGCGGCATGGGGCACGGCGGGCATCATCCTCTGCGTTGTGGCGGCGTCCCTTGTCGTGGCGCTGAACTGGACCCCCATCAACTACCAGACGCTTTTCGGTCTGCAGGGCCGCTACTGGCTGCCTGTGCTGCCGCTGGCGCTGGTGCTCTGCAAGCGCGCGGGCAATGTCAGCCTGCGGCGCAATGCTTCCCGCGGGGCGGCGCTGGCCGTCACCGCCTGTACACTGTTGACCCTGCTGCAGGGCTTTGGCCTGTACGCCAGCTGGCAGCCGGTATCATAAAAAGATAACAAAACCCGGATAAGGAGAACCATCTTATGACTGTTACGAAGAACACCATCATTGCCGAGATCCTGAACAATGACCCCACCCAGGGCTGCGTGCCCATCTTCCTGTCCACCGGTATGCACTGCCTGGGCTGCATGGCCTCCCACGGTGAGACTGTCGAGGAGGCCTGTGCCGTCCACGGCGTTGACGCCGATGAGCTGGTCGCAGAGCTGAACGATTACTTTGCACACCAGTAATGCACCGCGGCTGGACGCCCGCCTTGCCGCTGCCTTCGACTTTGTACGGCCGGGGCATGTGGCGGCGGACATCGGCTGCGATCACGGCAAATTAAGCGCCGCACTGGCGGGCAGCGGTCGCTGCCCGCTTGTTTTGGCTTGCGACCTGCGCCCCGACCCGCTGCAGAAGGCCCGCGTGACCTGCGCGCCTTACGGGAAACGGGTGCGGTTCCGGCTCGGCAGCGGCCTGCAGGTCCTCGCCCCCGGCGAGGCCGAGGACATCATCATCGCCGGTATGGGGGCCGAAACCATCATAGAAATTCTGGAGGCAGCCCCTTGGGTGTTTGACGGGCGGTACAATCTGGTGCTGGTGCCCGCCACCAAGCACAGCATCCTGCGGCGCTGGCTGGCCCGGCGCGGCTTTGCCCTCAGGGCAGAAACGCTTTGTCAGGCAGCGGGCCGCTGGTACGCAGTCATGAACGCGCAGTACACCGGCGCGCCCTCTGAACCGGACGGGCTGTACTGCCTGACCGGCCTGACGCAGGGGCAGCCCGGCTGTGCGGATTACTATGCCAGCCAGAACGCCAAGCTGAAAAAGTACCGCCTCGGCCTGCCGGACGGCGCAGAGCGTGAGGCGGTGGGGGAACTAATCGCCGCGCTGGATACATTGGCGGCACGGTAAACGCCCACGGGCGGATATGGAATCCGCCCCTACGGTTTCCGTTCGCGGGTGTGGATTCCATGACGCGTGTTTCCACTTGTAGGGGCACATTCCATATGCGCCCGCAGGGTGTTGCCCCGCATACAAACTTTTTGGAGGAATTATCATGTCAGTAACGGTACGGCAAATTTTAGGTCTGCTGCAGGCGGCGGCTCCGCAGGAGCTGGCCCTCAGCTGGGACAATGTCGGCCTGCTGGTCGATGCGGGTAAGCCGGTTGACGGCGTGCTGACCGCGCTGGACATCACCCCCGCGGTCGTGCGGGAGGCGGTCGAGAATGACTGCCAGCTTATTGTCAGCCACCATCCGGTCATCTTCCAGCCTATCAAAAGTCTGGCCGCCGATGATGTGCCCGCGCTGCTGATGAAAAACGGCATCTCCGCCATCTGCATGCACACCAATCTCGATGCGGCCCCGGGCGGCGTCAATGATACGCTCTGTGAGATTCTGGGTATTGCCGCCGAGGGGCGCGAAAGCTTTGCCGAGGGCTGCGGCCGCATCGGCACCACGATGCCCACCACCGTGGAGGCGCTGGCAAAATTCTGCGCCGACACGCTGCACACCGGTGTCAAATATGTCAACGGTGCCCGGGCGGTCACCTGTCTGGCTGAGGTCAGCGGCGGGGGCGGCAGCTACCTGCAGGAGGCCATCGACCGCGGGGCGGACTGCCTTGTCACCGGGGAGGCGGCGCATCACATTGCGCTGCTGGCCAAACAGAAGGGGATCGGCCTTGTGGTTGCAGGTCACTGGGGCACCGAGCATGCCATTGCCGATGTGCTGGCCGCGCTCATCGCCAGGCAGTTCCCCGGTCTGACTGTCGCCCACGCTGAGGCCGATACCGATCCGTATTGCTATTTGGCCTGATAAACGCATTTTTACTTTTATAAAAGAGGAAACATCCATGTCCTTAGATGCCGCAACGCTGGCGCTGGTCGCCGGTGAACTGAAAAACACCCTGCTGGATGCGAAAATTGATAAAATTTTCGAGCCGACCCGGGACGAGGTGCTTATCACGCTGCGTACCCGCACCGAGACCCACCGTCTGCTGCTGTCGGCGCGCAGCGGCTCGGCCCGCGTCTGTTTGACACGGGAAAGCTTTGAAAACCCGCTCACGCCCCCGGGCTTCTGCATGCTGCTGCGCAAGCACCTGACAGGCGGCCGTCTGGTCGAGCTGCGGCGCGAGCCGGGGGACCGCATCGTCTATTTTGATTTCCGCTGCACCAATGAGATGGGCGACCTCGTCACCAATACGCTGGCGGTCGAGCTGATGGGGCGGTACTCCAATCTGGTGCTTGTCCAGAACGGCCGCATCATTGATGCCCTGAAGCGGGTCGATTTTGACGACAGCGAGGTCCGCCAGCTGCTGCCGGGCCTTGCCTACACGCTGCCGCCCAAGCCTGCACGGCCGGACTTTTTGGAGACGAGTGCCGCTGCCATCGTGGCTGCCGCCTGTGAGAAGGAACTCCCCGTTGCGCAGGCCCTCGGCAAGACGGTGGCCGGCGTCGGCCCGGTCGTTGTGCGGGAAGCTGCCTGCCGCGCGCTGGGAGAGACCCCGGCGCTGGCCTGCGATCTGACCGCCGAGGAAAAAGCAAGGCTGGCAGCGGCCATCGACGAGCTGAAGGCGGAGCATGCCCGCGGCGGCACCCCCACGGCGGTGCGGCTGCCCCAGCCGGACGGCGCACCCAAGCCGGTGGAGTTCAGCTTCTTTGTGCCGCAGCAGTACGGCAGCGCAGCGATTTTGACGCAGTACCCCAGCTACAGTGAAATGCTCGAGGACTACTACGCCACCAAGGACCGTGCCGAGCGCCTGCGCCAGAAAAGCCGTGAGCTGTACAAGGCCGTCCACAATATGTACGACCGCGCTGTCCGCAAGCAGGCGGCCCGCAAAGAGGAATTGAGCCAGTCTGCCAAGGCCGATACGCTGCGGCTGTACGGCGAACTGCTGCAGGCGAACCTCTGGGCGCTGCATAAGGGCGACCGTCAGGTCACCGTGCAGAACTATTACACCGGCGAGGATGTGACCATCAAACTCGATCCGCGTCTGGGCGGCATCGAGAACGCGCAGAAGTATTTCCGCGATTATAAAAAGAAGCAGACCGCCCACGCCATGCTGCAAAAGCTGCTGGTCGAGGGCGAGGCGGAGATCGAATACCTGCGCACCGTTCTGTATGAGGTCGAGTCTGCGCCCGGCGAGATGGCACTGAACGAGATCCGCGCCGAGCTGAAAAGTCAGGGCTATCTCAAATATTACAAGCAGCGCGACCGCAAGCAGAAGCCGGCAGATTTCCTGCGGTATACCTCAAGCGACGGCTTTGAGATTCTGGTCGGCCGGAACAATTTGCAGAACGATAAGCTGACGCTGCACACCGCGCGCGGCAAGGATCTGTGGTTCCATGTGCAAAAGGCTCCCGGCAGCCACTGCGTTGTCATGAGCCGGGGAGAGGACATCCCCGACACGACCAGACAGGAGGCTGCCGAGCTGGCCGTGCTGCATTCCAGCCAGAACGGCGGTGCAAAGGTGCCGGTCGATACCACCGAGGTGAAGAACATCTGGAAAGCCAACGGTGCCAAGCCCGGCATGGTCCTGTATGAGGTCTACACCACCGTCTACATCACTCCGCGCGCCGGGCTGGAGGAGCAGCTGAAACGGAAATGAATATTCCATCAGCGCAAGGTAGGGGCCGGGCAGGCCCGGCCCTCGGCTTTCCCGTAAGCAGTCGTCTGCCACACAGCTGCGGGCCGCAGATGTGCGGCCCCTACAGGGCATCTTTCGATGAGGTGTGTTATGAAAAAATGTGCTGTAATTCTTGCATCTCTTATTTTCCTTACTGCGTGCGCTTCCGCCCCAGCGGACAGCGTGTCGGCAACCCCCGTGCCGACAGAAACGCCCGCGCCCACGGTAGAGCCGACTTCGGAGCCGACGGCCACCCCGTCCCCGACGCCCGCGCCGACGATGGCGGTGTATGATGAGGTGTCGTTTGACGATTGGCGGGGCGGTGCAGACTGCACGATGCCGGACTACACGTTCAGCGCACCGCATAAGCCACAGCCGCAGCAGGGCGAAAAAGTTGTCTGGCCCACCGAGGGCGTGACGCTCCGTTACTCGGCAGATTCGCTGGAAGAAGTGGCGGAGATTTTCCACACGACGGTGGAAAACATAAAAGAGCTGAACCCGGACTGGCAGGATAACTATAGCCGCAACGGCGGACGCTACTGGTACCTGAAAGTGCAGGCTGAGCCCTACACAGTGCCTGAGAACAATGTCGTCACCGTCACAGTCAATGCGCCATGGGTTGAAGGCTACTACGACCGCACAGAAGTCAGCGATGTTCCTGCTTCGCTGGACAAGCAGGCCCGGGCTGCGCTGGCTTCGGCGTATTACTTCCAGTACCATTGGTTTGGGATGCATGCGGGCTTTATGCCCTATGAGAAACTGGACGAGCCGGTCGGATTCTTCAACTATCGCGCGGCGGACGGCGCGTTTTACACAAAGTTCTCGGAGTTCAGCAGCTTTCTGCACACGGTCTATTCCGATGCTTGGATCGATGATATGCTGAGCATGGATCCCGCGCCTTTTGCGGAAGGGGAGAGTGACACAATCCTGACGATCGATGGTGACCGCGGCAGTAATATTGCTTACTGCGGGCATGTCTTTACTGAGCCGGAATTACAGCCTGACGGCAGCCTTACATTTTATCAAGTCGTGCTGACTTGTGAGAGCGAGGACTTCGCGGGCTGGGCAGGGGATGACCCTGTTGTGCCTGATACAGTCACGCTGAGCCCTGTCCGCCTCATCCCCACCGAGGGCGGCTGGCGGGTGGACGCGCTGGAGCTGCCCAACTGAGTTGTAGTGGCCGGGCATTGCGGGGTTGTGAGCGTAGGACCACGGTTGAGTGGAACGAAACCGGGGCGCGAACAATGTTTGCCCCTGCGGGGCAAACAACCGCACGAGCGTGTTTGCTTGCAAACTGTCGGCGCTCGTTGTGCGCCGACAAGCGTCCGACCCGCGGCCTTCCCGCAAATGACCGTTTACCTTACAGCTGCGGGCCGCAGATGTGCGGCCCCTACAAAGCAATGACTTTTCACGCTGCAATTTGCCTGAAAAACAGGACTTCTTTCCCCAAAAACCATGCACTCTGTTGAAAACCCTCTCAGCAAACGCTACTTTCGGCATAACGTAAAAATTTCTCAAAAAAAATTTATAAAAATGCCAAAAAACACTTGCAACGCCGGGAAACGTGTGCTATAATCTTTCTTGGCTGCGGAAGGCTTGTGCAGATAAAACAAGCTGCGCAAGCCGCGATATGCGTTGATGCGGGAGGTTGCCGCCATATAGCCGAGAGGCTGGCGGGTTTTTCCGCGGAGTATGTCCGATCTTAGAACCGGGCGAAAGAATTACGGAAACAAAGGGATATGTACGCCACTGCATTCTGCGGTGCGGACCAATGTTCACCTTACTTTGTAATGATTCTTTCCGGGAGAACTGTGTAAAACGGTTCACCGGATTTTGTCATGCGAAAAGGTTGAACACCCGGAAACGTGTGTAATTTATCGGCTCGCCTAAGGCGCAAAATTTTATAGGAGGCGAATGCAATGGCAGTCAAAGAAAAAATCAGAATCCGTCTGAAGAGCTACGATGCATCCCTGATCGATGCTGCGGCACAGAAGATCGTGGAGACCGCTAAGCGCACTGGCGCTCGCGTTTCCGGCCCGATCCCTCTGCCCACCGACAAGGAGGTCGTCACGATCCTGCGCGCTGTCCACAAGTACAAGGACAGCCGTGAGCAGTTCGAGACCCGCACGCACAAGCGTCTGATCGACATTCTGAAGCCGTCCAACAAGACGGTCGAGGCTCTCATGAGCCTGCAGCTCCCCGCCGGCGTTGACATCGAGATCAAGCTGTAATCGAGTTTCTACATTATAATGGCCGATACGCGCGGCCGTGATCCGTGAACGGTCGGCGTGTAATGAAAACACGGTAAAGCACCATCTCGCTGCAATGCAAACAGCGGAGAGGTCATGTTGATGGGAAACCACCAACCAATAACCTTTACAGGAGGACAAACACAATGCAAAAAGGTATCATCGGCAAGAAGCTGGGCATGACCCAGCTGTTCGACGCCAACGGCAAGGTCGTTCCGGTCACCATCATCGAGGCCGGCCCCTGCACCGTCGTGCAGAAGAAGACCGTTGAGTCTGACGGCTATCAGGCTGTTCAGATGGGCTACGGCGAAGTGAGCGCCAAGAAGGTCAACAAGGCCGCCAAGGGTCACTTCGACAAGGCTGACGTTGCCCCCAAGCGCACCCTGCGTGAGTTCCGCTTTGATGACATCGCTGCCGTCAATGTCGGCGACATCCTCAAGGCTGATGTCTTCGCAGAGGGCGACAAGGTTGACGTTGTCGGCACCAGCAAGGGCAAGGGCTATCAGGGCGTTATCAAGCGCTTTGGCCAGCACCGCCTGCGTGAGAGCCACGGCACCGGCCCTGTTGCACGTCATGCCGGTTCTAACGGCTCCACTTCCAGCCCGTCCCGCGTGTTCAAGGGCAAGCGTCTGCCCGGCCACATGGGTGCGGTCCGCGTGACCGTTCAGAACCTGAGCATCGTTAAAGTCGATGCTGAGAACAATCTGATCGCGATCAAGGGTGCGATCCCCGGCCCGAAGGGCTCGGTCGTGACCATCCACGACAGCGTGAAAGCGTAAAGGAGGAAAACACAATGGCACAGTTTGATGTCGTCGATATGAACGGCAAGAAGGTTTCCACCGTTGAGCTTTCCGACGCCGTGTTCGGGATCACCCCGAACGAGAAGGCTGTCCACGAGGCAGTCGTCAACTTCCTGGCCAACCAGCGCCAGGGCACCCAGAACACCAAGATCCGTAAGGAAGTCCGCGGCGGCGGCAAGAAGCCTTGGCGCCAGAAGGGCACCGGCCACGCTCGTCAGGGCTCCATCCGCGCTCCCCAGTGGACGCACGGCGGTGTTGCTCTGGGCCCCAAGCCCCGCAGCTACTACTACACCATCAACAAGAAGGTTAAGCGTCTGGCTCTGCTCAGCGCCCTGTCTGACAAGGCTGCCAACGGCAACATGATCTTGGTTGACAAGATCGCCGCTGACGAGTACAAGACCAAGACCGTCGTTGCTTTCCTGGCCGCTGTCGGCGCAGGCAAGAAGAACCTGATCGTCAATGACACTCTGGACGCCAAGTTCGTCAAGAGCGCCGCCAACATCCCCGGTGTCAAGACCGCCGCTACCGGCATCAACACCTACGATGTTGTCAACGCTGACAAGCTGATCCTGAGCGTTGACGCTGCCAAGAAACTTGAGGAGGTATATGCGTGATGAAATTCGCACAGGACATCGTTCTCGCCCCCGTCATCACCGAGAACTCCATGGCTGGCATCGCTGACAAGAAGTACACCTTCAAGGTCGCTACCGACGCCACCAAGATCGACATCGCCAACGCTGTTGAAGAGCTGTTCGGCGTGAAGGTCGCCAAGGTCAACACCATCTCCGTGCGCGGTCGTTACCGCCGTCAGGGCATGCACGCCGGCTACACTGCCAAGAGCAAGAAGGCCATCGTCACCCTGACTGCTGACTCCAAGGAGATCGAGTTCTTCAACTCGATGGTCTGATGACCTGACAAGCCGCAAGGCTGTCACCCAGAACCCCGCCGAGGGGTTCGCTTATGGGGATATGACCCCGATAAAAATTCATAAGATAACAACAAGGAGATCAACATGGCTATCAAAAAGTACAAGCCGACTACCCCCGGCCGCCGTGGCATGACTGTTACTGATTACAGCGTCCTGTCCAAGGTTGACCCGGAGCGCAGCCTGCTGGAATCCAAGAAGAAGCATGCCGGCCGCAACAACACCGGCAAGATCACCGTTCGCCATCACGGCGGCGGCAACCGCGTCAAGTACCGTGTCATCGACTTCAAGCGCAACAAGTTTGATGCCCCTGCCACCGTCAAGACGCTGGAGTACGATCCGAACCGTTCTGCCTTCATCGCCCTCATCGAGTATGAGGATGGCGTCAAGAGCTACATCCTGGCTCCCGATGGCCTGAAGGTTGGCGACACTGTCATGGCTGGCCCCAACGCGGACATCAAGCCCGGCAACGCTCTGCCCTTCGAGAACATCCCCGTCGGTACCATGATCCACAACATCGAGCTCTACCCCGGCAAGGGCGGCCAGCTGGTCCGTTCCGCTGGCGTCATGGCTCAGCTGATGGCTAAGGAGAATGGCTACGCTCTGGTTCGTCTGCCCTCCGGTGAGATGCGCAATGTTCGTCTGAACTGCATCGCCACCATCGGCGTTGTTTCCAACCTCGACCATGAGAATGTCAACCTGGGCAAGGCCGGCCGCAAGCGCCACATGGGCGTTCGCCCTGGCAGCCGTGGTGCCGTCATGAACCCCTGCGATCACCCGCACGGTGGTGGCGAGGGCCGCGCACCCGTTGGTCATTCCAGCCCGCGTACTCCGTGGGGCAAGCCCGCTCTGGGCCTGAAGACCCGCAAACACAAGGCCCGCAGCGACAAGTTCATTGTCAAGCGCGCCAACGGCTAAGGGAGGTTACTGAACAATGTCTAGAAGCACTAAGAAGGGCCCTTACGTTCTGCCTTCCCTGTACAAAAAGGTCGAGGCTATGAACGAGGCTGGCAAGAAGAGCGTCGTGAAGACCTGGAGCCGTTCCTCCACCATCTTCCCCGAGTTCGTCGGTCACACTTTCGCCGTCCATGACGGCCGCAAGCATGTGCCCGTGTACGTCACCGAGGACATGGTTGGCCACAAGCTCGGCGAGTTTGCGCCTACCCGCAAGTTCACCGGCCACGTCGGCGCTAAGACCGCTGGCAAGTAAGAGAGGAGGAACATCGAATGGAAGCACGGGCAATTCTCCGTTACGCCCGCATTAGTCCCCGCAAGGTTTCGATCGTGATGGACCTCATCCGTAACAAACCCCTGGACGAAGCGCTGGCTATCCTGCAGTACACCCCGAAGGCCGCCTGCGAGCCCCTTCTCAAGCTGGTGAACTCTGCTGCCGCAAATGCGGAAAACAACTTCAACATGGATCGCAACAATCTCTACGTCGCAGAATGCTACGTCTGCCCCGGCCCCACGCTCAAGCGCATCATGCCTCGCGCACAGGGCCGTGCATACCGCATCCTGAAGCGCACCAGCCACATGACTGTTGTGCTGAAAGAGAAAGAGTAAGGAGGTAAACAAATGGGCCAGAAAGTCAATCCCCACGGCATGCGCGTGGGCGTTATCAAAGATTGGGACAGCCGCTGGTTTACCTCTAAGCAGGCATTCGGCGACACCCTGGTCGAGGATCACAAGATCCGTAAGACCCTGAAGAAGCAGCTGTACGCTGCCGGCGTTCCCAAGATCGAGATCGAGCGTACCGTTGATTCCCAGACCGGTGCCCCCCGCGTGAAGGTCAATGTCTTCTGCGCAAAGCCGGGCATCGTGATCGGCAAGGGCGGTGCTGAGAGCGCCAAGATCGAGAAGCAGCTTGCCAAGCTCACCGGCAAGGCTGTCAACCTCAACATCATCGAGGTCAAAGGCACCACCACCAATGCTCAGCTGGTTGCTGAGGATGTCGCTTCCCAGCTCGAGCGCCGCATCGCGTTCCGCCGTGCCATGAAGCAGGCCATCCGCAACGCCATGCAGCCCCGTGACCGCAGCGCTACCCCCGCAAAGGGTATCAAGGTCACCTGCTCCGGCCGTCTGGCTGGCGCTGACATCGCCCGCGTTGAGAGCTACCACGAGGGTACCATCCCCCTGCAGACTCTGCGCGCTGACATCGACTACGGCTTCGCCGAGGCCAACACCACCTATGGTAAGGTCGGCGTCAAGGTTTGGATCTACAAAGGCGAGATCCTGAAGGGCGCCAAAGCCCCCGCCAAGAAGGAAGGAGGCAAACAGTAATGTTACTGCCGAAGCGTGTTAAGTACCGCCGCGTTCAGCGCGGCCGCATGACCGGTAAGGCCATGCGCGGCAACAAGGTCAACCAGGGCGATTACGGCCTGGTCGCTCTCGAGCCGGCTTGGATCACCTCCAACCAGATCGAGGCAGCCCGTGTTGCCATGACCCGTTATATCAAGCGTGGCGGCAAGGTCTGGATCAAGATCTTCCCCGATAAGCCCGTTACCGAAAAGCCCGCCGGCACCCGAATGGGTTCCGGTAAGGGCAGCCCGGAGTACTGGGTGGCCGTCGTTAAGCCGGGCCGCGTGCTCTTCGAGCTGGCTGATGTCAACGAGGAGACCGCCCGCGAGGCTCTGCGTCTGGCCAGCCACAAGCTGCCGATTCGCTGCAAATTCGTCAAGCGCGAGGAGCTTGACACTGTAAAGGAGGGTGACGCTGAATGAAAGCCACTGAACTGCGCGAAATGACCGATGTCGAGCTGAACAAGCAGCTCAAGGACCTGAAGGCCGAACTCTTCAACCTGCGCTTTCAGCACGCCATCAACCAGTTGGACAACCCCATTCGCATCGAGGCCGTTAAGAAGGACATCGCCCGCGTGATGACCGTCCTGGCTGAGAAGAATGCCAAGAACGCTTAAGAGGGAGGGTAAAGCATGGAACGTAATCTGAGAAAGACCCGTGTGGGCGTCGTTGTCTCCGACAAGATGGACAAGACCATCGTTGTCGCTGTTAAGGACAGCGTCCAGCACCCTCTGTACAAGAAGATCTTGAAGCGTACCAAGAAGTTCAAGGCCCATGATGAGAACAACGAAGCCGGCATCGGCGACCGCGTTGAGATCATGGAGACCCGCAAGATCTCCAAGGACGTCAACTGGCGTCTGGTCAAGATCATCGAGAAGGCAAAATAATCAGCCTGGTACTTTGAAAGGAGGACCTGAAAGATGGTTCAGATGCAAACTTATCTCAAAGTGGCCGACAATACCGGTGCTAAGGAGTTAATGTGCTTCCGTGTACTGGGCGGTACCCGCAAGAGATACGCAAACATCGGTGACATCGTGGTTTGCAGCGTCAAGAAGGCTGCTCCCGGTGGCACTGTGAAGAAGGGCGACGTGGTCAAGGCCGTCATCGTCCGTAGCAAGCACGGCCTGCGCCGTGACGACGGCTCCTACATCCGCTTCGATGAGAACGCCGCCGTCATCGTCATGGCTGACAAGAGCCCCAAGGGCACTCGTATCTTTGGACCTGTCGCTCGCGAGCTGCGCGATGCCGGCTTCACCAAGATCCTGAGCCTGGCTCCGGAATCGCTGTAAGGAGGTTTTAATTAAATGAACAATCTTCATGTTAAAACCGGCGACAACGTAATGGTCATCTCCGGCAAGGACAAGGGCAAGACCGGCAAGGTTCTGCAGACCTCCCCCAAAGAGGGCAAGGTCATTGTCGAGGGCCTGAACATGGTCACGAAGCACGTCAAGCCCCGCCGTCAGGGCGAGCAGGGCGGCATCGTTAAGGCCGAGGGCGCTATCTACGCCTGCAAGGTCATGCCCGTCTGCCCCAAGTGTGGCAAGGCCACCCGCGTGGGCCATTCTGTCAAGGACGGCAAGACCGTCCGCGTTTGCCGCAAGTGCGGCGCTGAACTGTAAGGGAGGAGTACACAATGGCACGTTTGAAAGAACAGTATGTCAACGAGATCGCTCCGGCCCTGAACAAAAAGTTCGGCTACAAGAGCGTTATGCAGATCCCCAAGCTGGATAAGGTCATCATCAACGTTGCAGCTGGTGAGGCTAAGGAGAACGCCAAGGTCATCGACGCCATCGTCGCAGATCTGGGCCTGATCACCGGCCAGAAGGCTATCGTCTGCAAGGCCCGCAAGAGCGTTGCAAACTTCAAGCTGCGCGAGGGCATGCCCATCGGCGCTAAGGTCACCCTGCGTGGTGAGCGTATGTACGAGTTTGTCGACCGCCTGTTCAATGTGGCGCTGCCCCGTGTCCGCGACTTCCGCGGCATCAACGGCAACAGCTTCGACGGCCGCGGCAACTACGCCTTCGGCCTGAAGGAGCAGATCATCTTCCCCGAGATCGACTTCGACAAGGTCGATGCGATCCGCGGCATGGACATCTGCTTCGTCACCACCGCCAAGACCGATGAGGAGGCCAAGGAGCTGCTGAAGGCTCTGGGCGCTCCGTTCGCAAACTAAGGGAGGGAACTGTAAATGGCTAAACTTTCTATGAAGCTCAAGCAGCAGCAGCCCGCCAAGTTCTCGACCCGCGCTTACAACCGCTGCAAGATCTGCGGTCGTCCCCACGCTTACCTGCGCAAGTACGGTGTCTGCCGTATCTGCTTCCGTGAGCTGGCTTACAAGGGCGAGATCCCCGGCGTCAAGAAGGCTTCCTGGTAAGCCCTTGATTGCTTCTGTCTGAACGAATAACAACACTCTTAAACACAACCTAAGGAGGTTAGTGGCATGCAAATCACCGATCCTATCGCGGACCTGCTGACCCGCATCCGCAATGCTAGCACTGCCAAACACCCTTCCGTGGACATCCCCGCATCTAACCTGAAGAAGGCGATCTGCCAGATCCTGGTTGACGAGGGCTACATCAAGGGTATGAAAGTGACCGAGGACAACAAGCAGGGGACCATCACCCTGACCCTGAAGTACCAGGAGAACGGTACTCCGGTCATCGCCGGCCTGAAGCGCGTTTCTAAGCCGGGCCTGCGTATTTACACCAACTGCGAGGATATGCCCAAGGTCATGAAGGGCCTGGGCACCGCAATCATCTCCACCTCTAAAGGCGTCATGACCGACAAGGCAGCCCGCGCTGCTCATGTCGGCGGTGAAGTTCTCGCCTTTGTGTGGTAAGAAAGGGGTATAGACAATGTCGAGAATTGGAAGAAAACCCATCGTCATTCCCGCCGGTGTGGAAGTGAAGGTCGATGCGGCCGAGCACACCATCACTGTTAAGGGCCCCAAGGGTACCCTGCATTCCAAATTTCATCCTCTGATGACTGTTGCTGTCGAGGGCAATGAGATTTTGGTTACCCGCCCCAATGACGAGAAGGAGGCACGCAGCCTCCATGGCCTGACCCGCACCCTGATCCACAACATGGTCGTCGGTGTTACCGAGGGCTTCCGCAAGGATCTGGAAATTCAGGGCGTCGGTTATCGTGCCGCCAAGCAGGGCAGCAAGCTGACCCTGACTCTGGGCTTCTCTCATCCCGTTGAGTTCGAGGACACCGATACCATCAAGATCGAGCTGAAAGATGCGCTGCACTTCAGCATCACCGGTATCGACAAGCAGGAAGTCGGCCAGTTCGCTGCCGAGGTCCGCGGTGTCCGCCCGCCCGAGCCGTACAAAGGCAAGGGTATCCGCTATGTTGGCGAGTATGTCATCCGTAAGGAAGGCAAAGCCGGCAAGGGTAAATAATAGGAGAGGAGAAACATTATGGTCAACAAGGCTGATAAGAACGTTGCTCGTCTGCGCCGCCACCGTCGTGTCCGCGGCAAGATCAGCGGCACTGCTGCTCGTCCCCGTCTGGATGTTTTCCGCTCTGCCAAGCACATCTACGCTCAGGTCATCGATGATGAGCAGGGCGTGACCCTGGCCAGCGCTTCCAGCATGGACAAAGATTTCAACGCTTACGGCGGCAACATTGATGCTGCCAAGAAGGTTGGCGAGAACATCGCCAAGAAGTGCCTTGAGAAGGGCATTACCGAAGTGGTCTATGACCGCGGCGGTTTCGTTTACCACGGCCGTGTGCAGGCTCTCGCTGAGGGTGCCCGCGAGGCCGGTCTGAAGCTGTAAGGAGGGAGAAGATACAATGGCCATGCAGAGAAGACAAGAAGATGACGGCATGATCACCAAGGTCGTCTCCATCAACCGCGTTTCCAAGACCGTCAAGGGCGGCCGCGTCATGAAGTTCGCTGCCCTGATCGTCGTCGGCGACGGCAAGGGCAACATCGGCTACGGCGTCGGCAAGTCCGGCGAAGTTCCCGAGGCTATCCGCAAGGGTGAGGGCGCTGCCAAGAAGAACATGCGCAAGGTCTGCCTGAAGGGCACCACCATTCCTCACGAGATCGTCGGCGAGTTCGGCGCAGGCCGCGTCCTGATGCGTCCCGCTGCCCCCGGTACCGGCGTTCTGGCCGGCGGTCCTGTCCGTGCCGTGCTCGAGTGCGCCGGCATCAAGGACATCCGCGCCAAGAGCCTGCGTTCCAACAACCCCATCAACGTCACTGCTGCTACCTTCGCGGGCCTGTGCGGCCTGACCGACGCCGAGAGCGTCGCGGCTAAGCGCGGCAAGACTGTTGCCGAGATTCTGGGCTAAGGAGGGTACTACAATGGAGAAAGTTACCATTCGTCTCGCCAAGAGCCTGATCGGCCGCGGCAAAGAGCAGATCGCCGTTGCGCACTCCCTGGGCCTGAACCGCCCCGGTGAGGTCACCGAGCAGCCCGACAACGCGGCTACTCAGGGCAAGATCGCAAAGATCGCCCACCTGGTCGTTGTGACCAAGGCGTAATGCAAGGAGGTGCAAGCATGAAACTTCACGAACTGAAAGCTTCCGCTGGTGCCCGCAAGGCCGTGACCCGCAAGGGCCGCGGTGCTGGTTCCGGCAACGGCAAGACCGCTGGCTTCGGCCACAAGGGCCAGAAGGCCCGCAGCGGCGTCAAGAAGGCCGGCTTCGAAGGCGGCCAGATGCCTCTGCAGCGCCGTCTGCCGAAGCGCGGTTTCAACAACATTTTCGCAACCAAGTATGTTACCATCAAGGTATCTGACCTCGAGAAGTTCGAGGCCGGTTCTACCGTTGATACCGAGGCCCTGCTGAAGGCCGGCATCATCTCCAAGACGCTGGACGGCGTCAAGGTGCTGGGCAACGGCGAGCTGACCAAGGCAATCAATGTCAAGGTCGCTGCTTATACAGCCTCCGCCAAGGAAAAAATCGAGAAAGCGGGCGGGAAGGCTGAGGTGATGTAAGGTGTTTGAAACCTTCCGTAAAGCATGGAAGATTGAAGACCTGCGCAAGCGTCTTCTGTTCACCCTTCTGATCCTCGTCCTGTTCCGTCTTGGCTGTGCGATTCCTGTGCCGTACATCAGCGCAGGCGCACTGACCTCGATGTTTGCCGGCGGCACCGGCGATATGCTGGAGTATCTGAATATGATGAGCGGCGGCGCTCTGAGCGAATGCACGTTGTTCGCCCTGGGTGTGCAGCCCGCCATCAACGCCTCCATCATTATGCAGCTGCTGGCGGTAGCCATTCCGTATCTGGAAAACCTCACCAAGGAAGGCGAGGAAGGTCAGCGCAAGATGCGCCGCATCACCAACTATGTTGGCGCGGGCATTGGTCTGATGCTGTCCATCGGCTACTACTTCATCATCCGCAATATGGGCGCTCTGTCTTACACGGAGGGCTTTGCGGGCATCTTCAGCGCGGTCGTCATCGTGTTGGCCTTCACGGCAGGCTCTCAGCTCTGCGCCTGGATGGGCAACCAGATCGACAGCAAGGGTATCGGCAACGGTATCTCGCTGATGATCTTCGCAGGCATCGTGGCCCGCTGGTCCAGCATCTACACTGCTACGACCAACATTCTGGCCCGCGCCCAGAACGGTGAGCCGTTCTTCTACATCATGCTGCCCCTGCTGCTCGTTCTGGCACTGGTCGCGGTCGTCTTCGTCGTCATCCTGACGAACGCAGAGCGCCGCATCCCGGTCCAGTACGCAAAGCGCGTTATGGGCCGCAAGATGTATGGTGGTCAGGCCAGCTACATCCCCATCAAAGTGAACATGACCGGCGTCATGCCCATCATCTTTGCTTCGACGCTGTGCAGCCTGCCCGGTCTGATCTTCCGGTTCATCAATCTGGATGCAGCTTCGCATCCGGCGCTGTACGCTTTCTTCAGCGTGTTCAACTACAACAGCGTTCTTTACCTCATCGTTTATGTGCTGCTGATCGTTGCGTTCAACTACTTCTACGTTGCGATCCAGTACAACCCCGTGGACATTGCCAACCAGCTTCGCAAAAACAACGGTACCATTCCCGGCATCCGTCCGGGCAAGCCCACCAGCGATTTCATCACGAAGACCCTGTCCAAGATCACTCTGATCGGCGCGATCTTCCTGGCTATCGTGGCTGGCTTCCCCATCATTCTCGGCAACATCACCGGCACTTCCATCCAGCTGGGTGGTACTACGCTGCTGATCGTCGTGGGTGTGGCGCTTGAGACCGGCCGTTCTCTGGAAGGCTATATGACCGCCCGTTACCACAAAGGGTTCTTGGAATAAGAGAAAGGGAATGTGCGATGAAACTGATCCTTTTGGGCGCCCCCGGCGCCGGCAAGGGAACTCAGGCAGAGATCCTCTGCGATAAGCTGGGCATCCCGACCATTTCCACCGGCAACATTCTGCGTGCAGCCGTTAAGGAAGGCACGCCGATGGGCAAAAAGGCAAAAAGTTTTATGGACGCCGGTGCTCTGGTGCCCGATGATGTCATCGTCGGCATCGTGAAGGAGCGCCTGGCTGAGCCTGACTGCGCAAAGGGCTTTATCCTTGACGGTATGCCCCGCACGATTGCTCAGGGCGAAGCTCTGGAGCAGATGGGCGTGGAGATCGACAAGGTCGTGAACCTCATCGTTGAGGATGAGGCGATCACCCGCCGCATGTCCGGCCGCCGCGTTTGCGCAAAATGCGGTGCCAGCTATCACATCGTAAACAAACCCAGTGCCAAAGAGGGCGTTTGTGACCGCTGCGGCGGTGAGTTGGCCATCCGCAAGGATGACGAGCCCGCCACTGTACTGGACCGCTTAAAGGCTTACCATGAGCAGACCGAGCCGCTGGTCGAGTTCTATCGCCAGCGCGGCAAGCTCGTGGAGGTGCCCGATCAGGGTTCCATCGAGGCCACCACGGCGTTCCTTCTCAAGCTTTTGGAGGCTTAATCATCCATGATCCAAATCAAAAATGCTGCCGAGCTGCAGAAGATGCGCAAGGCCTGCGCGATCAGCGCAGCAGCCCTGAAGGCTGGCGGCGAAGCGATCGAACCCGGTATCACTACCGCTGAGATCGACAAAATCATCTATGACTTTATCGTGCGCCACGGTGCCAGGCCCAACTTCCTGCACCTGTACGGCTTTCCGGCCACGGCGTGCATCAGCGTGAATGACACGGTCATTCACGGCATCCCCAACAAACAGCAGCAGATCCGCCCCGGCGACATCGTTTCGATCGACACCGGCTGCAAGATCGACGGCTTCAACGGCGATAATGCCTGCACCTATGCGTGCGGCAAGATCGACCTCGAAGCCCAGCGGCTGCTGGATGTTACGAAGGAGAGCCTGCATCGCGGCATCGAGATGGCGCGCGGCGGCAACCGGGTAGGGGATATCGGCCACGCAGTACAGTCCTATGTCGAGGAGAACGGCTTCTCGGTCGTCCGCAGCTTTGTCGGCCACGGTGTCGGCAAGGAGCTGCATGAGGACCCCGAAGTCCCGAACTTCGGCAACGCCGGGCGCGGTCCGCGTCTGGTGCCGGGTATGTGCATCGCAGTCGAGCCGATGGTGTGCCAGTACAAGTACGCGGTAAAGACACTGAAGGACGGCTGGACGGTCAAAACGTGTGACGGCGGCCTGGCAGCTCACTTTGAGCACACCATGGCCATCACCACGGCCGGTGCCGAGGTCCTGACCTACGGCTGGGAGGAACCCGGATGGACTTTGTAAGAGGCCAGCTGGTCCGCTCCAAGGCCGGTCGGGATAAGACCCGCACACTGGCTGTTCTGGCTGTGGATGGACCGATGCTTCTGGTTGCTGACGGGGACCTGCGCAAGCTGGACAACCCCAAACGCAAAAAGATGCAGCATGTTGCACCTACGACCACCGTTCTTGAGAACGAGCTTCTGAAAAGCGATCAACAACTCAGGGATGCGATCCGCGCATATGACGCGGCGCGGAACTGACGGAACCCTTCAAGGAGGCAATCAGCTTGTCTAAAGAAGATGTCATCGAAGTAGAAGGTATCGTTCGGGAGGCCATGCCCAACACTGTGTTCAAGGTTGAACTCCTCAACAAAGAGGGTAAGCCCAACGGCCATGTGGTTATGGCTCACATTTCCGGCAAGCTGCGGACCAACTTCATCCGCATCCTGCCCGGCGACAAGGTCACGATGGAAATGTCTCCCTACGACCTGACCAAAGCCCGGATCACCTGGCGTTCCAAATAAGAAGCGCCTTGTGTTATAAAGGAGGTTAACATCATGAAGGTAAAACCTTCCGTGAAACCCATTTGCGAGAAGTGCAAGGTCATTAAGCGCAAAGGCCGCGTAATGATCATCTGCGCCAATCCGAAGCATAAGCAGCGTCAGGGCTAAAGGTCCGCGGAGCATTCCGCGGAAACCGTACCCAAAACGCTTGGGGGCCAAGTGCGTAGATTCCCGGCGCAGGCCCCGACCAGGACATGGGATGTTACTAATGGAGGTGCTTTATGGCACGTATTGCTGGTGTTGATCTGCCTCGCGAGAAGCGGATCGAGGTTGGTCTGACTTATGTTTACGGCATCGGCCAGTCCACTGCCGACGAGATTCTCGCCGGTACCGGAATTAACCCTGATACCCGCGTCAAGGACCTGACCGCTGATGAAGAGGCCAAGATCCGCGACTACATCGACAAAAACAACATCATGGTAGAGGGCGACCTGCGCCGTAATGTCGCGCTTGACATCAAGCGTCTGACCGAGATCCAGTGCTACCGTGGTGTGCGCCATCGCAAGGGTCTTCCCTGCCGCGGCCAGCGCACTAAGACCAATGCGCGTACCTGCAAAGGTCCCAAGCGCACTGTCGCTAACAAAAAGAAGTAAGGAGGAACTGAGACATGGCTGCTAACAAAGCTACTGCGGCAAAAACCCGCACTAAGAAAAAAGAGCGCAAGAATATCAGCGCCGGTGCTGCTCACATCCAGAGCACCTTTAACAACACCATCGTGACCATCACCGATACTCAGGGCAACACCGTTTCCTGGTGCAGCACTGGTGCGCTGAACTTCCGTGGCTCCCGTAAGAGCACTCCTTACGCTGCGCAGAGCGCTGCTGAGGTCGCTGCCAAGGCCGCCATCGAGCATGGCATGAAGACCGTTGAGGTCTACGTTAAGGGCCCCGGTTCCGGCCGTGAGAGCGCCATCCGCGCCCTGCAGGCAACCGGTCTGGAGGTCACCATGATCCGTGATGTGACCCCCATCCCCCACAATGGCTGCCGCCCGCCCAAACGCCGCCGCGTTTGATTGAAAGGAGAACATGAGATATGGCTAAGAATACCCAACCTATCGCTAAGCGCTGCCGTGCTCTCGGCATTTCTCCTGCTGTTATGGGTTATGGCAAGAAGACCACCAATCGTAACCCCGGCGGCCAGATGAGAAAGAAGAAGAGCGAGTACGCCACCCAGCTGAACGAGAAGCAGAAGGTCAAGTTCGTGTACGGCATTCTGGAGAACCAGTTCCATACCTACTACGAGAAGGCCTCCCGCATGCCCGGTCAGACCGGTGTCAACCTGCTGGTTCTGGTCGAGCGCCGTCTCGACAACGTCGTCTACCGTCTGGGCTTTGCCAAGACCCGCCGCGACGCCCGCCAGCTGGTTTCCCACAATCACTTCACTGTCAATGGCAAGCGTGTCAACATCCCCTCTTATCAGGTTAAGGCGGGCGATGTGATCGAAGTCATCGAGTCCAGCCGTTCTTCCGTCAAGTTCAGCAAGCTGCTGGGCGAGGAAGCTCCTGTCGTTCTGCTGCCTTCTTGGCTGGAGCGCGACAAGAACGCCCTGAAGGGCACCGTCACCAAGCTGCCCGTTCGTGAGGACATTGATGTGCCCATCGCTGAGCACCTCATCGTCGAGTTGTACTCCAAGTAATCCTCTTAACTGTTTTCTACGATTTTTCCAACCGAACCAGCGCTCTCGGGCGCTGGCTTAACAAGGAGGGTTTTTATGATGGAGATCGAACGCCCCAAGATCGAAACGGCTGCCCTTTCCCCGGATGGCCGTTACGGTAAGTTCGTTGTCGAGCCCCTTGAGCGCGGCTTCGGCACGACTTTGGGCAACAGCTTGCGTCGTGTGCTTCTGTCCTCTCTGCCCGGTGTGGCTGTCACCAGCGTCAAGATTGACGGCGTGGTGCACGAGTTCACTACCATCGAGGGCGTGCGTGAGGATGTCACCGAGATCGTCCTGAACCTCAAGGGTGTCGCTGCCAAGATCTACGGCGAAGCCCCCAAGACCGTCCGCGTCGAGGCCGTTGGCCCCTGCGAGGTCACTGCCGGCACCATCAAGGGCGGCGATGATCTGGAGATCCTGAACCCTGAGTGGCACATCGCTACCTTGGGTGAGGGTGCCAAGCTGGTCATGGAGCTGACCTTTGACAAGGGCCGCGGCTATGTTCCCGCTGAGCGCAACAAGCAGGCCCTGATCGAGAAGAGCGACATCAGCACCCTGCCCGTGGACAGCATCTATACCCCCGTCCTCAAGGTCAACTACACGGTCGATCGTACCCGTGTAGGCCAGATCACCGACTTCGATAAGCTGATTATGGAAGTCTGGACTGACGGCACCTGCAATGCGCAGGAGGCCCTGAGTCTGGCAGCCCGCGTACTGACGGAGCACCTGAACCTGTTCGTGAACCTCTGCGATGAGACCGGCGAGACCGAGATCATGGTGGATAACGAAGATCAGGGCCGTGAGAAGGCACTCGAGATGACGATTGAAGAGCTGGACCTGAGCGTCCGCTCCTTCAACTGCCTCAAGCGTGCCGGCATCAACACGGTTGGTGACCTCATCGGTAAGAGCGAGGATGAGATGATGAAGGTCCGCAATCTGGGCCGCAAGTCTCTGGAAGAGGTCATGGCAAAGCTGGACAGCCTTGGTTTTTCTCTGACCAAGGAAGACGAAAACTAACCCCCCGCGACACGCGGATTCTATTGATAAGGAGTGAATCGAAATGCCCGGTACCCGTAAACTCGGTCGTGCCACCGACAGCCGCAACGCTATGCTGCGCGCTATGGTGACCTACCTGTTTGAGAACGGCAAAATCGAGACCACCGTCACCCGCGCCAAGGAAGTTCGTTCCATGGCTGAGAAGATGGTCACCCTCGGTAAGCAGGACGATCTGCACGCAAAGCGTCAGGTCTTCTCCTACATCACCAAGGAAGATATTGCCAAGAAGGTCATCGATGAGATCGGCCCCAAGTACGCTGACCGCAACGGCGGCTACACCCGCATCTACAAGATCGGACCCCGTCGCGGCGATGCTGCCGAGATGGCTATCATCGAGCTGGTCTGATTAGTCAGATAACTTGATAAAAAGACACCGTCTGCCCGCAAGGGTTGGCGGTGTTTTTGTTTTGATGAATTGCAGGGCTATGTAGGGGTGAGCATTGCTCGCCCGTGGAACCGCATTGTTACTGCCTTTTCGCCCTATGCCCTCCGTAGGGGCGGATTCCATATCCGCCCGCCCCGGCAGCAACTCGACACCGGGCCATCGCCCGTAGGGGCCGGGCATGCCCGGCCCGCAGCTTACCCGTAAGCGAGCGGGTGACAGCAAACGGGCAAAGCCCCTCCGGCCATCGCTGCGCTCGGCCACCTCCCCACACTGTGGGGAGGCTCTTTGCGCCCTGCGGGGAATTTGTAGGGGGCGGCGTCCCCGACGCCCCGCTCGGCAGCCGGTATGCTTTTTTGTTCCTTCTTTGCAAAGAAGGAACCGAAGAAATTCCAAAATTAGATAAAAACACAGTTTTACACAAATTTGACAGCATACCCTTTGCGTCGCACGCATATTTATGCTATAATGTCTAAAATGTGCTATTGCACATAAATTTAATAAAGAAAGAGTTGATAGTTCCCCAATGGACGATGGCAGTATATTTATGATCGTCGCACTGATAATCCTGATCGGTTTGTCTGCGTTTTTCTCGGCGGCAGAAACAGCGTACAATTCGCTGAATGAGATCCGCCTGCGGAGCAAGGCGGAGGACGGTGACGCCAAAGCGGCGCATACGCTCGCGCTGGTCGAGCGCTACGACAGCCTGCTCAGCACCATTCTGATCGGCAACAACATTGTGAATATCGGTGCGTCCTCTCTTGCCACCGTGCTGTTTACCCGCCTTGTCGGCGGCGTTTACGGCCCTACCGTCTCGACAATCGTCATGACCCTGCTGGTCCTGACCTTTGGCGAGATCACCCCCAAGAGCATGGCCAAGGAAATGCCCGAGACCCTTGCCATGAGCTTTGCCCCCGTGCTCAGTGCGCTGGTCACGATTTTTACGCCGCTGAACGCCCTGTTCGGTGCGTGGAAGAAGTTCCTTGCCAAACGGTTTGATACCGGAGAAAAGGACACCATCACCGAAGGTGAGCTGGTGACGATGGTCAGCGAGGCCGAGAAGGACGGCGAGCTGACGAACCGTGAAAGCGAACTGATCCGCAGCGCCATCGAGTTTGACGATGTGGAGGCGCAGGATGTGCTTACCCCCCGCGTGGATGTAGTGGCTGTTGAGGACGATACCCCGATGGACGAGGTCATTGAGCGCTTCGCCGAGAGCGGCTACTCCCGCCTGCCGGTCTACCACGATACGATCGACAATATCATTGGTGTGGTACATGAAAAGGACTGCTTTGCAGCCCTGCAGAAGCACGACAAAAATGTCAAGCTGGAGGACCTTGTCGGCCCGACGCTGTACACGACCAGCGTGACCCAGATTTCCGCGCTGCTGCGTACCCTGCGTGAGAGCAAGCATCATATGGCCGTTGTGGTCGATGAATACGGCGGCACGGCCGGCATCATCACGCTGGAGGATATTCTGGAGGAACTGGTCGGCGAGATCTGGGACGAGCATGACGATGTGGTCGAGGATGTGCGCCAGCAGTCCGATGGCAGCTGGTTGATCTCCGGCAGCGCCAGCGTGGATGACACGGCCGAGGAGCTGGGCATCAAGGAGGATGACGACATTGATGCCGTGGCCATCGGCGGTCTGGTGCAGGAAAAGCTCAGCCGTCTGCCCAAGGTAGGGGATAAGTTCATCTGGGGTGACTTTGATGGTACCGTCACCCGCGCGACCAACCGCCGCGTGCAGGAGGTCCGCCTGATCCCCCGCAAGGTCCAGGACGAGAACGAAAAATAAATACCGATAAATAATCAGCGCCCGCCGAAAAATCAGCGGGCGCTTTTTTCAATAGGCCATGTATATTGAAAAAATGCCTGTAGGGGCCGATGCTTGCATCGGCCCGCAGAACGGTATATCAGCCGCAAGGTGCTGCGGGCGGATATGGAATCCGCCCCTACGGTAGGGGTCGGCGTTCTCGACGAACCGGGAGCTGTGCGGTAACCGTAAAGTTCTCGGCGGGGTGAGGGCACCCCGCCCTACATGTGACGGGAAGATCGGGCGTAGGGCGGCCAGCCCTCAGGCCGCCGTGCAGTGCGGTGGCTACGGCACAGTTCCGCGGGCGAACAATGTTCGCCCCTACAGGCATTGCCCCATAGTTTTCCCCCTAAAGAAAAACTTCAAATTTCCATTTGCAAACTTTTTGTAAAATCCGCCAGAATTTTTTGCAAGTAACAACGCGAAGCATGTATAAAGCGCGGAAAATGTCGAAAATGTTGAAATTCTTGCCTTGCAGGGCTGATTTTATCCGTCTGCTGTGCTACAATATGAGTAAATGGGTTCTTGTGGTCTGCCACACTGCCCTGATGAAAAAAGTAATACCAGATGGAAGTAAGGAGTACCTGTAATGGCTGAACAGAATCTTGGCCCGCGTGATTTCTTTGCCAAGGAGGATGCGATCGCCGATCTCGGTCTGATTGCCTGCCCCGGTGCAGAGGAGCTTTGCAAACTCGTAGACAGTCACCTTGTGCGCTGGGCGCGTGAGGTCGGCAATGATGCGGTCGATACCTTCATCATTCCCTGCGACTGCCCGCGTTTCCAGTCCGGTGATGCAAAAGGCCTTGTCAAGGCGTCCACCCGCGGTGACGATCTGTACATCTTCGTCGATCCGGGCAACTACAGCGTCACCTACAAGCTCTTCGGGTATGAGAACCACCTCTCCCCGGATGACCACTTCCAGAACCTGATGCGCATTATTCAGGCTGTCTCCGGCCGTGCCCATCGCATCAGCGTTATCATGCCCAGCCTGTACGGCGGCCGCCAGCATCGCCGCGTCAGCCGCGAGAGTCTGGACTGCGCCTTCTCCCTGCAGCAGCTGCGCGCGGTCGGCGTCAAGAACATCATCACCTTTGACGCCCATGACCCCCGCGTCATGAACGCCGTGCCCACCATGAGCTTCGACAATGTCATGCCCACCTATCAGGTGCTCAAGTGCCTGCTGCATCATGTGCCGGATGTTTCCTTCCACAAGGATAACTTCATGATCGTCTCTCCCGATGAGGGCGCCATGAACCGCAACATGTACTACTCCAGCGTGCTGGGCTGCAACCTCGGCATGTTCTACAAGCGCCGCGACTACAGCCGTGTGGTCAACGGCCGCAACCCCATCGTGGCGCATGAGTATCTGGGCGAGAGCGTTGAGGGCAAGGATGTTTTTATCGCTGACGACATCATCGCCTCCGGCGAGTCGATGCTCGACATCGGCTATGAGCTGAAGATGCGCGGTGCCCGCAACATCTTTACCTGCTGCACCTTCCCGCTCTTCACCGCCGGCCTGGAGAAGTTCGACAAGGCCTACAATGACGGCATCATCAAGGCCGTTCTGGGCACGAACCTGACCTACCGCAAGCCGGAACTGCTGGAGCGCGAGTGGTACTATGACGTGGATGTCTCCAAGTACACCGCCTACTTCATCGCCGCCATCAACCATGACAAGAGCGTCTCCTCCATCATCGACCCGATGACCAAGATTCGCACGCTGCTTGACAAGCATGGTATCCCCATGGGCGGCCAGCAGTAAGCGCAAAATAAACTCCGATTCGGTCCGCCTTGGCGGGCCGAATTTTGTTGCAGAACTACGGCGTTTTGTATATAATAACATAGAGCATTACCATGCGATCCCCGCCCGGTGGGCGGAGCGCCGCAGTATTGCTGCAGAATAAAATGCAGGGGAGAGATATTTATGCTGCCGATCGAACAGCTGCAGAATCTTATTCAGGGCAAAAAGGTTGCCTTTATCGGTGCGGGCGTCAGCCACAAGCGCTGCATCGAACAGTTTGTGGAGCTGGGCGCGCAGGTCACGCTCTGCGATCAGAAAAAGTCCCTTGAGGATTTTGGCGCGTATGCGGACACGCTGCGCCGCCTGCATGTCCGCCTGAGTCTGGGCGAGCATTATACTGACGGCTTTGCCGGGCAGGATATCATCATGCGCACACCGGGCTACGAATATTACAAGCCCGAGCTGCAGGCTGCCCTGCAGGCCGGCACAAAGGTCACCAGCGAGGTTGAGCTTTTCTTTGAGCTTTGCCCCTGTGAGATTGTGGCCGTGACCGGCTCTGACGGCAAGACTACGACCACAACGCTGATCTCCAAGATGTTTGAGGCTGCCGGCCGCAAGGTGTTTCTCGGCGGCAACATCGGTGCTGCGCTGCTGCCCCAGCTGGCAGATGTGACCCCCGAGGCGGTCGCCGTTGTCGAACTGTCGAGCTTCCAGCTAATCAGCATGCGCGTCAGCCCCAAGGTGGCGGTCGTCACCAATGTGACCCCCAACCATCTGGACCACCATAAGGACATGCAGGAGTACATTGACGCCAAGCGGAACATCCTGCTGTGGCAGGTGCCGCCATGCCGCGCCGTGCTGGGCTTTGAAAACGAGATCTCGCGCGGTATGCAGAAGGACTGCAAGGGCGAGCAGGTCTGGTTTACCCGCCTGCATGACACAGACAAGGGCGCCTTCCTGCGGGAGAGCGATGACACCCTTTGCTATGCGGAGAACGGTGTCGTGACGCCGATCCTGCCCCGGGCCGAGGTCAAGCTGCGCGGCCTGCACAATGTCGAGAACCTGCTGGCCGCCATCGCTGCCGTCTGGGGCCGCGTGCCGGTCGAGGCCATGCGTCAGGTCGGCTCCACCTTCACCGGTGTAGAGCATCGCATTGAGCCGGTTCGCACGCTGGACGGCGTGACCTACTACAACGATTCCATCGCGTCCAGCCCCACGCGCACGATTGCGGGTCTGCGCAGCTTCAACCAGAAAATCATTCTGATCGCAGGCGGCTATGACAAGAAGATCCCCTATGAGCCGCTCGCGCCCGAGATCCTGGCCCATGTCAAGACACTGGTGCTGATGGGTGCCACCGGCCCCCGCATCGAGGCGGCTGTCCGCGCATGCCCGGGCTTTGACGAGAGCGCGCTGACCATCCTGCACGCGGACAGCATGCAGCACGCAGTCGAGCTGGCGCGCGGTGCCGCCCAACCCGGGGATGTGGTCAGCCTTTCGCCCGCATCTGCATCCTTTGATTTGTACCCGAATTTTGAGGTCAGAGGACGGGATTATAAGAATATCGTCAACAACCTGAAATGATGACGACAACCTGACTTGGCCCCCTCGCAGAGGGAGATGAGAGGTTCCTCTATGATTCAATCCGTCTCCACTGCGGAACATAAAACCGAATACCTGCGCCGCCTGTCCGGCAAGCCTTACTTTGAGGCTGTCCTCGGCACGCATCTGCGGCTGTTCGGGCAGCACCCGGCCAGCGGGTGGGCCTTCTATCTGCTGCCCGGCACAGCGGTGCTGGAGCTGCGCGGCGGCAGTGCCGTGGTCTGCGGTGCGCTGCCCGGCGGCAGTGCAGGGGAGGACGCCCGCGAGGAACTGGCCGGCTTTCTGCGGTTTCTCTGCGCCGACCGGCTGCGCACAGAGCAGCCCCTTGCGTTGGCAGGCTGGCAGCCCGCCGCACCGCTGACCCTGTGGGAGTTGCCGCAGGGCAGTGCATTGCCGCTGCCGCCTGCGTACCCGGCGGAGCTGGTGCGGGACACAGCGCCCTCTATGCTGCCGGTCAGCCGTCTGGTCTTTGCCGAGAATGACGCCGAGGCCGACGAGTTCTACTCCACGGCCTGCACGACGCTGGCCCACGGTGTGGGGGTGTGCCATGCCCTGCTGCAGGACGGCCGCCCCGTCTGCACAGTCGGCTGCTATGAGCAGAGCGACACCGAAAGCTATATGGCGGCGGGCGTGACCGACCCGGCCTGGCGGGGCAGGGGACTGGCCCGGCGGCTGATCGTTGAGATGGCAAACACGCTGGCCGCCGAACGCACGGTGCGCTTTGCCTGTGAGCAGACGCTGTGCGGTTTTTATGAGCAGCTTGGATTTGTACAAAACGGCAAAATAAACTATTATACTACAGATTGGAATATGCAATGATCGAACAATTCTACGACCTGCGCCCCGAGGTGCTGGCGCTGGACCGCAAGGCCCTTTCCCTCTGCCGCGAGCAGTTTGCCCATGTGGAGGAGATCCGCGACTACAACCAGCTCAAGATGCTGCGCGCCTTTACCGACAGCGGCGTTGAGGCACGGCACTTCTGGGGGTCGAGCGGCTACGGCGTTTGGGACGACAGCCGCAATAAGCTGGAGGAGGTCTTTGCCCGCTGCATGGGGGCGGAGGCAGCGCTCGTGCGCCCGCAGTTCATGAGCGGCACCCACACCCTGACGGTCGCGCTTTTCGGCCTGCTGCGCACGGGGGACACCCTGCTGGCTGCGACCGGCCGCCCCTACGACACGCTGGAGGGCGTGATCGGCATCGGCGAGGCGGGCAAGGGCTGCGGCACCCTGCGGGAGTACGGCGTCAGGTATGACGAATGCCCGCTGCTGCCGGACTTCACCCCCGACTACGACCTGATTGCCGAGAAAGCCAAGACCGCCACGGTGGTGCATATCCAGCGCAGCCGCGGCTACACCCAGCGCAATGCGTTTGATCTGGACACCATCCGAAAGGTGGCCGACATCGCCCGCAAGGCCAACCCCAACGCAGTCATCTTTGTGGACAACTGCTACGGCGAGTTCACCCAGACTGCGGAGCCGGTCGCCTTCGGCGCAGACATTATGGCGGGCAGCTTCATCAAAAACCCGGGTGGCGGCATCACCCCGACCGGCGGCTACATTGCAGGCCGCCGCGATTTGGTGGAAAAGTGCAGCCACCGCTTCACTGCGCCCGGCATCGGCGGCGATCTGGGCTGCACGCAGGACAGTCTGCGGGATACCTTCCTCGGCTTCTACTACGCCCCGGGCGTTGTCTGCGAGGCACTGAAAACGGCGATCTACGCCCAGTGTCTGCTGGAGCTGGTGGGCGTCAACCCCGTGCCGCGCTACACGGCCGATCACAATGACATTGTCACCTGCTTTGACTCGGGCAGTGCCGCCGCGCTGACAGGCTTCTGCGCGGGCATCCAGCACAACAGCCCGGTGGACAGCTTTGCCAGCCCCGAGCCTGCCGATGAGCCGGGCTACACCGACAAGGTCGTCATGGCCAGCGGCAGCTTTACCGAGGGCAGCACGATCGAGATCAGCTGTGACGGTCCGCTGCGCGCGCCCTACACCTGCTATCTGCAGGGCGGCGTCAACTTTACCGCCGGCCGCGCCGCCGTCCTCAACGCCGTGCAGAACGCGTTTTTCGCGGGGTAAGGTGAGGCGGCAGAGCCCCTCCGGTCATCGCTGGCGCTCGACCACCTCCCCTGTAAGGGGAGGCTTTTGCGCGGGCTTTGCCCGCGAGAAAGGCGCCCCACGAAGTGGGGAGCTGGCCGAGTTTACGAGGCCTGAGGGGCTCTGCCATGCTACCTGAACCTGCAAGCCGAAATAAAAAAGCTCCCGCGTATCCAACGATACGCGGGAGCTTTTTTAAAATCCTGATTTTTAGTGCTTCACAAAGTCACGCACAAGCGCCTGCAGCAGGTCATCACGGTCGATGCGGCGGATGATGGCGCGGGCGTTCTTGTAGGTCGTGATGTAGGTCGGGTCCTCCGACAGAATGTAACCGACAAGCTGATTGATGGGGTTGTAGCCCTTCTCCTCCAGCGCACGGTACACCTGCAGCACCGCCTGCTTGATCTCCATATCACGGTCATCACGGATGGAAAATACAGCGGTAGGCTCAGAGATCGGCATGTCAAAACTCCCCCTTGTAAGATATTACTAGCTTTATTATACTCAATATGCGTCAAATTTGCAATACGGAAACCGAGAAATTTTATACAGAAATCCAACAGATGTGGGCTGCCTGCGCGGACAGACTTTTGCATTTTGCAGCAGAATGTGCTATAATACTCACAAAATGTCCGTAAAGGAGATACAGCCATGAAGTTTTCCGAGATGCCCTATCAGCGCCCCGATCTGGACGCAGTAAAGCAGCAGTTCGCTGACCTCTGCGCGCGGTTCAAGGCCGCCGAAAGCTACGCAGAGGCGCGCGCGGTATTCCTCGAGGAGGAAAAGCTCAACAAGCATGTCGATACGCAGGCCCAGCTTGCGAGTGTGCGCAACACGATCGACACCCGCGACACCTTCTACGACAAGGAGATGAATTTCTGGAACGAGGCGGCGCCTCAGCTGCAGGAGTGCCAGAACGCATGGAGCCGCGCCATGCTCGATTCGCCGTTCCGCGCAGATTTTGCCGCTGAGTACGGCGACCTGATGTTTGTCAACGCCGAGATCGCCGACAAGGCCTTTTCGCCCGCAATCCTTGACGAGATGGCGCAGGAGAACAAGCTCTGCACCGACTACGGCAAGCTGATCGCCAGCGCCCAGATCCCCTTTGAGGGCGGCGTCTACACGCTGAGTCAGCTTTCCCCGTTCAAGAATGACCCCGATGATGCCCGCCGTCTGGCTGCATGGAAGGCAGAGGGCGCATGGTATAAGGAGCATCAGGCCGAGTTTGACGGTATTTATGACAAGCTCGTCCACCTGCGCGATACGATGGGCAAAAAGCTTGGGTACGAGGGCTACACGACCTTAGGCTACTACCGCATGGGCCGCAACTGCTACACCAAGGCAGATATTGAAAAGTTCCGCGCGGCCGTTGTCAAATATCTGGTGCCGCTGGCAGACAGCATCTACCGGGAGCAGGCCCGCCGCCTTGGCAAGCAGTACCCGATGAACATGGCGGACAACGCCCTGATGTTCCGCAGCGGCAACCCCAAGCCGGCGGGCGATGCCGATGCGATCCTGCGGCAGGGCAAAAAATTCTATGAGGAGCTTTCCCCCGAGACCGGCGAGTTCTTCAACAAAATGCTGGACGATGAGCTGATGGATGTGCTGTCCACCCCCGGCAAGGCGGGCGGCGGCTACTGCACCGGTCTGGGCGATTATGAGATGCCCTTCATCTTTGCCAACTTCAACGGCACCCAGCACGATGTGGAGGTCGTGACCCATGAGGCCGGCCATGCCTTTGCCGCCTATATGAACCGCGACCGCATCCCGTACTCCTATGTATGGCCCAGCATGGAGGCCTGCGAGGTCCACTCGATGTCGATGGAGTTCTTCGCGTGGCCGTGGGCGGACGGTTTCTTTGGCCAGGATGCCCGCAAGTTCCGCTACAGCCATCTGGCCGGGGCGCTGACCTTCATTCCCTACGGCACGATGGTCGATCACTTCCAGCACATTGTCTATGAGAAGCCCGACATGACCCCGGAGGAGCGCCATGCTGAGTGGAAAAAGCTGGCCGCTATCTACCAGCCGTGGATGCGTCTGGACGGCGAGATCCCGTTCTACGGTGCGGGCGAGTACTGGCAGCGCCAGATGCATATCTACCAGAGCCCCTTCTACTATATCGACTACTGTCTGGCGCAGACCGTCAGCCTGCAGTTCTGGGCGATGCTGCAGAAGGACTGCGCCGATGCGTGGGCGCACTATATGGCCTACACAAAGCAGGGCGGCAGCCGTACCTTTACCGAGCTGCTGAACCATGCCGGGCTGACCACCCCCTTTGAGGAAAGCTGCCTGCGCGGCGTCTGCGAGGCCGCCAAGCAGTGGCTGGACGGCTATGACCTGACGGGGCTTGTCTGATGGCGGGGCGCAAAAATAAGCACGCCTACCTCGATGATTTTGAAAAGGATCTGAACGGCAACTACCAGTACCGCGGCGCACATTACCGCTATGCGGGGACACCCTCCCGCGGCAGGGCGCTGGCCGTGCTGTGGCTGTGCTGCGGCGGCGGTGCGGCGCTTGCGGTGGGCGCGGGCGTGCTGCCCGGTGCTACGGCCCATGCCCCGGTCTGGCTGCTGCTGCCCTATATGGCGGCGCTTATAACGGCGCTGTACGCAGTGGTCGTGCTGGTGCGCCTGACGCGCGGCGGCGACCCGATGCGGGCCTATATCCATGAGCAGACCGCACAGAAATTGCCCACTCTCACGCGGGCGTGCGCGCTGTTCGCCGTGCTGGCAGCGACAGGGCAGGGGAGTGCCGTGTTTGCAAATGGCGCACAAATGCTTTTGGGCGTGCAGGGCATTTTTATACTGCTTGAAATTTTTTCAGCTGCCGCTTTTGCCGCCGCTGCTGCGTTTTCCCGGCGGATGCGTTGGGAAAAAGAGTAATATTTATACAACTGTATATGCGCGATTTGAAATGCGCCCCACTTGGCGGTGGGACGCATTTTTTCTTGCCTTAACCTGCAGCGGCGGGCAAATACGGCGTTTGGACAGAGCAAAAAAAGCACCTTTTGCGGCAGGGCCGTGCCCCGGCGGGAGAGTGCCTAAAATTTATTTCTGAATTTCGTCAAAAGGTACAAAAATGTGATTTACTGTTGACTTTTTGTCAATTTTAGGGTATCCTAAAAGCTAAGTCACTGTCGACAAGTGTGCGCTGTAAAGGAACAGACAGCACAGAAGGGCTTTCGCCTTTCTCGCCTTACGCTCTTGGGGAGCAGAGGGACGATTTGTGGATGAGGGCAAAATATAGGAGGTTTTACACATGAAAAACACCAAGCAAGTCATTGCACTGGCATCTGCTGCCGCACTCAGCGTCAGCGTGCTGGCTGGCTGCGGCGGTGCTGCGTCCGACGCGACCAGCGAGAGCACCAGTACTGCTACTGCCGAAGCATCCAACACGGCCGCTTCTGATGGCACCCTCGTTCTGGCAGAGACCGGCTTTGAGGGCAAGTTCAGCCCCTTCTTTGCTTCCTCTGCTTCCGACCAGGATGTCATTGACCTGACCCAGCTGGGCCTGCTGGGCGCCGACCGTAAGGGCGAGATGATCCTGAACGGCATCGAGGGCGAGACCCGCGAGTACAACGGCACCGACTACACCTACTACGGCACCTCTGACTGCGTTGTCACCGAGAATGACGACGGCACCGTCACCTATGACATCAAGCTACGCGACGACCTGAAGTTCTCTGACGGCGAGCCTGTCACCATCGACGACGTCATCTTCTCGATGTATGTTTTCCTCGATCCTACGTATGACGGCTCTGTAACCATGTACTCCACCCCCATCGTGGGTCTGGAGGAGTATCGCAATTCTATGTCCACCCTGTCCAAGCTGATCGCTGAGGCCGGCGAGGACAACACCGACTACACCAACTTCACCGAAGAACAGCAGAAGGCTTTCTGGGATGCTGTCAATGACGGCGGCGTGAAGTTTGCCCAGGAGATCGTTGACACTATGCTGGAAAACGGCGCTACCGATGTTGCCTCCGCTGCTGCCGGCTGGGGCTTCGATGGTCTGGCTGCCGATGCCACCGCCAAGGACTTCTTCCTGGCTATCGGCGAGCAGTACGACTGGAGCTTCTCCGCTATGGAGGCCGAGACTGCCGGTTCTGCCCTGTCTGAGCTGATCCCCGAGGATGTTTACGCATACTCCACCACCGGTGTCAATGTCGGCAATGCAGTTGCCAACGTTGCCGGTATCGTCAAGACCGGTGATTACAGCATGACGCTGACCACCAGCGAGCTGTCCACCACCATGATTTACCAGCTGCAGATGCCCATTGCCCCCCTGCACTACTACGGCGACAAGAGCCTGTACGACTACGGCAACAACTCCTTTGGCTTTGTCAAGGGCGATCTGAGCGGCGTCCGCTCCAAGACCAGCGCTCCTCTGGGCGGCGGTATGTTCACCTTCTCCAAGTACAGCGACGGCGTTGTCTACCTGGATGCCAACCCCGACTACTTCAACGGCGCACCGAAGGTTGCCCACGTCAACATGAAGGAGACCCAGGAGGCCGATAAGATCACCGGCGTTCAGGCCGGCACCATCGACATCTCCGATCCTTCCTACTCTCTGGAGGTTGCTGACCAGATCGCCGACATCAACGGCGTCGAGGGTGAGGACGGCCCCGTCATCACCACCCGTCTGAAGGATTACCGCGGCTACGGCTACATCGCCCTGAGCGCCAAGAACGTCAACGTCGGCGGCGACCCTGCCTCCCAGGCCTCCAAGGATCTGCGCAAGGCCATCATGACCGTCATCGCCGCTTACCGTGATGAGGGCATCGACTCCTACTACGGCGATACCGCTACCGTCATCAACTACCCCATGTCCAACACTTCCTGGGCTGCTCCCTCCGTCACCGACGACGGCTACCAGATCGCCTACTCCACCGACGTGGACGGCAACGAGATCTACACCTCCGACATGAAGAGCGAGGACAAGTACGCCGCCGCTCTGCAGGCTGCCCTGGGCTACTTTGAGGCTGCCGGTTACACCGTCGAGAACGGCCAGATCACGGCTGCCCCCGCCGGTGCCAAGATGGAGTATCAGGTCAACATCGGTGCTTCCGGCAATGGTGACCACCCCTCCTTCCAGACCCTGACCAACGCTGCTGCCGCCCTCAAGACCATCGGCTTCACCCTGACTGTCAACGATATGGCCAACGCTTCTGACCTGTTCGCTTCCTATCAGTCCGGCGCTGCCGAGGGCTGGGTCGCTGCCTGGCAGTCCACCAATGACCCCGATATGTTCCAGCTGTACCACAGCCAGGGCGCTACCAACTACTACGCCATCAACGATGCCGACCTGGATGAGCTGATCATGGCTGCCCGCCAGACTACCGACCAGGAGGCCCGCAAGGCCATGTACAAAGAGGCTATGGAGATCATCCTGGATTGGGGTGTCGAGCTGCCCGTCTACCAGCGCAGTGAGGCTACCATCTTCTCCACCGAGCGTGTCAACATCGATACCATCGCGAAGGATCAGACCCCGTACTGGACCTACAAGTCTGAGCTGAACAACCTCGAGCTGAACTAAGTTCAACTTACCGTTGTGAAAGCAGGTGACCGCCCGCCAAGGGCGGTTGCTTGCTGTCAAGGCATGGGCGGACCAATGCCCGCCCGCGGGGCGTCGAGGACGCCGCCCCCTACAACTGCTAATATGGTCGTCCCACTCCCACGCAGTGTTTGCGCGCTGCGTGGGATGGGGATGCCCACATTACGGCATTTCCCTGCAAAATAAACGCGGTCTAACCGTGCAAGGAAGGAACGAAAACTCTTGCGAAATTACATCATCAAGCGTATCGCGCAGTCGGTATTGATCCTGTTCTGTGTCATGTTCATTATCTACGCGCTGATCCGCAGCCTGCCCAGCTCCTTTGCCGAGACGATGGCAATGCAGCTGGCCCAGGCCCCCGGTGCCAAACCCTATGAGGAATGGCTGGCCCAGCTCAATGCGGCCTACGGCCTTGACCTGGACATTATCCCCGGCTTCTTCACCTGGCTGAGCAAGGCCGTTGTCGGCAACTTCGGCGACAGCTGGAAGTGGAACGTGCCCGCCACCCAGAAATTCACCGAGGTCATCGGCCTGTCTGTCATCATGGGCGGCATCTCCTTTGTGCTGTCCATCGTGATCGCCGTGCCCCTCGGCGTGCTGGCTGCCACCAAGCAGTACAGCCGCACGGACTACGTCATCACGGCTGCGGCGCTGGTCGGTATTTCGCTGCCCACCTTCTTCTTTGCTACGCTGCTCAAGCTGCTGTTCTCGGTCAAGCTCGGCTGGTTCGATCTGTACGGCCTCGTCGGCCGTGACTATGCCCAGCTGGACGCCTGGGGGCAGTTCTGCGATAAGGCCAACCATCTGGTGCTGCCCATCGCAACGCTGGTCATCGTCTCCATCGGCGGCTATATGCGCTACACCCGCACGAATATGCTGGAAGTGCTGAACGCGGACTACATCCGCACTGCCCGCGCCAAGGGCCTGTCGGAGCATACGGTCATCTACAAGCACGCCTTCCGCAACACGCTGATTCCCCTTGTCACCATCATCGGCGGCAGCCTGCCCGGCCTGTTCAGCGGTGCCCTTATCACCGAGACGCTGTTCTCCATCCCCGGCATCGGCTATATTTCCTACCAGTCCATGGTCGCAGGCGACATCCCCTTCACCATGTTCTACCTGTCCTTCATGGCGGTGCTGACGCTGGCCAGCAACCTGCTGACCGATATCCTGTACGGCGTGGTTGACCCGCGCGTGCGCATTTCTTAAAGAAAGGAGACTGCACACCCATGAGCGAAAACACGCAGAACCAGAACCCGAAGCAGGAGCAGTACTCCCTGAACGATGACCGCCGCGTCAAGGTTTTGTCTCCCGGCGCACTGGTCGCCAAGCGGTTCTTCCGCAACCGTCTGGCCGTCGTCGGTCTGTCCATCCTGATTGCAATGTTCCTGTTCTCCTTCGTCGGCGGCCTTGTCAGCCCCTACGGCCAGGACGAGCAGTTCTTCACCTACACCCAGATGTCCAAGGAGTTCGTCGGCGTCACCCGCAACGACACGATGCGTTTTGTCGTGGCCGACGGCCAGAACTTCGGTTCCATCGCCCAGAGCAAGGCCCTCGAAGCCGTGAAGAAGGGCAGCACCGAGTTCAACTATAAGGATACTGACTACACCGTCGATATCCAGAGCGACGACTTCTATGTCGTCTACCAGGGCAGCGACGTCATGGGCTATGCCAGCCGCGACCTTGTCAACGAGGCCGACGGTGCGCCGAAGTTCAGCTTTGACGTCAAGCTGGCCGCCCTGACTGCCATGACGGCAGGGGAGAGCGACTTCACCGCCGACGGCGTGGACTACACGCTGAACAAGGACGGCGAGATCGCCGCCAATGGCGAGCAGCTGGGTTATGTCAGCCGCTTTGTCGTCTCCGCCGCCGATTCCAGCATCGTCGTTACCCGCGATTTCAAGGATCGCCTGGAAGAGGCCATCAACGAGAACGCCGATAAGTTCAACTACACCGACGCCGAGGGGAACGAGGCCGAGTACGATATCGTCTACGATGCCTCCACCAAAGTTTGGTCCGTCAAGCAGATGACCGAGACTTACGTCTACGACCGCTACGCCAGCCCCAGCAAGGCGCATTGGCTGGGCACCGACACCAACGGTATGGATATGCTGACCCGCCTGATGTACGGCGGCCGCGTCTCGCTGATCATCGGCTTCATCGTCGTCGTCATCGAGGCATCCCTGGGTATCCTGATGGGCGGTATCTCCGGCTACTTCGGCGGCTGGGTCGATAACATCATTATGCGTGTCGTCGATGTTTTCTACTGCATCCCTTCGATGCCGGTCATCATCATCATCGGCGCGGCCATGGACGCCATGCGCGTGGATTCCTGGAAACGTATGCTGTACCTGATGCTGATTCTCGGCTTCCTGGGCTGGCCCAGCATTGCCCGCCTAGTACGCGGCCAGATCCTCTCCCTGCGTGAGCAGGAGTTCATGCTGGCCACCGAGGCCTGCGGCATCAAGGTCTGGCACCGCATTTTCCGCCACCTGATCCCCAACGTTATCCCGCAGTTGATCGTCACCTGTACGATGGGCCTCGGCTCCACCATTCTGACCGAAGCCACCCTGTCCTTCCTAGGCCTGGGCGTCAAGTATCCTTTCGCCTCCTGGGGCAACATCATCAACGATGTCAACAACGCCTACGTTATGACGAACTACCTGTTCATCTGGATCCCCGCCGGTATCTGCCTGCTGCTGACCGTTCTGGGCTTCAACTTTGTGGGCGACGGTCTGCGCGATGCGTTTGACCCTAAGATGAAACGCTGATCGAAAGGAGAAACACACGATGGCTAAGAAACAGGAAGGGTATCTTTCCGCCAAAGAGTCGCGGCGTATCTCCAAGGAAAACCGCCGCATCACCGACCGGTACGAAAAGCAGCGCAAGCGCCGCAATGTGCCGGAGAGTGAATATGTCACCGAAATGCACGATGAGAAGAACGCGGTCGAGTTTGACAACCTGCACACCTACTTCTTCACCGACACCGGTGTTGTCAAGAGCGTGGACGGCGTCTCGTTTGAGGTGCCCATCGGCAAGACCGTGGGCGTTGTCGGCGAGTCCGGCTGCGGCAAGTCCGTCACCAGCCTGTCCCTGATGCAGCTGCTGCAGCGCCCGCAGGGCCAGATCGTCGAGGGCTCCATCCGCCTGAATCTGGGCGATGGCAAGGCCTACGATATTGCCAAGACCCCCACCGAAAAGATGCAGGGTCTGCGCGGCAACTATGTTTCGATGATCTTTCAGGAGCCGATGACCAGCCTGAACCCCGTGTTCCGCATCGGCGCCCAGATCGATGAGGTCATTGCCCTGCATGAGGGTGAGGGCAAGACGAAAGAGGACATCAAAAAGCGCACGATCGAGATGCTCGAGATGGTCGGCATTGCCAACAGCGAGGGTGTCTATACGATGTTCCCGCATGAGCTGTCCGGCGGTATGCGTCAGCGCGTCATGATCGCTATGGCGCTGGCCTGCAACCCCAAGATCATCATTGCGGATGAGCCGACCACGGCGCTTGATGTGACGATTCAGGCTCAGATTCTGGATCTGCTGCGCAACCTGAAGGACCGCATCAACTCGTCCATCATGCTCATCACCCATGACCTCGGCGTTATTGCGGAGATGGCCGACTATGTTGTTGTCATGTACGCAGGCCGCGTGGTGGAGAAGGGCACCGTGGAGGAGATCTTCACCAACCCCAGCCACCCCTACACCATCGGCCTGATGGCCTCCAAGCCGGTTGTCGGCAAAAAGGTCGACCGCCTCTACTCCATCCCCGGCAAAGTGCCCAACCCGGTCAACATGCCGGACTACTGCTACTTCAAGGACCGCTGCGAGCTGCAGCTGCCCTGCTGCGGCGGCGAGTACCCCTGCGAGATCAGCCTGTCCCCGACACACAAGGTCAGCTGCTATCGCTATTATGAAGAAAACAGAAAGGCGGGTGAGTGACGCATGGCAAAAGAAAAGATGCTGCCCGAGAACGATTACACCCCCGTCACCTACGACCCTCAGTATATTCTGATGGTCAATCACCTCAAGAAGTATTTCCCCATCAAGGGCGGCCTGCTGTCCCAGACTGTGGGGCATGTCAAGGCCGTTGACGGCGTCACCTTCAACCTGCGCCGCGGCTGCACGATGGGTCTGGTCGGCGAGTCCGGCTGCGGCAAGTCCACGACAGGGCGCACCATCCTGCGTCTGGGCGGCGATAAGACGGGCGGACAGGTGCTCTTCAACGGCAAGGAGGTCTACGACATGACCCCCGCCGAGATGCGCACCCTGCGCACCAAGATGCAGATCATCTTTCAGGATCCGTTCTCCAGCCTGTCGCCGCGTCTGCCGGTCGGCGAGATCATCGGCGAGGCTGTGCGTGAGCACAACCTCGTCCCGAAGGCGGAATTCAACGATTATATTGATCAGGTCATGGACGACTGCGGCCTGCAGCCCTACCACAAGACCCGCTACCCGCATGAGTTCTCCGGCGGCCAGCGCCAGCGTATCTGCATCGCCCGTGCCCTTGCCCTGAACCCTGAGTTCGTGGTCTGTGACGAGCCGGTCTCCGCACTGGATGTTTCGATTCAGGCCCAGATCATCAACCTGCTGAAAAGCCTGCAGGAAAAGCGCAACCTGACCTACCTGTTCATCTCCCATGACCTGAGCGTTGTCGAGCATATCTCCGACACGGTCGGTGTCATGTACTTGGGCAATCTGGTCGAGTACGGCGAAACGGATGACATCTTTGCCCACCCGCTGCACCCCTACACCAAGGCACTGTTCTCGGCCATCCCCATTCCGGACCCGACCATACGCCGCGAGCGTATTGTGCTGCAGGGCTCCATTCCGTCCCCGGCCAACCCGCCGTCCGGCTGCAAGTTCCATACCCGCTGCCCCTATGCCACCGAGCGCTGCAAGACCGAGGCACCCAAGCAGCGTGAGGCTGAACCGGGCCATTATGTGGTCTGCCACCTGTACGACAAATGAAAAAGCATGAACCCTTTGAGGACGATGGGCATACCATCGCCGATATGAACGGCATCGGCCCTGCGCCGATGCTGCGCCCCCACCGCCGAAAGGCGGCCTCGCCCCCGGAGCCGTCCAATGACCGCCCGTGGGAGCAGGAGCCGGAATGGACCGCCAAGGAAAAGCTCTGGGCGGTTCTGGGCGTGCTGAAAGCCACCCTGCTCATCGCCGGAGTCTATCTGGCAGGGCTGGGTGTGCTGCTGGCCGCTTTGTTCCTGCTGTGGAGATGAATACAAAATAAAAAGGCATGTACGATTGGATCGGTCGTACATGCCTTTTTTGCGGTCAGAAAACAAAAACCGGTTGAAACCTAGTGGCTTCAACCGGTCTTGGTGCGCCTGCAGGAACTCGAATCCTGGACCCTCTGATTAAAAGTCAGATGCTCTACCAACTGAGCTACAGGCACATCTATTATGCTGTGTGAATCACAGCTTTAATATTATAACAGTCGCGCTGCAAATTGTCAATATGGTTGGCAAAAGATTTTGCCGGAATTTGCCCGTCTTTGCCGCAAGCCACTTGCCAAACACGCCGCGGCGCGGTATAATACTTATTTAGAAAACTATAACCGTAAAGGGGACTGGAAATATGGAAACTTTGGGCAGCCTGCGCCGCACCAACTACTGCGGTGAAGTCAGCCTTGCAATGGCTGGTCAGGAAATGACGGTCTGCGGCTCGATCGCCCGTGCCCGCGACAAGGGCGGCATCATCTTTGCCGACCTGCGCGATACCACCGGCATCCTGCAGCTGGTGTTCGATGAGGACACGCCGAAGGAGGTCTTTGCCAAGGCCGAGAGCCTCAAGAGCGAATATGTTGTCATCTGCCGCGGCAAGCTGCGTGAGCGCGCCGCCAAGACCGACAAGATCGCCACCGGCGATGTGGAGTTGTATGTTGCTGAACTGCGCATCCTGAGCGAGGCCCAGACCACCCCGTTTGAGCTGCGCGATGAGATCAACGTCAATGACGACCTGCGCCTGCGCTACCGCTACCTTGACCTGCGCCGTCCGTCCATGCATGAGCCGATCGTGCTGCGCAGCAAGATCATGCAGATCATCCGCAACTATTTCTGCGAGAACCACTTCACCGAGATCGAGACCCCGACCCTCATCAAGTCCACGCCCGAGGGTGCCCGCGACTATCTGGTGCCCAGCCGCGTGCAGCCGGGCCACTTCTATGCACTGCCCCAGAGCCCGCAGCTCTACAAGCAGATCCTGATGCTGTCCGGCTTTGACCGCTACTTCCAGATTGCCCGCTGCTACCGCGATGAGGACCTGCGCGCCGACCGCCAGCCTGAGTTTACCCAGGTGGACGAGGAGATGAGCTTTGTCTCCGAGGACGATATCATGACCATCAACGAGGGCCTCATCAAGCGCCTCTGGAAGGAGATGCTCGATGTTGATGTGCAGACACCCTTCTACCGTATGCCGTGGAACGAGGCCATGGGCCGCTTCGGCTCCGACAAGCCCGACACCCGCTTCGGGCTGGAGATTCAGGATGTGACCGAGGTGTTCAAGGGCACTGAGTTCAAGCCCTTCGCCGCTGTGCTGGAGGCCGGCGGCAGCATCCGCGCCATCAACGCCAAGGGCATGGCCGACAAGCTGAGCCGCAAGAACATCGACAAGCTGGGCGAGGTCGCCAAGACCTACGGTGCCAAGGGTCTAGCCTACAGCCGCCTGACCGCAGAGGGCACCTCCTCCAGCTTTGAAAAGTTCCTGACAGACGCCGAGAAGGCCGCCCTGTACGCCGCGCTGAACGCCGAGACCGGCGATGTGCTGCTGATCGTCAGCGATGTCGACTGGGTCAAGGCCTGCACTGCGCTGGGTCAGGTCCGTCTGGACATTGCCCGCAAGCATGGCCTGATCGATCCCGACAAGTTCAACTTCCTGTGGGTGGTGGACTTCCCGCTGTTTGAGTACAGCGAGCAGGAGGGCCGCTGGATGGCGATGCACCACCCGTTCACCCTGCCCAAGGCCGAGGATCTCGACAAGGTCGAGAGCGACCCCGGTGCCTGCCACGCCGTAGCCTACGACATTGTTCTGAACGGTGTCGAGATGGGCGGCGGCTCGATGCGTATCAACGACCCCGCTTTGCAGGATCGTATGTTCCGCGCTCTCGGCTTTACCGAGGAGAAAGCGCGCGAGAGCTTTGGCTTCCTGATGGACGCCTACAAGTTCGGCGCACCCCCGCACGGCGGTATGGCTTACGGTCTGGACCGCATGGTCATGCTGATGCTCAAGAAGGATTCCATCCGTGATGTGATCGCCTTCCCGAAGGTGCAGAATGCCGGCGAGCCGATGAGCGGCGCCCCCGATGTGGTGGACGCCCAGCAGCTGAGCGACCTGAGCATTGCCCTGACGCTGAAGGACTAAGTCAGAAGTAATTGCACTGTAGGGGCCGGACATGTCCGGCCCGCAGCCTGCCCGCAGGATTCCCTTTTGCGGGTAGGTGCAGGGCGAGGCATGCCTCGCCCCTACATGGCAGCAAAAATATACGCCCGACCGTATTTGTGCGGTCGGGCGTTTTTATGTTATCTCAATATTTCGGCTTCGGCTCGTCGCTCGGCTTCACCGGGTACTCGGCGGGCGGGGGCGTCTGTGCGGGTTTGGGCAGCTTCTCCTTCTTGGGCCTCTTTTTCCAGACCTTGCGCAGGATGAACACCACGACCACTGCGATCAGCACCACCGGCCACAGGTAGACCAGCGCAATGACCAGCCCCTGCACGAACCCAACGAAGGCGTCCCAGCCGCCGCCGAACGCATCGGCAATGCGCTCGGTGAAGGTCACGCCGGTCGGGGTCAGGGTGACGACCTCCTCCAGATAGATGTCTACGGTCGAGTAGCTGACCTGTTGGTCCATGTTGCGCAGCTGGCGGGTGTAGTTCTCGAGCTGGTACTGCACATCAGAAAGCTGGCTCTCGATTTCCAGCAGATCCGCCGTTGTCTCGGCCTGATCGGCCAGTTCGTTCAGGCGGGTGCGCTGGGCCTCCAGCGCGGACAGCCGGGCCTGTACATCAATGTAGCTGCTTGTGATGTTCTCGGCGTTCTCGCTGACATTGCGCACGCTGCCTGCCTCGCCCACGGCAGCCAAAAACGCGCGGTAGTTGTCCACCGGCACCCGCACGGTGTAGTCGGCGCTGCGGTCGTGGTCCTTTTCAGTGCCGTAAACGCTGGTGGACTCCATCCATGCATCGTTGGCCTCGACCGCAGCCATCAGGGTTTCGCGGGCGGCGTCAAAGTCGGTGGATTCCATCGACAGGCTGGCGTTATAGATGATTTTCTGCGCGGTCTCGTCAGTGGCAGCCTCGGCGGCGTTGGCGGGCATCAGGCTGCTGTCCGTCCCGCCTGCGGCGCTGTCGTAATTGTAGCTTTCCTGCGCGGCGGCCTCGGTGGTGTAGTAACCGCCGTCTTTGCTGCCGATGCTGCCCCCGCAGCCCGCCAGCAGTGCGGCGGCGGCCAGCGCAGCGGTGATACGGGTGATGCGATTTTTCATGTGGATGCTCCTTTCCTTTGTAAAGGCTTCCCCCAAGGGGGAAGCTGTCCGCGAAGCGGACTGATGAGGGGGCAAGTTTGCCTTGCCGCCTTTTTACGGCTCGGTGTCGGGAACGCCGCCCCTCATCCGGCCTTCGGCCACCTTCCCCCTCGGGGGGAAGGCATTTCCCTTTTCACCAATATAACACGGAAAATGCGCGTTGTGTGTTACAAACCAAATACAAAAAAGTGGGATGTGCCGTAATTTTGGCACATCCCACAAATTTTTGGCTGATTATTCGGCTTTCTGCCCGAGCAGCTTGACATCCTCGTTGTCGGCAAAGGCAACGGCGTTGAAACCGGCAGCCTCCAGCGTGCCGAACTGCTTGCCCAGCTTTTTGGCCTGAGGCAGTACGGTCACATCATAGTCGGCGCGCAGCTGCTCTGCCTTGGCCAGCACGGTGGCAAAGTCGGCGTCCTTGAGGTAGAGCAGCGCCATCTTCGGCTTTGCGCCGGGGATCTGGTAGCCCTGCTCCAGTAGAATGCCGCAGACGCGCTCAAAACCGATGGAGAAGCCCACGGCCGGGACCTGCTGGCCGATGAACTTGCCCACCATGTTGTCGTAGCGGCCGCCGCCTGCCACAGCACCGCTGAACTGCGGGCAGGTGACCTCAAACACCATGCCGGTGTAGTAGCCCTGACCGCGCACGAGGCTGGGGGCGTAGGCAATGCCGTAGCGGCCGCCGGCCACGCGCTCACTGGCGGCAATGACATACCGCAGGTCGGCGGTCAGTGCCTCGTCATCGACACGGGCGGCCACAGCGTCCAGACTGAAATCGCCGGCGCGCAGGAAATCGTCCAGCGCCTGCACGGCCGAGGCAGCAAAGCCCTTCTCGGTCAGCTCGGCCTTGACGCCGTCTGCACCGATCTTGTCCATCTTGTCAAAGCTGATGCAGACCGAGTCGAGCTGGTCGGCGGCAAAGCCCATCTTCTCGAGCATGGCGCGCAAAATGCGGCGGTCGTTGATGTTGATCGTAAAGCCGGTGAAGCCGATCTTCAGCAGGGCGCGGGCCGTCACATCGATCAGCTCGACCTCCGCATTGGGGGAGGAGTCACCCAGAATGTCAATGTCGCACTGGACAAATTCGCGCAGACGGCCCTTCTGGGGGCGCTCGGCGCGGTAGACGCGGTCCGTCTGGATGACCTTGAACGGGCTCGGCAGCTCGTTGCGGTTGGCCGCATAATAGCGGGAAAGCGGCAGCGTCAGGTCATAGCGCAGGCCCATGTCGGACAGCTGCTTTTCATCGCCGCTGGCCAGCGCATGCTCCAGCTTGTCGCCGCGCTTGAGGACCTTGAAGATCAGATTCAGGTTGTCACCGCCCTCGCTCTTGTCGAGGTTCTCCATATCCTCCAGAATGGGGGTGGAGATGCGCTGGAAGCCGGCGGCGCGGTAGGTGGCCAGAATCTGGCCCTGGATATAGTCACGCAGTGCCTGCTCCCGCGGGAGCAGGTCGCGCATACCCTTTAAAGGCTGAGTTTTCATGGTGGTTCTCCTTACACTGTATAATGGCTTCCCCTGAGGGGGGAAGCTGTCACCGAAGGTGGCTGATGAGGGGCAAACCTTGCCATTGCAACCCGTAAACGGGCAATGATGGCAAAGCCGCCCCTCATCCGGCCTCAGGCGGGGCCTTGGCCACCTTCCCCCTCGGGGGAAGGCTCTTTGCTTTTATATACTTTATAATGATACCTTTTGCGCCGCATTTTGTCAATCCAAACCGGGCATACTAGACCGAAAAGGGGAGGGGTTGTGCGTATGCCGAAACAGAATCGCGGGCCGTACATTCTTGCTGCGGGGGCGGCGGCGCAGCTGCTGACCGGCATACCGGCGGCGTGGGGCGTCTTTCAGCAGCCGGTCATGCAGGGGTACGGCTTCTCGCGCGGGCAGGCCATGCTGGGGTTTGCGGTGCTGGTCGCGGCCTACGGTGTGGGCTGTGCCGTGGGCGGCCTTCTGCAGGACGCCCGCGGCCCGCGCCCGGCCGGGCTGTGGGGCACAGTGCTGCTGGCAGGCGGCTTTTTTGCGGCTGCGCTTGTGCCGCCCGCCAACGCCGCGCTGTTTCTTGTTGTCTACAGCCTGCCCGCCGGGTTGGGCAGTGCGTTTTTAGCCCCGGCGGTGCTGGCCTGCGCCCAAAAGTGGTATCAGGACAAAAAAGGCTGGGCCACCGGCGTGGCGGGGGTGGCCATGGGGCTGTCCGGCGCGTTTTTTACGGTGTTCGTCAAGGGCATCGGCGGGCGGTGGGGCATTCGCGTCTGCTTTGCCGCGCTGGGGGCGGTCATGCTGGTTGTCTGCGGCGCGGGTGCGCTGATTTTGCAAGACCCACCGCCTAAACCTCAGAGCGGAAAGCCCCAGCCGGGGCCGGATTTTGACTACAAGCAGATGCTGCGCACACCGCAGTATAAGCTCTGCGCGGCAGCGGTGGCGCTGTCGGCTCCGGCGGTGCTGCTGTTCAGCCCGGAAATATTCAAGATCGCTGCCGAGCGCGGCCTGCCGGAGAGCGCCGCACCCTACAGCATCGTGCTGGGCTCGGCAGCCAGCGCGGCGGGGCGGATGTTGCTGCCCGCCGTCAGCGACAAGCTCGGCCGTAAGCCGGTGCTGTATGCCGTGTATATCGGTCTTGCGGCGGGCAGTGCGTGGTTTGCCTTTGCGGAGGCGTGGTGGCTGTTGGCGGCCTACGCCTTGCTGACCTTTTTCTACTCCGGCGGCGCGGCGGTGCAGCCCTCCTTCAATACCGATCTTTTCGGGCTGGCGCACGCGGGTGTCAACTACGGCTTCATCGCGCTTGGAATGAGCGGCGGCAGTATCCTGAGCTATATCGGCGCGCAGGCCCTGCCGCTGGCGGCCCGCCATTGGCTCGCCGGGGCCTGTGCCGCAGCGGGGCTGGTTTGTGTCAGTCTTGTAAAACCTGTGGAGAATGGTTGAAAAAATCGTGGGCACGGGGTAAAATAGGACAGCAGCTGTAGGGGCGAACATCGTTCGCCCGTGGCCGTGTGCGGCAAAGGAAAAGTGCCCGGGCGAATATGGAATCCGCCCCTACGGCGTAGGGGGCGGCGTCCTTGACGACCCGCGGAAGCTTCCGCCGCCGCAAAGCTCCTGCGGGCGAGCAATGCTCGCCCCTACAAAGCATATCATTTACGATCCGAGAGGTTTCACCTATGACCCAATCCCAACAACTGTGCAAGCTGGCAGCGCAGTCGGCCACGGCGTTTCTGGTGGCCGCGCTCTGCGCATTCCCGCTTTATATCGATAAATTCTCCAATCTCGGCGTTGTCAAGTTCACCGCCGTCTGTACCCTGTGCTGGGCGTTCGCCCTCTGGCTGGGGGCGCTGCGGGCAGTCGGTGCGGCGCCGCAGCCCGGCCGCCTGCCGTGGCGGCAGGATACGGCGCTTTGGGCGCTGGGGGCTGTCACAATCAGCGGCGTGGTGTCCACGGCACTGTCGCTCTCGCCTGCAGCATCCTTCTGGGGACTGGGCGGCTACTACGGCGGCTGCATGATGGTGCTGTTCACGGCGGCGGGGTATCTAGCGGTGCGCGCCTTTGCACCGCAGAGCCTTCTGAACGGCCTGACCTTCGGCATCGGCGTGACCACGGCCATCGTCACAGTGCTGTATGTGCTGAACATATTCAATATCGACCTCATCGGTACCTATGCCGATACGGCAGTGGTGGAGCGCGCGCAGTTCTTTTCAACATTGGGGCAGAAAAATTTCTGCTCCGGCTTTATGGCGTTTGCGCTGCCGCTGGTATTCTACGCCTTTTTGGTGGCGCGCGGCGTGCGGCACACGATCCTGTACGGTATTCCAGCCTTCTTCGGCGGTCTGGCGCTCGCGGTGGTCGATGCCGAGGGCCTTGCGCTGGGCATCGGCGCAGCGGTGCTGGTGCTGCTTTGCCAGAGGATGTTCACCACCCGCACGCTGCGGCGGCTGGCGGTCATCGGCGGGTTCTTCTTCTTCCATGCAGGATGGATGCAGTACATGCGCACCCATGTCTACACGCAGGGCGGCAAGCCGATGCTGGCGGCGCTGGGCCATGTGGGGCAGACCGGCTTCCTTGTCTGTCTGGCGCTGTGGGCGGTGCTTCGGTTCGCACTGCGCGGGCGGGAGGTGCCGCTGTACAGGCTGGGGCGCTGCGTGGCGGGCATTGTTGTCGTGGGGGCGGTGGTGCTGACTGTGCTGGCTAACTGCTGGCCGAGCTTCCCCAGCCTTGGCAGGTTGGACGATGTGCTGATCTTCAACGATGATTGGGGCACCTACCGCGGCACGGCCTGGCGGATCACGGCGGCAAGCTGGCTGGACCAGCCGCTCTGGCGCAAGCTGTTCGGAGTCGGCCCCGGCATGATGCATACGGCGGTGGCAAACTGGGCTGGGGCGGACATCACCGACCGGATGAAGACCTTTTATGCTGCGCACAATGAGTATCTCGAGCTGCTGCTGACCACTGGTGTTGTGGGACTGGCAGCGTGGCTGTGGTTTGTGGCGGCGCACCTGCGCAGGGCGGCGCAAAACTGGCTGCGCCCCGGCGTGGCCCCGGTCACGCTGGCGCTCGTCAGCTATCTGGCCCACGCGGTCATCTCGATCCGCGTTTCGATGATCTTCCCCGAGATCATGCTGCTGTTCGCGCTTTTGCAGGTGTTCTGCCTGTCGCCGGAGGAGGCTGCCGTGCAGGAAAAACCGGCAAGGCACGCCAAGAAGCAGAAGGCTGCAGCACCGGCGGAGCAGCCCGGACTGGTGCGGCAGTGGCTGCCGCCGATCGTGGCAGGCATTGCAATGATGGCGGTCTGCGGTGCAGCCTCGCGGGTGATCTTTGGGTTTTTGTTTTGAGGAGAAGCCTCCCTTGTCAAAGGGAGGTGCCGAGCATAGCGAGGCGGAGGGATTCCGACGCGCCTTGCCTTGTACGCTGTTACATCCGCACGCGGGCAGGAATCCCTCCGGCCGCCTGCGGCGTCCACCTCCCTTTGACAAGGGAGGCTTTTTTATTTGCTCCAACATGCCCGTCCGCCGCGCAGTATGCTGCCCGGCCACAGAAAATGCCAAAAAACAAAAGGTTAGGAAAAACTAACATCTTGAAAAACACAATTCGACCCTTTATAATAAAGATAGCTGTGAAAAGCCTAACAATATGCAAAGGAGAGAAAATTATGATCGAATACTCCGCACAGGTCAACGCTATGTGCCCGATCACAAAAGGACCCAAGCACGGTCCCGCGCCCATCCCCGAAGAGGGCCAGTGGGTCAAGGCGTATAAAATTGAGGATATCAGCGGCTACACCCATGGTGTGGGCTGGTGTGCTCCCCAGCAGGGTACCTGCAAGCTGAGCCTGAACATCAAGAACGGCATCATCGAGGAGGCCCTCGTTGAGACCATCGGCTGCTCCGGCATGACCCACTCCGCCGCTATGGCTGGTGAGATCCTGCCCGGCAAGACCATTCTGGAGGCTCTGAACACCGACCTCGTCTGCGATGCCATCAATGTCGCCATGCGTGAGCTGTTCCTGCAGATCGTCTACGGCCGCAGCCAGACCGCTTTCTCTGAGAACGGCCTGCCTGTCGGCGCTGGTCTGGATGACCTGGGCAAGGGCCTGCGTTCCATGACCGGTACCATTTTCTCCACCAAGGCCAAGGGCGTCCGCTATCTGGAGCTGACCGAGGGCTACATCCTCAAGACCGCTCTGGACAAGGACAATCAGGTCATCGGCTATCAGTTCGTCCGTCTGGGCAAGATGATGGAGGACATCCGTCACGGCAAGGACCCGAAGGAAGCCTACGAGAAGAACATCGGCACCTACGGCCGCTTCTCTGCCGAGCAGGGCGCTGTCAAGTACATCGACCCGCGTGAAGAATAAGAGAGGGAGGAACATAGATTATGGCAACTTTTGAATCCCAGAATCGCCGTATGCCCAAGATCGAGGCTTGCCTCAAGGCCAACGGCCTCGAGAGCCTCGACGCCTGCAACGAGATGCTGCTGGCCAAGGGCATCGACTGCGATAAGATCATCCGCGGCATCCAGCCCATCTGCTTCGACAACGCTGTCTGGGCATACACCCTCGGCACCGCCATCGCCGTCAAGCGCGGCCTGAAGAGCGCTGCTGACTGCGCCGCCGCCATCGGCGAGGGCCTCGAGGCCTTCACCATCCCCGGCTCTGTCGCTGAGCAGCGCAAGGTCGGTCTGGGCCACGGCAACCTCGGCGCTATGCTGCTGCATGAGGACACCCATTGCTTCGCCTTCCTCGCCGGCCACGAGTCCTTCGCCGCCGCTGAGGGCGCTATCGGCATTGCCCGTACCGCCAACAAGGTCCGCAAGGAGCCCCTGCGCGTCATCCTGAACGGCCTGGGCAAGGACGCTGCCCAGATCATCAGCCGTATCAACGGCTTCACCTATGTCAAGACCGACTATGACTTCGCCACCGGCGAGCTGAAGGTCGTTGAGACCATTCCTTACTCCGACGGCGAGCGCGCTGCTGTCAAGTGCTACGGCGCCAACGACGTTCTGGAGGGTGTTGCCATCATGAAGGCCGAGGGTGTTGAGGTTTCCATCACCGGTAACTCCACCAACCCCACCCGCTTCCAGCATCTGGTTGCCGGCACCTACAAGAAGTGGGCCATCGAGAACGGCAAGAAGTACTTCTCCGTCGCTTCCGGCGGCGGCACGGGCCGTACCCTGCACCCCGACAACGTCGCTGCAGGCCCCGCTTCCTATGGTCTGACCGACTCCATGGGCCGTATGCACGGTGATGCCCAGTTCGCTGGCTCCTCCTCCGTCCCGGCTCACGTTGAGATGATGGGTCTGATCGGCGCCGGCAACAACCCGATGGTCGGCATGACTGTCGCCTGTGCTGTTGCTGCTTCTCAGGCTAACGCTTGATTTGAACTGAACCATTAGGCTTTTCGCCGCCCGCTCCGCAATGGAGCGGGCGGTTTTTGTGTTTGAAAGGCTTCCCCCCTTGGGGGGGGAAAAAAGCCTTTTTTGCGCTTTTCTCTTGCTTTACGCCGCCCTATGGCATATAATAAAATCGAGTATATGTAAATTTTTACTTGGGAGAAATCACCAATGCCCAAAATTGACATCGACAACTACATAGAGCAGAGCGGTATGCGCAAGGCGCGCTTCGGCGGGTATGAGCCGGACGATGTGCGTCAGGCAATGCGGGAGCTTTGTGCCGATTATGAGCAGCACCTTGCAGCGGCGGCCGCCGAGTTGCGCACCGTCCGGCAGGAGAATGACGCCCTGCGCCGTCATGCCCAGACACTTGTGATGCAGAACCAGAACCTTTCGGCCCAGAATGCAACGCTGGCCGGGCAGGTGGACAAGCTGCAGAGCTACCGCACCAATCTGGAAACGCAGTATTCCACCGCGAAGGAGCGCAACCACTCGCTGACGAATCAGCTGGATGTGCTGCGCCTGAAAAACAGCGACCTTGTGCGGGAAAACAAGGAACTGACCGAGCAGTGTGAGGAGGCAAACTCTGCGCTGCGGGTCAAGGGCCGCGCCCATGACCAGGCCCGTCAGCAGGTCATTGCCGACCGCGATAAGGTCATTGCCGAGGCCGAGGGCGATGCCGCGCGCATCCGCCAGCAGGCCCGCGACGATGCCGACAAGATCCTCAAGGATACGAACCTCAAGGCTGAGGCCATCGACCAGCTGGCGCGCGAGCAGGCCATTGCGCAGGCGCGCAAGATGGTCCAATCCGCCACCGATGAAACACGGGAGATCCAGAACGCCCACCGGCTGCGGCTGCAGGACCTCAAGAGCCGCATCACCGAGATGGAAAAGACCCGCGGCGAGATGATGGACTACCTTGCAAAAATGATCGAGGAGCTGCAAAAAACGCAGGACTACGCCAGCCAGAGCGCGCCGCTCGTCCCCCATACGGAGGATCTGGCCGAGGCCGATGCCGAGCCGAAGCTCGATCTTTCGGCCAACAAGGTCGATGCGGCAGCCTCGGCGCTGCGCGGCAGTGAGCCGGAGCCGGAGCCGCAGCCCGCGCCCGCAGACCCGGATACGAATCGCGTGGTAGCCCCCGGCCTTGACGATGCCGAGCCGAGGACGAACACTGTCATCACGCCGTCACCGGATTATTTTGATACTGACCCCAAGGAACAGCCCGGCGACCCGCATGAGGAGGTCGAGATCCCCGGTGCGATCTTCTCCTACCCGATCCTGCGCCAGCATGGGGAGCCGATTCTGGACGAGGAAACCCCGCCCCAGCCGGTGCCCCACAAGCCGGTAATGCCCAGCATTACGCTGGCGGATGAGGATGAGCCGGACGACGCGCTGCCCGCGCCCGCTGCGGCACCGGGCAAGCCGCAACCCAAGCGCCGCCGCAAGGCTGTGATGGCCCTGCGCGCGCTGAACAGAAAGATCGGTGTATAAGACCTTGCCGCACGATGCCCGCCGGGAGCTGCGGCGGGGCCGCAAGAGGAGCAGGAGGCAACCATGAGACCGCATAAGCTCGGCATCTGCGCAGCGCTGGCACTGATGCTGGCATTGCTCTGCGCGTACGGCGCGGCGGCGGACACCACCGTCGGCATGACCGGTGCCGGGACCTTCCGGATGGAGCAGGTCTATGTCAATGTGCCGGAGCTGGATGTCTATTTCTATGCGCTGGACGGGGACGGCAACCCCTATTCCTCGATCAAGGTGCAGGCGGCCGGCCCTGAGCTGACACTGGGGGACCGCAGGCTGGAGGTGCGCTCTGTCGCAGTGGCCAGCGACCCGATCTGCTATATCCTTGCGTTGGACAACAGCGCCGACCTGCCCGCTGCGGACTTTTACACGATGCTGGGCGGCGTGCGCAAGCTGATAAACGCAATGGACGCGGACGACCAGCTTATGCTCTACACAACGGCCGGTGCGGCCGAGTGTGTGCTGCCAGCGACCTCCGACAAAGCGCTGATGTACAAGGCGCTGGGTGCCGTGCAGCAGGCCGAGGGCCGCATGGATAGTGCCCAGCTGGTGTCGGCGGTCTACACCGACATACAAAGTGATTTTCAGGCGCTGGCCCCGCGCAAGGCTGCGATGATCGTGACTGATGCCGGGCAGGTGCTGACGAATATGGCGCTGGTCGGCACGCTGGCCAGCGATTTCGGGGACCAGATCGGCATGGCCGCCTATGTCTATTTAATGACAGAAAAGCCGCAGCTTTTTGAGACGCTGCAGCAGGCGTCCGGCGGCAGGCTGATTCTCTGTGAGGCGGCCGGGCTGGGGGACGAGCTGAAGGCAAAGCATGCCTATTTTGCCACGGCGCTTGAGATACGCACCGAGGTCCCCGAAAGCCTGTACGGAGAGCGGCTGGAGACGCTGACGCTCGCCATGCCGCAGCTGGGCAGCGCTATCCGCAGCTCTCAGACGGTCTACATGGGCCACAAGCTGGCCAAGCCTCAGGTCACCGGGGTGGAAACGCTGCGCCGCGACCAGCTGCGGCTGACCTTCAATCAGCCGATCAACGAGAATGCCGACAAGACCCAGCTGTATGAGATACGCTCCAAGGATATATGGAACTGGCGTGTCGGCGTCCATTCGGTCAAAATAGGGGAGGACGGCCGCACGGCGGTGCTGCAGATCGACCCGCTGTATAAGGGCGAATATACCGTCGCGCTGAACCGGGTATCCAGCCGGATGAGCGCCGCCAATGTCAGCAGCAGCCGCAATACGACCGCCTTCCGGGTGGTTGTCTGGCCGCGGGACAGGGAGTTCTATTTTGCGCGGTTCCGGGTGCCGCTCGTGTTCGGCGCGCTGCTGCTGCTGACGCTCTGCGGCAGCTGGTGGGCGGTGCGCCGCCGCGACCGTGCTGCCGAGCAGGAGGCGGAGGCCGAGCATCTGCTGGCCGGGGCCGGGGCGCCGGATGCCCTGCCGCGCCGCTGGGTCACGCTGTTCTGGAGCCAGCGCTCCTCCATTGCTGAGAGCCGCTGGGCCGGCATGGTCGAGAGCAGCCTCATCATCGGCAGCGATGCCGCCCAATGCGATTTTTGTCTGCCGGACCGCAAGCTTTGCCCGCAGCACTGCGCCCTCTCGGTACAGGGGGATTCACTGCTGGTGCAGCCCCTGACGGACCGTGCCCGGGTCTATGTCAACGGTGAGCGCATAGACGGCGAGCATCGGCTGCAGAATAACGATACGCTGCGCATCGGAAAGACAACGCTGCGGCTGGTTTTGTAGGGGCGGCTGCCCGCATCGACCCCTGCGATCTTCCGCGCAGCTGCGCACCGCCCCAAAGGAGTTATATAGTATGAAGCTATCCAAATGTGCAAACGGCCACTTTTATGACAGCGACAAATACCCCGAGTGCCCCTACTGCAACACGGATCTGCTGAAGGATCACGCCATCGTCCATGAGGGCGAGGCAGAGCCGCCGGCTGCCGCTGCGCAGGCGGCCGCCCCGGCGGGGCCGGTGACAGGTTGGCTTGTGGTGCTGGACGGGCCCGCACGGGGCCGCGACCTGCGCCTTGGCATCGGCCGCAGCTTTCTCGGGCTGGATGACGCCGGTGCGCCGATCACCCTGAGTGCTGATGCCCCCCTGAGTGCCCGGCAGGCCGTGGTCGTCTACGATGCCGAGAAAAACAGCTTTGTGCTGCTGCCCGGCTCCTCGCAGGAGCTTTGCTACCTCGGGGAGGAGGCGGTCCTTGCACCCAGCCCGTTGACCGGCGGCGAAACGCTCCGCCTCGGCGGTGCGGCGCTTACCTTTGTGCCGCTCTGCGGCGGCGCATTCCACTGGTAAGGGGGCAACGCCATGACAAGTGAGATCGTCATTTTGATCACCGAGCTGCGCAACAAGCAGCGCATTACGCTGCCCGCCGGCGCCTACCGGTTCGGCCGCAGTGCGCAGTGTGAGTATGTGCTGCGCCGCAACAGTGTCGGTGACCACCAGTTTACCGTTTCCTATGAAAAGGATGGCTGGGTCGTGACGGACGGCGCCAGCGACTACCGCACATGGTACAACAACCGCTATCTTGAGCCGGGGGAGACCAGCGTGCTGCAGGCGGGGGATGTCATCGGGCTGAACACCGATGGCAACTCCGACACGCAGGAGATCACCTTCCGCGTGGAGGAGATCACCAATGTGCAGGGTGACGGCGCGGCCCCGATAAAAGAACAGACCACCGAGGCCGTCCTGCGCGAGGTGGATATACGCCGCAAAAAGCGGGTGCTGATCGGCCGCGGGGACGACTGCGACATCAAGCTGGTCAGCGACCGCGTCTCCCGCCATCACTGCGAGGTCTTGTACAAGGACGGCCACTATGAGCTGCACGACCTCGGCTCCACCAACGGCACCTATCTGGACGGGGTGCGGGTCAGCCGTGCCGTGCTGCGCAATGGGGCGGTCATCAATGTGCCTGCGCAGGTTTTTGCCTTTACAGGCGGGATGCTGCACTACCACGCCCACCAGAGCGGCATCAGTATCCAACTTGTAAATGTGTACAAAACGGTAAAAAATGCCAACACCGGCAAGCCGCTGAACATTGTGGACGGCACAAGCTTTCAGGTTGAGCCGAATAGCTTTGTGGTGCTGGTCGGCGGCTCCGGCACCGGCAAGTCGAGCCTTTTGACCTGCATCACCGGCACGGCCCCCTGCACGGCGGGCAGCGTCCGGTTTGACGGGCTGGACACAGGCTCCAACCGCAACGCCTTTGAGGCGGCGCTGGGCTATGTGCCGCAGAAGGACATCATGCACGACAGCCTGACCGTGGAGCAAAGCCTGACCTACACGGCCAAGCTGCGCATCGCCCACGATGCTACCCGGGCCGAGATCGCCGCCGCCGTGGCCCACGCCATCGAGGCGGTGGACCTGCAGGGACGCGAAAAAACCTACATATCCAAGCTGTCCGGCGGGCAGAAGAAGCGCGTTTCCATTGCGATGGAGCTGCTGGCTAACCCGCGGCTGCTGATTCTGGACGAGCCGACAAGCGGGCTTTCCCCCGATTTGGACCGCAGCATGATGGAGCTTTGCCGCCGCCTGAGCCACCAGAACTGCACGGTGCTGATGGTCACCCACAACATGTCCAACATCAACCTCTGCGATAAGATCGCCTTTCTGGGCGTGGGCGGCGTGCTGTGCTACTACGGCGCGCCCGAGCAGCTGAACGATTACTTTGATGTGGAGATGACCAGCGATATTTTTGAAAAGCTGCGGGACGCCGAGCAGGTCGAGCTTTACCGCAGAAAATACTTTACGACCCCCGAGTTTAACCGCCTGCTGGCGGCCTGCCCGGAGGCGGCGCAGGAGGCGGACAAGCGATGCAGCCAGTAAAAATCTTGAAATTCCTGCGCCAGCTTGGCGTGCTGGTGCAGCGCAACCTGCAGCTGATCTGGAACGACAAGCTGCTGCTCGCCAGTCTGGCGCTGCAATCGCCGTTTATGGTGCTGGTCGTCAAACTGACAGCCGACCCTAACTGCTTTACCTCCAACCTTGTCAACATCGGCAGCCGCACGGCGCTCTTCATTCTGGCGGCGATGGCAACCTTTATGGGCACGCTCAACTCCTACCGTGAGATCTGTAAGGAGCGCGAGATCATCCTGCGCGAGGCCTCGGTCGGGGTCAGCCTGCCGGCGGTCGTGCTGAGCAAGGCAGTGGTCCTTTTTCTGATTGAGATCCTGCAGTCGGTCATTCTGGCGATGGGCTTTGTGGCCATCGTCCATGTGCCGCAGAACCATCTGCTGCTGGAGACCGACATCGAGATCTTCGTCACGCTGCTGCTGACGATGTTCTCCTCAAGCTGCGTGGGACTGCTGATCTCGGCGCTTTTCAGCAATGGCGAAAGCGCGATTCTGGCGGTGCTGGTGCTGATGATCGGTCAGGTCGTATTCAGCAATGTCATGTTCACCTTGACCGGCGCAGCGGCAACGATCTCCACCGTCATTGTCTGCCGCTGGGGTATGGGCGCACTGGGCGCCTCCACCGATCTGAACAGCCGCATGGCGTGGCTGCAGGCCGGGCTGGACGGCCCCATGTATGACGCCACGGTCGAGAACCTGACCCACTCCTGGCAGATGCTGGGGTTGATCTCACTGGTCAGCCTTGTGGCGGCGTGGCTGGTGCTGCAAATTGCGTTTGATAAGAAGAAGGCGTAAAAGCCAAAAGGCTTCCCCTGTGGGGGAAGCTGTCACCGCAGGTGACTGATGAGGGGTGGCTTTGCGGCAGTAACCCTTTAACGGGTAATAGAGGCCGCGCTGCCCCTCATCCGGCCTCGGTCGGAGCCTCGGCCACCTTCCCCCACGGGGGAAGGCATTCACGCATAAAACAAGCCCCGGACTTTTAACGGTCCGGGGCGACTTTGTTGAAAAGCTTACGCCTTTTTGATTTTTTCCTTGGCATTGGCAGCAGCGGTGGCGGCGGTTTCCCTGGCATTGGCGGCCAGCTCGCGCAGGCGCACCATGGCGGCGCGGGTGGTGGCCAGCGTCTCGCCGTATTTCAGGCTCTTCATGCCGGGGAAGGCACGCAGCAGGCGGCGCGCACCGATGTGGTCATGCTCGGCAGCGGCCAGCTTGTCGCGCAGGTCGCTGACACGGGCCGTGACCTCGGCGCGCAGCTCGGCAGCGTTCTCGCGGCCCTCCAGCTTTGCCAGCGCCAGCTGCAGCTTCTGCTCATCCAGCACGGCATCGGCGGTCATGGCACCGGTGCCCAGCACGGTGGTCAGCTTGTCGCTGGTCACGCGCAGACGGGCGCGCAGCTCGTCAATTTCGCGCAGGTACTTGTTCAGGCCGATGGCGGCGGCGGTCGAGACCCCGACATCCACCGCAAAGATAAGAAGCAGCACAATGTCAAGGATCAGCATGACCTTGAACGGCATCGGATTGGAGCCGCGGGCCAGCAGGGGATGAAAGACCTTGATCATCAGCACACTGCCCAGCCCCCACAGCAGGGAGAACTGCGGGCAGATATAGCCGCCCAGATTGAATTTCATGTTGGAGTAATCCCACCAGCGGATGTGGTAGATCTTGAACAGCGCCCAGCCGCCGACCAGCTCAATGGCGGTGGTCAGCGCCATACCGATGAAAAAGACGGCCACGGCGCTCAGGCTGCCGCTGTCCGGCAGCGGTATCAGGTTGACACTGTAGACCAGCCCCACCATGCCGAAGCCGTAGATCGGGCAGATCGGCCCGCAGAGAAAGCCGCGGTTGACGAGTGCATGGGTCTTGACGGCGGCGTAGACGACCTCAACGCCCCAGCCGATGAACCCGTACAGGAAGAACCAGTACACTGTCTTGACGGCGAGCTCAGTCAGATTCATCTTCTGCCTCCTGCTGTCTGGCCAGCGCCTTGGGCTCGACCCAGGTCACGCTGCTGTCAGGGCCCTTGCGGGCAATCAGCGCCTTGATGGGGATGCCCTGCTCGCTGAACATGTCCTCATGCTCGGTGCGCAGGTTCCAGTCCGGCTCATCCTTGTGCAGGTCAAAGGTCTGCCATGTGATCTCAAACCCGGCGGCGGGGAAGTAGGCCAGACTGTCCCGGAACAGGTCATCGTCATCGGTCTTGAACCAGATCTCGGCACCCTCGTCCATCAGGCGGCGATACTGCAAAAGCTGGCGCGGGTGGGTCAGGCGGTGCTTGTTGCTACCGGCATTCTTGCTCCACGGGTTGCAGAAATTGATGTAGATGCGCGAAACGCGGTCCTCCGGCGTGAAGGCGTTGCCCAGCCGCTCAATGTCCAGACTGGCGATCTTTACATTGTCGGCGGGCAGGCCGCGCTCAGCGTAGGCGGCCTCGACCTTGCGCTTGGCGAGGATCAGCACCTTGTCGGTGATGTCGATGCCCAGATAGTTGATGTCGGGGTGGGCCGGTGCGATCTGGGCGAGAAAGCCGCCTTTGCCGCAGCCCAACTCAAGGTGCCACGGCTGGTCGGGCCGGGCGTACAGCTCATGCCAGTGGCCGCCGTGGGCCAGCGGCTCGTGAACATGGAAATCGCAGGCCAGCAGCTCCGGCCGGGCATAGGGTTTAAAACGCATACGCATGGTAGGTGTCTCCTTATATGATAGTAGAGTAAAGGCTTCCCCCTCAGGGGGAAGCTGTCACCGAAGGTGACTGATGAGGGGCAGCTTTGCGGCAGGAACCCTTTAACGAGTAATAGAGGCCACCTTCCCCCTCAGGGGAAGGCTTTCAACAAAAATGCCTTGACTTGTTCAAAACTGCCTTCCGCTAAACTCCCCTGACAGAAGGCGGGCTTGCCGCCGCCGCGGCCTTGAAATGCCGTATTCAGCGCCTTGCAGGTCTCGCGCAGATTACCGCCCGGGGCGGCAGCCAAAGCGTAGGCAAGGCCCTGCCCGCCGGGGGCCAGTGTGCAGCAGGGGGCGCCGGTCTTGGCGGCGATGCTCATCGCCACGCGGCGCAGCCCGTCACCGTCTGCGCCGTCCACCCACAGCACCGCCGGTGCGCCGGGTACGGCTGCGGCGGCGTAGGCATCGGCCAAGGTGTTCTGCAGGGCGGCCAGCCGGGCCTTGAGCGCGCCCTCGCCCGCCTGCAGGCGCGCAAGCGCCGGGGTCAGCGTGCCGACCGGGGCGGAGAGCAGCCGGCCGGCAGCCTCGGCGTCTGCCCAGCAGGCTGCTGCAGCATCGTAAGCGCGCTGCCCGCAGGCCACGGCCAGCCGCATACCGGTCTTGTAGTGGGCGTAGGAGATGATCTTGATCAGCCCGACCTCGCCGGTGCGGGCAAGGTGGGTGCCGCAGCAGGCGCAGCGGTCGCCGCCGGCCTCAACCAGCCGCACAGGCCCCTCCAGCGCCTTTTTGCTGCGGTAGTCGGTGCGGGCCAGCGCCTCGGGGTCGGGCATCCAGCAGCGCACCGGCGTGTCGGCCCGCACGGCGGCGTTGGCCTCAGCCTCCGCCTCGGCCAGCTGCGCAGCGGTCAGCGGGATGCTGGTGTCCATCCGCACATAGGGGGTGCCGATGTGGAAGCCGACATTCTCGGCCCCGAAAAGCCGGTGCAGCGTGCCGCTCAGGATATGCTCGCCGGTGTGCTGCTGCATCGCGTCCAGCCGGGCTGCCCAGTTCAGGCAGCCGGTCACCTCGGTGCCCTCGGGCAGCGGGGCATCGGTCGTGTGGGTCACGGTCTCGCCGTCTGTGGATACCGCCAGTACCCGGGCACCGCCCAGTGTGCCGGTGTCGCAGGGCTGGCCGCCGCCCTCGGGGAAAAAGGCCGTGCGGTCCAGTACAACGGCAAAGCCGCCCGGGGCGGGGCTGCATTGCAGCACCCGGGCGGTAAAGCTTTGGACATAAGAATCTGTTTCGTATATTTTTTGTGTCACGAACCGGAGTTCCTTTCAAATTTTTGGGATTTTTCTTATTATAACATAAAACAGGTGTAGAAAAAAACTGCCTTATCCTATATAATAAAGGATAGACTGAATTTTTACAACTACTTATGAGGAAAACCATTCGATGCGTATTATGAAATCTGCGGCGCTGGTGCTTCCGGCGCTGCTGCTGGCGGGCTGCTCGCTGGCTGATGTAAAAACGGCCGTGCTGCCGGTTGAAAATACCGCTACGATCGAGACGGCACCCACCGCCGCCCCCCAGACGCTGACGGTGTATGCCTCGGACGCACTGGCCCCGGCGGCCCGTGCCTATGCCGAGGCGCAGGGCGTGACGCTGACGATGACTGCGGATGCCGCCGCGGCGGATCTGCTGCTGACTGACCATGCCCCCGGCGGCAGCCTGCTGGATGTCACAAGCGACACGCTGCTGGCGGCGGCCGCCGCCCGGGCGGACATTACCGGGAATGCCAGCACCCTGCCGCTTGGGCGCAGCCTGTACGGCTACTGGGCCAACGGCGCGGTGCTGAACGCGCTGCTGGGTGACGGTGCCCTCACAGCGCTGCAGGGCGCAGACTGGGAGGAATGGAGCGACTTTGTGGAGACGCTCTCCGTATGGCTGGACGAGCCGAAGGCTGCAACCGTCACGCTGAGCGGCAGCGACTACACCCTGCCCGATGCACGCCCCGACGGCGTGACGGCTACCGGCGTCTTTGCAGCCCCGGCGGACCGGGCGTCCGGCTACACGGCCGCGCTGCTGGCTGCCGATGGCAGCCGCACGGCAGACGCGCTGACAGGCCCGCTCAACGGCGTCTACAGCGCCGTCACGCTGGAGTGGGACCACATGGCCGACAGCGCCGAAAATGCAGTGTTCCGCCGCGCCAAGCTGACCGACCTGCTGGCGGACTGCGGCGGCGAAGGCTGCAGCGGACTGGTGCTGATACCCTTCAAATGCAACTTTGAGGACAGCGACCTGACGACCGAGGAGTATAATCTGGACGGACTGCTGGATTACCCGGTGCTGGCCGATGCGGGCTGCCTTGCCCTGAACGCCGACACCGATGCCGCCGGGCTGAAGGCGGCCAAGAGCGCCGCGCTGTGGCTTTACTCCAACGGTGCGGGCGAGGATGCCCTGACCGAGACGCTTGGCGTTGTCACGCCGTGGAACACGGCGGCTGATTCGACCGCGGTGTTGGCCATGCAGATCGAGCAGGTCGGTACCGGCATTCTGCCCGGTGCTGCGCTTGACGCGGCCACCGCCGAGGCCCTGACCGCCAACGAGCTGAGCCTGCAGGGCAGCGAAAAGCACACCAAAGCCGAGCGCACTGCCTTTGTGGATGGTGCATTGGCTGCGCTGGGGGCGGAGTGATCCCAAGCCTTCCCCCGAGGGGGAAGCCATCGCAACGCAAACCGCACACAACGCCGAAAGGCGATACATACAGAGAAGAGGAAAAACACTATGGAATTTAAACGCTGCAGTGGTATTCTGATGCCGATCTCCAGCCTGCCCGGCGGGTACGGCATCGGCAGCCTGGGCAAGCCCGCCCGCGATTTTGTGGATTTTCTGGCCGGGGCCGGCCAGACGATCTGGCAGATTTTGCCCGTAGGCCCCACCGGCTTTGCGGACAGCCCCTACCAGAGCTGTTCCGCCTTTGCAGGCAACCCCTATTTCATTGATTTGGACCTGCTGGCTGCCGATGGTCTGCTGACCCAAAAGGACTACGCGAACATCAACTGGGGCAGCGATGCCGCCAAGGTCGATTACAGCACCCTCTACGAGAAACGGTTCGCCGTACTGCGCAAGGCATACGCGAACTTCCTGAAAAAGCGCCCCGTGCCCGGCTTTGAGACCCCGTACCCCGATGACTGGTACCGCTTCCAGTTCCTGAGCAGCGATTGGCTGCCCGACTACTGCCTCTACATGGCCATCAAGGAGGCCAACGGTATGGTGGACTGGCAGCAGTGGCCCCGCGCCCTGCGCGTCCGCGAGCCGGAGGCACTGTCCGCTTTCCGCGCTGAGCACGCCGAGGAGCTTGAATTCTGGGCGTTTGTTCAGTATGAATTTGACCGCCAGTGGCGCGCCCTGCACGCCTATGCCAAGCAGAAGGGCATCGCCATCATGGGGGATATCCCCATCTATGTCTCGGCGGACTCCGCCGATGCCTGGGCGGGCCGCGAGCTGTTTGAGACTGATGCCGAGGGCCGCCCCCGCCGCGTAGCAGGCTGCCCGCCGGATTATTTTGCCGAGGATGGCCAGCTGTGGGGCAACCCGCTCTACGACTGGGATTACCACCGCCGAACCGGCTATGTGTGGTGGATCAGCCGTGTGCGCCATGCACTGTCCATCTATGACATCCTGCGCATTGACCACTTCCGCGGCTTTGATACCTACTGGGCGATCCCGGCAGGGGAGACCACGGCCCGCAACGGCCGCTGGGAGCAGGGCCCCCGCATGGCGCTGTTCCACGCGCTGCACAACGCTCTGGGCAGCCTGCCCATCGTGGCCGAGGATCTGGGCGAGATGTTTGACTCGGTCCGTGAGCTGCTTGCGGAGAGCGGCTTCCCCGGCATGAAGGTGCTGCAGTTTGCCTTTACCGGCGAAGACAGCGTGGACCTGCCCCACAACTACCCGCGCAACTGTGTGGCCTACCCCGGCACCCATGACAACAACACGCTGACCGGCTGGTTTGCCGGGGAGCTGACCGCCGCCCAGCGCAAGCAGGCGACCGATTACTTTGCCCTGACCGGGCGGGAGGGCAACGTGCGCGGCCTGCTGCGCGGTGTGCTGGCCAGCGCGGCGGCGCTCGCCATCATTCCGCTGGCGGACTGGCTGGAGGAGCCGGCCGCCAGCCGGATGAACACACCCGGCAAGGCCCGTGACAACTGGCAGTGGCGCGCCGATGCAAAGAAGCTGACCCCCGCGCTGGCCGGTGAGATCCGCGAGCTGTCGGAGCGGTATTTCCGTACTGCGCGATAATTTGTTGACTTCGTAGGATATTTTTCCGTTTTAGCTTGCAATCTTTGTGCAACGCAAGCCTTGGAAAAAGGGCCGCAGTGTGGTAAAATTGTCTATGTATTATACAAAGGCTAAGATGCGCTGTGCCGGCAACCGGCAGAAGGAAACGATATGAAACAGGACTACACCATTGCCGAGCTGCAGGCGGAGATCGCCGCGCTGCAGCAGCTATTTGACTGTGTTACACTGGCAGACCCCTGCAGAGGGCTGCTGGACCCGGCAACCCTGCAGCCGCTGGATAAGGTGGCAGCGGTCCCTGCGCTGGACGCCAACGGCCGCGGTATGCGGATCATCAAGGCGGCGTCCGGGCTTGAAACCGTGCTGGCTCAGGGCATCCGCGTGGAGGGCACGCCCTGCGTGCTGATGATGCAGATGCCGCTGCCCCGCGTCCTCAAGGCGGACGGCGACGAGGACGCCATTACCCGCGCCCTGAGCCAGATGCAGGAGGATCTGCGCCGCGACCATGTGACCGGTGTCTACAACGCGGTCTACCTGAATGAGGAGTTCCGCCCCCACGCCGAGCGCGCCGCCATGGACGGCCAGCCTGTGGGCGTTGTGATGCTCCGCGTCAATGAGTATTGGCAGCTGCGTGAGCATGAGAGCAGCACGGCAGCCGACTGCTGCCTGAATATGGCCGCCGGCATCCTGCAGCTGGCTGTGGGCCCCGACCGTGAAAAGGCCGTACTGGCCCGCCTGAACGATGGCTTCTTTGCCGTGGTCACGTTGGGTACGCCCGCCGCCAAGGTGGCAAAGGTCGTGCGCGAGGCGATGAACGACTCCCGCCGGGAGTTCAACATCTCGCTTTCCCGCCGCGGCAGCTTTACCGTGGCGATCGCCTCGGCCGAATGGGGTGAGACCGCCTCTTGGGATATGATGCTCTCCCTCGCACAGCAGCGCCTGTGACCGAATAAAACAACCCCCTTGTGTACATACTGGCATTGACCGCCAAATGTACACAAGGGGGATTTTATTATGCAGAGCGATAATGAAAAGATGCTGCAGGAAATCGTGCAGAACACCGAGATGGGCAAGAATACGCTGGATGAGCTGATGGGCCTGACCCATGACCAGAAGCTGAAGGACGAGATGCTGCGCCAAAAGCGGGAGTACCGCCGTCTCAATCAGGCTGCCCACACAGCGCTGGACGCCATCGGTGCCGAGGCGCACGGCCAGAGCGCCGCCGCAAGGATGAGCGTCAGCATGGGGATCCGCACCCGGACGATGCTGGACAAATCCACACGCAATTTGGCCACGATGCTGGCCGAGGGCAGCGGGCAGGGCGTGCTGGACTGCAAGCGCGCCGAGAAGGATTACCCCACCGCCAGCCCCGGGGCCATGCAGCTCTGCCATGAGCTGGGCCGCTTCCAGAGCGAGGCCGAGCAGACCTGGCGCGGCTTCGTGTGAAAAAGCCTTTCCCCTGGGGGCTGCGCCCGCAGGCGCGTGTCGGAGCGCAACCGCCGAAGGCGGCTCTTGGCGCGGAGACTGAAGGTGGCCGTAGGCCGGATGAGGGGCGGGCCTGCCGTTACAACCCGTTTATGGGCAATAATGGCAAACCCGCCCCTCATCAGTCTGCTTCGCAGACAGCTTCCCTCTCGGGGGAAGCCTCTTTACTTACAATTTCAGATCCCCTTCCTTGATCCAGCCTTTTTTGCGCAGAAGCTCACAGAAAAGGACGCTCAGGACGGCGGGCAGGATAAAGCAGACGAGCGCCAGCCCGGCCCAGTCAAAGGCCGTGATGGCCCGGCCGCTCTCGACCCAGCCGGTATAGACGCCGATCTGGCCGACCAGACCGCAGGTGCCCATGCCGCTCGACACGGCAGGGCCGTTCATCTCAAGATGGAACAGGCAGGTGGCAACAGGCCCGGTGATGGCGGCTGCCAGCGTAGGCGGGATCCATGTGCGGGGATTGCGCAGGATGTTGGGCATCTGCAGCATGCTGGTGCCAAGTCCCTGACTGACCAGCCCGCCGATGCCGTTCTCCCGGTAACTCATAACGGCAAAGCCGACCATCTGGGCGCAGCAGCCCGCCACGGCGGCGCCGCCGGCCAGCCCGGTCAGCCCCAGTGCTGCGCAGATGGCCGCGCTCGAGATGGGCAGCGTCAGTGCCATGCCGACCAGTACCGACACAAGGATGCCCATCAGCAGGGGCTGCAGCTCGGTAGCCCACATGATCAGGCTGCCCACGGCGGACGCCGCTGCGCCGATGGCCGGGGCACACAGCGCGCTGAGCCCTACGCCAACCAGAATCGTGACCGCCGGGGTGACCAGAATATCGACCTTAGTCTCCTTGCTTACCAGCTTGCCGACCTCGGCCGCCACAATGGCAATCAGGTAGACGGCCAGCGGGCCGCCTGCACCGCCCAGCTCATTGGCGGCACCGCCCACGGCAATCAGGCTGAACAGCACAAGCTGCGGTGCATGGAGCGCATAGCCGATGGAGGCAGCCATGGCCGGGCCTGCCACGGCAGCCGCATAGCCGCCCGCTGTGACAAGAAAAGCAAGCCCGGTCTGCTGGCCCAATGTCTTGATGATCGTGCCGATGAGCAGGCTGGCAAACAGGCCCTGTGCCATGGCGCCCATGGCGTCAATGCCGTAGCGATGCGCCGAGATGATGACATCCTTGCGCTTGAAAAACGAACGAAGCTCTTCCATTTGTACTCTCCTCTTTCCGATAATAATGAAATTTTAGCATTTTGCGTTGGGGAATACAACCGCTTTCCCCCAAATGTGCCGAATTGCACAGATTTGTTGAAAAAGCAAGCCGAATGCGGTACAATTAAATAAAATGTGGCAGGGGAGTCCGGCGGCCCGCTGCCTTACATACTGCCGGGACGGAGGTTCATTGTGGCCAATAAGAAAAAGAAAAAACACCCCGCACCCGCTGCGCAGCCCGCAGAAAAGCGTGTTCCGGCGGATTGCCCCGTGCAGCCGCCCCGCACCGCGAAGCTGATGGGGGCGCTCTGCTACCTGAATGTGCTGATCCTGATCCCTGCCTGCAGCCGGTGGCGGCACGATGATTTCGTGAAGTTTCATCTGAATCAGGGCCTTGTGCTGCTCGCGCTTGCCACCGTCTGCGCCTGTGTTGGGTTTCTGCCGCACGGCAGCGAGATGGGCCTGACCCTGACGCTGCTGGTGGACGCCCTCTCTCTGGTAGGGCTGGTGCAGACCCTGCGCGGCCTCAAAGCCCCGCTGCCGGGCGTGCGCAATATTACTAAAGGATTCCATCCGTTTGACTGAATAAGGAGATGTTTGCTATGTCTAAAGCTGTTATCTTTTTTGCCCCCGGGCTGGAGGAATGCGAGGGCCTGCTCTGCGTGGATATTCTGCGCCGCGCCGGTGTGGAGGTCACGATCGCCGCAGTGGGCGGGCAAAAGACCGTCACAAGCGCCCGCGGCATCCATGTGGTGGCCGATGCGCTGGCTGAGGAGTTGGACTATGCGGCCTTTGATGCCTGCATCCTGCCCGGCGGTATCCCCGGCGTGCCGAATCTCAAGGCCGATGCCACGGTCAAAAGGGTCTGTCAGGACTTTGCTGCGGGCGGCAAGCTGGTTGCGGCTATCTGTGCAGCGCCTACGGCATTGGCGGCCTTCGGTGTGCTGAGCGGTAAAAAGGCAACGGTCTACCCCGGCATGGACGCTGACCTGACCGCCGCCGGGGCCAGCTACACAGGCCTGCCTATCACGATTGACGGAAATATTGTCACCGGTGAGGCACTGGGAGCAGCCATTCCCTTCGCGCTGGCGCTGGCCCGTATGCTGGCCGGTGCAGACGCCGCCAACAAGGTCAAGAGTGCCATCGTATACCAGTAAGACGGACAATAAAAACAGCCCCGGCCGGCAGGTCGGGGCTGTTGGTTTTGTTATGGGTCACTTCCGTCCGCGCTGCAGCTCGATCCAGGCAAGGTCGCCGCGCTCAAGGCCGTGGATCAGCACCTCGGCTGTGGCAATGTTGGTGGCAACGGGGATCGTGTGCATGTCACACAGGCGCAGCAGCATCACATCATTCGGCTCGCCGGGCTTGGCGCTGACCGGATCGCGGAAAAAGAGCAGCATGTCGATCTCACCGCAGCCGATCATTGCAGCGATCTGCTCGGCACCGCCGCGCCCGCCCGGATACAGGCAGCGCACCGGCAGCCCGGTGGCATCGTGGACGATCTTGCCGGTCACACCGGTGGCAACCAGTTCGTTCTCCGACAAAATGCGCAGATAGGCTGTGCAGAACTGCGCCATCAACTCCTTGCGGGAATCGTGGGCAATTATTGCGATTCTCATAGCTGAACTCTCCCTCCGTACAGCCGTACTGCGACTGCACACAAACGTATACTATATAATAATACATATGTACAAAAAATGCAAGTGCCGGACGGACAAAAATGCACATAAAAACGGCGCTATGCCAAAAACCTTGGCAGAATGGCCAAACCCGGCTGTGAAATTTTGGTGAAACAGCGCGCGGCAGTTGTGCTATAATGGAAAAAACGGACAGACACTGTATGTGATTCTGTCTAAAAGGAGGATCTACCATGAGGAAATCAGCCCAGACCGTCATCCGCCCGGATGCCTACTATACGATTGCAGCAGCCAACGGCCGCGTGCTGGAAGTGGCCGATTTCAACACTGAGAACGGTGCCTCGGTCCGTCTGTGGAGCTATGAGGGCCAGCCCTGGCAGCAGTGGAGCTTTGAGGAATCGGCCGAGGGCGAGTACCGCATCAAAAACCGCTTTACCGGCAAGGTCATGGATCTGGCTATGTCCGGCGTCAGCAACGGCACTTGGGTACACCAGTGGAGCCGCACGGCCGGTGCCGGTCAGCGCTGGCAGATCGTTGACGCAGGCGGCGGCAAGGTCAAGCTGCGCAATGTGCTCGCGGATAAGGTCATCGACCTTGTAGGTATGCGCGTTGACAACGGCACGCAGGCCCAGATCTGGCAGGATGTATTCGGTGAGAACCAGCTTTGGAGGCTTGATCCTGTGCCTGAGCGGCTGCTGAATAAGGAAACGCCTGCCCCCAAGCCCAAGGAGGAGCCGCGGCGCACGACCCGCACCCAGACCGAGAAGAAAACCTCCGGCAAGGCGGCCCGGCGGACGAGTAAGAACAAGTGAGAAAAGCCTTCCCCTGCGGGGGAAGCTTTTTTTGTGGGTTGCAGGCAGCGCAAAATATTGTTATAATAGTAAAAAACCGAAAGGCAGTATGACCATGCAGTTTACCGAGCTTACCAATGTTTCGCCCGAGATCATCCGCGCTACGCAGGCGATGGGCTTTACCGATATGACCGAAATTCAGGAGAAGGCCATCCCGCTGATGCTGGGCGGGCATGATATGATCGCCAAGGCGCCCACAGGCACCGGCAAAACGGTGGCGTTCGGTATCCCCATCCTGTCCAAGGTGGACCCCGCCAGCCTCAAGCCGCAGGCAGTCGTCCTGAGCCCCACGCGTGAGCTGGCCCAGCAGATCGCGCAGGACCTGCAAAATCTGGCGCAGTTCCTGCCGGAGATCAAGATCGTCTGCGTCTACGGCGGCGCAGGCATGGATAAGCAGCAGCGACAGCTCAAACAGGGCTGCCAGATCGTTGTGGCCACGCCGGGCCGCCTGATGGACCATTACCGGCACCACGCCATTGATGTGTCGCAGGTCCGGACCGTGGTGCTGGACGAGGCCGATGAGATGCTGAACATGGGCTTCTACAAGGATGTGAAGTACATCATCGACCTGATGAAGCACCGCGAGAGCCTGTCGATGTTCTCGGCCACGATCAGCCGCGAGGTGCTGGACATCGGCTGGCTGTACCAGCACAATGCCGCCGAGGTCAGTGTCCGCCCCGTTGAGGATTCCAGCCCGAAGATCGCCCAGTATAAGCTGGTGACCACCGGCCGCGACAAGCTGGCGGATGCCGCGCAGATCATCATCTCCGAGGGCTACAAGCGGGTCATGATCTTCTGCAACACCAAGTATAACACCGGTATGCTGGCCAACCAGCTGGCGCGCCTGAACTTTAATGTGGACTGCCTGCACGGCGACCTGTCGCAGGCGGAGCGCAACCGGATCATGACCCGGTTCAAGGCCGGCGAGATCGATGTGCTGGTGGCCACCGATGTTGCAGCCCGCGGCATTGATGTCTCCGATGTGGACGCGGTCATCAACTACGATGTGCCCGAGGAAAACGAGCATTACACCCACCGCATCGGCCGCACCGGCCGTGCCCGTAAGCAGGGCGCAAGCTACCTTTTCTATACGAAGGAGGAACAGAAGCGGGTCGAGCAGCTGCTGCGTCTGACCCGCAACACCGATGACTGCAAGAGCGTAAAGTTTGACTTCAACCACGAGCATCTGAAGGTGGAGGAAAAAGCAGCGGAGGATAAGTTCCAGATCAAGGCGTATTTTTGAGAAAGAAAAGCCGTAGGGGCCGGGCATGCCCGGCCCGCAACGTGAGGAGGATATCCCCTTTATCTTTGGCACTGTAGAGAGAGGCCTTGCCCTTCCGCGGGGCGTCGAGGACGCCGCCCCCTACAACAAAAAAGCACCTGCCTATTCCACACAGGCAGGTGCTTTTTTATAAGAATTTACAGACTCTCGATCATCCGCGCGACGATCTCGGTCGCGGTCTTGATGTACTCCGCAATGCTGAACTGCTTGACGACCAGAACCTCATAGCCGCTTTCGTCCGCGTTGTCGCTCATGGCGCGCAGGATCACGCAGGGGACATCGTTGCGCCCGGCGATCTGGCTGACCGCAGCGCCCTCCATCTCGACACAGTCGGGATGGCACTTTTCCTCGATGGCTTTTTTCGTCGCGGCATCGCCTACAAAGGTGTCACCGGTGGCGATCTTGCCCGCAATGGCCTTCACGCCGCAGGCAGTGCAGGCGTCCAGTGCAGTCTGCACAAGAGCGGGATCCCCGTGGTATTCGGTCTGGAACGGTGCGCTTTGGGCAATCATGCTCAGCTCAGCGTCGTGGTAAACGACCGTCTCGCCGATGCAGACATCGCCGATGCCGATCTTGCTGGTCATGTTGCCGGCAATGCCGCTGAAAATCAGCCTGTCAATGCCGTATTTTGTGCAAAGCACCTGCACGGTGGAGGCGGCGTTGGCCTTGCCCATGCCTGCGCAGCAGACAACGACCTGCTTGTCGTGCAGGGTGCCGCAGTGGTATTCCACCCCGGCGTACTGCTCCTTGGTTACACTTTCCAGCCGGGCACACAGCTGATCCACTTCATCGGGCATAGCGCCCATAATGCCAATAATCATCTTGCATTCTCCTAAAAAAGGCGTTATACGGGCAATTATACATTGAACAGGAACTCGATGACATCGCCGTCATTCACAACATATTCCTTGCCCTCGGTGCGCTGCAGGCCCTTGGACTTGACGGCGGCATAGTTGAAATCGGCGTCCTCAAGGTCCTTGTAGGCAATGACCTGTGCGCGGATGAAGCCGCGCTCAAAATCGCTGTGGATCTTGCCGGCAGCCTGCGGGGCCTTGGTGCCGCGCTTGATGGTCCATGCACGGCACTCTTTTTTGCCGTCAGTCAAAAAGCTGATAAGACCCAGCAGCTCATAGCTGGCCTTGATGAGCTTGTCCAGACCGGTGGATTCAATGCCCATTTCCTGCAGGAACGCGATTTTTTCCTCCTGTGTGGAGCCGGCAATGTCCTCCTCGGTCTTGGCGCAGATGGGGATAGCCTGCGCGTTTTCTTCCTTGGCGCGGGCGGCCACCAGCGGGAAGTAGGGATTCTCGTCCAGCCCGCCGAGCAGATCGTCCTCGCCCACATTGCAGGCGTAGATGACCGGCTTGGCGGAGAGCAGGCCCAGCTCCTTGCGGACGGCCTTCTGTGCATCGTCACCCTCGTCAAAGTCGAAGGAGCGCGCCGGCTTGCCGCCCTCAAGCCAGGAGGCCAGTTCTGCCAGCCAGCCTGCCTCCGCCGCGGCAGCCTTGTTGCCGGTTTTGGCGGCCTTCTGCTGGCGGCCAAGGCGGTTGCTGACGACCTCCAGATCGGCCAGAATCAGCTCCAGATCAATGGCATCAATATCGCGGATCGGGTCAACGCTCTCGGGCTTGTTGACATCCTCCACAACATGGATGATGTTGTCATCGTCAAAGCAGCGCACCACATGGACGATGGCATCGCACTCGCGGATATGCCCCAGAAACTTGTTGCCGAGGCCCGCGCCTTGACTGGCGCCCTTGACAAGGCCTGCAATATCGACAAATTCAACAATGGCAGGGGTTTTCTTGTCGGTCTGCCAAATCTCGGCCAGCTTGTCCAGCCGTGCATCAGGCACCGGCACAATGCCGGAGTTCGGCTCAATGGTGCAGAAGGGGTAATTGGCTGCCTGCGCATTCTGTGTGCTGGTCAGCGCATTGAACAAAGTCGATTTGCCCACATTGGGCAGACCCACAATACCTAATTTCATAGCGTTTTGTATCTCCCGTCATTGGATTTTGACATATAAACAAAGTATATCACACCTCGTGCATCTTTTCAAGGCTGCCGATGGCTGGTGGGCATTAAAAAAGCCCCTTTCAACTGCCATACAGCAGCCAAAAGGGGCTTACATCGTACTATAACATCTATCGTAGTTGAGCTACGATTTTTCTCAACAATTGTCGCAGCAAAACTGAGTTTTGCGCGGCGCGGCGGTTAAGCAGCGCGGTCAACTGTTGATTGGATGTTTATTTTAGTGCGATACTTCGCAGAAATCTTTCGATTACAGCTCAGCGAAGTACTTAATGGTGCGGACCATCTGAGAGGTGTAGGAGTTCTCGTTGTCGTACCAAGAAACGACCTGAACCTGATAGGTGTCGTCGTCGATCTTAGCGACCATGGTCTGGGTGGCATCGAACAGAGAGCCGTAGCGCATGCCGATGACATCGGAGGAAACGATCGGATCCTCGTTGTAGCCGAAGCTCTCAGAGGCAGCAGCCTTCATAGCGGCGTTGATGGCTTCCTTGGTGACATCCTTGCCCTTGACAACGGCAACCAGAATGGTGGTGGAGCCGGTGGGGACAGGAACGCGCTGAGCAGAGCCAATCAGCTTGCCGTTCAGCTCGGGGATGACCAGGCCGATGGCCTTGGCAGCGCCGGTGGAGTTAGGAACGATGTTCTGAGCACCAGCACGAGCGCGGCGCAGGTCGCCCTTGCGCTGCGGGCCATCGAGAATCATCTGGTCGCCGGTGTAAGCATGAACGGTGGTCATGATGCCGGAGACGATGGGGAAGGCCTTGTTCAGGGTATCGGCCATGGGGGCCAGGCAGTTGGTGGTGCAGGAAGCAGCGGAGATGACCTGATCGTCAGCGGTCAGGGTCTTCTCGTTGACGGAGTAGACGATGGTCTTCAGGTCGTTGCCAGCGGGAGCAGAGATGACGACCTTGCGGGCGCCAGCCTGAATGTGAGCCTCGGCCTTAGCCTTGCTGGTGTAGAAGCCGGTGCACTCCAGAACAACGTCGATGCCCAGCTCGCCCCAGGGGCAATCCTTAGCATCCTTAATTGCGTAGATGGTGATCTTCTTGCCGTCGACGACGATGTAATCCTCGCCAGCCTCAACGGTGTGCTTGTTCTCGCCGATCTTGCCCAGGAAAGAACCCTGTGCAGTGTCGTACTTCAGCAGGTGAGCCAGCATAGCGGGGCTGGTCAGATCGTTGATGGCGACAACTTCGTAGCCGTCAGCCTCAAACATCTGACGGAAAGCCAGACGGCCGATACGGCCAAAACCATTGATAGCAACTTTAACAGCCATAGTGAAATCCTCCCAAGATTTGTCTTTTTCACCTTATGAGCGGTAGCCCGCTCGTCGGTATGGTACTATTGTACCCCATTTGCAGCGTTTCTGCAAGAGGGGTGTTATTCTTTTAACACGATTTTTTCAAAAAATCTGCATATTTTTTGAAATTCCAGCTATTACCACTGCGCCGGGCGTAAACGCGGGGCAGACTAAGGGCAGAATTTGCAGAGAAAGTTGGGGAGTGCCATGCCGGTTTTCGGGCAGACACGCGCAGCGCTGGCGGCGGCTGCGGCGCGCGGGGCAGACATTTTGTCCTCGCTGCGGCTGGTTATGACGGCCGAGGCGCTGACGGCCCCGGTTCCGGCGCAGGCGCTGGAGCTGAACACCGAATTGGAGGTGCTGTGCGATGCCTGCCGGGAGCTGGCAGCCTGCCGCGGCGGCTGGCTGTATCTCTGCCCGGCAGAGGAGGTGCAGCCCGCCGCATTGCCGCGCGGGCTGCTGCACGGCGTTGTGCTGAGCTTTCTGCGCGGGGTGCTGCGCAGCGGCGGCCGGGCGGTGATCCGCGTGCTGCCCCACGGCGAGGCCGCCGTGCTGACCCTGCAGGGCGGCAGGCCGGACAGGATGCCCGGGGATCTGCCAGCGCTGCTGCACCGCTGCGGTGCCTATGTCACGACCGGGGACGGCGGACGGTACGCAGCGGCGGTGCGCATGGCCCCGGCACAGGGTCTGCCGCTGCGGGAGGCCCCTGCACTGGCAGAGCTGCTGCTGGACCGCTACAGCGCGCCAAGGGTCTACCTGCAGGGGTTCTGCGTGGAGGAGGAATGACCAGCTATAAAAAATGCAGGGGGCGAGTCTGACTCGCCCCCTGTGGTGTTATTCGGTTTCGTCCCCGCAGGCCTGCCACGCGCAGACCAGCCCGCACAGCCCGAACAGACCGATGCCGATGCCGGTCAGCAGGTCCGGCAGGACCAGCATGCCGCGCGCTGCCTCAAACAGGGTCTGCGGCAGCTCCAGCCCGGTGCAAAGCAGAAACGCCCCGGTGCCCGCCGCAAACAGTGTGTGGCCGCAGGGCAGCCCCGGGACAAGGAACACCTTCAGCAGCACGACCGCCAGCAGCAGGGCGGCTGCGGCGCTGAGAATCCGCAGGGAGCAGGGCAGCCGATGGAGCGAGGCAGGGGTGAACTGAAAGCGCCAGAGCAGCTTCCAGAGGAAGAACAGCGGCACGACCCCGGCCAACAGCGGGCGGCCCAGCCGTTGGCGCTGCATGCCGAAGCCGCTGAACGCCCGCACGGCGTAATACAGCAGCCAGCCGCCGCAGAAAACCGGCAGCAGAAAATCCGCCCAAGCCGCCCACACCGGGTAACCGGCGGAGAAGAACGCGGGAAACTGCACGGCGTAGATGACGACATTGACGGCGGAAAAACCGGCGGCGACCAGCACAGCGCCGGTCAGTGCCATGCAGATGCCGAGCGGCCGGCAGGTATCCTGCAGACCCGCAGGCTGGGCTGCCGCGCGGCGGGCGGGCAGGTAGGGCAGTGCCAGCGCCGCCAGCCATGGGATGTACCGCAGCCAGACCGAACCAGCCGTGGCAAAGCCGGTGTCGGCGTCTGTCCAGAGCAGCAGGTCGGCCAGATGCAGACCGGCCATAGCCAGCCCTAAAGCCAGCACTGCAATGGCGTTGGGATGTTTATTTTTCATGAAAGTGCCTCGTTTCATACAGGGCGCGGCCGCCGCATATACATGGGACAAGCCGCGCGGGGATACCCCTATTGTACCGCCCCGCGCCGCAAATTGCAAGGAGGGCACGCCCCTTGAAAAAAACATTCCGCCGTGCGGCGCTGCTGACTCTGCTGGCCCTTGCCGCGCCCTTTGCGGCGCTGCCGCTGGCAAGGCCAACGGCTATTAGCAGTGAGCCGCCGCCCGCCGCCGCGCAGCCCGCCGATACACCGCAGCCGCAGCCCACCGCTGTGCCGGCAGAGCGCAGCTTTGATGCGGCTGCGCCGATACTTATTGAGGATGACGGCGAGGCGCGTACCGTCAGCGTGCAGGCGTTTCTCATCGGCACGGCCGCCAGTGAGATGCCGCCCGACTGGCCCGAGGATGCAATCGTGGCCCAGATGGTGGCCGCCCACAGCTACGCCCTGAGCCTGAACGGCGCAGCGTTTAGCTGCAGCAGCGCCCGCTGTGCAGGCTGGACCGATGCTGAGGTGCTGCAGGCGCGCTGGGGCGATGCGTTCGACAGCAGCTATGGCAGACTTGCCGCACTGGCGCAGACTGCAGCGGGGGCGGTGCTGTGTTGGGACGGTGCGCCCGCTGCAGCCTGCTACCACAGCATCAGCACAGGAAGGACCGAGGCAAGCCAAAATGTCTGGACGCAGGCGGTGCCGTACTTACAGGGGGTCGACTCACCGTGGGACGCCGACGTGCCGGGATATGAAATGACCGTCACCTACAGCGCCGAGCAGGTCTATACCGCCCTGCTTGGCCTTGGCCTTGCGGCGGAGGAGATACAAAACACCCCCGCCGACTGGTTCGGTGAGGGTGTGCGGGACGAAGCGGGGTATCTGGCGCAGATGTCGGTCTGCGGGCAGGTGTTTGCCGGGACAAGGCTGCGCAGTGCGCTCAGTCTGCGGTCAGCAGCGTTCACCGTGGACTATGACGCGGGGGAGAACGCATTTGCCTTTACGACCCGCGGCTACGGCCACGGCGTGGGCCTGAGCCAGTACGGCGCGAAAGCCATGGCCGAGCAGGGCAAGAGCTGGCGGGAAATTTTGGAATGGTACTTCCCGGGGTGTGAGGTGGTGGAGTAAACACCTGCCTTCCCCCGAGGGGGAAGCCGCTCACCATTTACGGCAGCGCCACCGTAAACGTCGTCAATTCCGCATCCGTATCAAAATCATACACCTTCACCGTCAGGCTGTGGCAATTTTCCGGCACGGCAGCAAAGTAGTCATAGCTGGCCTTGGTGCATTGTTCCGGGTGGTCGAAGTCCGCCGGGTCGGCCGTCCATGCGCCGTCCGTCCACCAGCCGCCCTCGCCGCGCTCGTGCCCCAGCTCCGTGCCATCCTCGGTGAACAGCCTCACATTCACCCAATGCTGTTCCGCCGGGAAGCTCAGCAGCACTTTGGTCGCGGCGGGCATCGCCGTGACGCTTTGCAGGGTGATGCCGTTTTGTTCCATGGGTGTATCCATTGTGCGCACGCCCGCGTCGCTGACTTCCGGGATCGTAAACGTCAGCGTGTAGGTGCCGGGCAGCGGGGTCTGGTCTGCGTAGTCATAGTGCCAATAACTCTGGCCATCGGTTTCGAGAGTACTCTTGTTGCAGGCCACGAGATCGGACAGCGTCAGCGTTGCCGTGTGCCCGGCCAAATCATCGGGTGCAAGGAACAGCTCATAATTGATGCCCGTCACAAAGGTGCGGTCATCGCGTTTTTCAAAGGTAACAGCGCCGTTCAATTCCGTGCCGTTATCCAGCACCAGCGTGCCGTACTGCCCGCCGCCGTTCTGCAGTGCCTTTTCAACGGCGTCCTCGCTGGGGCCGATGGCGTTGAACCCGGCCAGACTATCGTCCTCGGCGGTCAGCATCAGGCTGATGCGCAGCCAGTCGCCATCGTTAAACACCTGCCCCAGCGTCAGGGTGTAGGGCGTGTCGGCGCTTTCTGCGGTGGATTCCACCGTCTCGGCGTATTTGTTCAGCTGCTCACTTTGCAGCGAAACATAGTCGTCCTGTCCGCCGCGGTTCAGCCAGCTGAACAGGCTGCCCACCACAGGCAGCTGCTCGGCTACGGCGGGCGCGGCAAAGTTGACGCTGCCCAGCCCCACGGCCAGACAGGCCGCGGCGGCTGCGGCCACCCGCCCCCACGGGAAACGGCGCTTGACAGTTTTTTTTGCCTGCGGCAGCTTGGCGCAGGCCGCGTCCAGCACACGGGCAAATTCATCATCGGTCAGCGGGGCGGCGGGCATCGGCTGCTCATTCAGCGTTTTCAACAAATCGGCATCGAAATTTTTGTTACGCATGGGTGTACACTCCCTTCTCGGTCAGTTGGCGGCGCAGACGGTCACGCCCGCGGCTCAGGCGGGTGTTGACGCTCTCAACACTCATATTCAGCGCGGCGGCGATCTCCTTACCGGACTGCAGCAGATAATACTTGCGCAGAAAGATGTCCCGGTCGGGCGGGGCCATGGTGGCTACCAGCGCCCCGACAAGGTCGGCGGCATCGGCGGTGGCGCGGTCAAACTCAGCCAGCTCGCCGAGCGTTTCGGCCAGACCGTCATCCAGCGTCACCGTCTCGCGGCGGCGCAGGGCGTTGTAACGGTCAATGCCCTTGTTGCGCGCCGTGACAATGAGCCACGGCCGCAGCGGTGTGGCGGTGCGCTCCAGCTTGGCCGTATTGCGCCAGAGCGAAACAAAGACATCGGCCATGCATTCCTCACGGTCGCAGGGATTCTGCGGCAGGATACGGTTCAGCACCGCCTTTACCAGCGGCGCGTAGGCAAGCATGGCTGCCTCCAGCCCCTCCTCCGGGTGTGTCTGCAGCAATCGGGTCAATTCCCGGTCTTTCATGGGTGGTTCCTCCTTTTTTGTCGTTCCAACTATATAGACCGGGACGGGACGGGAAATCTTACAGGTTTACCCCAAAAAGCCTTCCCCCTTGGGGCTGCGCCCGCAGGCGCGTGTCGGAGCGCAACCGCCGAAGGCGGCTCTTAGCGCGTAGACTGAAGGTGGCCCCGCAGGGCCGGATGAGGGGCGAGTTTGCCGCGATTGCCCGTTCCCGGGTTGCCGTGGCACACCTGCCCCTCATCAGTCAGCGGGCGGGGCCGCTGACAGCTTCCCCCGAGGGGGAAGCCTTTCTCACGCACAAAAAAACAGACGCCGTTTTCACAGCGTCTGTTTTTTGCTTTACTGCCCGGCCGGCAGGGTAAACACAAACCGGCACCATTTGCCCTCCTCGCTCTCGGCGTGGATCTGCCCGCCCGAAAGGTTGATGAGGATCTTACAGATATGCAGCCCCAGTCCGCTGCCGCGCGTGTTCATGCCGCGGGAGCGGTCCTCCTTATAGAAACGCTCAAACACAAAAGGCAGGGCTTCGGGGGCGATGCCTGCACCTGTGTTCTCGATGCGCACCTCCACCATGCTCCCGTGCTTTTCGGCGGCAAAGCTGATGGTGCCGCCCGCCGGGGTGAACTTGATGGCATTGTCTACGATGTTATACACGACCTGATGCACAAAATCCGGGTCGGCATAGATCGGCAGCGGGTCGCCGCCCAGCCCCTGTATGTCGATTTTGCCGTCCTCAATGCGCTGCTCATCGCTGAGTACGACATCGGTGACAGTTTTCCACAGATCGTAGGTCTGGGCGTGGATAGGCACCTCGCCCGCCTCCAGCTTGGTGATGTCCAGCATGTTCTGGACCAGCCGCGCCAGACGCCCCGTCTCCTGCGAGACGATACCCAGATAATGCTTAGTTTCTTCCTGCGGGATGGTGCCGTCCAGCATACCGTCGATGAAGCCCTTGATGGTCGTCATCGGGGTGCGCAGCTCATGCGCGATGTTGCCCATGAACTGCCCGCGGGAATTGTCGATGGTCTGCAGCCGGGCCGCCATATTGTTAAAGGTGGTCGCAAAGTCGGCCAGCTCCACGCAGCCGTCCACCGGGGCGCGGGCGGTGAAATCACCGCTGCCCAGCCGCCGCGCGGCCTCGCTGATGTCCTCGATCGGGCCGGTGATGCGGCGGGCCAATACCCAGCACAGCACGCTGCACAGCAGCAGGATAGCGGCGGCCGAAATGCCGAACATGGCCAGCATGTCGGTCATGTAGCTGCCTAAGGCGTTCATGGGGCTGGCGGCAAACAGGTAGCCGTCCTGCCCGCCGACTGTAATGCGCCGCCCGGCGGTGTAGTATTTTGCGTTGTACACGCCGTCCAGCGTACCGGTCTCAAAAATATCGCTGCCTTCATCAAGCTGCGCAATGTAATCGGGCGGCACATCCGCGCCGGTGAAGGCCTCGTCCCCGGTGTGCAGCAGGATACTGCCGTTTTTGTCGGCAATGAAGATCAGCGCACCGGAGGTGGTGTTGAACAGCTCAAACCCGCTGTGGGCACGCTCGACAAGATCCTCGCCCTGCAGGGGGCGGGTCACGATCGACCCCTCATCGGCAAAACGCTCGCTCAGTGCGGTCGCGCCGTTCAGCACATCGGTCAGCGAGCTTTTGCGCTCGCTGATAAAATGGGCCGCCGACAGCGCGGTCTGGATGGCGCACATAACGCTCAGGCCCAGCACCAGCACGGCGGCGATGGTCGCAAAAAACTCGCGGCTGATCGTGTTGCGGCGGCTCATTCCTTGACCTCGAACTTATAGCCGACGCCCCAGACGGTTTTCAGGCTCCACTGCTCAGAGGCACCCTCCAGCTTTTCGCGCAGGCGCTTGACATGGACATCGATCGTGCGGGAATCGCCGTAGTACTCAAAGCCCCACACCTCGTCCAGCAGCTGGTCGCGGGTGTAAACACGGTTGGGGTGGCCCGCCAGACAGGCCAGCAGTTCCAGCTCCTTGGGCGGGGCCTCGACGACCTTGCCCTTGACCTTCAGCTCATAGCGGTTCATGTCGAGGTGCAGGTTGTCAAAGTCGTAGACGCCCTTGTTTTCTTCCTCCTTGGCGGAGGAGCGGCGCAGCACGGCCTTGATGCGGGCCGTAACCTCCTTGGCGTCAAAGGGCTTGACAATGTAGTCATCGGCACCCAGCTCAAGGCCCAGCACCTTGTCATAGGTCTCGCCCTTGGCAGTCAGCATGATGATGGGGGTGTTGTCCTTGGCGCGGATCTTGCGGCAGACCTCCCAGCCGTCCATGACAGGCATCATGACATCGAGCAGCACCAGATCGGGGTGCAGCTTGTCAAACTCGGTCAGTGCGGCCGAACCGTCATGGACCATCGTCACATTGTAGCCCTCCTTGACAAGGTAGAGGCGGAGCAGCTCGCAGATATTTTTATCGTCATCGACGATCAGAATTTTTTCGTTTGCCATCTTGGTTTCCTCCCACAGCCGCACAGAGCGGTTACTATATCTATTATACCGCATAATTGTGGACAAAAAAAGAACAGAAACGGCGGATTGTACAAAAAATGTTGGATGCAGCATACGGCACCCCCGGATAAGCAAAAAAGCACAGGCGGCAGCGGCGCGGCGGCGCACACTGCCCTCTGTGCTTCAGGCGTTGGGGTCACTGGTTTTGCGTAGCTTTCTCGGCAAAGTCGATCATCTTGCGGTAGGTTTCCTCGCTCAGGTCATGCTCCACCTTGCAGGCGTCCCTGGCAGCGATGTCAGGGTCAACACCCAGCGCCACAAAGAACGCCGTAAGCGCGCGGTGGCGGCCGTAGATGCGCTGCGCAATCTCCATGCCGGGGGCCTCCAGCTTGATAAAGCCATCCGGGTCCATCGAAATATAGCCGTTCTCGCGCAGGTTTTTCATCGCCACGCTGACGCTGGGCTTGGAAAACCCCATGGCCACCGCAATATCGATCGAGCGCACGGAGCCCTTCTTTTCCTGCAGCATCAGGATCTTTTCAAGATAATCCTCTGCGGATTCGTGAATATTCATGGCAACAGCCTCCTTCCAAACAGAATAATAGTATTCTTATCATACCACACCCGGCGGCACTTTGCAAGGCTCAAGCCGCACCGTACCGCAGAACACCGTGACGGCATCACCGGTCAGCAGTATGGTGTCATCTCGGCACACCTGTACCTCCAGTGTGCCGCCCGGCATCTGCACCAAAATGGGCGCGCCGCGCGGGCAGCGGCCGGTCAGCACGGCGGCGGCCGCTGCGGCGCAGGCCCCGGTGCCGCAGGCCAGCGTGGCCCCGCTGCCGCGCTCCCACACGGCTGCGGTCAAAGCCAGCGGGCTGAGCTGCTGCACAAACTCAACATTGATGCCGCCGGTAAAGGCCGGGTGATGCTCCAGCGCGCGGCCGTACCGGGCCAGCTCCTCCCCGGCGGGCGGTGCCTCCCGGGTAAAGATGACACAGTGGGGGTTGCCCACGGCCACGCAGCTGACCCGCCAGCTGCGCCCGCCCGCGCAGAGGGGCTGCTCCAGCAGCGGCCCGCGGCCGAGCGTTTGCGCGCCCACGGCATCCCCGGCAGCGGTAAAGCGGCCCATCTCGGCCTGCCACAGCCCTGCGCCCACACGGCGCAGGATGCGCCGCCCGGCGCGCGGTGTGTCGATGCGCAGGCAGTCCCGCCGTACACCGTGGGTGTATAAAAATTCCGCCGCACAGCGCACGCCGTTGCCGCACATCGCCCCCTCGCTGCCGTCAGCGTTGAACATCCGCATCGTGGCGTCACCGTCCGCAAGCAGCGGCGGGCAGAGGTAGATCACCCCATCTGCCCCCACAGAATAATGCCGCCGCGAAAGCTGCACCGCCAGCGCGGCGGCATCGGGCGGCAGCCCCGTTCTGCGGCAGTCCAGATACAGGTAATCGTTGCCCGCGCCCTGCATTTTTGTAAAATTCAGCTCCATAGGCCCACCTCCCCGCAAATCCTATGCGGGCGGGGGAAAAATTACCACTTACCCCCTTGACATTCGCAGAAAGATACGATATATATTAAATGTATATCTGTGTATAAAAAGGAGTTAAATTATGGATTCCGAAGTTTTCAGCCGCATCCGTGATTATTTGGCAGAGCAGCTCGAGGTCGAGCCTGAAAAAATCACCGCCGACAGCGACATCGTCAACGATTTCGGCGCTGACAGTCTGGATGTTATTGATATGATCACCACCCTGTCCGATGAGTTCGGCGTTGAGATCCCCGATGAGGACATCGAGAATTTCCACACCGTCGGCGATGTGGTCAACTATCTGGAAGAAAGAATCTGAACAACAGCCCCGCTTTTGTTCAAGAGAGTGTGAGGATAAGAAAAATGGCGAACGATAAGAAAAAGATGGTTGAGGCGATCACCGCACAGGAGGTCGACTTTGCCCAGTGGTATACCGACATCTGCACCAAGGCGGAGCTGGTAGAGTATTCCAGCGTCAAGGGCTTTGTGGTGCTGCGCCCCTATGGCTACGCCATCTGGGAGAATATCCAGAAGGATCTGGACGCCCGCTTCAAGGCGACCGGCCATGAGAATGTGGCCATGCCCGTGCTGATCCCCGAGAGCCTGCTCAAGAAGGAGGGCGAGCTGGTCAACGGCTTTGCCCCCGAGGTTGCGTGGGTCACGGCCGGCGGCAGCGACCCGCTGGAGGAGCGCCTTGCGGTGCGCCCCACCAGCGAGACGATGTTCTGCGACCATTTCAGCCATGTGCTGCACTCCTACCGTGATCTGCCGATGCTGTACAACCAGTGGTGCAGCGTTGTCCGCTGGGAGAAATCCACCCGCCCGTTCCTGCGCACCCGTGAGTTCTGGTGGCAGGAGGGTCATACCATCCATGAGACCGCCGAGGAGGCCAAGGCCGAGACCGAGCAGCAGCTGAACTGCTACGCTGACTTTGCCGAGCATGACCTGTGCATCCCTGTGCTGAAGGGCCGCAAGACCGACAAGGAAAAGTTTGCCGGTGCGGAGGCGACCTACACCATCGAGGCCATGATGAAGGACGGCAAGGCCCTGCAGAGCGGCACGAGCCACTACTTCGGCGACAAGTTCAGCCGCGCCTACGATGTGACCTTTACCGGCCGCGATAACACGCTGCAGTATCCGTTCCAGACCTCTTGGGGCGCATCCACCCGCCTGATCGGCGCCATCATCATGACCCACGGCGATGATGACGGCCTGATCCTGCCCCCGGCCATCGCGCCCATTCAGGTCGTGATCGTGCCGGTCGCCGCCCACAAGCCCGGCGTGCTGGACAAGTGCCGCGAGCTGGCTGCCGAGATCGGCCAGTATGCCCGCGTCAAGCTGGATGACAGCGACAAGCAGCCCGGCTGGAAGTTTGCCCAGTGGGAGATGAAGGGCGTGCCCGTCCGCCTTGAGATCGGCCCCCGCGACATCGAGAACGGCCAGTGCGTGCTGGTCCGCCGCGACACCCGCGAGAAGCAGTTTGTCAAGTTTGAGGATCTGGCCACGGCCATCCCTGCTGCCATGGAGGCCTTGGCAAAGGATCTGTATGAGCGCGCACTGCAGAACCGCGAGCGCCGCACCTACAGCGCCACCACGATGGATGAGGTCAAGCAGATCGCCAAGGAGCACACCGGCTTTATCAAGACGATGTGGTGCGGTGATCTGGCCTGCGAGGAGGCCATGAAGAGCGAGGCTGGTCTGTCCAGCCGCTGCATGCCCTTTGCGCAGGAGCAGCTGAGCGATGTCTGCCCGGTCTGCGGCAAGCCCGCCCAGAAGATGGTCGTCTGGGGCGTAGCGTACTAAGAAAAAGGGGATGCTGCAAGGCATCCCTTTTCTTGTATATCCTGTAGGGGCGGATTCCATATCCGCCCGAACCGTGCAGCCACCTGACGGGCGGATAGGGAATCCGCCCCTACGATATGATGATGAAAATCTTACTTGCAACACTTCTGATTTACGCCCTCAGTCTGGTTCTCACGGCGGTGGGCAGCCGGTTGGCGGGGCGCTGCACTACTTGGTGCTGTGCGCTGCTTGGTCTGCCTATGTGGGTCGTGGGGGGCACAGTTACGCCCCTTTGTCTGGCACTGCCGCAGCTGGTGCTGGCGTTCCTCGCTGCAGGCATGTCGGTCACGGCGCTGGCGGTCGGCACAGCACTGGCCGGTGCCGTCACCAATCTGGGGCTGGCGCTGGCTGTCTGCCTGCTCAGCCGCCGCCGGTATGCTGTGGCTGACCGCGATGAGCTTTGCCGCAAGGCCGTGCTGCTGCTGGCCGCCTGCGGTGTGCTGGCGGTCTTTGTGCGGGACGGTGAGCTTAGCTACACCGGCACCGGCCTGCTGATGGGGCTGTTTGTGCTGTTCGTGCTGACAAGCATCGTCTTTCAGCACAGGTTCACCTACGGTGAGACGATCGAGGTGCTCTCCACCTCAGAGGAAACGCCCCGCCGGCGGCTGGATGCGCAGAGGTACGGCTATACCGCTCACACGATGGCCTTCCCGGTCATGAGCGTCTGGAATGCACTGAAAAATCTGGCCGGTGTGCTGGGCGGGCTGGCGCTGCTTTTTTCCGGGGCGCGGGCGCTGGTCTACAGCGCCACAACGCTGGCCAACCTGACCGGCACGATCCAGGCCCTCTGGGCGGCAACGCTCATCAGTCTGGGGTTCTGCATCCCGCTGCTGGTCGATGCGCTTGACCACCCGCTCGGCTCGGTCTGGAAGCGGTTTTCGATCCGCTGCCGGTACTACCCGCCGGATTCACTGCCGATTCAGCTTCTGAACAGCGCAATTTTAAACCTGACGCTGGCGCTGCCGCTTTCCAGCCTGATGTACCGCCACAGACTGCCGGTGGGCGCCCAGTTCCGCAGCTATGAGGTCCCGGTCTGCGCCGCCATGGCGCTGGTGCTGCTGCTGCCGCCGCTGTGCAAACACAAGCTCAAGCGCTGGCAGGGCGGCGCATGTCTGATGCTGTATATTCTCTATCTGGCCGCCGTGCTGCTGCTGCCGCTGGCGGGCGCGTAATTGAAAAATTGCACGATTGCATTTTCGTAGAGTTGTAGGGGCCGCACATGTGCGGCCCGCAACTGTCCCATTATTGCTCGTCTGCCGTATACATGCGGGCCGGGCATGCCCGGCCCCTACAAAGCAACAGCGGTCCACGCTTCGTATCCCGAAGTGTGGGCCGCTGTTGCTTTGTAGGCTTACTTTTTCAACTCTGCGCAGGCTTCTTTGATGATCTCCCGCTCCACAAAATGCTCTTTTTTGCCGTGGATGATCTGGTAATCCTCGTGACCTTTACCTGCAAACAGAACGATGTCGCCGGGCTGTGCCATCTTTACGGCCGCATAGATCGCCTCGCGGCGGTCGGTGATGCAGGTATAGGGGGCGTCCGGGGGCATATAGCTGGCAATGTCGCGGATGACATCCTCCGGCGGCTCGTTGTCCGGATTGTCGCTTGTGATGACGGTGTAGTCGGCATATCTGCCGGAGGCCTCGGCCAGCTCGCGGCGGCGGACCTGCGTGCGGCCGCCGACCGAGCCGAACACGCAGATCAGGCGGTGCGGATTGTAGGCGCGCAGCGTCTGCAGAGCGCTGGTCAGCGAGAGACCGTTGTGGCTGTAGTCCACGATAAAGGTGCGGCCGGGCAGCCCCTCCACAACCTCAAACCGGCCCTGCACAGGGGTGTGGGCCAGCGTGGCGGCAGCCTGCGCGGGCATTACGCCGAATGCCCCGCACAGTGCGATGGCGCACAGCGCATCGGACGCGCTGAACGCGCCGGGGGACATGACCTCAACATGGGTGCTCTGCCCGGCATGGCGGCAGACAAAATCAATGCCCAGCGCGGTGCTGCTGCGATACTGTGCCAGCATCACGCCGCGGTAGTCAGCCTCGGCCTTAATGCCAAAGCTGACCTGCTCACCACGAAAGCCATCGCGCATGAAATCGCTGTAAGGGTCATCTGCATTGTAAACCATCGTGCGGGCGTCGTATTCGGCGAACAAGCGGCGCTTGGCGCACTTGTAATCCTCGAAATCCGGGTGCTCGCCGGGGCCGATGTGATCCTCCGACAGGTTCGTAAAGGCCACGACCTCAAACGGAACGCCGTCCACGCGATGGTGGCGCAGGGCCTGACTGCTGACCTCCAATACACAGTGATGCACACCGGCGTCCAGCATCTTCCGGAACAGGCGGTGCAGCTCAAGGCTTTCGGGGGTGGTGTTGGCGGTGGCCTCGTGGCAGCCGGCAATATCCACCCCGTTTGAGCCAATGTAGGCGCAGGGAAGACCGGCCTCGGTCATGATCGCGGCGGTCAGAAGCGCGGTCGTGGTCTTGCCCTTTGTGCCGGTAATGCCGATCAGGTGCAGCTTATCGGCAGGGTTGCCGTAGAAATCCGCCCCGATAACGGCCAGCGCAGCGCGGGTGTCGTCAGTGACGATTTGCACAGCATCGGCGGGCAGGTCAAGTGTGTGCTCCACCAAAAAGGCACGGCAGCCGTTTTGATAGGCACTGGCGGCGTAGGTGTGGCCGTCCAGCCACGCACCCACCAGACAGACGAACAGCGAACCGGCGCAGGCCTTGCGGGAATCGTAGGTGATCGCGGTGATGTCGGTGTCCGATGCACCGGTGTGAGGAATGCGGTTGACAAGGTCGTTTAACTTCATATAAAAACTTCCTTTTTATTAAAAAGCCTTCCCCCGAGGGGGAAGGTGGCCGAGCCTGCGAGGCCGGATGAGGGGCGGGGTATCGTGGCCGCCCGCTTACGGGGTGCATCGGCAGACATGCCCCTCATCAGTCCGCTTCGCGGACAGCTTCTCCCTAAAGGGAGAAGCCTTTTCCCTTACTTCTGTACCGGGTAATATGTCTTAAACTTCTTAAACTGCCTTCTCAGCTGCTCCAGCACGCAGGCGTAGCGCACCGGGTTCCACATAAGGTCAGGCTTGTACAGCAGGCTGCAGGCTTCCTTGCCCTGTGCCTTCAGCGCCTTGGCGCGGGCGACAAGGTCCTTGTCCTCGGTGTAGGTGAAGGCCACCTGCGCCGGCACATGATGCCAGAACACCTCGTTCCTGTTCAGCACACAGTCGGTGCCGCCGTCATTCCACTTTTCCACGACCAGTTTGGCAATATTCATGCCGGTGGCCGTGACATAGTAGTTGCTGCGGCCCTGACGCAGGTTGATCTCAAACACGCGGTAGTCGCCGGGGGTGCCGCTGTACTTGATGTCAAAGTTGGAGAAGCCGGTGTAGTGGCAGGCCTCCAGCATTTTGCGGATATTCTCGACCAGCGGCAGGGAGGCCGTGTCCTCGCTGACAATGGCGGCGTGGTTGCCAAGGCCATGGGGGGTATGCTCCTCGACCATCGTGTGCCCTAAGCACATCGCGCGGACCTTGCCGTTCTCGTCCGAGAAGGCGGTCAGCACCCGCATGTGGTCATCTCCGCCCGGCACCATCTTTTGCAGCACCATCCGGTCCGGGTAGCCGCTGGCGTAAATGGTTTTCACGATCTCGGCGGCCTCGGCAGGGGTGGCGGCGGTGTAGACCTTCTTCATCGTGTCAAAGGGGTGCTTCCAGTAGTCAACGCTGGAGGACGGCTTGACGATGATGGGATAGGCAAAGCCCAGCTTTTCCTCGGTCAGCTCGGCGGCGTCCACCGGGGCAGTCAGGATCTTGGTGTCCGGGTAGGGGATGCCGAACTTATCGCAGACCTCGTAGAACTCGGCCTTTTTCTGGATCGAGCCGTACAGGTCAGCAGCGGGGCCGGGGGCAATATACTCGGTCAGCTCGGCCTTGCGGCGGATGATCATGGCGGCGTAGTCATCGGTGCAGCCAAACAGGTAAAGGCGCTTACCCTTATGCTGTGCGGCAAAGTCATGCAGAATACGCAGCATGGTATCCTCGTTGTCCATATCGGGCACGGTGGTAAAGTGTACGAGCTTGGAATACTTGGTCGGCGCCATCGGGTAGCGGCCGTAGGCGTAGCTCTCCACGCCGTAGGCCTCATGGAACGCCCGGGCAAAGTTGTAGCAGTTCAGGTCTGCACCAAGGAATACAGGGATAATATCAGACATTGGGAACATCTCCGATTTTATAAAGATAATAGATAAAAGATAATAGATAATAAAAAATGTGGAGTTTTCTCCCGTTGGTCGGAAACGAAATTTTTTGAGCGGAGCGCAGCGACGCGATCCACCATATTTTTTATCTTTTATTTATTATCTTTTATCTTTAAAAGGCTCTCACGCATCAAACTTCTCAAAGAACTGCTCATGCCATGTTAAGAAGGTGTAGGCAGTCCAGATCTTGCGGCGCTCGTGCTTGGGATCGTTCAGCATGGCGACCAGCTTGTCCTGATCGAAATACTCGGCCGCCACATCGCTGGTAAAGCTCTTGCGCACCTTGGCGGAAAATTCCGGGTCTTCCAGCCACTTGGCAATCGGCACCGGGAAACCCTTCTTCGTGCGGTTGGCCCAGGCGTCAGGCAGGGTCTTGTTGGCGGCGGTGCGCAGCACGGCCTTGGTATCGCCGCGCAGCTTGTAGCTGTCGGGGTAGCACTCGGCCTCGCGCAGGACCTCACGGTCCAGATAGGGCACGCGCAGCTCCAGACTATGGGCCATGCTCATCTTATCGGCCTTCAAAAGAATATCGCCGGGCAGCCAGAGGTTCAGATCGAGGTACTGCTTCTTTTCCAGCTCGCTCAGATCCTTGACGCGGTCATAGATCGGCGCGGCGACCTCGCGGGCGGTGGGGCCGACACGGTACTTAGGTCTAAGGATGTCATAGGCGTCCTTCTCCTCAAAGACATGGGCTTGCCCGATGAACCAGTCCTCCGGACGGCCGCTGCCCTTGATGATAAAGTCGTGCCCCTTAAAGTAGGGCAGTTGCTGGCTCACATCGCTGGCCAGATGGCGCAGCGGTGCGGGCAGGCGCTTGTACTTCTGCATCAGCGGGGTGTCGGCGTACCACTCATAGCCGGCGTAGATCTCATCAGCGCCCTCGCCGGAGAGCACGACCGTGACATGCTGGCGGGCCAGCTGGCACAGGAAGTAGAGTGGCACGCTGGACGGGTTGGACTGCGGCTCATCCATGTGATACTGAATATCCGCAAAGGCGTCAAGGCACTGCTCCTTGGTCAGCATCTCGCGGTAGTTCTTGATGCCGAGCTTGTCGGAAAGCTCCCCGGCCTCGGTCGTCTCGTCAAATTTGTGGGTGCCGTCCGGGCTGGCAAAGCCAACCGAGAAGGTCTCATCGGGCATCAGGCAGGCCGTGATATAGCTGGAATCCACGCCGCCGGATAGGAAGGAGCCGACCTTGACATCGCTGATGCGGTGGGCGGCCACGCTCTCCCGCACGCGGGCGTCGATCTGATCGGCGCACTGCTCATAAGAAAGCGTCGTGGGGTGGCGAAAATCGGCGTCCCAGTACCGCTCAATCTGCATTTTGCCGTCCTTGTAGGTGAACCAGTGGGCGGGGGGCAGCTTGTAGGTGCCCTTGAAGAAGGTCTCGTTCATGGCGCTGTACTGGAAGGTCAGGTAGGGGCGCAGCGCCTCGGCGTTGACCTCCCGGCGGAAACCGGGGTGCTCCAGCAGGCTCTTGATTTCGCTGCCGAACAGCAGCTCACCTGCCTCGGTCTGGGTGTAGTAGAACGGCTTGATGCCGAAGATGTCGCGTGCGCCGTACATCTCGTTGGTTTTCGTATCCCACACGACAAAGGCAAACATGCCGCGCAGCATACCGGCCAGCTTTGTGCCGTACTCCTCATAGCCGTGCAGGATGACCTCGGTGTCGCAGTGGGTCTGGAAGATGTGGCCCTTGGCCTGCAGCTCGGTGCGCAGCTCCATAAAATTGTAGATCTCGCCGTTGAACACGCAGACAACGGTGCCGTCCTCATTGTACATGGGCTGTTTGCCTGCGGCCAGGTCGATGATGCTCAGACGGCGGAAGCCCAGCGCGATGGCGCTGCGGGGGTCATTGCCGCTGATATGGTAGCCCTCCATATCGGGGCCGCGGTGGATGATGCGGTCTGCCATTCTGTGCAGGATGGCCTCGCGCTGTTCACGCAGGCCGGTAAAGCCAACAAAGCCACACATGGTAATTTCCCTTTCGTTTTATCTATAGAACAATTAGACAGAATTTTACTTATATATTTGTATATTGTACCACAGATGCAGGGAAAAGAAAAGTATGCCCGTAAAATATTCAGCAAAACATAGGGGCGGGGCTCTGCTCCGCCCGGTAAGCAGCCGCGGCCACTATGTTTGCGGGTCATCGGGGACGCCGACCCCTACAACCGTAGGGGCGCATTCCATATGCGCCTGAAAAGTTCACCCTGCCGCAAGCGGGCACGGGCGGAGCAGAGCCCCGCCCCTACAGATATACAACAAAACCCCGCAGCAAAGCACAAGTAGCTTGCTGCGGGGTTATCATGAAAGTTTACTCTTTATCCTCGGTCGTAACCTTATCGGTTTTGCCCTCGCCGTCCAGTGCTTCCTCCAGCGTGTGCCAGGCAAGCACCGCGCACTTGACGCGGGCGGGGACATGGGCAATGCCCTGCAGGGCGGCCACATCCTCCAGATCGTCCAGCTCCTCGGGCGTGATCTTGCCCTTGATCATCTGGAAATACAGGCTGATGAGGCGGTGCGCGTCCTCGACGGTGCGGCCCTTCACAAGGTCAATCATCAATGAGGCGGAGGCCTGCGAGATCGCACAGCCGCTGCCGATAAAGCCGGCGTCCTCGATCTTGCCGTCCTTCACGCGCAGCTGCAGCGTGATGTCATCCCCGCAGCTGGGGTTGACGCCCTCTAAGCTGTGGGTCGCCCCCTCGACAGGGTGGCGGTTCTCCTTGCTGCGGCTGTTCTCGGTAATGATCTGGGTATACAGTTCGTTCAGGTTCACAGGCCCATCACCTTTCTGACATTTTCAAGATTTTCCAGCAGGGCATCCACATCCTCGGCGGTGTTGTAGATGGCTACACTGGCGCGGCAGCAGCTGCCGATGCCCAAAAACTCCATCAGGGGCTGGGCGCAGTGATGCCCGGCGCGGACAGCCACGCCGCCTGCATCAAGGATGGTGGCTACATCGTGGGGATGGACCTCGTTGACATTGAAGCTGACAACACCGTAGCGGCCGTCCGCCACAGGTTCGCCATAAACGGTCAGCCACGGCATGGTGCGCATACCGGCCAGCATACGGTCCAGCAGCGCATGCTCGTGCGCCTCCATTGCCTGCCAGCCGATGCCGTTCATGTAGTCGATGGCGGCGGCAAAGCCGACCTCACCGCCGACATTACGGGTGCCGGCCTCGAACTTGCGGGGGCCGTCGGCCCAAGTGGCACCGCTCTCATGCACAGCAGCGATCATATCGCCGCCGCTCAGGAAGGGGGGCATCTTTTCCAGCAGCTCCGCACGGGCGTACAGGGCGCCCACGCCCATGGGGGCGTACAGCTTGTGGGCAGAGCAGGCGGCAAAATCCACATCCAGTTTTTTGACATCCACGGGGGTGTGGGGGGCGCTCTGTGCGCAGTCCAGCACCACCACGGCACCCACGGCATGGGCGCGCTTGACGATCTCCTCCACGGGGGCACGCAGGCCCAGCACATTGGAGACCATCGCCACGGCGACAACCTTGGTTTTGGGGGTGATCTTTCTGTCCAGTTCCTCGGTCGTCAGGCGGCCGTTCTCGCCGGGATACATATAGACGAGCTTTGCGCCGGTGGCCTTGGCCACGCGCTGCCACGGCACCATGTTGGAGTGATGCTCCGCCACGGAGATGACAATTTCATCACCCTCATGCAGGAAATTCATGCCGTAGCTGTAGGCGATCAGGTTCAGGCTCTCGGTCGTGTTCTGGGTAAAGACGATCTCATCGTCCTCGGCGTTGAAGAACTGCGCCACGGTATGGCGCGCACCCTCGTGGGCATCGGTGGCACGCATCGCCAGCTCGTAAACGCCGCGGTGGGGGTTTGCGTTCTCTTTAGTATAGTAGTTGACCACCGCGTTCAGAACCTGCGTGGGGTGCTGGGTGGTGGCGGCGCTGTCCAGATAGACAAGGCGCTTGCCGTTTTCATCGGCAGCCAGAATGGGGAAATCAGCCGTCCAATTCATCGTTGAGCCTCCCTGCAACATTTTCACGCACCTCGTCCTGCAGGCTCTCCAGCGGGATCTTGTCAATGGCGGGGGCAAAGCGGGCATCCACCATCAGGCGGCGGGCCTGTGCCTCGCTCAACCCGCGGGAGCGCAGATAATACAGCTTGTTCTCGTCCAGACGGCCCACGCTGGCAGCGTGCTGGCCCTCGACCTCCTCCTCACCGCAGAGGATGAGGGGGGCGGTACGGTTGCGGGCGTTGGGGCTGAACAGCAGCACATCCTCGCTCTCATGGCCGACACCGCGCTTGGCACCGCGCTGAAAATCCACCGTGCCGCGCAGGATCTTGTCGGCGTGGCCGGTCAGCACACCGGCGGTGTGCATCTCGCACAGTGTATCCTTGCCCGTGTGGACGGAGACATCGTTAAAGTCCAGCACATCGCTGCCATGGCCGAAATACACGGCGTCAAGGTCATACTCGCACTTGTTGTGGTTCAGCAGGGTGCGGGTGCCGCAGGCAACGACTGCGCCGCCCAGCTCAATGCGGACCTGCTCGACCCGGGCGGAGGTGCCCTGCTCAATGGCAACGGCGTTCCAGCGGCGGGCACGGCTGCCCAGCAGCTGGACCTGCACCAGAACGACATGCGCACCCTCAGCGGCGCGGATGCGGGTCAGGTTGGCAGAAACGCCGTCCTCGGCATCGCCGCGCACGACCTGCACAACGGTCAGGCTGCTGCCCTCGGCAGCATCAATGGTCAGGCAGGTCAGTGCGTGGGGGTGGTCGGCGTCCAGCGTATTCTCAAACACAACGGGCGCATCGGCGGTGCCGGAAACGGCCAGATGGTTCACAAGGTTGGCGTTCTCGGCCAGCCAGGCATCGGTCTCGGCACCCATGCCGCTGGCGGCAAAATCAGTAAAGTCAGCCTCGGCAGGGACGGTCACACCGGCAGGCAGGGCAGGGGAGAGGATCTCCGCCTTGGCCCAGCCGTCAGCGGGCACAGTGGGCAGTGCCGCCGATGCCGGCGCATAATTCACGCCCAGCGGGTTCCAAGTGGAAACCGGCAGGCGGTTCATGGTTGTAGTCATAGCAATATCACCTTATTAGCAGTTGTAAGATAAGAGATAAAAGATAATAGATAATAAAAAATGTGGAATGTGTGCTGAAGCACACATAAAATTTTGCTTTTGCCTTTGGCAAAAACTCCACCATAATTCTTATCTTTTATTTATTATCTATTATCTTTACCCAATGCTTCCCTTCATCTCCAGATGAATCAGGTTATTCATCTCCACCGCGTATTCCAGCGGCAACTCCTTGGCGATGGGCTCGGCAAAGCCGCCAACGATCAGGGCGCGGGCGTCCTCCTCGGTCATGCCGCGGCTCATCAGGTAGAAGATGGCCTCCTCGCTGATGCGGCCGATCTTGGCCTCGTGGCCGACATCCACGGCATCGCAGCGGATGTCCATGGCGGGGATCGTGTCGGAGCGGCTGCGGTCATCCAGCATCAGGGACTCGCAGCTCACGCTGGACTTGCTGCCCGCAGCGTTGGGCAGCACCACAACGGAGGAGCGGAAGTTGGAGACGCCGCCGTCGCGGGCGATGCTCTTGGTGGAAATGTGGCTGGTGGTGTTGGGGGCCGCATGCACGACCTTGGCACCGGTGTCCAGATCCTGCCCGGCACCCGCAAAGGTGATGCCGGTGAACTCCATGCGGGCACCCTCGCCCTGCAGCACGCTCATCGGGTACAGGCAGCCTGTGTGGGAGCCGAAGGAACCGGATACCCACTCGATCGTGCCGCCTTTTTCCACGCGGGCGCGCTTGGTGTTCAGGTTGTACATGTTTTTGGACCAGTTTTCAATCGTGGAGTAGCGCACGCGCGCACCCTCGCCGACGAAAATCTCCACACAGCCTGCATGCAGGTTGGCCACATTGTACTTCGGGGCGGAGCAGCCCTCGATAAAGTGCAGGTAGGCACCCTTGTCCACAATGATGAGGGTGTGCTCAAACTGGCCGGCACCCGGGGCATTCAGGCGGAAATAGGACTGCAGCGGAATATCCACATGCACGCCTGCGGGAACATAGACGAAGGAGCCGCCGCTCCACACGGCGCCATGCAGCGCCGCAAACTTGTGGTCGGTGGGGGGCACGCACTTCATGAAATGCTCCTTCACCATATCGGCGTAGGGGCCGGTTAGTGCGCTCTCCATATCGGTGTAGATAACACCCTGCGCGGCAACTTCCTCTTTTACATTGTGGTAAACGACCTCGGAGTCGTACTGCGCACCCACGCCGGCCAGACTTGAACGCTCGGCCTGCGGGATGCCCAGACGCTCAAAGGTGTTCTTGATGTCGTCAGGCACTTCGCTCCATTTGCCGCGCATCTCGGTGTTGGGACGCACATAGGTGACGATGTTGCTCATGTCCAGCCCCTCCAGCGAGGGGCCCCAGGTGGGCAGGGACATCCGATTGTAGGTGTCCAGCGCCTTCAGGCGGAACTCACGCATCCACTCGGGATCGTGCTTTTCCTCCGAGATCTTTTCCACGATCTCTGCCGTCAGGCCGGAGTTGACCTCGAACGCTGCGTTGACCTTGTCCTTGATGTCGTAGACACTGCGGTCGACCTCGGCAATCTCGGTCTTTTCAGTCTCGAAGGCTCTCATTTGGCTTCGTCCTCCTTCAGGGCGGTGAAGCCTTCCTCAATGATCTCATTGACAAGGCTGCCGTCACCGGTGCGCACGATGCGGGCATCGTCCAGCACATGGACATAATCGACCTGCAGGCCCTCAAGGATCTTGGCGTTGTGGGTGATGATGATCAGGGCATTGTCGGCGTTGTGGTAGGCCTTGATGCCGCTGGCCACCGTCTTGACGGCGTCCACATCGAGGCCGGAGTCCGTCTCGTCGAGCAGGGCCAAGCTGGGCTTGAGCATGAGCAGCTGCAAGATCTCGGCCTTCTTCTTCTCGCCGCCGGAGAAGCCGACATTCAGATAGCGGTCGGCGTAGGACGGGTCCATGTTCAGCGCCTCCATCTGGGCGGCCATCTCATGGCGGAACTTCATGACCTTGACGGGCTTGCCTGCAATGGCACCGGCTGCCGTGCGCAGGAAGCTCTCCAGCGTGATGCCGGGGATCTCCTCCGGCGTCTGGAAGGAGAGGAACATGCCGGCGCGCGCGCGGACATCGGCGGTCTCGTGGGTGACATCCTGACCGCGGAAGAGGATCTGGCCGCGGGTCACGGTATAGCGGGGGTCGCCCATCAGGGCGCTCATAAGGGTGGACTTACCGGCGCCATTGTGGCCCATCAGAACATGGGTCTCACCGGCGTTCACCGTCAGGTTCAGCCCATCAAGAAGGACCTTTTGCTCCTCCCCAACGATGACCTGTAAATCTTTGACTTCCAGCAGCGGACTGCTCATGGAAAAAACACCTCCAAGTGGTATAAAACCGGGATATGGGCAGAAAGCCCCCCGGATAGTTTTGCTCTACCGAACTATACTATACTATTTTTATAGGGATTGCAAGGGGAAACCGCAAGAAATTGACACAGAAGCCCTAAATCGGCAAATTTTCAGCAGCCGGGGCAAAAGAAAAAGGCCTGAAGCAGAAGCTTCAAGCCTTGATGGCTGCCCCAGTCCGACTTGAACGGACGACACCCTGATTAACAGTCAGGTGCTCTAACCAACTGAGCTATGGGGCAATAGAAAGCCCTGAGGAATCCTCAAGGCGATGGCTGCCCCAGTCCGACTTGAACGGACGACACCCTGATTAACAGTCAGGTGCTCTAACCAACTGAGCTATGGGGCAATA
>UQGL01000006.1 GCA_900540595.1 uncultured Oscillospiraceae bacterium
CGCCGCTTGCGGCGGCTCTTGGCGCGGAGATCCGCCGGAGCGGTGCTTAAGCCGTTAGGCGGGAATTGTGCGGTATTGCCTATGTGTTTATTTTCTTTTCTCTGCCAATCAGCACCGGAAACGGCAGAAGAAAAGCAGCCTGACCGCCCTCAGCCGATAAAAAACAGCCGATTTGCGAAAAAACGCAATTTTTAAAGAGCGCAAGACAGCAATTTTTTACATCTTCGCTACTTGACAAAATCAAGTATCTGGATTATACTGACAATCGAAAGGAGTTGAAATCCATCTGCCATGTATCAGAAAACACTTTCCTATTATGTCGCTATGCTGTACCGCAGTTTTTCCGCCTTTACCGGGGAGCGCCTTCAGGCGGTAGGTCTGAATTTCGGACTCGTGTTTTTTATCGTGTATATCGGGAAAAAGCCAAACTGCACACCGTCAGAGCTGACTAAGGAGCTGGCCCTTGATTGGGGGCACAGCCAGCGATGTGTTAACCGACTGGTGGAGGACGGCTTTATAACCAAAGAAAAATCCGGGCGCCATTACCTGCTGAACCTGACGGAGCGCGGGCAGGAGGCCTTTGAGGCCGCCCACCGGGTTTTCTTTGACTGGGACAGCACTTTTATGACGAATCTCAACGCGAAGGAAAAAGAGCAGTTGCTTACTTTACTGGAAAAAGCAGCACAGGAGGTACCGCATCATGTACGAAACGATCAATAGTTCTGTCAATTACGGCGGTTTGGAGCTGAAAAACCGCATCATCTTTGCGCCGACGACCTTCGGTTTGTCGGACGAGGAGTATTTTGAAAAAATCCGCCGCATCGCTGCGGGCGGCTGCGCCATGGTCATCATCGGCGATGTGCCTGTGGGCAAAAGTATGATCGAGAAATCTCTGTTCGACAAGAAGGGCTTTGCCTATTACCAGAAGCTGACCGAGATCGTCCACAGCTACGACTGCCGTATCTGCGCGCAGCTGCACCAGTCGGATTCCAACATGCTTGCCATGCTCAAGTATGTGCCCGGCGTGCTGACTAAGAAAATCTCGATGCAGGAGCTGCGTCCCCTGCTGAACGCCGAGGTCGCGCCCTACATCTCCAAGCTGTCTGTGAAGAAGATCAAAAAGATCACCGATGGCTTCGGCAAGGCCGCTGAGCTGGCGGTCAAAGCCGGGTTTGACATGGTGCAGGTCCACGGTGACCGTATGTGCGGCAGCTTCAGCTCGACAGTCTTTAACAAGCGCACCGATGAATACGGCGGCAGTGCTGAAAACCGTGCCCGTTTTGCGGTCGAGGCTGTCAAGGCCATCCGCAGCCGCCTGCCGGAGCTGCCCATCGACTACAAGCTGGCCGTCCGTCAGGAAGAGCCGCATTACGGCAACGCCGGTGTGCTGGAGTCTGAGCTGGGCGTCTTTGTGCCGATGCTAGTAGATGCCGGTGTCACCAGCTTCCATGTAGCACTGGCCAACCATTCCAGCCTGGAGGATACAATCCCGCCGGCAAACCACCCCTATTTCAAGGGTCAGGGCTGCTTCCTGAAATACTGCGATGAGGTGCGCCAGTTTACCGATAAGCCTATCACCGGTGTGGGCGGTCTGACTGATCCCGCGTTTGTGGACGATCAGCTTGCCTCTGGCCGCATCACCTGCGCAGCCATGAGCCGTCAGCTGCTGGCTGACCCGGAATGGCCGAACAAGGTTGCCGCCGGTCAGCTCAAGGAAATCCACCGCTGTGTCCGCTGCAACAGAAAATGCCTCGGCGGCCTGCAGCAGCACCAGGGCACGCACTGCATTTATGAGAAAGATTGATTATGAAGACTTCTGTCGTATTCAGCAGTAAGACCGGCAACACCCAGCAGTTGGCAAATGCCGTTGCCGCTGCCCTGCCGAAGCAGGAGCTCCTGTATACCGGTGCGCCGAATGAGGCAGCCCTTGCGGCTGACCGCCTGTATATTGGGTTCTGGACGGATAAAGGCAGCTGCAACCGTGAGATCGCCGCTTTTTTGAAGCAGGTCAAGGGCAAGGAGGTGTTCCTGTTCGGCACAGCCGGCTTTGGCGGGGACGCAGCCTATTTTGAAAAGGTACTTACCGCCGTCAAAAAACACCTTGACCGCAGCAATACGGTGATCGGCACCTATATGTGTCAGGGCAAAATGCCCCAGTCTGTGCGGGAGCGCTATGTGAAGATGCAGGCCAGTCCCCTGCCCATCCCGAATCTTGACAGCCTGATCGAGAATTTCGACCGTGCGGCCACCCACCCGGATGCAGAGGATCTGCACCGGTTGACAGTTGCCGTTAAGCAGACGGAGAGCCGCTGATCACGGTCAGCCATAATAAACCAAACAAATACGCCGCCAAAGAGCGCGATACAGAATCGCAGCCCTTGGCGGCGTTTGTTATATAGATTGTCTGAAAGGCGTACCTGTTTTTCGCACAAAGGACCGACCTTGCCGAAAAAGCGGTGCTGCATTCTCTGCAATGAGAACGGTACAGCTTAGAATTTTCCGCCCGAGCTGCCGCCAAAACCGTCGCTGTCGGTACTCGACCCGCTCGAGCTGCTCGAGCTGTCGTTCTTGACGGGGTCGTACGTTTCGGTCTCGGTGGTGTGGGTGTAGGTGTCCTCCACCACGGACAGGGCCAGACCCTCGGCGGGCATATAGGCGTTGGCGTGGGTCTGCTCGTTGGCGGTTTTCATCTGGGCGTAGAAGATACCGCAGACGATTCCGGCTGCAACCAGCGGGATGACAAACACAAACACCCACTTGACCCACCACTTGGAGGGATCATTGCCGCTGTCCAGCGGCACACCCTTGTCGGCATAGAAATCCAGCGTGTCAGCGCACATTTCTATGTAGGTGTCGGAGGCCTTGTAATACGATCCGTCCGAGAGCATCGGCACGATCTTATCTTCGATCTGCGCGATGCGGTAGTCGGTAAAGGCGGTCACGCCGCCGCCGTAGGTGATGGTCACATAATCGCGGGAATCCAGCGCAATCAAAAACAGGATGCCGCTTTTGCCCTCGCCGTAGCCAAGGTCATAGCTGCGGTACCAATCCTTGGCGAACTCGCGCACGTTCTGACCGCCGATGTCAGCCACCGTCAGCAGGTAGACATTGACACCGTGTCCGGCACTGGCGTCCTGCGCCTTTTGTTCCAATTCAGCGGTCGCTTCGGGTTTGAACAGCTCGTAGGTGTCCATCACCAGCGGCATTTCGGCAAACGCCGGTACGGCGCAGAGGAAGCACAGCACCAGTGCCGTAAGCAGAGAAAACAGTTTCTTTTTCATACTCTGTTTCCCCCTTTCAAAGCAGGATGGCAAGCAGGATCATCAGCGGAACACTGATGCCCGCAAACCAGGCGGCTACCTTTCGTTTATCAACCGGCAGATCGCCCACCAGCTTGCCGGTCTGCCCGTTCATGGCGAACAGGTAATCCTTGTCCTGCCACTTGGTGTGCAGCATCCACACCGGCAGCAGCGCGTAGTGCTTGGCGGTGTAATCAATGCTGATGTTCTCGCTCAGGGTGCTTACGTTGCTGTAGCCGGTAATGCTGGCCGAAAGCTCGCTGCTGACCGAATTCTGCATACGGCTGTGGGCGCGGGCCTGGCAGGTGTCGGCGTCCTCGTCGTATTTGTCTGCCATATAGCCCGGCAGGAATGCTGTCGAGAAGGGTTGGAACGCGCGGTAGTCATACGGCTCGATGGCATCCATGTGGCCGTTGGGCATCTTAGTCGAGCCGTCCACCGGCACGCCCATGAACTGCGTGGTACCGGCGCGGCGGACATCATAGTGCTTGGTCGTGGTGATGACATAATCGCCGTTACGGTGGCTGGAGCTGGTCGTGGCTTCATATAGGCCAGAGCCGGAGGCATTGGCATCGAACAGCCAGAACGGGACATACACGCCCTTGATCTCCTCGATATGGTTCTGCGAGGAGAAGGCATTGGGCAGGAACCGCTTCCCGCGATAGTATTTTTTCAGTGCGGCCTTGGCGGCGTTCTTATCCAGCACAAACGGCAGGACAAGCTCAGGTCGCTGCATGCCGCTGAACTGCCCCGCAATGACCGTTGGGTTGCCGCAGTACGGGCAGCTTGTCGCGGCGGTCGTCTCGTCACAGATCAGCTCTGCGCCGCAGGACGGGCAGGAATAGCTGCGCAGTCCGGCGGCCTCGTTTTCGCTCCAGACGGAGTCGGGCGGCGGTGCCTGTTTATTCTGTGCCGCGGTTTCGGCAGCGGCTTCTTTTTCAGCATAGAGCGCTTCGATCTCAGCAGTATCGTAGCTGCTGCCGCAGAAGTCACACACCAGCTTTCCGCTGGCACCGTCAAAGTGAAGCGGACCGGTACAGGCAGGGCATTGGTAGTTGGTAAGCTGCGTTGCCATTATGCGTCACCTCTCTTTCCTTCGGTTTGCAGCTGCCCTGCCAGATCCTCAAAAAAATCGCGCAGGGCGCTGCGCGTATTGCCATCGGCATCCAGATAACGGCAGATGGTCTCGTTATCCGGAGTCTTGTAAATCAGGCAAACGCTATCTAACGTTTCATCGGTAATAAATAAGCCGGGAGGATTTTTCTTTTCGTCCGGCAGGCTTTCCAGCCCCAGCTTTTCTGCCAGAGCCAGAGCTTCTTGCCAATGGGTGTCCTCAACAGGGATATTTTCCAGTTCCACCCATTCATCATCCTTGTAATTACAGCTGAAAAGGCAGCCGTCAGCCGGGTCATTTGTTATACTGAACCCGTAGGTGTCGTCATAGCACATGCCGGAATAACTGATGCTGATACCGGTCAGTGTGCCGGGCGGTGCTTTTTTACAGCCGGACATTGTCAGAAAAGCGGCTGCGGCGCAAAGCACCGCAGCAATTTTTTTGCGCATCACTGGCCAAACGGCTTACCGCACTCCGGGCAGAACTTGGGCGGATGGGCCGGGTCATCCGGGGTCCAGCCGCACTGGCTGCACTTGGCGGGAGCCGGTGCGGGCTTGGGGCTGCCGCAGTTACAGCAGAACTTGCCGGTGTTGGAGGTGCCGCAGCTGCATACCCAGCTGTCGGCTGCGGGTGCCGGGGCAGGCTTGGGGTTGCCGCAGTTGGCGCAGAATTTACCGGTGTTGCCGGTCTGGCCGCAGCTGCAGGTCCACCCGGCGGGGGCAGATGCCGGAGCCGGGGCGGGCTGTGCGGCGGCCTGCTGCTGGGCGCCCATCTGGTACAGCCCCTGTGCGTTCATGCCGCCTGCCGCACCGGCCATATTCATGCCCATAAAAGCCATGGCGGGGCCTGCGCCCTGATTGCCGGCTGCGGTCTGCATGGCACTGGCCTGTGCGCCGACAAGATGCGCAGCGGCGCGGGTCGGATCCATAAAGGCTGCGTTGCGCTGCATTTCCTTGAGCATCTGCTCGTCTTCCTCGCTGGCCTTCACGCTGGATACGCCGAAGGATACGATCTCAATGCCGCGCAGCTTGCCCCACTTGGCGGAGAGTACATCGTTGAGGGCCTCGGCAAGCTCCATTGTATGGCCGGGCAGTGCGGAATAGCGGATGCCCATATCGCTGATCTTGGCAAAGGCGGGCTGCAGGGCGGTCATCAGCTCGGATTTCAGCTGCCCGTCGATTTCATCGCGGGTGTAGCCTTCCTCCACATTGCCGCAGACATTGGTGTAGAACAAAATGGGGTTGGTGATGCGGTAGCTGTACTCACCGAAGCAGCGGATGGCAATGTCGATGTCGATGCCGGCGCGCTGATCCACCACGCGGAAGGGCACCGGGCTGGGCGTGCCGTATTTGTTGCCCACCAGCTCCTTGGTGTTGAAGTAATAGATGCGCTGATCCATCGGGGCCTCGCCGCCGAAGGTAAAGCGCTTGCCGATGTTCTGGAACACTGCGCCGATCGAGTCGGACAGGTCGCCGCTGAAGAGCGAGGGAGCGCTGCCGGTATCGTAGGTGTACTCACCCGGCTCGGCGCACATATCCACGACCTTGCCCTGCTCGACGATCATGGCACACTGGCCGTCGGCAACGGCCACGATCGAGCCGTTTGTAATGATGTTGTCGCTGCCCTTTGTGTTGGCGCTGCGTCCGCTCTGGCGTTTCCAGCCGCGGGTAGCCAACAGGTCAGCCGGCATGGCTTCACAATAAAAGTATTCCTTCCACTGGTCGGCCATAACGCCGCCAGCAGCGCCCATTGCAGCTCTGATAAGTCCCATAATGATCCTCCTATGTCAGGGGCGGGCAGGGCCCGCCCCATTTTGTACAGATAAATCAGGTCGTTATTTGTTGGCCAAGGCGGCCTTGTACTCCTCATAGCGGGGCGGCAGCTCTTCGAGCTCCTCGTTCCACTCGGTGCCGTCCAGCCTCATGTAGAAGCTGATTGCACAGGCCGTGCCATCCTCGCCCTCGTAGTCATACATGAACAGCGAGATGCTGTCGTTATACGGGTACAGGTTGAACTTATACGCATCGCTCTTGGTTATGTTCTGGTCAAGCACCCAGTCGTAGCCGTCCAGTATCGGCTCGATATGGTCATCATAGACATTGACCCACATCGTGATGACCGGGTCATCGGGCATGCCGTCACGGTAAACCTCAAAGTAGTGGCTGCCGTCCTCGCTCTCACCGATGTAGCCCCAGCAATCGTAGGTGTCGGTGTCAAAGTAGTCGCGGTTCGGTACATTCTTGTAGTTTTCCATCCGGAACCAGCCGTACCAGTTGGTGTTGCCCAAATCATCGTAGGTGTTGCCGTCGTCGTAGGTGTAGGGCGGGTCAGGCTCATCCGTGCCGTCGATGTCATATTCGTCATCGCCGCCGTCCAGCAAAGCGGGGTCAATTTCGGGCTTGGTGTCGCTGCGCTTAAAGACCATGGTCATACCGTCAAACTCAATGGTCAGCAGGTCACCCTCGCGGGTGTAGGTCATGGCCGGGGTATTGGGGTCGGTCAGCGCGTAGAAGTTGCCGTCCTTCCATTGGAAGGTGACAAAATCCTCCATGTAGGTTTCGCCGGTGCCGTCCGCACGCAGCTCAATGTAGAAGTCCTCCATATCGACGAGGGCAAGCTCCTCCTTGGAGAGGGTGTACTCGCTGTCGGAGGCGGATTCCAGCACATAGATGCCCACATCGGTATCGCTGCCTGCGGTGGTGCCCTGGGTCATGTTGTCACCGTCCAGAGGCTGCTGCATGGTGCTGCCGGACTTGACGAAGTAGAGCGTTACGCCCTGTCCCTGCACATCGTTCAGGGTCAGGATCTCGTCTTGCAGGGTGCCGGTGCAGCTCAGGCCGCCGCAATCCAGCTGGAAGGCCCCGCCGTTCAGCGTCCACTTGCCGTAGGACTTGGTGCCGTCCACCGTTACAACGCACTTGCCCTTGTCATTCAGGTCCATCAGGAACCCGCTGCCGAAGGCATCCTCGACCTGCGTCACGGAGCCGCCGATCTCGGCGTAGGCTGCTTCCCAAGTGCCCTGATTCGGGTCACTGGCGTTCGGCTTGCCGGTGCGGATGGAGCCGCTGATCATTGTTACGATGATCATAAGCAGGAATATCACCGGGATGGCGATCAGGATCATCCGCTTGGGGGACATTGGTGCGCGGGGGCGCTTGGCCTTGCCGCCGGGGGCCACATTGCCGTAAGGGTTGCCGCCCGTGCCGCCCGGTGGCGGCGTGACAGGCGGTGTGGACGCGGGCGGGGGCGTTTTTCCGGCGTAAATCGGTGCGCCTGCGCCGGTCTGCGGCGGTGTGCCGGGCGCATTGCCTGCGTAAGGATTCGCTGCGTTCGTCTGCGGCTGCGGGGCGGCAGGTGCGCCGCCTGCATAGGGGTTGCCGCCGCTTGCCTGCGGCTGCGGGGGCGTCTGTACAGGCTGCGGGGGCGGCGGTGCAGCCTGAGTCGGCTGAACCGGGGGCTGGGGCACAGCTGTGGGCTGTGCGGCGGGCTGCGGTACGGATACTTTTGCACCGCAATTTTCGCAGAATTTAGTACCGGGCTTTAACTCGGCACCACATTGCGTACATGTTGCCATAGTGTCTGCCTCCTTTTATAAAGTAATATTTCAGACTCTTGCTTATTCCTGTGTCATTTCAAACCATACAGCTTCCTGCTGCGGCAGGTTCAGAAGGGATTCCCCGCCGATGTGCATTACATTGACGCCGCCGTAATCATCGGGCATCATAGACAGCGTTTCGCGCTGTGTACGCCCTGAATCCATACGGAACAGCGAAACAGAGCAGATCCAGCCGCGGTCATCCATACCAAGGTAGGAGATGCTGCTGTCCCATGTGGCCGGAACTCTCTGGCCGTTGGCGTATTCGCCGGTATAGAAGTTCGGCTGATCCTCGCAGATTTCAAACCAAGTGCCGGTATCCTCACTCACAAAGGAGCCGACCATGCTCGGAATGCTCAGCGGAGCGGTGTTCCAGACAGCCTCCATCAGGTTGAACTTTTCGTTATCGCGGGAAACGCCGTACACGGTCGTGTACTCGGCGCCGTACTCCGCATCGTAGGCCGTGCCGGTCTCAAACCGGACAATTCCGTTGATACCGAAGAGCGGACCGCCGTTGACCATGGTGCCGCACTGTGCGCCGCTGATGACATCAATGTATTCGACATTGCCGTTCTCGGTCAGAAGGAAAACATAGGGGGCGTAGTCCTGCCCGATGCTGGTCATCAGCATCTTTACATAGTTGCCGTAACAGCCGCTGACCGCGAACTCGGTCTTGTCGCCCAATTCGTACCATTCCTTCATGGTCTGATAGGTCACAGCGCCGTCAGGGGTAACATAGTCGGTCAGGGCGCGTACCGTCACCTCGCCTGCGGCAGTCACATCGCAGGTAAACCATTCATCCTGCCCGTGCAGGATCTGGCCGCTGGCCTGCCGCTTGTCGGGGTAAACATCTATGTCCGTCCACATCATGCCGGCCCCGGCAGGGGTGTACATCGGCACGGTGACGATAAGACCGCCTGTGTAGTAGGGGTAGACGGCATAGTAGGTAAATACATCGCTCAGCCCGTTCAGGCTCTGTGCGCGCATCTTGTAAAGCTCGGATGCGTAGGTGGGGTCATCGCTGCCGTAGTAGGTATCGAAATGCTGGGCCACGGCGCGCTGCACTGCTTTTAAGGTCAGGTCGTTGTCGGTGTAGCCAAGGTATTCGAGCATTTCGGTGTTGGAAAGTTCCTTGCCGGTTTCAAAGTTGTAATGGTAGGTGCCTACATCGCGGTTGTACATTGTGTCAACGCTTGTGATCTGCAGGCTCAATACCGGGCCGGTCCAGGTGCTTATCCAGATGATGTAGTTTGTGTCGATAAAATCATTGCGGGAGCGGGCGTCCTCGGCGCGCTCTACCAGATAGCCGAAGCGGTAGCCGATCATCTCGTTGATGTTCTTTGCGCCCTCGGTGTCATCATCGATCTGCGGAACCTCGTAAAAATAGGTGTCCTTGTTGCCGTAGGGGTCGGTGTAGCTGAATTCCACATCATACAGCGTAGAGATGCGGGAATCATCAAACCTGCGGGAGGGCTGCGGCTTTTGCGGGGCCTCCTCCGTAGCTTCCACATTTTCAGCGGAGGTCTCGCTCACTGCGCTTGCAGCCGGTTCGGTCGGCTCGGGCCGCTTGCTGTCCTGTGTGCAGCCTACCGCAGACAGCAGCATCGCCGCCGCCAATAGTACGGCACAGCGTTTTTTCATGGTTGGTTCACCCGCCTTTCGGTTGAGAGTGCGGCAAACTGCCTGTGCTTAGCCAAAGGTGACGCTGCTCAGAATGGTGTCGCCTTCGGTGCCGGGGTCAATGTCCACACCGGAGATCCTGATGGCCAGCCAGCCGCCGGTGGGCATCTCGCCGTAGTATTCGGTCCACCACATACCTACGTTTTTGTAGGTGCGTCCGGCCATCTCCACGCCGCCGATGGTGCGCGGGGCAAGCTCCTCCACGTTTTCAAAGCTGTCGTAATAGTAGTTGATCTTGTCCAGACCGCTTTTCAGCTCAAATATTATGCGCGGGTCGCCGGAGAAGATATGGCTGGGGTCATCGGTCGGGAACAGCTTGACATCCGCGAAACGGGGCGAAACGGACTTGTACCAGCCCTGGTCGGGGCAGGTCACATTGAGTGTCAGCGTGTAGTCCGAACCGAATGCCTCCAGGGTCTCGGTGTTCAGCCCGGCGGCCGACGGGTAGTCGGGATTCTCCGCGGGGGCGGAAGCGGGGGCCGGTTCGGCGGTGGCTTCCGGCTCCGACTCTGCAGCAGGCTCTGAGGCAGGTTCGGATGCCGGTTCGGATGCCGCGTCGGTCTTGGGCTCTGCCGGGGTCTCCGTCTGGGGTTCAACAGCCGGTTCGGCGGCCTGCGCTTTCAGGTCGGATAAACCGGAATCGACCTCTTTGGTTACATCCCCCTTGGAGCAACCGGCCAAAGCCATAAGCATCATGGCTACCAATGCGGCAGCGAGCGTTCGTTGTACTTTTTTCATAGCTGTCCTCCTTTTGGTCATAAAGTGTCCATCATAGCGCTCAGATAGGCAGGCGAGACGGAAGCGTAGACGAAATCATCGACAATGTGATCCTTTTTTGCCAGACACACGGCGGTGGCCAACTCGGGATATTCGGCCTCATCCACAAGCAGTACCGTTTTGCAGTGCGGGCAGACATCCCGCAGGTCGTTTGCCAGCAGCAGTCTGTCCTGCAGGGTGCGCGGCGGATGCGGACAGACCTCCAGCAGCAGTACATCCGCCCGGCAGGAACGGCATAGCTTTACAATATCCTTTGTCTTAGGGCCGGCGTTTTGTACCTGAAAATCCGCTCTGCCGTGTTTCAGTGCCATTGTCAATGCGCTCGTCATCACAGAGTATTGGGCGTCCAAAACGATCCTTCGCACGGCGCAGCCCTCCTTCCCTGCAAAGAATACTATTTGTCAATTTCATCATACAGGATCGGAAGAATTTTTGCCCCCACCATTTGGATAGTTTTTTTGAACTTTTTTCTGTCTTTTTCAACACTATTGCAAAATTAGGCGGATTGCGTCATAATAATAGTGTGAAAAGACAGCACGATACCCTTTTTGGAAAGGACAGGCGCTATGACAAAGGTACGGCTTGGCAATCTGTATTTAGCCGCTGCGGTTGCAGGGGTGATTCTCTGCGCTGTCCTGATGCGGGCGTTTTATATGCCGTATTCCGGCATTTGGCGCACGGTGCTGTATAATATTCTGATCTTTTCCTGGGCGGTATCGGTCTGGTGGCGTATCCTGCACGCACAGACCCGCCGCTGCCTGCTGGGCGCTGCCGCCCTGATGCTGTTCTGGCTGGATATCCGCCTGATCCGCTATGACTTTGCCCAGACACCGGAGATGCTGCGGCGATTGTGGTATGCATACTATATCCCGATGCTGCTGATCCCGACCCTTGCACTTTATACGCTTTTCTTTTTGGATCGGGGGCAGTCCGGTCCGCTGTACAAATATCGGCATCTGATCTTTGTGTTCCCGGTGGTGCTGTTCAGTCTGGTGCTGACAAACGACTGCCATCAGCTTGCGTTCGCGTTCCCGCCCGGGCAGGAGGTACTGGGCAGCCCCGATTACACCTATCGGTTCGTATATTACCTCTGTCTGCTGTGGATATTTTCCTGTGCCGTGTTCACGGTAGTGTACCTTGTACGGCGCTGCCGTATTCCGCATACAAAGCGCATCCTCTGGCTGCCGCTTGTGCCGATTTTTTTTGCCACGCTCTATGCTTTACTGTACAAGCATATTTTGAATGTGCCGTGGATGCATGCGATTGCCGGTGATATGACCGTGGTGCAATGCCTGACCTTTACAGCGTCCTTTGAGGCGTGCATCCGGTGCGGGCTTATCCAATCCAACATGGGGTATGCCACGTTGTTTGAGGTATCTTCTGCCAAGGGACTGATCACAGACCGGGCGTTTGTGCCTGTGCAATCCTCGATGCAGGCAGCGCCGCTCCGCGAGGAGCAGCTGCGTCAGGCGCTCACCGGCAGTGTCCAGCTGGATGCCACGACCCAGCTTCACGGCCACCCGATCCGGAAAGGGTATGTTTTCTGGCAGGAGGACATCACCGAATTGGTGGCACTGCTGGAGGAGCTGCGCCTCACGCAGGAGGAATTGCATGACATCGGGGACATCATACAGGCGGAAACAGCCCAGAAGGCACAATGGCTGAAGCTGAGCGAGCAGAACCGACTGTATGACAAAATCGAGACCGTCACAGCCCGCCAGCTGGCACGGATACAGGAATATTTGATCGCGCTCAGGGCCACGGACGATGTCGATGCCGCCCGCCGGCTGCTGAAGCACATCGTCATTTTGGGGACCTATATCAAGCGGCGTAGCAACCTTGTTTTTGTCTGCGACAAGGCGGAGGATATCGACACCACGGAGCTGCGGCTGAGCCTGTTTGAATCGGCCGAGAGCCTGCGCCTGAGTGATATACGCTGCGCCGTACAGATCGCCGACACAGCAAAGATTCCCCCTGTGTCCGCCGTGGCAATCTATGACGCCTTTGAAGCCATCATAGAAGCGACCCTGCCGGGGCTGCAGGAGATCCTTTTCTGCGCCGAGCATACTGCGCAAGGCTGGGGACTGCGCTGCAGCGTTCAATGCACGGACGCACCCGCTGCACTGCCCGACCTGCCGCAAATGCAGCTTGAACGGGATGATGACGGGCTTTTGTATTTCACAATGTTTCCGGCAGAAGGAGGCGGCCTATGATTTTGCGAATCTCCCGCAATGCTGTCAAGGAAGGCTTTGACACGCTGCCGGCGGCCATCTGCTACTTTGACCGCAACGGCCTGCTGCGCCTGATCAATCACAGGATGCAGGAAATCTCCGCAGTCCTCTGCGGCCGCGATCTGCAGACCCTTACGGATCTGGAGCAGGCGCTGCAAAATCCCGGCGGCGGTGTGCGGCTGCGCGATGAGGCGACCCGCATCTACGCATTCCCGGACGGAACGGTATATCATTTCACGGTGCGCCTTGTTCAGGACAAATACGGCATACCGTACACCGAGGTGATGGCCACCGATGTCACCCAGCTGGCTGCATTGCATGCTGCACTGCAGCAGGAAAACGAGCGCCTTGCCGATGCGAACCGCCGCGCAAAGCGCTTATATGACAATATGCCCGACATTGTGCGGGAGGAAGAGATCCTGAAAATGAAGATGCGGGTGCATGACGACATCGGCCATACCCTGCTTGCCGCACGGCGCGCACTGCGGCATGAGCACGATCTTGCCCGGATCAAGAGCGAGGCCGCGCAGTGGGAAAGCTCCATTTCCCTGCTATGCCGCACCCGGCAGGAGAATGCTGCCGAGGATCCGCTGCGCTATATGCAAAGGCGGGCGGCTGTTCTGGGCGCAACCGTACAGCTGCGCGGTGCGTACCCTGCGGCACGCGCCACCCGCGAGTTCTACGCACTGATCCTGCGGGAGTGTACCTCCAACGCTGTGCGGCATGCGGGCGCCACGGAATTGTACGCCGATTCCGAGCACCGGCCGCAGGAATGGCACCTTTGCATCACGAACAACGGCGCACCGCCCAAGGCGGAGATAAAGGAAGGCGGCGGGCTATCCTCGCTCCGCCGCCGTATTGAAAAAGCAGGGGGTACGGTAACCGTACACTCCCTGCCTGTGTTTGTTCTGGAAGTCACCCTGCCCGATAAGGAGAGCATTTATGATACGCGTTATGATCGTTGAGGACCAAAAGCTGGTCCGAAGCCTGCTTGAAAGCTATATTCAGAACGAGGACGGGTATCAGCTTGCTGTGTCTATCCCCGGCGCTGCAGAGGCTCCGATCCTGTGTGATACCGAGGACATCGACCTTGTGCTGATGGATGTGCAGACCGAACACCGCGAAAACGGTCTGGCCGCCGCCGAAAAGATCCATAAGGCGCACCCGGGCATCAAAATCGTGGTCGTTACCTCGCTGATCGACCATGAAATTTTAAAGCGCGCCAAGGCGGCAGGTGCAAACAGCCTGTGGTATAAGGACGGCGATGAAAGGACCCTGATGCAGGTCGTGCGCAGTACTGTGCAGGGGGCGCATATCTTCCCCGATATGCCGCCGAGCGTAAAGATCGGCATGACGATGAGCAGCGACTTTACCCCTGCTGAGATGCGCGTGCTGCGCCTGTTGGTGCGCGGGCTTTCCTACAGCGGGATCGCCAAGGCGCTTTGTGTGGAGCCCTCGACCGTTAAGTATCATGTCATCAATATGCTGCAAAAGACCGGGCTGGAAAACAAGCTGCAGCTTGCCATTGCCGCCAGTGAGGCAAAGCTGGTGGTAGAATTGGCAGAGGAATAAGACACCGCAGACGGCTGTCAAGCCTGAATCGGCAGGGTGACCGTGAACACCGTCCCCTGCCCGTCAGCCGGTTCAACTGTAACGGTGCCGCTGTGCAGCAGGGCAATCTCCCGCACAAGCGCAAGCCCAAGGCCTACGCCGCCCATCTCCCGGCTTCTGGATTTATCTACCCGGAAAAAGGGCTGGAACACACTCGTCCTGTACTCCTCCGGGATGCCACAGCCTGTGTCTGCAACACGCAGCACAGCGCTGCTTTTCTTTTGTTGGATCGTGATATGCACAGAACCGCCGGGGGTATTGTACTTGATGCCGTTTTCGACCAAATTAAAAAGCAGGCGGTAGATCAGGGTGTCGCTGCCCTTGATGCTGACATCCTCACATTCCTGAAAAAGGGTGACGCTGCGGCGCTGTGCCAGCGGGGTCAGGTCGGCCACGATCTCATCGGCCAGCGGGGCCAGCTCGATAAGATCCTCACGCGGGATAGACTGCAGATCGCTCATTTCCAGCAGTGTGCGGACAAGGCCTGCCAGACGGGACACCTGATCCGTCTGAAAGCGGAGCAGGTCATTGACCTCGCTGTCGGCATCGGGGTGTTCCTCAGCAAACATTTCCAGCTTTGCCTGCATGATGGCCAGTGGTGTTTTCAGCTCATGGGCGGCGTTGCCGGCAAACTGACGCTGCAGGTCAAAGGACTGCGCCAGCCGGTCCAGCATACGGTTGACGGACTGGCTCAGGTTGCGAAATTCCGGGATCGTGTTTTCCTCTAAGCGAACCTCCACAAGGCTGTCCTGATCAATGCGTTCGGCCTGCTGCGCAAGCTTTTTCAAGGGCTCCAGCGCCTTGCCGCTGACGAAATAGGCAATCGCTGCGCTCAGCAGCGTTACCGCTGCCGTGATGCACCAGCCCTTGCGCCCGAAAACAGCTTTGGCATCGTAGACCTCCTGCGAAAACTGTACAAGAAAGTCCGACATCTGATCGTCCGGTATTTCAATCGTCAGGTTTTCCTCATCGCTCTGCTGATATTGCAGGACATACCCGTTCAGGTTGTCCATGCCGGTGGCGCCGGAGCGGTAGAGCAGCAGATTCAGGCAGATGCAGGCTCCGGCAATCAGCACAGCGGTCATCAGCGTGATCCGCCACTGAAAAGATATGCGATTCATAGTTCATTTTCCTCCAACTCATATCCCTCACCGATGCGGTTTCGGATGGGGTCGTACCCCAGTGCGGTGCGCAGCTTTTTTCTCAGGGCTGAGATATGCACGCGGATCGAGTTGCTGAACGCATCGACACTGCTGTCCCAGACATGCTCGATCAACTCCTCCTGACTGACAGGACGCCCCTGATGCAGCAGCAGATATTCCAGCACGCCGCTCTCCTTGCGGGTCAGCGGGATGGGCTGGCCGTCTGCCATGGCAAGGCGGCTCTTGGTGTCAAAGGTCAGCCGCCCGCACCGCAGGCATACATCACGCTGGATAAACTGCCGCCGGGTCAGGCTGCGCACACGGGCCTCCAGCTCAGCCAGATGGAACGGCTTGGCCAGATAATCATTGGCACCTGCGTCCAGCCCCTCCACCTTGTCGGAAATTTCGCTGCGGGCGGACAGAATCAGCACCGGCGTTTCAAGGTCGGTCCTGCGCAGCGTGCGCAGAACGGTCATGCCGTCCACCTTCGGCAGATTGAGATCGAGCAGGACAAGATCGTACCGCTCTGCGGCAAGCAGCTCAAGCGCAGCCTCTCCGTCACCGCAGTCATCCGTTTCGTAGCCGGAGCGGCGCAGCTTTTTAGCTACGCTTTCCCGCAGGGTCGGTTCATCCTCTATCAACAAAAGACGCATAAGCGATCATCTCCCTTATTTTTAAGGTTCTTTTTGGCGCTGCACACGGCAAAAGCATTGCAGCGATACCTTTATAACAGTCATTATAGCAGATTTCGATAAAGTCTGCGTTAATTTTTTCTTAGCAGAAATTTTATACCGGCAGGTGTATACTAATCTCATCAAACAGAAAGGAGCAACCGAAAGTGATAAACAAAAAAGCAATCGCCCAGTCGGCGCTGCTGTTGGCCGCCGTTTTGATGATCGGCTTCGGCATCTGGCGCGGGGAGGCAGATACGGTGATGGCAAAGGCTATCCGGTTGTGTATGGAGTGTGTTGGCATTGGATAAGAAAAAAAGTTCTTTTCTGGCCCGTTTCCGGGGCTGGATTCAGGCAGGCGCGGCACTGCTGACGAACATCCACCTGCCGAATTTTGCCAAGGGTGTTCTGTATCAGGGCAAGGGAAAAACAGTTTGCGTACCGGGGCTGAACTGCTACTCCTGCCCGGGCGCGGCGGGGGCCTGCCCGATCGGCGCGTTTCAGGCTGTGGTCGGCTCGTCAAAATTCCGGTTTTCTTATTATATTACCGGCATCCTGATTTTGTTGGGGGTGCTGCTGGGGCGGTTTATCTGCGGCTTTCTCTGCCCGTTCGGCTGGCTGCAGGAGCTTTTGCATAAGATCCCCTCGCCCAAGCTCTCCACCAAGCGACTGAAGCCGCTGCGCTATTTGAAGTACGCCGTGCTGCTCATCATGGTGGTGCTGCTGCCTGCGCTTGTTGTCAATGAGATGGGAATGGGTGATCCGTTCTTCTGCAAGTATCTCTGCCCGCAGGGTGTGCTGGAGGGTGCGATTCCCCTCTCGCTGACCAATGCAGGGATACGCGCCGCGCTCGGCAAGCTGTTCAGCTGGAAGCTCTGCATCCTGCTGGCGGTCGTTGCTGCCAGTGTGGTGTTTTACCGCCCGTTCTGCAAGTGGCTCTGCCCGCTGGGGGCCTTTTACGCGGTCATGAACCGAGTATCTCTTTTCCAGATGCGGGTAGACACCGACAAATGCGTGTCCTGCGGTGCCTGTGCGCGGGCCTGCAAGATGGATGTGGATATTACAAAGACACCAAACCACGCGGAGTGTATCCGCTGCGGTATGTGTATAAAATCCTGCCCCACCAAGGCGATACACTATCAGTACGGCTTTGGCGATAAGGCAGATAACAGTAAGGAGATTTGAGTATGAAACGAATTGCAGCAATTTTGACCAGCATGGTTCTGGTATTTTCCCTCGCCGCCTGCGGCAGCCAGCAGGCAGGCACTGCCGCCGGCAGCGAAGCAGCCTCCACCGCCAGCAGTGAAGCAGCCTCCGTCGCACAGACCAAAACCGAGGAGCAGCTTCTTGCAGAGGAAAACGACATTCTGGGCGCGAACGATGAACTGTGGGAAAAGGTTTTTGCCTCGATGGACAAGAATGTGACGCAGACCACCCTCAGCAACAATTACGGCGAGTTCCTTATGAGTGCCGTGGACAACGCGAAGGATCAGTTCACCGAGGAGGAGTACGCCTCCCTCAAGGCGGACGCTGATAAGATCCGGGAGATCGAAAATCAGATCGCAGCCCTTCCTCAGGAGGATGCCGCCAGCCAGAGCGCAGCGGAGAACGGCAGCACCTTCCCCCAGTTTGAGGGTAAGGACCTTGACGGCAACAGCGTTGATAGCAGCCTGTTTGCCAACAATGCGTTCACCGTTGTAAACTTCTGGTTCAGCGGCTGCAAGCCCTGCGTGGATGAGATGGATGACCTTGACGCACTCAACCAGCGCATCAAGGAGCAGGGCGGCGAGGTCATCGGCGTCAATACCGAGACACTGGACGGCAACGCGGACAACATCGCCACGGCCAAGAAAATTCTGGAATCCGCAGGCGCATCCTTCCGCAATATCTACTTTGACCCTAACGGCGAGGCCGGTAAGTTTGCACTGGGCATCATGGCCTTCCCCACTACCTGTGTTGTGGACCGTCAGGGCAACATCGTCGGGGAGCCGATCATGGGCGGCATCGATCAGGAGGCCAACATGGCTACGCTGGAAAAGCTGATTGCCGAAGCCGTTGCAAACGATACCGGAAAATAACAAAAAGATAAAGCACAGCCGTACCGAACCCCTGCTGCCCGATGGACAGCAGGGGTTCGGTGCTGCCCGGGCAAAAACATTTACCGCATTGTGTCCCAAAACATCATACTTCTGGACTTGATTAGAGGGCAGTATCGTGGTAATATTAAAGAAATAGCACGAAACGGAGAAATACACGGTGACCAAGAAGGAACTCGCAGCGGTCTGTATTGCGCGGCTTAAGGCTGAATACCCGGCAAGTGACTGCACGCTGGACTATGACCACGCATGGCAGTTGCTGGTGTCGGTGCGTCTGGCAGCCCAATGCACCGATGCACGGGTGAATGTCGTTGTGCAGGAGCTGTTTGCCCGGTTCCCCGGCGTCAGGGAGCTGGCCGCCGCCAGCCCGGAGGAGATCGAAGCCATTGTCAAGCCCTGCGGGCTGGGCTACAGCAAGGCGCGGGATATTTCCGCCTGTATGCGGATGCTGCGGGATAAATTTGACTGCCGTGTGCCCGATGATTTTGATGCGCTGCTCTCCCTGCCGGGGGTTGGCCGCAAAAGTGCCAACCTGATAATGGGGGATGTCTTCGGCAAGCCGGCCATTGTGACAGATACCCACTGCATCCGCCTGTGCAACCGCATCGGTCTTGTGGACAACTGCAAGGACCCGGCCAAGGTCGAGAAGGCGCTGTGGAAGATCATCCCCCCCGAGGAGGGAAACGGCTTCTGCCACCGCCTGGTGGATCACGGCCGCGCAGTCTGCACGGCGCGCACAAAGCCTTACTGTGACAAATGCTGTCTGGCCGATATCTGCCGGGCACGAAAGGAATTTGCCAATGAATAAAACGACGGAAAACCGCCTTGGCGGCGAGCTGCGCAGCCAGCAGACCGCCCAACGCCTGCTGGAGGAGCTGCGCGATGGAATCTACGCTGCCGCACCACAGCTGCCCAGTGAGTTGGAGCTGGCTGAGGCGCTGGGGGTTAGCCGCACCGTGGTGCGCGATGCCCTGAGTGAGCTGGAGCGCGACGGTTATCTGGAGCGGGTGCGCGGCATCGGTACGCTTGTCAACCGCGATGTGCTGATGGTTGAGAACCGCATGGATCAGAAGTTGGAGTTCAACAAGATGATCCGCGCAATCGGGCGGGTGCCGCACAGCGATAACCTGATGGTCACACGGGAAACCGCAACGCCCGAACTGATGGAGCGGCTGGCCCTTGACCCGGAGAAGGAACATACGCTGGTGTTTGTGCGCCGCCGCGTGCTGGCAGATGAAACGCCGGTGCTGTACTCCACCGATATTCTGCCGCTGGCACTGTTCGGCGGCAAGCGGCTTGATGCAATCGACTTCAGCCGCCCGATTTTTGAGATCGTTGAGCAGCACTGCCGCGTGGAGGTAGCCGAGACATTGACAACGCTGCACGCTGTAATGGGTACACTGGGCATCCGCCGCCAGCTGGGGCTGCGCCCGGAGCAGGCACTTTTGCAGCTGGATGAGATCTGCTACTCCCGCACCTGCAAGCCGGTGCTTTGCTGCCAGACCTGCTACACGGATTTCTTTGATTTTGCCATGGTGCGCAAACTGGTTTGATTGTAAGCGGCATATCGCCGCTTAGAATATAGAGCTATTATAAAGGGGATTGTGTATGAGACATTTGATCGACCCGGCGGATTTTACGCTGGAAGAAACGCTCAGCCTGATGGACCTTGCCGACCGTATCCACGATGATCCGGCCGCTTATAAAGATGTTGCCGCGCGCAAGCGTCTGGCAACGCTTTTCTACGAGCCGAGCACCCGTACCCGCCTTTCGTTTGAGGCAGCCATGCTGAACCTGGGCGGTCAGGTACTGGGCTTCCCCGATGCCGGTGTTTCCAGCGCCTCCAAGGGCGAAACCGTAGCCGATACCATCCGCGTGATCAGCTGTGTGGCAGACATTGCTGCCATGCGCCACCCCAAGGAGGGTGCCCCGCTGCGCGCGTCCCGCTACAGCCGCATTCCGGTCATCAACGCCGGTGACGGCGGCCACAGCCACCCCACCCAGACGCTGCTGGACATGATGACGATCCGCCAGCGCAAGGGGCACCTGGATCATCTGACCATCGGCTTCTGCGGCGACCTGAAGTTTGGCCGCACGGTGCACAGCCTGATCAAGAGCCTGTCCCGTCTGCCGGGCATGAAGTTTGTGCTCATCTCACCCGAGGAGCTGCGCGTGCCGGATTACATCATCAGCGAGATCCTCGAGCCTAACAACATCCCCTATGTTGAGACACGCAGCATGGAGGAGGCTCTGCCCGATTTGGACGTCCTCTACATGACCCGCGTCCAGCAAGAGCGGTTCTTTAATGAAGAAGATTACATCCGTCTGAAAAACAGCTATGTCCTGACAAAGGAAAAGCTGGCTCTGGCCCCCGCGGATATGCCGGTGCTGCATCCCCTGCCCCGTGTGAATGAGATCACGCTGGACGTGGATGACGACCCGCGCGCAGCGTACTTTGACCAGGTGCAGAACGGTGTCCATATGCGCATGGCGCTGATCATGACTTTGCTGGGTCTCAAAGACCCCAAGACCGGGGAGGTAGCGTTCAATGTTGAAGGTTGATGAAATCCAGAACGGCGTGGTCATTGACCACATTACCGCAGGCACGGGTCTGGCGCTCTACCACATGATGGAGCTGGAAAAGCTGAACAATGCCAGCGTGGCACTTTTGCAGAACGTCCGCAGCCAAAAGGACGGAAAAAAGGACATAATAAAGATCGAGGGCGATGTCAGCAAGATGAGCTTTGATGTTCTCGCCTATGTTGACCCCAAAATTTCTATCACGGTCATCCGTGACGGCCATGTGGTGGAGAAGATTCGCCCGGAGCAGCCCAAGCGGCTGGTCAACGTCATCAAATGCACGAACCCGCGCTGCATTACTTCTATCGAGGAGGGCTGCGACCATATTTTTGCACTGACGCCGAGCGGCCGCTACCGCTGCATCTACTGTGAGCAGGAGTTCCGCGTCAAACCGTAAAGTGAGGTAACTGCGATGGAAAAGCCAAAGTTTCATCTGAATCCCAACGAGGAGATTGTCAAGACCATCCGTGAGGGTTTAAAGCGTACGGGCGGATACTGCCCCTGCCGTCTGCAGCATATCCCGGAAAATATCTGCATCTGCAGCGAGTTCAAGCAGCAGCTGGCCGACCCGGACTATCACGGCCCCTGCCACTGCGGCCTGTATGTGAAGGATTGAGGGCTGTTCCGAAGCTGATAAAAATAGTAGGGAGGCATCCGTCTGCTACAGGCGGATGCCTCCCTATTTGTTTGTGCAGCGGCGTTACACACAGGCCGTCAGGGTGTCCTGCGTCAGGATGATATGCCCGTTTGCATCGGCATCGGCCGTGTAGACTGTGCCGGGCTGGGCAGTGCCGTCGGCGATCCGGTCGGCCAGTGCCTGCTCTACTGCACGGCTGACCGTGCGGCGCAGCTCCCGCGCGCCGTAGGGCGGCACCGTATCCCCTGCCAGCGCCTTGGCGGCTGCGGCAGTATGGCGCAGGGTGTAGCCCTGCCCGGCTGCGCGTTCTTCTAACTCGCAGAGCAGCCGGTCGGCAATGCCTGCCAGCTGTTCCGGGCCGAGCGGGTCAAACAGCACGGTCTCGTCCAGACGCCCCATCAGCTCGGGGCGGAAGAACTCCCTCGCCTCCCGGATTGCCTGCTGGCCGCGGCGGTCCTTTTCCGCCCCGGCAGCGCCGAAGCCCATGGGGGCCGTTTGCCCGGCAAGGCACCGCGCACCCAGATTGGAGGTAAGCAAAATGATGGTGTTGGAAAAATCCGCTCTGCGGCCCTGTGCATCGGTCAAGGTGCCGTCCTCCAAAATCTGCAGCAGCAGGTTTTGAATATCGCTGTGCGCCTTTTCAATCTCATCAAACAGCACAACGCTGTAGGGGCGGCGGCGCACAGCCTCGGTCAGCTGGCCGCCCTCGTCGTGGCCTACATAGCCCGGAGGCGCGCCGATGAGCCGTGCCACGGTGTGACGCTCCATATATTCGGACATATCAAAGCGCAGCAGTGCCTTCTCGCTGCCGAACCAGCCCTTGGCCAGCGTGCGGGCCAGCTGGGTCTTACCCACACCGGTAGGCCCCAAAAACAGCATCGCGCCGATGGGACGATTGTTCTCCCGCAGGCCGGTGCGGCTGCGGCGTATGGCGGCAGCTACCGAGGCTACAGCCCGCGGCTGGCCGATGACCTCTGCGGCAAGGCGCTGCTCCAGCTGTGCAAGCCGCTCGCGCTCGGCCTCTCCCACACGCTCGGCGGGTACACCGCTTGCCTTGCTCACCACACGGGCAATGTCTGCCGGGGTCAGCGCTTTTTTCTCGCTGCTGTTTTCGGCAATGCGGCGTGCAGCCGCGGCTTCGTCCAGCAGGTCGATGGCCTTATCGGGCAGATACCGCCCCGGCAGATACCGCACACTCAGCTCGACTGCCGCATGGATGGCTGTGGACGGGATGGCCACCCCATGGTAGCGCTCATACCGGGGCATCAGGCCCGCGAGAATCGTTTCGGCAGCGGTTGGTGTCGGCTCCTCGACCATCACCCGCCCGAACCGCCGCTCGAGCGCAGAGTCCTTCTGGATCGTTTTGCGGTATTCCTCCGGCGTGGTCGCACCGATGAGCTGTATCTCCCCGCGCGCCAGCATCGGCTTTAGGATGCTGGCGGCATCGATAGCCCCCTCCGCTGCCCCGGCACCGGCAATGATGTGGATCTCATCAATGAACAGGATGGTCGAGCGGTCGCGGTAAAGCTCCTCAAGCAGGTTCTTAAAGCGCTCCTCGAAATCACCGCGGTATTTCGTGCCCGCCACCATCGAGGCCATATCGAGCGATAAGACCCGTTTGCCCCGCAGGGCCGGGGTAATCTGCCCAGAGGCAATGCGCTGGGCCAGTGCTTCGGCCAGTGCGCTTTTTCCGACACCCGGCTCCCCCAGCAGGCAGGGATTATTTTTCTGGCGGCGGCAAAGGATCTCCACCATCCGCTCCAGCTCACTGTCACGGCACAGCACCGGGTCCAGACGACCCTCCTGTGCAAGGCGGGTCAGGTCGCGGCCGTATTTTTCGCTGGGACGCCCCGTGCGGCTGGCTGCCATCCGGGGCTGTGCTGGCAATACCAGCTGACCCGAGAGCTGGCGGCACTCCCGCGCGGCCTGCGGCAGCTCGACACCAAGGGAAAGCATCCAGCGGCTGGCTGTGCAGGTGGAATCCTCAAGCATAGCACAGAGCAGATGCTCATTTTCGGCCCGGGCAGCACTGGCAGCGTGCGCCCCCAGCACAGCAAACTCCATCGCCTTGCGCAGCTCCGGTGCAAGGTCGCAGCGGTGCAGCCTGCGCGGTGCGCCTTCGGCCCGGGCGGCACTGCAGTTGGCCAGCGCTGTGGTGGTGACCCGCTTGCGGCGCAGGAAGTCTGCTGCACTGCCGCGTGCCGTCTGCACCAGCGCCAGCAGCAGATGGCCTGTGTCGGCCTGACAGCAGCCCTGCCGCCCTGCCAGTACCAGCGCGGTGCGGACGGTGCGCGCCGCCGTGCGTGAAAAACCTTTGTAGCTGTAGACCCAGAACATCTGCATATCCTCCTCTTGTATCTGCCCATTGAAAGTATAGACGCCGGACGGATAAATAATCATCGAAATCCGTTGAATCAGGATGTGACAAATTCCTGAATTAGTGGTATAATAGTGCAGTTACACGCAATCTACACATGAGAGGTGGATTTTCATGCACAAATTGATGCGCTACATCAAGGGCTATGAGCGACAAGCCCTGTTGGCGCCGCTATTCAAGATGTTGGAGGCCTGTTTTGAGCTGTTTGTACCGCTGGTCATCGCCAGCATCATTGATACAGGCATCAAAAACGGGGATGCAGCTTTTATCTGGACGCGCTGCGGCCTGCTGGTTTTGCTGGCTGCCATCGGTCTTGCCAGCAGCCTGACGGCCCAATACTTTTCCGCCACGGCGGCGCTGGGCTTCGGCACGGCGCTGCGCAGGGACCTGTACCGTCATATTGACACGCTGAGCTACAGCGAACTGGACGGTATCGGCACCCCCACGCTGGTCACGCGGATGACCAGCGACATCAATCAGGTCCAGAACGGTGTGAACCTGACCCTGCGTTTGCTGCTGCGCTCGCCGTTCATTGTTATTGGCGCGCTTATCATGGCATTTTCGATCAGCCCAAAACTGACGCTGCTTTTCCTCGGCGTTACCGTTGCGGTTTCGCTGATCATTTGGGCAATTATGCGGGTCACGGTGCCGATTTACCATGAGGCGCAGAACGGCCTTGACCGTGTGACACTGCTGACCCGTGAAAACTATGTGGGTGCCCGTGTGGTGCGCGCCTTTGCCCAGCAGGCCGATGAATTGGCTGCCTTTGTCGAGACAAACGATCATTTGAAATCGCTGCAGTTTGCAGCGGGCCGCATCTCCGCCCTGATGAATCCCCTGACCTATCTGGTAGTCAACCTCGCCGTGGTGGCGTTGCTGCTGCGCGGCGGCATGGAGGTCGATGCCGGTGCGCTGACTCAGGGTGAGGTTATCGCGCTGATCAACTATATGAGCCAGATTCTTCTGAGCCTGCTGCGTCTGGCGGATCTGGTCGTATCGGTAACGCGCGCGTTGGCCAGCGGTATGCGTGTGAATGAGATTCTGAACACCCGCACCACGATGGAGGACCCCGGCACGGCACCGCTCGCGGTTGACGGTGCTGCCGAGGCGGTCCGGTTTGAGCATGTGGATTTCACCTATCATGGTGCGGGCGCGCCCAGCCTGACCGATATTTCCTTTGCGGCCGGCTGCGGCGAGACCATCGGCGTGATCGGCGGTACCGGCAGCGGCAAATCGACCCTGATCGATCTGATCTGCCGCTTTTACGACGCCGACCGCGGCATGGTGACACTGTTCGGTCACGATGTAAAGCAGTACAGCTTTGCACAGCTTCGCGGCCTTGTAGGGATCGTACCCCAGCAGGCAGTGCTGTTTACCGGTACCATCCGCGACAATATGCAGTGGGCCGCTCCGAATGCCACCGATGCGGAAATCTGGGAGGCGCTTGAAATCGCACAGGCCGCAGACTTTGTCCGCAGCAAGCCCGGCATGCTGGATGCCCCCGTGGAAACGGCCGGACGCAACTTTTCCGGCGGACAGCGGCAGCGGTTGACGATTGCACGCGCACTGGTACCGAAGCCGAAAATTTTGATTCTCGATGACAGTGCCTCCGCGCTGGATTTCGCCACCGATGCAGCCCTGCGCAAGGCTATTAAAGAAAAAACGCAGGGTATGACGGTCTTTATCGTCTCCCAGCGCGCGGCGAGCGTGCAGCGCGCCGACCACATTCTTGTGCTGGATGACGGCACCTTGGCTGGTGATGCCCCCCATGTCGTACTGCTGCAGAGCTGTGAGGTCTATAAGGAAATCTGCCTGAGCCAGCTGAGCAAGGAGGAGGTGGCCAAAACACTATGAGCAAGACATCGAAGAAGCTTGACCGCAATACGATCCAACGCGTTCTGCAGCTGATCACCCCCTACAAGGGCATGGTCATTCTTACGCTTACATTGGCGCTCATCACCGTTGTCACCACCCTGCTTGCACCAGTGCTGGCCGGCAGGGCGGTCGATAAGATCGTGGGGCCCGGGCAAGTAGATTATCAGGGGCTTGGCCGCATCGCATTGGCTATGGCTGCCACGATCGCCTGCACGGCGCTCTCCCAATGGCTGATGAATGTTGTCAACAACCGCATCACTCTTCAGGTCGTGCGGGATATGCGGGTGCGCGTGTTTGAGCAGCTTGAGATTCTGCCACTGAAATATATGGACGCCCACCGCCCCGGCGATGCGATCAGCCGCATCACGACCGATGTGGAGCAGTTCAGTGACGGCCTGCTGATGGGATTTACCCAGCTGTTTACCGGTGTGCTGACAATTCTGGGTACCCTGGGGGTCATGCTCTATATAGACTGGCGCATCGCGCTGGTGGTCGTGGCGCTGACACCGCTCTCCATTTTTGTGGCGCGCTTTATTGCGACACACACCTATTCTATGTTCCGGGTGCAGAGCGAGACCCGCGCCGAGATGACCAGCCTTGTGGAGGAGCTGATCGGCAACGAGCATCTGGTTCGCGCCTTCGGCTATGAGGCGCGCGCTGAGGAGCGCTTTGACCGCATCAACCGCGACCTGCAGCGCTGCGGTGTGCGGGCAACCTTCTTTTCTTCGACCACGAACCCCTGCACCCGCTTTGTAAATTCACTGGTTTACGCCTCGGTCGGCATACTTGGCGCATTTGTTGCGATTGCCGGCGGTATCACGGTCGGCGAGCTGAGCGTCTTTTTGAACTATGCCAACCAGTACACAAAGCCCTTCAATGACATCTCCGATGTCATGACCGAGCTGCAGAATGCGCTGGCCTGTGCGCAGCGGGTGTTTGATCTGATCGATGAGACACCGATCACCCCTGATGCCCCCGATGCCGTGAGCCTGCCCCACGGTGCCGGCAGCGTGGCCTTTGAGCATGTGCGGTTCCGCTATCAGGACGATGTACCCCTGATCGAGGATATGAACCTCAAGGTCGAGCCGGGGCAGCGCATCGCGCTGGTCGGTCCGACCGGCTGCGGAAAGACCACCCTTGTAAACCTGCTGATGCGGTTCTATGAGATCAACAGCGGCACGCTGCGGGTGGATGGACACCCCATCGACACGGTGACCCGGGACAGCCTGCGCGCCAATCTGGGCATGGTGCTGCAGGAAACATGGCTCAAAGCCGGTACGATTGCAGAAAACATTGCCTACGGCAAACCGGACGCCACCCGCGAGGAGATCATAGCCGCAGCCAAGAAGGCGCGCGCCCACAGCTTTATCTGCCGTCTGCCGAACGGATACGACACACAGGTTGCCGAGGACGGCGGCAATATCAGTCAGGGGCAGCGGCAGCTGCTCTGCATTGCGCGGGTCATGCTGCGGCGTCCGCCGATTCTGATTTTGGATGAGGCCACCTCCAGCATCGACACCCGCACCGAGGTGCTGGTGCAGGATGCCTTTGAAGAATTGATGAAGGGCCGCACAAGCTTTATTGTGGCCCATCGCCTGTCCACCATCAAAAATGCTGACCAGATTCTGGTGATGAAGGCCGGCAACATTATCGAGCGCGGTACGCATGATGAACTGCTGGCGCAGGGCGGCTTTTATAAGCAACTCTACGAAAGTCAGTTTGCCAAGGCGTAAGCATAGGGTCAAAATCTGGGAAAGAAAAAGGAGATTCTACTATGAGCAGCATTATCATTCCGGAAGGGTACCAAAGCCTGCTGGGGCTGTATGACACCCAGAAGGCCATCGGCCTTATCAAAACGATCTTTCAGGAAAAGCTTTGCATGGCACTGCATCTCAAGCGCGTCACGGCTCCCCTGTTTGTCATGCAGGGCAGCGGCCTGAACGATGACCTGAACGGTGTGGAGCGCCCCGTTGCGTTCGATGTGCCCAGCCTGAATGAGCAGGCCGAGGTCGTACACAGCCTTGCCAAATGGAAGCGCTATGCTCTGCACAAGTACGGCTATCGCCCCGGTCAGGGCCTTGTGACCGATATGAACGCCATCCGCCGTGATGAGGAGCTGGACAACCTGCACAGCATCTATGTTGACCAGTGGGACTGGGAACGCGTTATTACCGCAGACCAGCGCACGCTGGATTTTCTGCGGGAGACCGTCTGCGACATCGTGGATGCGGTCTGCGCGACCTCTGATGAGCTGCGCTGGAAGTTTCCGGAGCTGAAGAACATTCATCTCGGTCGTGATGTAGCTTTTATCACGACACAAGAGCTGGAGGACCTCTACCCGGAACTTACCGCCAAGCAGCGTGAGAACGCCTTTGCCAAGGAGCATGGCACGGTTTGCATCATGCAGATCGGCGGCAAGCTTCGCAGCGGCAAGCCCCACGACGGCCGTGCCCCCGACTACGATGATTGGGCGCTGAACTGCGATATTCTGTTCTGGCACAAGCCACTTGGCTGCGCACTGGAGCTGTCCAGCATGGGTATCCGCGTGGATGCTGAATCGCTGCGCCGCCAGCTGGACGAGGCAGGCTGCCCCGAGCGCGCAGAGCTGCCCTTCCACAAGATGCTGTTGGATGGCACGCTGCCCTTGACGATGGGCGGCGGCATCGGCCAGAGCCGCCTTTGCATGCTGCTGCTCGGCAAAGCCCATGTAGGTGAGGTTCAGGTCAGCCTTTGGGATGATGCCACGGTAAAAGCCTGCCGTAATGCCGGTGTAGAATTGCTGTAAGTCTTGACAAAGCACTGCTGTTTGTGGTATTATTATCTAGTACCCGCTAGTATAGCACAATTGGCAGTGCAGCTGATTTGTAATCAGCAGGTTGCAGGTTCGATTCCTGTTACTAGCTCCAAACGAAAGAGCGCTGCAAGGTTTAATTTTACCTTGCAGCGCTCTTTTTAGTTATTAAATTATGTCTTTTCCGATGTCATACATTTTCAGTAAAAACTCCCGGCTGCAATCAAGCGGCCGGGAGTTTGTTTAGTATGGCATCGTTGAGGAATTATTTTGTATGCAGCGCGTTCTGCAGGGCACAATAATCCTCCAGCGTAAGCTGTTCGGGGCGTGCGCGTTCATCAAGACCGGCTGACTGCAGCGCGGTCAGGACCTGCGTCTTGGGCAGGTGCAGGCCGTTGGCAATGGCGTTGGCTGCGGTCTTGCGGCGCTGCGAGAAGGCGGCACGGATCAAGGCAAAGAAGGCGGCCTCGTCACCGTTCGGAACCTGTACGGCGGGAGTCTTGCGCACATCCAAGCGAATAACGGCGCTTGTCACCTTGGGGGCGGGGTAAAAGCTGCCGGGCTGCACGCTGAACAACAATTTCGGCTCCGCATAATAGGCCACTGCGTAGCTGATCGCACCCGCATCGCGGGTGCCAGGGGCGGCGCACAGGCGCTGTGCGGCCTCCTTTTGCACCATGACGGTGATGTTCCGGATAGGCAGCTTTTCCTCCAGCAGGCGCATCAGGATCGGGCTGGTGATATAGTATGGCAGGTTGGCGCAGACGGCCACCGGCTTATCGCCAAATTCTTCAGCCAGCAGCGCCTTCAAATCCACCTTGAGGACATCGTTCAGTACCAGCTTGAAGTTATCATACCCGGCCATCGTCTCCTCAAGGAGCGGCGGCAGACGCTTATCTACCTCGATGGAAACGACCTTATCAGCGCGTTTGCAGAGCTGTTCGGTCAGTACACCGATGCCGGGGCCGACCTCAAGGGCACCCCAGCCGGGGCCGATGCCGGCGGCTTCGGCAATGCGGGGACATATACCCGGGTTAATGATAAAATTCTGGCCAAACCCTTTGGAAAGGGCAAAATCGTACCGCGCACAAAGGTCACGGATGGTAGACAAGTCGGTCAATGTGGGCACGGCGGCTTCCTTTCAGCGTATATCAGTTCTGGCCGGTCAGCGACATGGCCGCATTAACGGCCTTGCTGATCTGCGGGTCAGTGTCGATCGTGTAGTCGTAGTAGGAGTTCTGTTCATCAACGGAGAGTGTCGCGTCAATATCGGGCTTCAGACCCTCGTTGTTCCAGCTCTGATCCTCGTTGTCGAGCAGCAGGCCGGAGGTAATATAGGCGGCAGAGCCGTCCGAGAAGCTCTGCACATCGCTGAGTACAACGCCCATACCGGCCGTTTTGGTGCCGACGATCGTGGCACCGCCCATCTTGCGCAGGGCATTGGCAAACAGCTCGGCACTGCTGGAGGTAGCCCCATTGACGAGGCAGACCATCGGAACATTGATCTCGTTCTCATCGGACATGCGCAGCACGGTCACATTGCCGTCCTTATCCTGCTGCTTGGCGATCTCACCGGAGGGTACGCAGTAATCCGCTGCGACAAGCCCTGCATTGAGGTTTTCACCGGCGTTGTCGCGCAGGTCAAACACCAGACAGGTGGCTCCCTGCTGCAGCAGGTTGTCCACGGCAGTTTTAAACTCGCTGGCGGTGCCTGTGGTAAAGGCGTCGATGCGCAGATAGCCGCAGGTGCCGGCAGTCAGCTGGCTTGTTGAGATGGTGGGGGTCTTATAGTTGGAGTGTACAAGGCTCAGCTGCTGCTCCTGACGGTCGGGCGTCAGGTAGGTGATGACTGTGGTAGTGCCCTCCTCACCCAGCAGGCGGGAGGTCAAACGCGCGGTAGATCCGATGTTCTTGGTGGATTCCTCGCCAATGGCAGTGATAAAGCCGCCGACCTGCAGACCGGCCTCACTGGCGGGTGAATTGTTGTATACGCGGATGATGCGCGCATAGCCGGAGGAGGCATCGTTGACAACGGCCACGCCGATGCCGGTGAGGGTGCCCTTCTCGATGGCCTGCTTTTCGCTGTACTCCTTGGCGGTATAGTAGATAGCGTATCGGTCGTTGATGCCGCTCATATAGCCGGCGGCCAGCTTATCGTTCAGGGTATCCTCATCAATGGTGAAGAACTCCCCTGCGCGGACAAAGCGGTCGATTTCCGACAGCTTGTTGTACTGGCGTTCCTTATTTTTGACGCTGGACACGGTCGTGTTGAACATCTTCATCGACACGACCATCGTCAGCGAGAAGGTGACAGCCATTGCGATGATGGCGATGGTGGCTGCCACGCCGAGACTGATTTTTTTGCTCATGGCTCTGATGGCTCCTTACTGTTTTTGCGTTTATGCCCCGTAGGCAAGGGAGAAAAATACCGTAGAGAAAAGGCTCAGCACCATAAGAACGGCGACAACCAGACAAAAAATGCGCACGGCGGTTTTATGCTTCTGCGGCTTCATAAGGACTCCCCTTTCTTAGGATAAGTAATTCATGACATTGACCAGAACATTGTTGACCTTCATTTCCAGATGCAGGTGGTTGCCGGTGGAGTTGCCGGTGGAGCCGACATACCCCAGCCTCTGTCCCTTGGAAACGCTCTGCCCGACGCTGACGATGGGCGCACTGTTCATGTGGGCGTACAGTGTGGAATAGCTGTTGCCGTTGTCATCCTTGCCGTGGTAGACCTGAACATAATAGCCCCAGCTGTAGTGGTAGGCGGCTGCGGTGACAACGCCGCCGCTGACGGCGTAGATCTCGGTGCCGCCCGGCGCGGCATAGTCGGTGCCGCGGTGGCCGTTGCCGCCAAAGTAGCAGGAAACATACTTATAGGTGGCAAGCGGGCGGCCAAAATCCAGCGAGCATTGTATCGAGGCGTTTCCGTAGGCCTGGTTGGCGGCGTTCAGGGCTGCATCCAGCTCTTTGGCTGCCTCGTCCACCTTTTTGTTGGCCTCGATCTGGGCCTCTTTCAGGGCCTGTTCCTCGGCCTCCGCCTTGGAGATGCTCTCATCTGTCTGGGAGATATTCTCAGCAAGCTCACTGGTTTTGCTGTTCAGTGCGGCCTTCTGGGCCTCGTAGTCGGCTTTTGTTGCTTCCAGATCCGCCTTGGCCTGCTCCAGTTCGGCGCGCTGCTGCTCCAGCTGGGTATGCTCGTCCTCAAGCTGCTGGCAAATCTCCTCATCCTTGCTGACGATCTGCTCCAGCGTGGTGGCAAAGGTAAGCAGCTGGTACAGGTTGGTCGCACTGGACAGCAGCGCAATGGAACCGCCGTCATTCAGCCGCTGCATCGCGCGCATACGGTCCTTGAAATCTGCCCAGCGCTGATCATATTCAGCCTGCTTCTGGTCAACCTCCTGCTGCTTTTGATTGATCTCGTCCTGTTTGTTGACGATATCATTATCCAGACCGCCGATCTGCTCGGTCAGTGTGCCGATCTGGCTGAGCAGCAGTGATTTTTGCTGCTCCAGCTGTGTTTTGAGCGCCTGCGCGTCCGCTTTGTCGCTCTGTGTTTCTTTCAGCTGTTGGTTGACTTTTTCCAATGCGGCCTGCTGCTCCTGCAGCTTTTGGCGCAGGTCGCTGACACTGGCAGCTGCCAGCGGCGTCATAACGGTGGAAAGCGTCATCGTCATGGCAACTGCTACGCTGAGCAGCAGTGAGATAAATTTTTTGCTGTGCGAAAAATGCTTCATCTTTGTTTGCAATTCCCCTGCTTGTTGCTGTTATACATTCAGATGCTTGCGGATGCTGGTGGCGGTGCCGAGGCCGCAGAGCACAAAGCCCAGCAGCACAAAGCCGCCGACAATGTAATACCATACATTTTCCAGCGGAACCAGCTGACCGCCGAACATCTGCGAGAGGTTGGACGGGTTCTCGGCATACCAGCGGCAGAGGGCATAGTACGCGCCGCAGACGATGCCGGAGGCAAGCGCAGCGGAGATCAAGCCGGAGGTAACACCCTCCACAAAGAACGGGAAACGAATAAAGCCGTTGGTGGCACCCACCAGCTTCATGATACCGATCTCCTTGCGGCGGTTGAACACCGTGATCTTGATCGTATTGTTGATGACCACGATGGACACGATAGCCAGCACCGCTACTATGCCGTAGCAGGCGTAGTTGATGACCTGCTGCAGTGAGGTGAAGGTGTCTGCCATGGCAAGCGGCGCTTTGACGCTTGCTACGCCATCAATCTGCATCAGCTGGGCGGAGACGGCCTCAATGTTGTCGGGGTCATCCACCGTCACGCGGTAGTTGGGCGTGAACGGGTTATCGTCCTGAAAGACCTGCTGCAGGTTGGTGTAGTCCTTGAGCATGTCACCGTAGGTCGCAAGAACATCCTCGGGCGACATGTAGGTTACCCCCACGACATGGGGGGTGCTGCGGATGGCCGCATCGGCAGCGGCGATCTGGTCCTCGGTGGCATCGTCCATATAGACGACCGTCTCATTCTGGTTGCCGATATATTCGACCATATAATCAATGTTGACGCCCAGCAGGTAGGCAGCGCCGATCAGCAGCATGCAGACGGTCAGCACGCCCATCGAGGCAAAGGTCATAAGCCGGTTGGCACGCAGATTGTGCAGGCCCTGACCGACAAGGTAGGTAAAGCTGGAAAAACGCATGGTGTCCCCTCTTTAATATCACAGATCAGTCTTCATCGTAGTCGTAATCGTCCTCTTCCCGCTGGGCCATAGCGGCTGCGTAGCGGCGGGCGGCCTCGGGGTGTGCGGTGTCGGAGGCGACCATGCCGTTGGCCAGTGTGATGACGCGGTTGCCGTACTTGCGGGCGAGCTTATGTACCAGCTCATGCTCATGGGTGACGACCACAACGGTGATGTTGACCTTATTGATGGCCTCAAACAGCTGCATGATGTCCATGGACATCTCAGGGTCGATGTTGCCGGTGGGCTCGTCCGCGATGATCAGCTTAGGGCCGTGGGCCAGCGCGCGCGCTACGGCGACACGCTGCTGCTCACCGCCGGAGAGCTCGTCCGGCAGGCGATCCATCTTGTCCTCAAGGCCAACAAGTGAGAGCGCGAAGGGCACGCGGTCCTTGATCTTTTTGGTGGAGATGTTCGTCACACGCATAGCGAACGCCACATTCTCATAGACGGTCATGGTCGGAATCAGGCGGAAGTCCTGAAAGACAACACCCATCTGACGGCGCAGATACGGCACCTTGCGCCGGCGGATCTTGGTCAGATCCTGCCCATTGATGAACACCTTGCCCTCAGTGGGCTTTTCCTCCATCTGGATCAGCTTCAGAAAGGTAGATTTGCCTGCACCGGAGTGGCCAAGGATAAAGACAAATTCGCCCTCCTCGATATGGATGTTGATGTCCTCCAACGCAACATTTTCATCGTTGTGGGTCTCATAGGTTTTATATACATGCTCAAAATCGATCATTGAGGATTCTCCTGCCGCAGCGCGGCTGTCCTGTTTACGGTTACAGTCATACATATAATAGAATACCATGCAGCGCGCCTGCGGTCAAGGTGTTTTCCGGTTGCCAGAAGCAGAAAAATGGCGCTGCCTTGCGGTGCAGCGCCATTTGTGAAAGTTTTATTAAAATCAATATTTGGCCGGATTGGCGGAAAGGTACTTCTTGACCATCAGGGCCACCTTAAAGACGATGGCATCGTCAAAGTTGCGCAAATCAAGGCCGGTCAGCTTGCGAATTTTTTCCAGACGGTAGACCAGCGTGTTGCGGTGGACAAACAGCCCGCGGCTCGTCTCCGAGACATTCAGGTTGTTTTCAAAGAAGCGCTGGATGGTGAACAGCGTCTCAGCGTCGAGACTGTCAATGCTCTCCTGCTTAAAGACCTCCCGCAGGAAGGCCTCGCAGAGGGTCGTGGGCAGCTGGTAGATCAGGCGGGCGATGCCCAGATGGTCATAGCTGATGACCTGACGCTCGGTGTCAAACACCTTGCCGACCTCCATCGCAATCTGTGCCTCCTTAAAGCTGGAGGCCAGATCCTTGATGTTGCCGATGGGGGTGCCGATGCCGACCACGGCCTTGATGTAATGGTCGCCCTGCAGCGTATCCACAATGGAGGCAGCCAGCTTTTCCATATCGCGGGTGTTGTTGTCCGGCTTGATCTCCTTGACGAGGACGGTATCCGTCTCGCTGATGTTAAAGACGAAGTCCTTCTGCTTGTCCGGGAAAAGCCCGCTGACAACATCATAGGCGGAGATGTCATTGCCGGAGGTCACGCGGATGAGCAGAACAACGCGCTGTACATCGGAGACAAAGTGCAGCTCACGGGCCTTGGCGTAGATGTCGCCGGGCAGGATGTTGTCCAGCACGACATTTTTGATGAAGTTTGTCTTGTCGAACTTTTCATCGTGATACTGCTTGATGCTCTGCAGGCTGATGGACAGCATGGCGGCAAACTGCTCCGCCGTGGTATCGGTGCCCTCCACAAAGACGGCGTAGTCATTATGCTTGGCGTTGGAGAACTGATGGTAGGCATAGCCATCGCGCACAAAGGCATCGCCGGCCGTCTGGCGGACGGTAGCTACGCCCTCGCGCACCTCACCGATCTGCCCCAGTTCGGAGCAGGAAATCACGGTGCCTGTCTCGTCGATAACGCCGACAACACGGTCCACTGCGTCCTTCATCTGGTACACCACATTCTGGAATACCCTGTTAGCCATAATATGTGACTCCCCTTTTGCTGTTATTTAGACAGTCTGCACCGGCGTGCAGTGCGGGCTATACATGTTTGGCAAAACTGCCGTTTGGTAATCTGCCCGAAAACCAAATCTTCATAATGTATATTTTACACAATTCACTTGGCTTTTGCAACATATTTTCACGAAAATCGCAATATTTTCTTGTACATTTTTCAAATCGAGCAAAAAAATGTACCCGCCGCAGGGTTTGCGGCAGGTACAGCGTCCGTCATTTTGACGATTTTCCGGGTTTTGTCTGGTCAAGCGCGCCTGTGCCGCCCTCGACAACACCGCGGTGCTGGAATACATAGGTGATGCTGCGGAAGAAAATCTTCAGATCCGCCCAGAAGGTCAGGTGCGCGGCGTACTCGCCGTCATAGCGCGCCTTCACATCAATGGGCAGCTCATCGCGTCCGTTGACCTGTGCAAGACCCGTCAGACCGGGGCGAATGTCATTGGCGTGTACCTTGTCGCGTGCTTCGATCAGATCATATTGGTTGTAGAGCGCCGGGCGCGGGCCGATGACGCTCATCTGCCCGGCCAGAATGTTGTAGATCTGGGGCAGCTCATCAAGGCTCGTCTTGCGCAGAAATGCACCGCTGCGGGTTATGTAGCTGTCGGCATTCTTCAACAGATGGGTCGGCACATCGTGGGGGGTATCTCCGCGCATCGTGCGGAATTTAAGAATGTTAAAATGAGTTTTGCCCTTGCCGACACGGCGCTGCTTGAAAAAGACCGGCCCCGGAGAATCCGCCTTGATCCACAGCGCAATGATCCCCATTGGAATTGCCAGAAGGATCGTGGCGGCCAGTGACAGGATAATATCGAGCAAACGCTTTACATAACGCTGATACATAGGTCAGTCCTCCTTGGCAGCGGGCTTGTCCCCCTGCAGCTTGCGGTTGACTTCTTCTTTTGAGAAGATGGCCGTGTTGCCGGTGGCGGCCACAACGGTATGGTCTGCACGCACACGCCGGTTGGGGTGATAGGTGGGCACCATCTCCTGCAGAATGTCAACAACATCGTTATCGTTGTGCCGGGCGGCCGTTTTGAGCGTCTGCAGATCAGTGTAGAATTTTTCAAGGTCGATCTGCATCGGCGGCGCAATGAAGATCTTGTTGTGGGCCGTCTTGGCCATCTTGTCCTGCTCGGTGTCCATGAGCAGCTCCTCATACAGCTTTTCGCCGGGGCGCAGGCCGGTGATCTTGACCTGCATGTTGACACCCGGCTCGTAGCCGTAAAAACGGATCAGCCGGTTGGCAAGGTCCATGATCTTGACCGGTTCCCCCATATCCAGCACATAAATACTGCCGCCCTTGGCAAGTCCCCCCGCCTGCAGCACCAGCTGCGCAGCCTCGGTGATGGTCATAAAGTAGCGCACAATATCCGGGTGGGTGATCGTCACAGGGCCGCCGCGCTTGATCTGCTCCTCAAACAGCGGGATAACACTGCCGTGGCTGCCCAGCACATTGCCGAAGCGCACGGCTACGCAGGTCATGTCTGTGCCGCGGGAGAAGGTCTGGATCAGCATTTCACACAGGCGCTTGGTACAGCCCATGACATTGGTGGGGTTGACGGCCTTATCGGTGGAGAGCTGGACAAAACGCTCCACACCGTGCTCTGCCGCAGAGGTCAGCAGATTCTTGGTGCCGAATACATTGTTCTTGACGGCCTCGGCGGGGCTGATTTCCATAAGCGGCACATGCTTGTGGGCCGCAGCGTGAAAGACAACGGACGGATGGTAGGTGTCAAACACCTCATCCAGACGGGCTTTGTCGCGGATCGAGCCGATCAGTGTGATGACGGGAGCCTCCGGGCCGTACTTGTTTTTCAGCTCTGTCTCAAGCTCGTAGGCACAGTTTTCATAGATGTCGAAGATCAGCAGCCGGCGCGGCTGGTAGCGCATGATCTGGCGGCAAAGTTCGCTGCCGATGGAGCCGCCGCCGCCCGTGACCAGCACGACCTTGTCATGCAGATATTCCGAGATCTGTGCATTGTTCAGTTGGATCTCATCGCGGGAGAGAAAGTCGGCTGTGTTCAATTCACGGAAGCCTGCTGCGACAGGGTTGCCGTTCTCATCGACAGCCTGCGGATCGCTGAGCATCCGCACACGGCAGTGGGTGGAGTTACAGAGGTTGATAATCTCGCTGAGGCGGTCGCCCTTGACGGTGGTGATGGCAATGACGATCTCGAGGATATGATATTTGCGCACAAGCTCCGGTATGTCAGAGATTGTGCCGCGCACTGGCACACCCTGCACGCGCAGACCCTTTTTGGTCAGGTCATCGTCCACCAGGCAGACCGGGTTGCCGAAGCTCTGGTTTTTGTTTTTGCAGAGGTTGACCGCCCATGCACCGGCATTGCCAGCGCCGACGATCAGCAGCGGCGTATCATCCTCCGGCTTGTTGGCCTTGGTATCCTGCACGGTGCGAAGCAGACGCCACAGGAAGCGCACGCCTGCGATTGCCGCCGTATTGAACACCGCGCCAAAGATCAGCACGGCGCCGGAGATCGGGCGGTTGTGGTAGATGAGGTCAAACAGCATGATCAGGCCGGTAGCCAGGCCTGACAGGCAGGTCAGGCGGGCAAGGTCCCGCATACCGGCATATTCCCACATGATCTCATACAGGCCGCCGAACCAGAATACGATCATATAGATCGGCAGCACATACAGCAGCATGGGAGCCATGGCGCGCACGATCTCTACGCGGCGGTAGGCATCGCCGCTGTCAAAGCGGAGCATTACGGCCAGCCAGTAGCATACTACGATAAGCCCGCAGTCCAGCAGCATCAAGGCGATGCGGCGCGGCAGACCCTTAATGATTTGTTTGGAATCCTGTTGCATCTGTTTCGTCCTTTACCAAAGTTCTATTTCTCTATACCAAAGGGGGCCCGGTTGAACGGTACCCCTGCTAAATGCAGCCATATAAAAGTATTATAACACACAAATGCCCCGTTTGTCCTACTTTTGCAGTGACAAACGGGGCTAATATTATATAAAATTTACCAGTGATTTTTAGTAAAACAGACGAAGCTTTTATTCGACCGTCACACTCTTGGCAAGGTTGCGGGGCTTATCGACATCCAGACCCTTGGCGCAGCTGACATAGTAGGCCAGAAGCTGCAGCGGAATGACAGACAGGCTGGTGGCAAAATGCGGGTCGGTTTTGGGGACATAGACCGTGAAGCCGGCCGTGTCCTCGATGCTGTAGTTGCCGTAGGTGGTCAAACCCATCAGGAAGGCGCCGCGGCTCTTGACCTCAACCATGTTGGAAACACTCTTTTCAAACAGGTCCGGTTGGGTCAGGATGCCGACCACAAGGGTACCGTTCTCGACCAGTGAGATCGGGCCATGCTTCATCTCGCCTGCGGCGAAGGCCTCGGAGTGGATATAGCTGATCTCCTTGAATTTCAGGCTGCCCTCCAGCGCAACGGCGTAGTCAAGGCCGCGGCCGATGAAGAAGGCGTCCTTGGCGTTGGCATATTTGCTGGCAAACCACTGGATGCGCTCCTTATCTGCCAGCGTCTTTTCAATCTTCTCCGGCAGGGCTTCCAGCTCTGCGACCAGCTGCTCATACTGGCCGTCAGCCAGTGTGCCGCGCACCCGGGCAAACTCAGTGGCCAACAGGTAGCAGGCTGCCAGCTGGGTGCTGTAAGCCTTGGTGGTGGCCACCGAGATCTCCGGCCCGGCCCAGGTATACATGGTTGCATCTGCCTCGCGGGCGATGCTGGAGCCGACTACATTCACGATGCCAATGGTGCGCACGCCGCGCTCCTTGCACAGACGCAGTGCCGCCAGCGTATCGGCGGTCTCACCGCTCTGGCTGATGACCATGGCAAGAGATTCCTTCTCAAGCACGGGGTCACGGTAGCGGAACTCACTGGCGACATCGACCTCGACCGGGATGCGGGCCAGACTTTCAAACACATAGCGCGCTGCCATGCCCACATGATAGGCCGAGCCGCAGCCGATGATATACAGACGGCGCACATTCTTGATTGCGTCCTCGTCCAGCGCCAGCTCAGACAGGTCGATTTTGCCGTCCTTCAGGCGCGGAGAGATCGTGTCGCGCACGGCCGCAGGCTGTTCATTGATCTCCTTCATCATGAAATGCTCATAGCCGCCTTTTTCGGCAGCCTCGGCATCCCATTCGATGGTTGTGGACTCGCGGGTGATGGGCTCCTTGTCGATGTTGAAGAATTCGATGGAGTCCGGGGTCAGGCGTGCGATCTCGAGATTGTCAATGTAGTAGACCGTGCGGGTGTACTTGAGCAGTGCAGGCACATCGGAGGCGATGATGGCACCGTCCTCACATTGGCCAACGATGAGCGGGCTGTCCTTGCGCACGGCATAGATGACACCGGGCTCATCGGCAAAAAGCACGCCCAGCGCATAGGAGCCGCGTACATGCAGCATCATGCGGGTGATGGCATCCAGCGCGTTGCCTGCAGATTCGCCGGTGTAGTAGTAGTCCAGCAGCTGTGCCACGACCTCGGTGTCGGTCTGAGAGACAAAGGTAAAGCCTTTGTTGAGCAGACGGTCCTTGATCTCCTGATAGTTTTCAATGATGCCGTTGTGCACCACGGCGATCTTCTGGTCACGGGAATAATGCGGGTGCGCGTTGACCACAGACGGCTCCCCGTGGGTGGCCCAACGGGTGTGGCCGATGCCGCAGCTGCCGTGTACAGCATTGCCGCCGTCCGTCATCTCGCTTAAAACCTTCAGGCGGCCCTTTGCCTTTACGACCTCGATTTTGCCTGCGGCGTTCTGCACCGCGATGCCGGCCGAGTCATAACCGCGGTATTCAAGCTTGGACAGACCGTCCAGCAGAATAGGTGCAGCCTGTGCTGCACCGGTAAAGCCTACGATTCCGCACATAACAGGTATCCTCCTTTATGCAGTTGTTCAGTATAACCTTCCCACTTTAACGGGCAAAAGTAAAAAATACTTGTATAGTATATTCCTTTTTGCACAAAATGTCTACTGTTTGGCCTAAATTTGCTATACTGTATGCCACACAAAAACAATGCGGGCGGCCGTCAAGGGCTACGGCCGCCCGCTGCGCGGATTCTCCTTTTCCCGTTTCTTACACCATATAAGACCGAATCAAAAGTATCGCGCATTGGATAGCGTACCATATCCGGCGAAGAATAGCAAGTATAAAACGGAATTTTTCCTGCTTTTTGTGCTGCTTACAAAAGATTATTAAGTTTGTACTGCCATTGCTTTGAAAAATTAGGGTGTATCGTCCCTGCTTCCATTCGTGCGGTATCCCCCTTTCAGGAGACACGACGCGCCACAACCACATAGCGCCCATTAGCGGACGAATACTCACAGGTTGAAAGGGTCAGCAGCTGCTCCCCGTAAGCCGGGCGGATGCCGCTGTCCACATCACTGCGGGACAGAACCTCCTCCACATAGGCATCGTAGGTCTGCGCGTCCATATCAATATACTGATTATAGACAAACGAGGTGTCGTTTACAACATCAATGGCGAACGCGCCAAATACCTCGTATTTTGCATCTCCGTACACGGTGTCAAACTCAATGTAGGGATGCTCCTGATAATAGCTGGCCTTTTTATACTCGGTCAGGCAGCCAAAGATCGCGCCGGTCTTCATATTGTGTCCGTAGATGACAAGGTTATCACTCTCAGCATTGGCACCCAGCGTTGTGTTTTCGTCAAGGTACGGCACACCGTAGATGCTGTAGCTCTTGTCAAAGTCGTGACGAAGATAGAAATCCTTATTGTTTGGCGCGTACATAACCGGGAAATCCAACTCTGTGCCATCGATCGAGAGCCACCCGATGAAATCGCTGTTCTTATTGCGCAGGGCGGCAAACTTGGCTCCGTTGGGGTTGACGCTCTCCCCGGACGGCTGCGGTTCGACAGATGTGTCGATCATAGACTGCAGCTCGGCAAACTCGTTTTCTGTCCTGCGGTCATCCGCAAAGCGCTTGACAAGCAGCCCGGCACTGACCAGAAAAACAACGCCGAAAAAGAGCATGGCCAGCGTGTAGGCAAGGCTGCCGCGCTTTTTCTCGGGGCCAGCAGGTGCAGTCGGGGCAAAGTCTGTATCGTTGTCCTGATCGTAAAGGGCCGCGTGGGGCGCGGCGGGCGGCTCTTGCGGTGCAAGGTCGCTGCGACGGATTTTTGCCATAGTGATTCTCCCTGTCTGAATGTCAAGTCTAGGTTTACTATACGATGCTGCAGAAGAAAATGCAAGAGGATACGGGCGAAAAATCGGCCTCGAAATTGTAAAGCCAGATGAAGATAGCGCTTCCACAGAAAACGCTGCAAAAAGTGCTGCTGCACCAGAATCAGATGCAGCAGCACTTTATTTACGCAAAAGGATCACTCGCGGATCTCAATGCCCAGCTTGAATTTAAGGTTGCCGAGAATCTTCTTGACGAAGCGGTCAATCTCCTCAGGCGTCAGGGGCTTGGCGTCCGGCTGGAAGGAGAGGCTGAACGCCATGCTCTTTTTGCCCGCACCCAGCTTTTCACCGCGGTAGATGTCAAACAGCTCGACCTTGACAAGCTGCTTGCAGGCGCGCTGCATCTCGCATACGAGAGTGCCGCACTCCATGCTTTCGGGGGCTACAAGCGCCAGATCGCGCTGTACCGGGGCCAGCGCAGGGATGGGCTGGTAGTGGATGGCGGCGGGCACCAGCGCGTGGAAGGCCACCCAGTCGATCTCGCCCAGATAGATGTTCAGGTTGCCGCGGCTATCCTTGGGCAGCTTGAGCTCGGCGGTGACATCGTTGGCCAGCTTGCCGAAAACGCCGACACGCTCCCCCTTGCAGAGGATATAGGCGGCGATGCCGGGATGCAGCCATGCAACATCGGCCGCACGCGCAACGGTCAGCTCGACACCGAATGCTGCGCCGAAGCTTTCGACCGCGCCCTTAACGGCAAAGAAGTCCTCCTCGCTGCCCCATGCGGCAAAGCCAAGATGCAGGCGTTCCTCCGGCAGCTCGGTGATGGGCTGCTGCTTCGGAATGTAGATGTTGGACATCTCGAAAAGGCGGCCCTCGGCATTGCCCTTGCGCAGGTTGTCAACGACCACATTCAGCAGGGACGGTGCCAGCAGCGGGCGCATGATGGTCAGATGAGAGGAGATCGGGTTCAGAATACGGATGACATTGCGCTCGGGGGCATCAGCAGCAATGTGCAGCATATCCAGATCGGCATCAGCGTAGAAGGCCAGTGTTTCTGCCTCATAGAAGCCCTGCGCACACATGGTACGCTTGGCCTTGGCCTGTGCCTTCTGCTCCGCCGTCAGACCGCCGGTGGTGACGGTGGCAGCCTTCAGGAAGGTAGGCACGATATGCTCATAGCCGTACTCGCGGATGACCTCCTCGGCAAGGTCGGGCTCGCCGACCTCGATGTCCTCGCGCCAGCGGGGCGCAACGACCTGCATCGTGTCGCCGTCCGCCGCAAGCTTGACCTCAAACTGCAGGCGGTTCAGGATGTCGAGAATGGCGTCAGTCGGAACGGTGATGCCCAAAATCGCGTTGATGCCGCTGACCTTGGCAGTGAAATGCTTACCCTCACGCGGGGCACCGGCCGAGCAGTCGAAATGGGTGGCGGTGACCTCGCCGCAGCCCAGCTCCTGAATCAGATGCAGGGCGCGGGCCATGCCCAGCTCGGTCGTATACTCCGAGATGCCCTTTTCGTAGTGGCTGGAGGCATCGGTGCTCTGGCCCAGACCGCGGGCAGTCTTGCGGATGTTGTCGCGGGCGAACTTGGCGCTCTCAAACAGCAGTTGGGTCGTGGTGCTCTTGATCTCGCTGTTCAGCCCGCCCATGACGCCGGCCAGCGCGACCGGCTTGGAGCCGTCGCAGATGACGAGGTTGTTGGGCGTCAGGGTGAACTCCTTCTCATCGAGCGTTGTGATCTTCTCGCCGTCCTTAGCGCGGCGGACGAGGATCTGGCAGCTATCCAGCGTGTCCATGTCAAAGGCGTGCATCGGCTGGCCGATTTCCAGCATGACATAGTTGGTAATATCGACTACATTGTCGATGCTGCGCAGGCCGCACAGGGCCAGCTGACGGCGCATCCAGCGCGGGGACTCGCCCGGTGTGATGTTGCGTACATAGTGGCCGATATAGCGCGGGCAGAGATCCTCCGCCTCAACGCGGATGGAGAGGCGCGGCTCGGTGTAATCGCTGACGGTGTAGTCGGTGGCGGGCATTTTGAGAGGCTTTTTCAGAACAGCTGCAACCTCGCGGGCAATGCCCAGCACGCTCTGGCAGTCGGCGCGGTTGGCGGTGATAGAGATGTCAAAGATATAATCGTTGAGTCCCACAACCTCCTGAATCGGCGTGCCGGGAACGGTGTCCTTCGGCAGGTCGAGCAGACCGTAGACCTCAGAGCCGGGGTAAAGATCATCGTTCAGACCCAGTTCCTCACCGCTGCAGAGCATACCGTTGGACTCAATGCCCATCAGGGGCTTGGCCTTGATGGTGATGCCTCCGGGCAGCGTGGAGCCGTCCAGCGCGGCGGCGGTGTGCATACCCGCGTAAACGTTGGGCGCACCGGTGGAAATTTGAATATCGTGGCCATAGTCACCGCAGTCCACCTTGCAGATGTGCAGATGCGTTCCCTCCTGCGGGACGCACTCGGTCACAACACCGACAACGACCTTGGAGATCTCACCGCCGAGGTCGATCAGCTCCTCGACCTCAAAGCCGCAGCCGAAGAGCTTATCCTCCAGCTCCTGCGCGGTGACATCAATGTCAACATATTGCTTTAACCAGCTGAATGGTACTTTCATACTCTGTACTCCTCCCCTGTCAATCCTCGAACTGCTTCAAGAAGCGCAGATCGTTTTCAAACATCAGTCCGATGTTGTTGATGCCGTATTTCAGCATGGCGATACGCTCGATACCAATGCCGAAGGCGAAGCCGGAGTAGACATTGGGGTCGATGCCGCAGTTTTCCAGCACGCTGTGATGCACAACACCGGCGCCCAACACCTCGATCCAGCCGGTATGCTTGCAGAGCGGGCAGCCCTTGCCGCCGCACTCAAAGCAGGAAACATCGACCTCGACGCTCGGCTCGGTAAACGGGAAGTAGGAAGGACGCAGACGGGTCTTGACCTCGGCACCGAACAGGGCCTGCACGAACTTATCCAGCATGCCCTGCAGGTCGCAGAGGGTGATGCCCTTGTCAACGACCAGACCTTCCATCTGGTGGAACATCGGGGAGTGGGTCGCGTCCGAGTCGGAGCGGAACACACGGCCGGGCACCAGCACCTTGATGGGGGGCTTTTCACGATCCATTACACGGATCTGGCCGCCGCTGGTCTGGGTGCGCAGCACAATGTCATCCGCGACATAGAATGTATCCTGCATATCGCGGGCGGGATGGTTCTTCGGCACATTCAGGCGGGTGAAGTTGTGGTCATCGTCCTCAATCTCAGGGCCTTCATAAATTTCAAAGCCCATGCCGGAGAATACATCAATGATCTCGTTCTTGACGAGGGTGATGGGGTGCAGGTTGCCTGTCGTGCGGATCTTGGCGGGCATCGTAATGTCCACCGTCTCGGCAGCGTTGCGGGCAGCCAGCGCTGCCTTCTCGACCTGCTCAGACAGGGTCTGGTACTGAGCCTCGACCCACTGCTTGAATTCATTGATGGTCTTGCCAACGGCGGGGCGATCCTCCTTGGGGACATCGCGCAGGCTCTTGGTCAGGCCTGCGACCTCGCCGTTTTTGCTCAGGTATTTCTGCCAGAAGTCAGAAAGCTGGGCTTTGTCAGTGACAGCTGCGCCGGCCTGCTCAATAGCGGCGCGCAGCTCCTTGATTTTTTCTTCCATAGTACACCTCTGCTTGGCTTTTGGGCCGGAGCCAAATAAAAAGGCCCCGTCCCTGTGTGAAATCAGGGACGAAGCCTTGTAAATACAATTCTCCGCGGTACCACCCGTGTTCCGTATTATGCAATACGGCACTCTTTGCTGCGGGTAACGGTGCAGGGCCGTTGCGCACTACCGGGCCGTTGGGCCTTTCCCGCGCACCACTCGGGAGGGAACTTCCGCGCATAATCCCTGCAGGCGGCTTACAGCCGGTGACCGCCCTCTCTTACCCAAGGCGCATTGCGCGTACTTACTCCGTCATTGTGTTTTGCGAATACCTGTTTAGTATAGCGCGAAATTTACGGCCTGTCAAGCCTGCGGCATGGGATACTTCTGCTTATCCTCCACGCTGATGGCCTTGCCAAGCTGCACCTCGATCACCTTCAGCTCGGTATCAGCCAGAATCGTGTGCTTGCAGCCGGCTTTCATCGTCAGAATATCCCCTGCCTTGACGGGCTGTGCCTTGCCGTCCAGAATCGCGCGGCCGGTGCCCGAGATAACGGTCCAGACCTCATCGCGGTTCTCGTGGCTGTGGTAGTTCATGCCGTGACCGGCGTTCAGCGTGATCTTGATGGTCAGGCTTTCATCCTCCACATCCAGCACGCGGAAGGACCCCCACGACTTTTCCGCAAACATGATCTGCTGGTGGATGCTGTCCACATAGGGCTTGATATAGCTGGACTGCTCCTTATCGGAGACAAGGATACCCTCCGGGCTGGCAGAGACAACAACATCCTTCAGCCCCATGCAAAGCACAGGTACATCCAGTTCATTGAGAACACGCACATTCTCACAAGTCTCATTCAGCATGGCCTTGCCGATGCTCGGTTCCTGCATGGCTTCGGTCAGGGTGTTCCAGGTGCCCATATCCTTCCACTGGCCTGCAAAGCGCATGACCTGGATCTTCGATTCATTCTCAACGACCGCATAATCGAAGCTGATCTTCTTCAGCGTCTCATATTTATGGAAAAGGTCCTGATAATCGGTAAAATCGATCAGCTCATGTGCCTTGTCCAGCACATAACGCAGCTTGTAGGCAAATACGCCGCCGTTCCAAAGCGCACCCTGCGCAATGTACTTTTCCGCTGTGGCGGCATCGGGCTTTTCCTTAAAGGTCTTGACCGGGCTGACGGCATCGGCGCTCTCCGGGATGATGTAGCCGTACTTTTCGCTGGGATAGGTCGGCTCAATGCCCATGAGCGAGAGGTTGGCGCTGCCCTTTTCCGCAAGATCGGAGAGATCCTTTAACGCGGCAAAATAGTCATTGTTGACATACGGGTCCACCGGGCAGACGACCACAGCCTTATCAAGGCCAACGCCCTTTACATCGTGCAGAAAGGCCGTGGCCAGTGCGATTGCCGGGAAGGTATCGCGGCGGCAGGGCTCAACGCAGACGCCGACCGAATTGCCAAGCTGGTTGTGGATGGACGACACCTGCGTCTTGCTGGTGGCGATCGTCACGCTGGCATCAGTGTCCACCTCTTTGATCTGGCGGTAGACGCGCTGGACCATCGACTCGTAGCCGTCATCGGTCTTGAAGATCTTGATGAACTGCTTGGAACGGATATCGTTCGACAGCGGCCACAGGCGCTTGCCGGAGCCGCCGGACAGCAGAATGATATTCATAGCGTTTCCTTTCAGCGCTCGGCGCGCATCGGGTTGTGTAAGAAGTCCTCATAGGACAGGCGCAGGCCGTCCTCCAATTCGGTCTTGTAGGTCCAGCCAAGATTCGTAGCCTTGGAGACATCCAGCAGCTTGCGGGGCGTGCCGTTGGGCTTGGAGGTGTCCCACTTGATCTCGCCGGTATAGCCCACGACCTTGGCAACCAGCTCGGTCAGCTCCTTGATGGTCAGCTCCTTGCCGGTGCCGGCGTTGACAGTCTCGTTACCGGAGTAGTTGTTCATCAGGAAAACGCAGAGGTTCGCGAGATCGTCCACATACAGGAACTCACGCAGCGGAGAGCCGTCGCCCCAGCAGGTGACGCTCTTGACGCCGTTGACCTTGGCCTCATGGAAGCGGCGGATCAGCGCCGGGACCACATGGCTGTGGGTCGGGTGATAGTTGTCGTTAGGGCCATAGAGGTTGGTGGGCATAACCGAGATATAGTCGGTGCCGTACTGGCGGTTCAGGAACTCGCAGTATTTCAGGCCGCTGATTTTGGCGAGGGCGTAGGCCTCGTTGGTCTTTTCCAGCTCGCTGGTCAGCAGGCAGCTTTCCTTCATCGGCTGGGGCGCCATACGGGGATAAATGCAGGAGGAGCCGAGGAATTCCAGCTTTTTGCAGCCGCTCTGCCAGGCAGAGTGAATGACATTCATCTCCAGCGTCATATTGAACCACATAAAGTCAGCCAGTGCCTCCTGATTGGCAACGATACCGCCGACCTTGGCGGCTGCCAGAAAGACATACTCGGGCTTTTCCTCTGCAAAAAAGCGCTCGACATCCTCCTGACGGCAGAGGTCCAACTCCTTATGCGTGCGGGTGATGATATTGGTGTAGCCCTGACGCTGCAGCTCGCGCACGATGGCGCTGCCCACCATGCCGCGATGGCCGGCGACATAAATTTTAGCATTCTTTTCCATCATGATTGTTACCTTCTTTTGATGCTTTTGGTGAAATTATTTGATAACGCCCTTCTCGAGATATTCAGCCAGATTGGTCTTGATATGCTCCTCGGCGCGCTCTACGGCGACCTTCTTCATATCATGATCGACCATGATCTTGACAAGCTCTGCAAAAGTGGTCTTGGTGGGGTTCCAGCCCAGCTCGCGCTTGGCCTTGCTGGGGTCACCCCACAGGTTGACAACATCGGTGGGGCGGTAGAAATCGGGGCTGACCTCGATGACGACCTTGCCCGTAGCCTTGTCGATGCCCTTTTCGTTCATGCCCTCGCCCACAAATTCCAGCTCGATGCCGACATTGTGGAAGGCCAGCTCGCAGAACTCGCGCACGGAGTGCTGCTCGCCGGTAGCGATCACAAAATCCTCGGGGGTCTTGTTCTGCAAAATCAGCCACATGCACTCGACATAATCCTTGGCATAGCCCCAGTCGCGCAGGCTGGACAGATTGCCGAGATAGAGCTTGTCCTGCTTGCCCTGCGCAATGCGGGCAGCGGCCAGCGTGATCTTGCGGGTGACGAAGGTCTCGCCGCGGCGCTCAGACTCGTGGTTGAAAAGAATACCGGAGCAGCAGAACATATTGTAGGCCTCGCGGTATTCCTTGACGATCCAGAAGCCGTACTGCTTGGCAACAGCGTAGGGGCTGTAGGGATGGAACGGGGTGTTCTCGTTCTGGGGGACCTCCTCGACCTTGCCGTACAGCTCGGAGGTGGAGGCCTGATAGATGCGGCAGGTGTCCTTCAGGCCGCAGAGGCGCACAGCCTCCAGCACGCGCAGCACGCCGGTGGCATCGACATCGGCTGTGAACTCCGGCACATCGAAGCTGACCTGCACATGGCTCTGGGCGGCCAGATTGTAGATCTCATCAGGGCGCACGGTGCTGACAACCGAGAGGATGCTCATCGAATCGCTCAGATCGCCGTAGTGCAGGTGGAAGTTGGGGTGACCCTCCAGATGGGCGATGCGCTCACGGTAATCAACGGAGGAGCGGCGGATAACGCCGTGGACATCGTAGCCCTTCTCAAGCAAAAACTCTGCCAGATAGCTGCCGTCCTGACCGGTAACACCGGTGATCAGTGCTTTTTTCATAATGCGGTTTCCCTTTCATCTGTATCTTGCGCGGTGATTTTGCGCGTAGTTCTCTGTATGTTTGTTATTCTACCGCATTATTTTTCTTTTTTGCAGGGCGAATCTTGCAAAAGACTAGCATTATATTGACTTTTTTGGTATACTGGGTTTGCAGTGCTGAGAGGCTAAGATGTCGGGGCGGGCATTGCTCACCCACACAAAACAAGGAAGGTACAGTTATGGAAGCACCGTTATTTGACGGCAAGCTGGTGCATTCCCAGCGTATTATTTATACACCCTCCCCCTTTGCACGGTCGAATCTTGTGCATTTGCAGGAGGTTGGCCGGCTGCAGGCGCGCAGCCCCCATGCCAGCACCCGTAAAGGGCTGGCCTCCTACCTGTTCTTCATGGTGGAGAGCGGCAGCGGCACCTTGGAATATGATGGCACCACTCGCGCCCTGCGCGCCGGGGACTGCGCATTTCTTGACTGCCGCAAGCCGTACCGCCATTATACGGGCGAGGACCTGTGGCAGCTGCGCTGGGTGCATTTTTACGGCCCGAACATGGGCGCCATCTACAAAAAGTACGAGGAGCGCGGCGGTCAGCCAAGCTTCCGCGCAGAGAATGCAGCCGCCTATGCTGCGCTGCTGGAAACTCTGTACACACTGGCCGATTCCGACAATTATGTGCGCGACATGCAGATATGCGAAAAGCTGCTGGCCTTGCTGACCCTGCTGATGCAGGAAAGCTGGCACCCCGAGGCCGTGCGCGCAGGAGGTGCAAAACGGCAGAATCTGCAGGAGATCAAGGACTATCTTGACGCCCACTATGGAGAAAAGATCACACTGGACGCCTTGGCGGAGCAGTTTTACATCAATAAATTCTACCTGACCCGCGTTTTTAAAGAGCAGTTCGGTCAGACGGTCACAGGTTACCTGATGCAGCTGCGCATCACGCAGGCAAAGCGTCTGTTGCGATTCAGTGATAAAAACATTGAGGTTATCGCACAGGAATGCGGCATGAGCGATGCCAATTACTTTTCGCGCATCTTCAAAAAGGTGGAGGGCACAACACCGGGCCAGTACCGGCGGCAATGGTAAGCAAAGCGCAGGAGCCATGCTTGGGCGGCATGGCTCCTGCGCTGTTTCATTGTGTTATTTTTTCAAGATGATCCATGCTGACCCAGCCGTGCCACCTGCCGTAGAGAGTCAGCATCCAGCAACCATCCTCGCTGCGGCCCAGCTCCTGCAGGGCGGTGTATTCCGGCACAAGGCTGATTTTTTCGTAGCTTGTGTCCGGCCCTACACGCAGCCGCAGGCCTCCGGCTGCGGTGACCCGCCAAAAGGCGTCTGTTGCCTTTAGCTCCTTCGGACCAACCTGAAAGCGCATTTTGGCATCCTGCCAATGCTCCGGCACGCCGGGCAGCGTTCTGCTCTGCCAGTGTCCGTCCCGCTGCAGCCAGAGGATATGGCCATTCCAAGCGGCACCTGCATAATCGCAGGGGATGTACTCCTTCCCGGCGGCGTCCAGCACACCCCATTTCCCGTCACGGCAGATGGCAGCATACCCATTCAGCAGGGGTGAGGCATACTTTGGCGTGTAATCCTCATAAAAATCCAAGCCGCCGTAGACTGCGTCATACACAGCTTGTGTTACCTGATTTCCCTTCCGGTCAAGGTAGGCCCATTTATCACCGATCTTGACTGGGGCCAGGGGTTGGTCATAAAAGCAGCCTGCAGACGCATAGGTAATGCCGTTCAGAAGGTCTCCATCAGAATTGGCAAAAACAATTCCGCCGCCCTCGGCTGTCGTATAATAGTCCGGGTCACCGTTTCCGGATGTCCACACACTCCGCACACAAGGCAGATAATCCCCATACAGAGCATCGCCATCGTTCAGTTCGGCAGCACCGCCCATCATGCCGGCGCTTTTGCATACGCGGCCGGTGTTGATGTCATAGGTCCATGTATAGCTCTGCCCGTCATGCTCACCGGTGCAGAGCGTGCCGGCATTTTCGGCGGCAAGCGCCGCCTCATAGCTGCTGCGCTCCGCATCATCCATCGGGGCCGAGGTGCTGAGAAAATGCCAGCGCAGACAGCCGTTGGCGCAGCGTTCGATCGGCCGGTCGGAGATACAGGGCAGCAGGACGGTGCCGTCACTTTTCATCAGGCCCCATTTTCCGTCCATGCACATCGTATAATAGCCGTCTGTGGCAAGCCCGTCCTGCGCCAGCAGCTGGCCGCTTCGGGTATCCTGCTGCTGCAGCTGGATGGCCGTATATTCACTGGCTGCGGTTTCATCTGTTTGGTCGGGCTGGCTGGTCGGGGCAGTTTCCGGTGTCTGGGCGGGCGTTGTCGTCGGCGCAGGTGTGCCGATCACATCGGCCGGCCGTGACGCGCAGCCTGCCAGCAGCAGTATTGCAAGGGCGCAAAGGATCCGTTTCATAGGTACCCCCTGTGTATAGCAGCCAAATCATTCCCGGGCGTTTTTTAGTTCCTCCTCAATACGGTCAAACCGCTCTAAGAAGGAATGCTCCTCTCCCTCGGTCTTGTAGCCGGGCATCGTGTCCAGCGCAACAGCGTGGATGCTGCGGAAGATGCTGTTCTCAATATTCGGATTGTCACGCATCAGGCGGCGCAGCAGGACCTTGATTTCCTGCCGCTTGGAGCCGCCGCCCCCATTGTCGCAGATGGTGCAGGCCTCGGTAAAGCGGCAGGCGCACTGGATAAATTCAAGGTCATTGTACCGCCGCCATGCGATGATGTCCTCCTCGCGGATGCAGTAGAGCGGGCGGATCAGCGTCATACCCGGGAAATTTGTGCTGTGCAGCTTGGGCGGCATGGCCTGCAGCTGCGAGCCGTAGAACATGCTCATGACGGTTGTCTCGATAACATCATTGAAATGATGGCCGAGCGCGATTTTGTTGCAGCCAAGCTGCTGCGCTTTTTTATACAGATGGCCACGGCGCATCCGGGCACAAAGGTAGCAGGGGGATTTATCGCTATTGTTTGCCACATCAAAGATGTTTGTTTCAAACATCGTGATGGGAATATGCAGCAGTGCGGCGTTGCTCTCGATCTTTTGGCGGTTGATTTCGTTATAGCCGGGGTCCATGACGAGATAGACCAGCTCAAACGGAACCTCGCTGTGGCGCTGCAGCTCCTGCAAAAGCTTGGCCATGACCATAGAATCCTTACCGCCGGAAATACAGACGGCGATCTTGTCCCCCGCCTGGATCAGCTCATATCGCTTGACGGCTACGATAAAGGGTGTCCACAGCTGCTTGCGAAATTTTTTGATGATGCTGCGCTCGATTTTTTGATATGCTTCTAATTGGCGTTCCAACGGTCAATTCTCCTTGTTTGTCAGGGTTTTGTAGCAGGTATCGAAGGCCTGCAGGAAGCCTTCGATTTCTTCCTCGGTCGTCAGGTGGCTTAAACTGATGCGCCAGCTGGACAGCGCATTGCGGCGGTCGCGGCTGACAGCAAACACGGCCTTGGACGGCATCCCGTCCGAGGAACAGGCAGATTTGACCGAAACACAGACCCCCTGCTCACTGAGAGCCTGCTGGAACCGCGTCCCCTTGATGCCGGTAACGCTGACATTGATGATGTGCGGCACTGCAGTCTCGGGGCTGTTGATGCGCACAAGGCTGTAGCGCCGCAGCGCTGCCAAAAGGCGGTCATGCAGCAAGCGGACCTGCGCAGTGCGCGCCGCCTGTGCGTCCAGCGCCAATGTCAGCGCCGCATCCAGACTGACCGCCAGCCCGAGCGTGGGGGTGCCGCTGCGGTAGATCGTAGTACTGGCCCCGCCGGAGATCTGCGGTGTGATCACCAGCCCGCGCCGCTTATACAGCGCACCGATGCCGTTGAGGCCGTAAAATTTATGAGCCGTAAAGCTCATGGTGTCCACACCGTCCAGCCAGAGGTCCGTTTTGCCTACGGCCTGTGTTGCGTCCACATGCAGGCGGCAGCCGGGGTACAATTTGACGAGCTCTGCAATTTCTCGAATGGGCTGCACGGTACCCAATTCACTGTCCACGGCGCAGACTGCTACCAGAATCGTATCATCGCGCAGCAGCTCCCGCAGCTGGTCAAGGTCTACCCTGCCGTCACGGCCGATGCGCAGCAGGTCGATCTCGTATCCCTGCTGCTGCAGGACGGATAAGGACGCCCCCACAGAGGAATGCTCCAGTTCGGTGGAGATGATGTGCTTACCGATATGCCGTGCGGCCTGTGCAATGCCCTTGACAGCAAGGTTGTTGGCCTCGCTTGCGCCAGAGGTGTAGATGATCTCGGCCGGCTGCACGCCGAGGTGCTGCGCAATAGAGCTCGTCACACGGTCCATCTCAGCCCGGGCCTGCTGCCCGGCGATATGGGTGGAGTTGGGGTTGGCAATGTAGCGTTGCTCCGCCGCGATAAAGGCGTTCAAAACGGCCGGGTCTGCCGGGGTGTTGGCGGTATAATCAAGGTAGATCATGGCGTGTGCCCTCTTTTACAGTAGTATACCGGAATAGTATACCGCAGTTTCCTACTTTGTCAATAGGAATTGACACCACGCAAAACCCCTGCACAAGGCCGGGGAAATCATCCGTTCGGCGCAGCAATCGTGACGGACTGCTTGTCAAAATAGGGCGTCAGGCCCCACATGTCCGGCCCGGGCGCCACATCGGTGTAGAACAGGAGCCAAGGGCGCTCCTCGCCGTTCAGCGGGCGGATCGTTACATCCCGCTGGGCGGCATCGGTCAGAACCGCCTCCCGCGCATCCAGTGCCGCAGCGTAGCGTGCGGCCTGTCCGTCTACCAGCTCATAGGCGGCCTCCAAGCTGGTGGCAAAGTGGTTGTCCTGCCCCTCCTTGACGGTATGGCTGCCGATGCAGGCCATGCAGACCAGCATACAGGCAGCCGCCTGCGGCAGGTGCCGGGCATGGCGTTTACAAAACTGCTCTGCACCATGCAGGGAAAGACCGCGCACACGCTCAAGCCAGCCGAGCAGAAGAAACTCTGTAGCAGCCAGCCCCAGCACAAAGGTCATCCAGACGACATTCAAAAGCCGCCCCGCGCCGATGCCGCCCATTGTGTAGGACGGCAGGAAAATCATGCCCCACATCAGTACAAAGGTGACTGCCGCGCCAAAAAACGGGTGGCGGAACACACGGTCCGGCAGAGCGGCACTGCGGGCAAGGTGAAGCAGCGGAAACGCCAGCAGCGCCAGCAGGCAGAGCAACGGTACATCCAGCCAGCGGATCCACTCCATCGCGGCAAGGATAAAGCTTTTGATAACAGCCTCGGCGAAGCCTGCACCGGAAAAGCCTGCTGTGCGCACCCGCGTGCCGGGGGCCAGCACATTGAACAGCAGCCCAAGGACTGCCGCCGCAAAGGCGGGCAGCTGCCAGAAGTTACGCCGCCGTGCGCAGAGCACTGCCGCGAGCAGCAGCAAAAAAAGATTCAAAAGCCCTGCTACCTGATGGCCGCCGCTGATGACCAGACTGCACAAACAGCCTGCGGCTGCGTACAGCACCCTGCGCCGCAGCGTAAGCTGCGCAGCAAAGCAGAGCGCAAAGGCAAGGCCCGCGTTCAGCACCGCAAGCGAGAAATACGGCAGGTAGTTCATCGCGCCGTTGAACCAGTACAGCCCCTCGACCGGGGCGGGCATTCCCTCGATAAAAGCGAAGGTCAGCAGCAGCGCCAGCGCCCAGGGCAGCCGTTTTTGCGCCGCAGATAAGCGCAGCACTACACAGCGCGCCAGCCCGTACAGGCAGAAAAAGAGCGGCAGCAACACACAGAGCAGTGTGACGCCGTAAACCCGGTTGCCGAAGATAGCGGGCTGAAACGCCAGCGTAAAGCCGGAGACATACAGCCCCTGCCAGTTTTGATAGTAGTAGACATTGGTGTCCCACGCGGCCTTGAGCAGCCGCGGCAGATCGAAGCCGTACTGTTGTATGACCGCATGGGTGCGGGCCGCGTAGATATAATCATCCGCCGAGGGGCGGGCAAAGACGGCCAGTACAAACACCGGCACCAGCAGCAGGCCGATCAACAGCGCAAAACGGCGCAGCCAGCGCTTTTGCGCGGCTGCATCGTGCCAGAAATCCATATACAAATCCTTACTTCTTGTCATCCAGCGTCATCTGCAGGAAGTAGACCCACTGCTTCTCCCACCAATACCAGTCGTGGGACACATCCTCGCCCCAGATATCAACGATGGGATGGATGCCCTTGCTCTCGAGAATGGCCTGCAGCTCTCGGGTGGAGGCCAGCAGGTCGCCCTCCCAGGCACCCTGACCGCAGCACATGATGAACTTATCGGCCTTTTCAAACAGCTTCATGTAAGGGTGGGTCGTGGGGAAATTGCGCATGTAATCGCAGGGGGAATTGCGGTAGACAAGATCGTCCATATACCCGCCGAAGAACATGCCGGAGGAATACAGGCCGCTGAGTGCGATCGTGCCGTTGAAGATGTCCGGGCGGCGCAGGAAGAAGTTGACGGCGTGGCCGCCGCCCATGCTGGCACCGCCGGTCAGGATCTTGCCGGTGTGGTCGTCGCCCTGCTCACGGTTGATCTCAAGCAGGCGGGGCACAAATTCCTCGCAGATATAATTGTACCAGCGCTCCTGCATCTCGATACGCGGGCGCTCGGGGCCGTTGTTGTCCCAACTCTCGGGGTCGATGCTGTCCACTGTGAAGATCTGCAGCCGGCCGTCATCCACCCAGCGGGCAGCGGCGTTGCACATGTTGCGGTCCTCCCAGTCAAAGAAACGGCCGCTCTGGCACGGGAAAATCACGATGGGCCGTCCGGCGTGGCCGTAGACCTTGAACTCCATAAATCGGTTCAGAAAACGGCTGTACTCTTTGTAATAGCGGATCTGCATGGCAGTCCCCTCCTATTTGTAAAAGAATTTCTTATTCAGATCCAGCAGACCGACCATTGTATGCATCGGCCCGGAGGATGAGGTTTTGAATACCCAGTAATAAAGCAGCGCCAGTGCCTCCCGCATATAGCAGGGCAGCACACTGCGCAGCGGTGTTGCAGCGGCAAGCTCAGACACATTGGTAAAGCCCGCCATTGCGGCATACTGCCCGGCGCGGTAGCAGTGGAATTCATTGGAGACATAGACAATGGGGGTCGTCTGAGAAAAGCCCCGCGACTGCAGCAGCGCCAGCGAAAAGGCGAAGTTTTCCTCCGTGGAGGTGGAGCGGTTCTCAGACAAGACCCGCTCGGGCGGCAAGCCCTTTGCAATCAGATAGTCCCGCATGGCATCGCCCTCAGGGACCCACTCATCACGGCCCTGCCCGCCGCTGGTGACGACCAGCGTGTCGGGGTGGGCAGCGGCGAACGCATAGGCCTTGTCAAGGCGGTATTGCAGCAGCTTGCTGGGCTTGTCCCTGTGCAGGCCGGCGCCCAGCACGATCACGACCTGCTCGTTCCCTGTAGGTGGGTGAAGATACCCGCTGACAGCAACAAAGGCAATAACAGCCAGATAAAGGCAGACCAAGACCGCCAGCACCCCAAAAACCACGCGCCCGATACCGGCAGAAAACCACGCATTGACGGGTCTGCGAAAGACAGCGTAGCCGGTAACGCAGCCGGTGAGCAGCCAGACCATAAGGTTGCCCATGTTGAAGTTGGAAAGGAACACCAGCGAGAGGGAGTAAACCACCAGCACCGCCGCCAGCAGGTAAAGAAGCAGTACGCCCACGTTACTTCGCAATTTCATCATAGACGCCGCAGCCCGCCGGGCAGTACGCAACGCCCAGCGCCTTGCAGACCGTGTCGGCGATGGTCGCAAAGCTGTAGCGTGTATGCAGGTTCACACCGGGACGGATCTCATCGCCATACACAAGGAACGGCACATGCTCACGGGTGTGGTCGGTGGTCTTGGTATAGCTGGGGTCGCAGCCGTGGTCAGCGGTGACCATAAGCACATCGCCGGGGCGCATTTTGTCCATAAAGGTCGGCAGCCAGTCATTGAACTCCGCAGCGGCAGCGGCATAGCCGGCAATGTCACGGCGGTGGCCGTACAGCATGTCAAAGTCAACGAGGTTGACGAAGGCAAGGCCCTCAAAATCGCGGTCGGCCAGCTCCAGCGTCACCTGAAGTCCCTCGGTATTGCCGGAGGTGCGGATGGTTTCCCCAATGCCCTTGCCTGCAAAAATGTCGTGAATCTTACCCACACCGATGGTCTGCTTTCCGGCAGCGAGGATAGCGTCCAGCATTGTATCGCGCGGCGGCACCAGACTGTAGTCATGGCGGCGCGGCGTGCGGGTAAAGTTGGCGGCGCAGTCCCCCACAAACGGTCGGGCAATGACACGGCCGACGCCGTACTTCCCGGTGAGCAGCTCCCGCGCCTCGGCACAGATCTCATAGAGCTTTTCCACAGGGACAAGGGCTTCGTTCGCAGCGATCTGGAACACGCTGTCGGCGGAGGTGTAAACGATGAGCGCCCCGGTTCGGAGATGCTCCTCGCCGTAGTCGCGGATGACATCGGTGCCGGAATAGGGCTTGTTGCAGAGAACCTGATACCCGGTTTTGGCCGTGAATGCATCAAGCAATTCCTGCGGGAAACCGTCCGGGAAGGTGGGCAGCGGCTCAGCGCTGAGCAGACCCGCGATCTCCCAATGGCCGATGGTCGTATCCTTGCCGGCACTTGCCTCGCGCAGGCGGGCAAAGCTGGCAACGGGCGCTGTCTCCGGCTTGCCGCAGGTCACACCGTCCAGATTGAAAAGGCCAAGCTTTGCCAGATTTTCTCCCCTGAAATTGGGATGACCGGCGATAGCGGCCAGCGTGTTTGTACCGGCATCGCCGAACTGCGGCGCATCCGGCTCTGCGCCAACGCCAAAGCTGTCCAGCACGATCAAAAATACGCGTTTTGCCATAATCTTTCTCCTGTGTAGGGTTGTATACATTTATTATTATTGCTATTATACCGTAAAGCTGCCAAAAAGTAAACACGAAATGCAGAGCACACCACCTGTAAAAGAGCAATAAATGTATGGTAAAATTTTTGTCCGCAACTTTTTCCCTCTTGTTTCCCCGGGCTGACTTGTAGTATAATACCGCTAAGGTTTGCCAAAGTATATAAATATGTGGAATGTTTATGGAGGATATGTTTTATGCGCAAAACGAAAATTGTCTGCACGATGGGTCCGTCTACCGATAAGCCGGGGATCCTGCGTCAGCTGATGGAAAATGGCATGAATGTTGCCCGTTTCAACTTTTCCCACGGCGACTATGAGGAGCATAAGGGCCGCTTTGACAAGGTGCGTGCCCTTTCCAAGGAGCTGGATCTGCCCATTGCCTGTATGCTGGATACCAAGGGCCCCGAGATCCGCCTCGGCGAGTTCAAGAACGGTGTGGAGAAGCTGACCACCGGCCAGAAGTTCACCCTGACCTCCCGCAATGTCGAGGGCACCAACGAGATCTGCTCCGTCACCTACAAGGACCTGCCCCACGATGTCAAGCCCGGCGGCCGCATCATGCTGGATGACGGCCTGATCGAGCTGCGCATTGATGAAGTCGGCGATACCGATATTGCCTGCACCGTCTGCAATGACGGCACCATCAAGACCAAGAAGGGCGTCAACGTTCCCGGCGTGCATCTGTCCATGCCGTATATGAGCCAGCGCGACACGAGCGATATTCTGTTTGGTATCGAGCAGGGCTTTGACCTGATCTCCGCCAGCTTTGCCCGCAACGCGCAGGACATTATGGATATCCGCCACATCCTGGACGAGCACAACTCCAAGATCCGCATCATCGCGAAGATCGAGAACCAGGAGGGCATCGACAACATTGACGAGATCCTGACCGTGGCAGACGGCATCATGGTTGCCCGCGGCGATATGGGCGTTGAGATTGACTTTGCCGAGATCCCGGCCATCCAGAAGCACCTGATCGACCGCGCCATGAGCGCCGGTAAGATTTGCATTACCGCCACCCAGATGCTGGATTCTATGATCGTCAACCCCCGCCCGACCCGTGCCGAGATCACCGATGTTGCCAACGCTATCTATGACGGCACCGGCGCTGTCATGCTCTCCGGCGAGACCGCCGCAGGCAAATATCCTGTCGAGGCGCTGAAGGCCATGGCTACGATTGCCGAGACCACCGAGGCAGACTCCAGCTTTGACAGTCTGGTCCACCACTCCGGTACGGACAACAGCCGCCTGAACATCAGCGCTGCCGTCGGCCATGCCGCCTGCACCACCGCTACAGACATCGGCGCTTCCGCCATCATCACGGCTTCCAAGAGCGGTGAGACCGCCCGCCTGTTGAGCCGTTTCCGCCCCGACACCCAGATCATTGCCTGCGTGCTGGACGATACGACCCGCCGTCAGCTCAATGTCTACCGCGGCGTTACCCCGTTGCTGATGGACTACGCGACCTCCACGGATGAGCTCATCAGTATGTCGGTTGCGAAGGCCAAGAGCGCGGGCCTTGTGCAGGACGGCGACCTCGTCGTCGTCACCGCCGGTGTTCCCGTCGGCATCTCCGGCACCACCAACATGATCAAGGTCCACATGGTCGGCGATTCCCTGCTGGCCGGTGTCGGCATCGGCAGCCACAACGCCAAGGGTGAGGTCTGCGTGTGCCGCAACGCCACCGAGGCTGCCAAGAAGTTCAAACCCGGCCAGATTCTGGTCGTGCCCTTTACCACCAACGATTCCCTGCCCTTCATGCGTGAGGCTGCCGGTATCATCACCGAGGAGGCCGGTACGAACAGCCATTCCGCCATTGTCGGTCTGACGCTGGATAAGGCCGTTATCGTTGGTGCCACCAACGCCACCCGCACGCTGAAGGACGGTATGGTCATCTCGATGGACTGCTCGCGCGGTATTGTGCAGGCTATGGCGAAGTGAGGCTGTGAAATGGAACGCATTGCAAGCTTTTGTGTAGACCACACTACGCTGATGCCGGGTATGTACCTTTCCCGCCGTGACGGAGCCGAGGGCGAGATCCTGACCTGGGATATCCGGATGAAGCAACCCAACAAGGGCAGCTACCTCTCCCCGGCTGCCGCCCACACGCTGGAGCATCTGTTTGCCACCTACGCGCGCAACAGCAAATACAGCAAGGGCGTTGTCTATGTCGGCCCGATGGGCTGCCTGACAGGGTTTTATCTGGTCACCACCGGTCTGACCCCCGCCGAGGCGCTGGAGCTGACCCGCAGCGCTTTCGCATGGATGGCTGAATTTGAGGGAGAGATCCCCGGAGCGTCCGCCGTGGAATGCGGCAATTACCTGATGATGGACCCCATCGCTGCCCGCGCCGAGGCTGCTGCCATGCTGCCTGTGCTGGAGGCGCTGGACGCTGATAAGCTGCATTATTGATCTGCAATATATAAATAGTATGCCCGCTGCGGAAACGCAGCGGGCATTTTTAGCGGGCGGATATGGAATCCGCCCCTACGGAATAGATGTGCATACATAGCAAGCTGTCAAAAAACTCTTGTAGGGGCGAATTCCATATCCGGCCCTGCAACGCAAAAACCGCCACCCACTGAAAAACAGCGGGTGGCGGTATCATTATGCAGGGATCTTAACTCAGATCAGCGCAGCGGTGATAAGGGCCATCTTGTAGACCTCCTCGGCGTTGCAGCCGCGGGACAGGTCGTTGATGGGGGCGTTCAGGCCCTGCAGGATGGGGCCGTAGGCCTCGAAGCCGCCCAGACGCTGTGCAATCTTATAGCCGATATTGCCGGCGTTGATGTTGGGGAAGATGAAGGTGTTGGCATAGCCTGCGACCTTGGAGCCGGGGGCCTTCAGCTGGCCGACCTCAGGGGCAACGGCGGCGTCAAACTGCAGCTCACCATCAACCTTCAGCTCAGGGCAGGCCTCCTGCACACGCAGGGTAGCATTGCGCATCTTATCAACCGTCTCGCCCTTGCCGGAACCCTTGGTGGAGTAGGACAGCAGTGCAACACGGGGGTCGATGCCAAAGACCTCGGCGGTATGGGCAGTCTCGATGGTGGACTCAACGATCTCGTCCTCGGAGGGGTCGATATTGATGGCGCAGTCACCCATGGCAATGCTCTCGTCACCGCGCATCAGGATAAAGCAGGAGCTGACGGACTTGATGCCGGGTTTGCACTTGATCAGCTGCAGTGCGGGACGCACGGTGTCAGCGGTAGAATAGGTGGCGCCGCCCAGCAGGCAGTCAGCCTTGCCCATCTTGACCAGCATGGTGCCGAAGTAGTTGCCCTTGGACAGAGCGGCACGGCACTGCTCATCGGTCATCTTGCCCTTGCGCAGCTCGACCATCTTGGCGACCATCTCGTCAAAGCCGGCATAAGCAGCAGGGTCAATGATCTCGGCACCGGTAATATCAAAGCCGCCCTCAGCAGCAGCCTGCTTGACAGCCTCGACCTCGCCCAGCAGGATGACCTTCAGGGTCTTGCCGGCCAGCAGACGGCTTGCAGCGGACAGGATACGGGCGTCCGTGCCCTCGGTAAAGACGATGGACTTCGGCTCAGCCTGCAGTTTCTTCTCAAAATTCTCGAAAATGGACATACTTTGATAACCTCCATGATTTTAGCAGTCTACGGCTGCTCAACACTTACATTGCTATTATAGCACCCATTTTGCGCTTTGCAAAGAAAATGTGCGAAAGCGGGGCAATCTCCGCAATAAATGCATAGTTTGACAGGCAAAAGCAAGATAATTCACAAAGTTAATAAAATGTCAAGGAAACATTGCGAATTATTTATCAAATTTGCCTGTGTAGGAAAAGCCATAGCTTCTGTAAAAGGCCGCAATATCCGCGCGGTTATGCACGGCTACTGCGTTCAGCAGTCTGCCGTTCGTCTTGCTGCGAAAGCCAATGACCGTCTCACCGGTGCAGATGCTGCTCTCCAGTGCTATATCAGACTCCTGCATTCCGTCCGGCGGTGACAGCACGGGCGAAGCCTGTCTGCGGAGCAGTCTGTTCCAGAATGACACCGGGCACACCTCCCCTGCTTCAGTGCGTCAGATAGATGACAGCCGCTGCCTGAACGGCCAAAATCAACGGCATACCCACCACAAAATACCAATGGCGGGTCTTATGATGAAACAGATACATACCGGCCCAGGCCCCGGCACTGCCGCCCAGCAGGGCTGCACCGAACAGCACGCGCTCCGGGATGCGCCATTGGCGCGTGCGGGCGCGGTGCTTATCGATCCCCATCAGGCAAAAGGCCAGGATATTCATTATCATACAATATATCAGTGCAGTATTCATAGCTTTATTATACGCGCTCTTACTGCAAAGCGCAAGACATAACAAAAGCCCCCGCCGTTAAGCGGGGGCAGAATTGCAGATCAGATATCCTTGCGGGCAGCGACACTGCTGCGCACGAGTGCGCGTCTGAGGCGGGCCTCGGCCAGCTCCATATCGCGCTTGTCGAGATTTTTCTGGGCCAGTATCTCCTCGGCACGCGCCTTGCTGCGGGCCGCGCGCTCGGCATCAATAGCATCGGCCCATTCAAAGGTAGTGGCCAGCAGGCGGCACTCGCCCTGCATCATGCTGAGCATACCGCCCATGCAGGCGGCGCGGCGGGTGGTACCGTCCTCCAGCTTGATATGAGCCTCGCCCATGCCCAGTGCCGTACAGAAGTCGATATGCTTTGCCAGCAGCTGGACCTGACCGTTGATCGTGCGGCAGGACACCGATGTGACCAGTCCGTCATAGGCGACGCCGTCCGGCGTCATGATCTTGAGCGGGAAAGTTGCCATACGACCACCGCCTTACTGCTGCTTGGCCTTGGCCAGAACATCATCAATGGTGCCGGCAAACAGGAAGCAGCTTTCGGGGATGCTATCGCATTCGCCGTTCAAGATCATCTTAAAGCCGCGGATGGTTTCCTTCAGCGGCACATACTGACCGGGCATACCGGTAAACTGCTCTGCCACATGGAAGGACTGGGACAGGAAGCGCTGCACCTTACGGGCGCGGGCAACCGTGATCTTGTCATCCTCGGACAGTTCGTCCATACCCATAATGGCGATGATGTCCTGCAGCTCCTTATAGCGCTGCAGAACCTGCTGCACGGCGCGGGCAACCTCGTAATGCTCCTGCCCGACAACTTCAGGCGAGAGGATACGCGAGGTGGAGTCCAGCGGGTCAACGGCCGGGTAAATACCCTGAGAGGCAATGTCGCGGCTCAGAACCGTGGTGGCATCCAGATGGGTAAAGGTCGTGGCAGGTGCCGGGTCAGTCAGGTCATCGGCAGGCACATAGACAGCCTGCACCGAGGTGATGGAGCCCTTGCGGGTGGAGGTGATACGCTCCTGCAGGGCACCCATCTCGGTGGCCAGCGTGGGCTGGTAGCCAACGGCGGAGGGCATACGGCCCAGCAGTGCAGAAACCTCAGAGCCGGCCTGCGTGAAACGGAAGATGTTGTCAATGAAGAGCAGCACATCCTGATGCTTGACATCGCGGAAATACTCCGCCATCGTCAGGCCGGACAGGGCCACGCGCATACGCGCTCCCGGCGGCTCATTCATCTGGCCGTAGACCAGCGCCGTCTTGCTCAGAACGCCGCTCTCGCGCATCTCACCATAGAGGTCATTGCCCTCACGGGTGCGCTCGCCGACGCCGGTAAAGACAGAGTAGCCGTTGTGGGCCGTGGCAATGTTATAGATAAGCTCCTGAATCAGAACGGTCTTGCCGACGCCGGCACCGCCGAACAGACCGATCTTGCCGCCCTTGGCGTAGGGGCAAATAAGGTCAACGACCTTGATGCCGGTCTCGAGAATTTCAGTGGCAGACTCCTGCTCATCAAAGGCAGGGGCCGAACGATGAATGGGCCAGTGCTCCGCATTCTGGGGAGCAGGCTGCTCATCAACGGGATCACCGAGCAGGTTGAATACGCGGCCGAGGCACTCGTCACCAACGGGGACCTTGATGGGTTCACCGGTGTCGACCGCATCCGTACCGCGGACAAGGCCGTCTGTGGCGGCCATTGCAATGCAGCGGACCACATTGTCACCGATATGCTGGGCAACCTCAACGATCAGCTTTTTTCCATTGTTCTCCAACTCGATAGCGTTGAGCAGGGCGGGCAGTTCACCGTCCTTGAATCGGATGTCCAGTACAGGTCCCATGACCTGCACTACCTTTCCGATGTGTTTTTCTGGCATAGCACACACTCCTTTAGTGGGCTTTTCGTTAGCTTTCCGCGTCAGCACCGGCCACGATCTCGGTGATTTCCTGGGTGATAGCGGCCTGACGGGCGCGGTTGTAGTACAGGTTCAGGTGGTCGATCATCTCACCGGCATTCTTGGTGGCGGCATCCATGGCCATGCGGCGCGCGCCCTGCTCACTGGCAACGCTCTCGCAGAGGGCACCGTAGACAACACCGGCAAGATACTCCGGGATGATCGCATCAAAGACCGCCTTGCTGTCCGGCTCATACAGCATCAGACTTTCGTGCTCGTAGCCCGGATCAGGGCGCGGTGCATCGAAAGGCAGAACCGGCAGCACGGTGGCCGTCTGGGTCAGCATAGAGACAAATTGCGTAAAACCAAGGCGTATCTCATCAAACTCCCCTGCCAAAAACTTCCGGCAGACCAGCCGCGAGATCTCAAAGCAGTCACTGACCGACAGATCGCCTGCTTCGGCAAAGCTTGTGGTCAGAATTTCAGCCTTACGGCGCTCAAAATGCTCGACCGCTTTTTTGCCTATGGGCAGCACACAGTAGTCACTGCCCTGTGCATCGGCCTCGACAGCCTTCAGGATATTGGAGTTATAACCGCCCGCCAGACCGCGGTCACCCGCGATGACGATATACAGGCGGCGGTTTGTCGCCCGCTTGGCGAGGTAGGGGCTGTCAAAGTCTGAATCTGCACTGGCGATGTCGTACAGGGTACGGTAGAGCGTTTCAAAATACGGGCGGCTGCCCTCGACGCGCTCCTTTGCACGGCGCAGCTTGCTGGACGCAACAAGCTCCATGGCCTTGGTGATCTGCATGGTGCTTTCGACGCTTCGGATACGCAGCTTGATCTCTTTCATGGAACCGGCCATCGGCGGCACCTCCTTTGCAGTTTATTTTTCTTTCAAAAATTTAGCCGTAAAGTCGGCGAGCACCTGCTTGAGCTGCTCCTCCGTCTCAGGCTTGAGATCACCGGAGGTGCGGATGGTCTCCATCACACCGGCGGCGGTGACATTCTCGTCAAGGTAAGTGTACAGGCGGCGCTCATACTCGGCAATATCAGGCACCGCAACTTCTTTGAGGTAGCCGTGGATCGTTGCATAGAGGATAGCGACCTGTTTTTCAACGGCAACGGGGCTGTTGCGGTCCTGCTTCAGCACCTCAACGATGCGCTCGCCCTGTGCCAGACGCGCCTTGGTATCTGCGTCCAGATCGGAGCCGAACTGGGCAAAGCCCTGCAGCTCACGATACTGAGAGTAGATCAGCTTGAGCGTACCGGCGACCTTCTTCATCGCCTTGATCTGGGCGTTGCCGCCGACACGGGAAACCGAGATACCGGGGTTGACGGCGGGGCGGATGCCTGCGTGGAACAGCTCCGTCTCGAGGAAGATCTGTCCGTCCGTGATCGAGATCACATTCGTCGGGATATATGCCGAGACATCACCGGCCTGCGTTTCAATGATGGGCAGCGCGGTCAGAGAACCACCGCCCTTGGCATCACTGAGCTTGGCCGCACGCTCAAGCAGACGGCTGTGCAGGTAAAAGACATCGCCGGGATAGGCCTCGCGTCCCGGGGGACGGCGGATCAGTAGCGAAAGCGCACGATAGGCAACAGCATGCTTGGACAGGTCATCGTAGATGATGAGGACATGCTTGCCCTTGTTCATGAAATATTCACCCATGGCGCAGCCTGCGTAGGGGGCGATATACTGCAGGGGGCTGAGCTCCGATGCGGTCGCACAGACAACGGTCGTGTACGCCATAGCACCGTTTTTCTCAAGGTTCTCCACCAGCGTTGCCACGGTAGAGCGCTTCTGGCCGATAGCAACATAAATGCAGAGGACATCCTTGCCCTTCTGGTTGATGATCGTATCGGTCGCAATGACCGTTTTACCGGTCTGGCGGTCGCCGATGATCAGCTCGCGCTGGCCGCGGCCGATGGGAATCATCGAGTCGATGGCCTTGATGCCGGTCTGCAGCGGCTGCTTGACCGGCTGGCGCTCCAGAATACCGGGGGCCGGGCTCTCGATGGCGCGGTAGTCGGCAGCCTCGATGGGGCCTTTGCCGTCAATGGGCTGGCCCAGCGCGTTGACCACGCGACCGATCATACCCTCACCGACAGGCACGGAGACGACCTTGCCGGTACGCTTGATGGTACTGCCCTCTTTGATGCCTTCATCGTCACCAAGCAGGACGATGGAGACGCTGTTTTCTTCCAGGTTCTGCGCCATGCCGTAGGTACCGCTCTCAAACTGGACCAGTTCACCGGCCATACAGTTGTCAAGCCCCGCAGCGCGCGCAATACCGTCGCCCACCATCGTTACCGTGCCCGTCTCGGTCTGCTCAATGGCATTCTCATAGTACTTGATCTGGGAACGGATGATGCGGGAGATCTGTTCGGGTTTCAGTTGCACTGTTTGGTTCACCACACAATCTATATAATGGGTGCAATTCCTTTAAAGGGTGGCACCGTCGATTTCCTCACGCAGACGCTCGAGATGGCGCTGCACGGTGCCGTCCAGGCGTGTGCCGCCCATATCCAGCCGGATACCTCCCAGAACGGTGGGGTCCACGGTCTCGGTCAGGACGATGTTTTTGCCTGTCATATTCTGCAATTTTGCCAGCAGCTTTTCACGGTTGGCTGCGGTCAGCGCAACAGCCGACACCGCCGTGACCTCGAGAATATCGTGGTCGGCGTTGTAGCGGTCGCGGTATGCCCGCAGGCAGCCGGGAAGCTCAGCGATGAGGTCCTCCTCACACAGAAGCTTGAGGAAGTTGACCAGATACGGGTGGGCACCCTCGAAAGCCTTTGCCAGCAGGTCGCAGCGCTCCTGTTTGGGTACGCTGGGCGTTGCCAGCAGCCGCAGATACTGCGGCTCGGCCTTGATGCTGTCCACCGCGGTCTGCAGCTCCTGTAAAAGCCGATCAGTCAGAGCCTCCTCTGCCGCCAGATCATACAGGCTGCCGCCGTAGCGTTTCGCAAGCTCGGTCATGAGGCATCCCCCACATTCCGGATAAATTCATCGATCAGGGCCTGATGATCAGACTCCCTGATCTCGCGTTCCACGACCTTGCCCGCGATTTCGACAGCCATGCCGCCGATCTCGTTTTTCAGGTCGTTGACAGCCTTCTTGCGTTCCTGTGCAATGTCAGCCTCCGCCGCTGCGCGTATGGACGCAGCCTCGGCCTTTGCCTCGTTGACGATCTCCTCCTCGCGCTTCTGGGCACGGGCGGTCGCCTCACGCAGCATCGTGTCGCGCTCATCCTTAATGCTCTGCAGATGATCCGCGTACTCTTTCTCAAGGTCGGCGGCCTTCTGCTTGGCAGCATCGGCATCGGCGTACATCGTATCGATCTCCTGCTGACGGTCATCGATCATCTGCTTTACCGGCTTGAAAAGGAACTTTTTCAGCACGGCAAAGGTGATGAGCATATTGCAGAAGGTAAACAGCGCAGTCCACGGGTTGACGCCTACAAAACTTTCAAAGCCCGTCATGAGCTATTCCTCCATTTTCGGCAGTAGTATCAGAAGACGAAGAGCAGCAGCAGCGCGATGACCAGCGAGTAGATACCGGTCGACTCGGTGATGGCGCAGCCCAGAATCATGTTGGTACGCAGGTCGTTGGCCATTTCAGGCTGGCGGGCCATGCCCTCCAGCGCCTTGCCGACGGCGTTGCCTTCACCGATAGCCGGGCCGATAGCACCAAAGCCCATTGCGATACCGGCGCCGATGGCGCAGGCAGCTTTTACGATTGCAGCTTCCATAAAAGAATCCTCCTAAAATAATAAATACAATGTCATGCTTCTGCCGGGGGCGGGCAGGCATTGCCCACATACACCATTGTCAACAGGCTGAAAACAAGGGCTTGTACGCCGCCGGAGAAAATATCAAAATACAGGCTCAGGATGCCGGGAACACCGACCTCCAGATAAGGTACGCCTGTCAGCCCCAAGAGGGAGAGTGCGCCGGTCACGGCAAAGACCGTGCCAAAGATTTTACGGGCCATTTTTTTGCCCTTGACGCCGCTGTACAGCAGCGCCGCACCAATGGCAAGGATCACGATGCCCACCACAAAGCTGCGGCCCACAAGGCTCAGCACGGCAGCCGAGACGGTTGCCAGCGCCGAATAGACCAGACTGGTCAGAACGCTGCCGCCAGCAATGTTGCCGAAGTGACGGAACGCCATAGAGATCGGCTGTGCGATTTCAGAGACAAGGTTCATCGGCGTCATGACCACGATGGGCTCGGTAAAGCCCTTGAGCCAGCCGCCCACGCCGTTGCGCTTGATGGAACAGCCCCAGCATAGAAAGCTGGTCATCAGTGCCCAGGTAAAGGTCGTGGACAAATCAGCGGTAGATGAGCGGAAAATGCCGGTCATGCCGATAAAAGAGCCGCAGATCGAGCTGAGGAACAGCGCGCCGATGTAGGGCGTCCAATAGCTGTTGTGCTTGCCCATCGTGCTTTCGACCATGTCATAGAGCATCGTCACGCCCTTTTCAACAAGCACCTGCCGCCGGCCGGGCCTCTTTTGCAAGTTGCCGCCCAGCACAACGGCCGCCGTGCAGAGCAGCACCATGACCACAAAGGAAGAAACGGTCGTCTGGGTAATGTCGATGCCGCCGAGCAGCGGTATGGTAAAGTAGATTTTCGGACCATTCATGGGGTTGAATCACCGTCCTTTTCAGACTTTGCGGGGTCCTTACGGAAAAATTCGATCAACTTCAGGCTGACCTGTGCAAAGAGAAGCGGTAGGATCGCCGCCACCGGGTCGCACAGCTTTGCCCGGAAGATCAGGATATAGAAGATCACCAGCACTACCGGCCGCACCACACTGGAGGTCTGGATCTCAAGCTGTGCCTTTTGGGGGCTGCCGCCATTGGCAGCGCGATCCAGCGCATTGGACACCGTAATGCTCAACGCGAGGAAGTTGCCCATGGCCAGCACAAACCCGATCAGCGCACCGACCAGCACTTCCGTAGTATAATAACCGGCCAGCGCATACACTGCCAGCATAGCGGCGATACAGAGTGCCACGGCAACTGCCAACTGGCCGGACTGCCGCAAAATGTCCTGATGCTTGCGCAAGGGTCATGCCCCTTTCTAATGTTTATTAAAGGAAACCGATGGCGGCTCCTTGTGCTCTGCTGTCTTTCCCTGCCTGTCCAGCGCCTGCAGCGAGCTGCGCAGACAGCTGACAGCCGCCAGCACACCGATGGCTACGCCCACGCCTACGATCCATCCGCCCAGCTGAAACTGACGGCGCAGCCAGACCGCACCTATGATACACACCACAGGCGGAATCACAACAGACAACCCAAACTGGGTCAGCCAGACCAGATGACGGGCGGCATCGTATAGGCTTTTCATTATACTGTCCCCCACCTTTGCCGTATACTCACAGTATACAACAGAGTGCACTGTATTTCAACAGTTATTTTTCACGCGCGCCCTGTATTTTGTATAGTTTTCATACTGTGTTCACAATTTACGACATGGTAAATTCTGTCTCTCCGAAATGCAGCTGCTCTGCTTCTCCGGGTGCGGGTGCCGCTATGACCCCCAGTGTCAGCAATACCGGATAGAGATAGCTTGCCCCATAGCAGCCAAGCTTTTTAGGGCCGCTGATCTCAATCCCCGCCTCCTTCAGGGCGGAAATTTTTCCCAGTGCGTTTGCTACGGTAGAGACCGTGATAGACTTCTGCCGCCGATCCACAAACAGCTCCCCGCCCCGGATCGTGTAGGTAAAGGGCAGGCCCTTGGCTGTGTGAAATACCTCCTGTTGGTGCTGCTGCAGCAGTGCCCAGACAGCATCTATCGAATCGGGCATGGCGCGTTACCTCCCTAGTATAACGGATAAACAAACGGAAACTCAATGTACAAAAAACACCGCATGACCAAAATCATGCGGTGGAATTGGACAAGTTACTTCTTCTGTCCGAAACGGTATTCGGTCCCGTTGCGCAGCCGCTCAATGTTGGAGCGGTGCAGCCAGATAACCATAGCGGCCATAAGGCAGCAACAAATCGTGCTGAACACAACCGTCGGCACGCCTGCGCCGTGCGCGATGAGGTTGATGAGGGTACCGACAGGGTACAGAGCCGCGATGATAATGCTGCCAAGCGAGACGATATGGGTAATCGCAACCTCGATCAGGAAAACAACCAGCAGGACTGCACAGACGAGCGGCTCGGTGGCAAGCGCCGCACCGGCACCCACCAGAACGCCCTTGCCGCCCTTGAAGCCGAAGAAAATCGGGCGGCTGTGGCCGATCATGCAGAAGATGGCGGCCAGATACGCACCGCAGACGGGGTCCAGCGGATTCTGCCAGGCCGCACCTGTGCCGGAGAGCAGCGCGTCAAAGATAAAGCGGCCCAGATTGACGGCGGCCACGCTCTTGCCCACATCGCCGATGGTGGTGAACACAGCGGGCAGCTTGCCGTAGGTGCGCAGCACGTTCGTCATGCCCGCGTTGCCGCTGCCATGGTTGCGCACATCATCGTTGTACATGACTTTAGAAATCAGCACGCCGAACAGGATGCTGCCCAGCAGGTAACCGCCTGCTGCGGTCAGCACGCAGGCCAGAAGGATATTTACAATCATCGGTTACACCTTCCCTGCCTTGACCGCGCCGTCGCCGTGCTCGCGGGTGATCATCTTGATGGGCGTGCCGGTCAGACCGAAGGTCTCTCGGATCTGGTTTTCCAGATAGCGCTGATACGAGAAATGGAACAATACCTTCTGGTTGACGAAGCAGACGAACGTCGGCGGGCGGGTCGAAATCTGGGTGATATAGAACACCTTCAGACGCTTGCCCTTGTCGGACGGCGGCTGGACCTTGGCGGTCGCGCGTGCCAGCATCTCGTTCAGCGCGCCGGTGGGCACACGGGTGCCGTTCTGGACATCCACAAAGTGGATGGTCTCAAACAGCTTATCGACACGCTGGCCGGTCTTGGCGCTGATGAAGATGATGGGGGCATAGGACATGAAGCTGAAGTCCTCCTCCAGCTTTTTGCGCATGGCGTCCATCGTGTAGCTGTCCTTCTCAACGGCATCCCACTTGTTGACGGCGATGATGCATGCCTTACCCTGCTCGTGGGCATAGCCCGCGACCTTGGAGTCCTGCTCGGTAAAGCCGACCGTGGCGTCGATCATAATGACGCAGACACGGCTGCGCTCGACCGCGGCCAGACTGCGCAGAACGCTGTAGCGCTCCACGCCGCTCTCCACCTTGCCGCGCTTGCGCAGACCAGCGGTATCGGTAAAGACGAACTTGCCGTACTTGTTCTCGACCATTGTGTCGATGGCATCGCGGGTGGTGCCTGCCTCGTTGGCAACGATGAGGCGGTTTTCGCCCAGAATATGGTTGATCAGGCTGGACTTGCCGACATTGGGGCGGCCGATGACAGCAACGGTGATGCGGTCATCGGTGTCCTCTTCCTCCTCCTCAAAATTGAGGTGAGCGCAGACGGCGTCCAGCAGGTCACCTGTGCCGTGGCCGTGTACGCCGGAGACCGGGATCAGCTCGCCGAGGCCGAGGCTGTAAAAATCATACAGCTCCATCGGCGGCTCGCCGACCTTGTCGCACTTGTTGACGGCCAGCACCACGGGCTTGCCGCTGCGCATCAGCATACCGGCAACATCCTGGTCCTGCGGCGTCACACCGGCGGACAGCTCAGTCACCATGACGATGCAGTCGGCGGAGTCGATGGCCAGCTGGGCCTGCTCACGCATGTGGGCCAGCAGGCCGTCATCAATGCGGGGCTCGATGCCGCCGGTGTCCACCAGCAGGAACTTGTGGCCGGACCATTCGCAATCGCAGAAGATACGGTCGCGGGTAACGCCCGGCGTGTCCTCGACAATGGCGAGGCGCTGGCCGGTCAGCTTATTGAAAATAGTGGACTTACCCACATTGGGGCGGCCCACAATGGCTACGATCGGTTTTGCCATGTCTGCCTTCCTCCCTCTTATCGTTTGAGTTTAATCTTGCGTTTATGACTGCTCAGGTATGCCTTACAGCACCCGCCGCCATCGGTGGGGATGCTGATAGCACGGCAGCCCAGCTCCCTGCCAAGCTGCTCGAGCGTGATGTCGTCCAGAAACTGGCCCTTTTCATCGCGGACCATGACCTCGGGCACGGCAAGCAGGTCGCCCTGCAGCCTGCCGCGGCACTGCCTGATGATGTCGGTGCCGGTCACAAGCCCCGCCACGCTGACATTGCCGCCGAAAAATTCATTGCGGATCGCGTGGACTGTGACCTGCACCTGCGGGTATTTCCGCATCAGGGCCTCGGCGCAGTCTTGGATGAGCGGTGCAGCGAGCGTGCCTGTTACAACATCAAGACTGTGCGGCAGCACAAGGCCCGCGTAGTTATCCAGCTCCTCCATGAAGGTGTCATGGTAGAGCCGCCACATGCCGACCCCGTCCTCCAGCTGGGCAAATTCATCGTAGAATTCTGCCGGGGGGATCTGGCGCTCAGCGGTGAGATACCACTCGTCACTGGGATAGACGATGCTGCGGCCGTACTCGGCGCGGCAGCGGGCCGCGAATTCTTCCAGAATATCGAGCGTGGCGGCGGCGCTTTCCTTATCATACGCGGTAAGCTTGTACAGGCCCTTGCGGTAATCGGTCACGCCGGCCGGCACAGCGGCGATGCTGCCCACCCGGGGGTGCAGGGCCAAAAGATCCTGCAGGGTGCGGCGCAGTTCCTCCCCATCATTGATGCCGCGGCACAGCACCAGCTGACAGTTCAGCTCAATGCCGCCCGCCGCAAGCTTAGGAAGATACTGCAGCACCTCACCGCCGCGCTTGTTGGCCAGCATCCGCACCCGCAGCTGCGGGTTGGTGGTGTGGACTGATACAAAAATGGGGCTGATGTGCATCTGAATGATGCGGTCGATCTCATGCTCTGACAGGTTTGTCAGTGTGATATAGTTGCCAAACAGAAAGCTGAGGCGCTCATCATCGTCCTTGAAGTAGAGCGGTTCCCGCATACCGGGCGGCAGCTGATCAATAAAGCAGAACATGCAGTGATTGGAACAGCTGTGCTTTTCATCGCCCAGATAGGTCTTGAAGTTGCAGCCAAGCGGCTCATACTCCCCTTTTTCTACCTGCACGGTGCGGTGCTGCTCATGCTCACACAGGGCAAGCGAAAACTGAGCCGGCGTTGTATAGAACTGATAGTCCAGTGCATCGTTCAGGGGGTGGCCGTCGATGGCCAGCAGGGCGCAGCCCACGGAAATACCCAGCCTTTCTGCGGGGGAATTTTCATCTACTGCCGTCACATACAGGGCCATTCGTCACACTCCTCTTCCGATGGTTATTCAACAAAAAATGGGGAAGGCATCGCCCTCCCCACGCAAGAGACTTACGCCTCTTTCTTGATGACTTCCTGGCCTTTGTAGTAGCCACACTTGCCGCAAACCTTATGGGGAACCTTCAGTTCGCCACACTGCGGGCACTTCACCAGCGTAGGCGCCTCCAGTTTCCAGACATTAGAGCGACGTTTATCGCGGCGGGCTTGAGAATGCTTTCTCTTGGGTACGATAGCCATAATCGGACACCTCCTTGGTGAAATTCAACTTAATAGTTGTTTTAATATGCTAAGCCTTGCATCTGCAGGGGCAGCATCGTCTGCCGGTTGGCAGGAACACCCTGCCGCCTTCTTCTTGCCGCAGATGGGGCATAGACCTTGACAATCAGCACTGCACAGCAGCACTGCGGGGACCTCAAAGATCAGCTCCTGATAAGCCAGCTCCTCAAGGTCGAGACAATCCTTTTCATTGCACGGCAGTTCAAAATCAGGGTCATCCAAATCACGATCCCGCACAAAATACTCGCGCTCAAAATCGTAATCACGGCTCAGCGGCTCAAGGCAGCGCGCACACTCGGCATCAACATGTGCCTTTACATGCAACAGCAACGCTGCGCCTTCCTCGGTGAGCGTCGCCGTAAAGTCACATATAGCCGGGGTGTTTACACGGTATCCCCCGAAATCCGCTTGTGAAAAGTCAGCCTCATAATGCGCCGCATAGGGCTTTCGACCACTTTCCAGAAATGAACGAAGATCAAATTGCATAGTACACCTCAAAAGGTTGCTTAAATAGTATACACAAGCTGAGGGGTCTTGTCAACACATAAAACACAAAAACTTGATATTTTTTAAGATTTTCTGCACAAAATCAGGGCGGGAAGCACTTCCCCGCCCTGAAATCTCAAATCCAGTGGTTCAGACCATTCAAATAACGAACTTCTTCAGTTCCTCCGGCAGGTCGGCTGCGTCAGCGGAAACCGTGACAACGACCTCGATGTTGGAGGTGATCTTGTCGATTGCGTTCAGAACCTTGACAGCAGCGTCCATATCGTGGTCGATGATGCGCAGGATGCCGTCGATGAACAGCTCGGTAATATCGTAGTTGCCTGCCAGCACGCCTGCCACAAAGCCATACAGCATATCAGCACCGGCAACGCCATACTCGTCAACGTCTACCAGGCGGGCGGAGTGGTTGATCTCGGTGGTGAGCTTCATGCACTTTTCAATGACAACAATGTTGCCGGAGGTGGTCTTGACGGCCTTGTCGATCATGTCGATCATAGTCTTGGTCTTACCGGAGCCTTTGGTTCCAACAATCAGTTTCAGCATAGGGGGTTACCTCCTTATATTCGTCAGCGCGTATAACGCGTAGTTCCTTAGTCTTTCAGGGCCGCTTCCAGCTCTGCCTTACGGTCCTCATAGCCGGGTTTGCCCAGCAGGGCGAACATATTCTTTTTGTAGCTCTCAACGCCGGGCTGGTCAAACGGGTTGACGCTCAGCAGATAGCCGGAGACTGCGCAGGCCTTCCAGAAGAAGTAGATCAGCTCGCCGACATCGTGGGCGGAAAGGCTGTCGATCTCAATCAAGCCCAGCGGCACACCGCCATCGGTATGGGCAAGGATCGTGCCCTCCATCGCCTTGCGGTTGACAACGCTCATATTCTGATTTGCGAGGAAGTTCAGGCCGTCAAAGTTGCCCTCCAGCTCCTCAATGTAGAAGTCCTCGCGGGTGTTCTTCACATCCACATAAGTTTCAAACATGACGCGGGCACCGTCCTGCAGGAACTGGCCCATCGAGTGCAGATCGGTGGAGAAGATGCAGGAGGTGGGCATCAGGCCCTTTTGATCCTTGCCCTCGCTCTCGCCGAAGAGCTGCTTGTACCACTCGTTCATCATGGTAAAGTCAGGCTCAAAGCAGGCCAGCGTTTCCACGCTGCGGCCCTTGCGGTACAGGATATTGCGGGTCATGGCGTAGCGATAGGCATCGTTATCCATGCTCAGCTTGCCGAACTTCTCGCGGCCATCGGCAGCACCCTGCATCAGCGCGTCAATGTCAATACCGGCGCAGGCAATAGGCAGAAGGCCCACGGCGGTCAGGACGGAATAACGGCCGCCGACATCATCGGGAACCACAAAGGTCGGCCAGCCCTGCTCGGTGGCCAGCTGCTTCAGCGTGCCCTTGGCGCGGTCGGTGGTAGCGTAGATGCGCTTGTTGGCCTCCTCGACACCAACGGAATCCTCCAAAAGCTTGCGCAGCACGCGGAAAGCGAGGGCAGTCTCGGTGGTGGTGCCGGACTTGGAGATGACATTGATGGAGAAGCGCTTGCCCTTCGTCAGCTTGATGATGTCATTGAGCGCGGTCGGGCTGATGGTATTGCCGCAGAAGTAGATCTTCAGGCCGTCATCAACCTCATTGTGGTACAGGCCCTTGACGGCCTCGACCACGGCGCGGGCACCCAGATAGGAGCCGCCGATGCCGGCGACCAACAGCACATCGGAGTCGGAACGGATCTTCTGTGCGGCCTCCTTGATGCGGGCAAACTCCTCCTTGTCATAAGCAACAGGCAGGTCAAGCCAACCCAAGAAGTCATTGCCGGCACCGGTTTTGGTTTCCAGCTGCTTATGGGCCAACTCGACCTGCGGATAGATTGCCTCATATTCTTCAGGACGGATGAATTTTGTAAGATGCTTACCGTTAAAAGTAACAGCCATCTTGAACTCCTCCTTTGTTATTTTTATATCCCAATCATACCGTTTTCTGTCGGTATTGTCAAGCAAAACCCGGGGGCTTTTTTCGACTTTTTCATGAAATTTGCACAAAATCAGTTTTGCAGGATGAGGCTTTCGGCCAGTCTGCGCAGGCAGTAGGCGAAACTTAACGCTTCAGCGTCCTGCGCCGCTGTGATGGGGTAGGACTGCAGCTCAGCGCCGCCGTTTCGTATCGTCACACGCCCCACCGTCTGCCCCGCCGCTATGGGTGCGGTCAGACCTTCAGGCAGCTCCACGACCGCCTGCAGCGTGCCGCCCTCCCCCTTCGGCATCAGGTAGCGCCCCGGTGCTGCATAGGTCAGTGCCACCGCGTCCGTAACGCCGCGCCTGACCGGGAGGGTCTGGGGCGCATCAGCAGGCAGCTCTGCCTCGGCGCTTTCAAAGTGTGAAAACCCATAGTCCAGCAGCGTAGTGGCTGCCTGAAACCTCTCCTTGCCGGAGGCTGCACCCAGCACCACCGCAATCAGCCGCAGGCCGTCCCGCTCGGCACTGGCCGAGATGCAGACGCCCGCCTTGCCTGTCGTGCCGGTTTTCAGGCCGGTGATGCCGGTATAGCTTTTCAGCAGCTTATTTGTGTTGACCAGCTGTGTAGCGCCGCCGCGCAGGGTGTCCATCCAGACGGAGCAGTAATCCCGTACCTCGCTATGGTGAAGCAGTATCTCACGGCTCATCAGGGCTACATCGCGGGCACTGGACAGATGCCCCTCTGCATCAAGACCGCAGGCATTGACAAAGTGGGTGTTTGTCATACCAAGCTCTGCGGCGCGGGCATTCATCTGCTCAGCAAAAGCAGTCTCACTGCCGCCGATATATTCAGCCACCGCCACGGCGGCATCGTTGGCGCTTGAAATGCAGATCGCCTTGAGCATCTCCTTCAGCGTCATCTGTTCCCCCGGCTCCAGCCAGATCTGGCTGCCGCCCATATGGTAGGCGTGTTCACTGACAGGGACAGCATCGTCAAGCCGCACCCTACCCGCCTCCAAAGCTTCAAAGGTCAGCAGCAGCGTCATGACCTTGGTGATAGAGGCAATGGGGCGGCGGTCATCGGCGTTCTTTTCATATAATACGGTGCCGGAGTCCTCATCGATCAGGATAGCCGCCGCACAGGGCAGGTCAAAATCAGCCGCCGTTGCCGGGGTGATGCCTTCCGCCGAGGCCGGAAAGGCGCGCAGAATCGAAAGCGCTGCCAGCATCAGGCAGAGCAGCAGAGTCACAGCACGGTTTTTCATCGCAGCACACCTCCGGCGCAAATCGCTTTGTATAAAGCTATGCGGTCATGTTCCGAATTAGTATTGCGCTTTGCTGCAGATTCCATTATAATAAACTGTATCTGTACACTCTATTGAAAGTAAAGGAATCACAAACCATGCGGGTAACTTTTTACACCTTGGGCTGCAAGGTAAACCAGAACGAGACCGGCGCGCTGGCGCAGCTGTTTGAGGAGAACGGCTACACCGTTGTCTCCAATGAGGAAAGCGCCGATGTCTATATCGTCAACAGCTGCACTGTGACAAACTTCGGCGATCAGAAAAGCCGCAAGTGGCTGCGCCGCGCCAAGCGCGAGAATCCCGGTGCCGTGACGGTGCTGACCGGGTGCTACCCGCAGGCCTTCCCCGAGGAGGCCGCCAAAATTGCCGAGGCCGATGTCGTGACCGGCTCCGGCAACCGCCGCGCTATTCTGGCCGATGTACAGAAGGTGCTGGACGGCGAGGCTGAGCGTGTGGTGGACATCCGCCCGCACGAAAAGGGAGAGCGGTTCGAGGAACTGCCGATGGACAAATTTGCCGAGCACACTCGCGCCTTTGTCAAGGTGGAGGACGGCTGCAACCGCCGCTGTGCCTACTGCGTGATCCCCCGCGCCCGCGGGCCGGTGCGCAGCCGTGACGAGGCCAGCATACTGGACGAGCTGCGCCGCTTGGCGGATGCCGGCTACAAGGAGGTCGTGCTGACGGCCATCAGCCTGCCCAGCTACGGCACCGACAGCGGCACAAGCCTTGCAGAGCTGATTGAGAAGGCGGCCGCCGTGCCCGGTATTGAGCGTATCCGTCTGGGCAGTCTGGATCCCGATATGCTGCACGATGAGGATATTCGCCGGATGGCCGCGGTGAAAAAGCTCTGCCCGCAGTTCCACCTGAGCCTGCAGAGCGGCTGTGACAAGACGCTGCGCGCAATGCGCCGCCCCTACACTACCGCGCAGTACGCAGAAATCGCTGATAAGCTGCGCGAAGCCTTCGGTGCGGAAAATGTCAGCTTTACCACCGATGTCATCGTAGGCTTCCCCGGCGAGACGGAGGAGGACTTTGAAGCCAGTATGGCCTTTGTGACGGGTATGCGTTTTTTGAAGGTGCATGTGTTCCCCTACTCCCGCCGCGAGGGTACGGCAGCCTACGATTTTCCGGACCAGCTGCCCGAGCATGAAAAGGAGGCCCGCAGCCGCCGCATGACTGCCGCTGTGGAGGAGGTGCGCGCCGCCGAGGTGTGTGCCGTACAGGGCCGCACCGCCAGTGTGCTGCTGGAGACCCCGCTGTCCGCCACGATGTTCACCGGCTATACGCGGCAGTATCTGCCCGTGCTGGTCAACGCGCCGGGCTGCAAGACTGGCGATATTGTAGAGGTAACACTCGGCGAATGGGACGGCAAGCGCTGCCGTGCAGCGATTGTGTAAACCATGTAGCTGCAGGGGCGGATGCTCGCATAGACCCCTGCAAATTCAGGATGCCGCCATGCAGCAAAAAGAATTCTACCCACGCGCAGGAAAATTTCTGGATTTTACAGGGATTTTCCTGCTTTTTTGTTGCCTGCCCTCTTGCAATAAATACGGTTTTTTGGTAAAATTTTAACAGGAGCGGGTTTGCCCGCCGACAAGTCACTTTTGTAGCAAACGGAGCAATTAAAAAGGAGCAATAACAATGAGAGGCATTTATACACCCGTAACGGATATCCGTCGTAAGGTGTTCACTGAGGTTGCCCGCATGGCCTATGAGGTCAACGAGCTTTCCGATTACGAGAAGCTGATGCGTGAGCTGCCCTTCAAAATTATTCCCGGTGAGGAAAAATCTCTGCGCAGCAGCATCTTTCTGGAGAGAGCTATCATCTCCGAGCGCGTCCGTCTGGCCATGGGTATGTCCCTGCGTCCGCTGGACGAGAGCGTCCCTGCCAGCGAGGGTCTGGAGCACAGCGTCATCGCCGACAAGTACTACGAGCCGCCGCTGATCAATGTTATCAAGTTTGCCTGCAACGCCTGCCCTGAGAAGGTCATCAAGGTCACGGCCATGTGTCAGGGCTGCCTTGCTCACCCCTGCCAGGAGGTCTGCCCGAAGCATGCCATCAGCTTCCGCAACGGCAAGAGCCACATCGACCAGAGCCTCTGCGTCAAGTGCGGCCGCTGCGTCAACAGCTGCCCTTACAGCGCCATTGTCAAGACTGAGCGTCCCTGCGCTGCAGCCTGCGGCATGGGTGCCATCCACTCCGATGCACACGGCCGTGCCGAGATTGACTACGATAAGTGCGTTTCCTGCGGCATGTGCCTTGTCAACTGCCCGTTCGGCGCCATCGTTGACAAGGGCCAGATCTTCCAGTTGATCCAGTCCATCAAGCGCGGCGATGAGGTCGTTGCCATCGTTGCCCCCGCTTTCATCAACCAGTTCCCCGGCATGACCCCCTCCAAGCTGAAGGAAGCCATGCGTCAGCTGGGCTTTGCCGATGTGGACGAGGTTGCCATCGGTGCTGACCTTTGCACCATCGACGAGGCGAAGGACTTCATGGAAGAGGTTCCCGCCAAGATCCCGTTCATGGGTACTTCCTGCTGCCCGGCCTGGAGCGTTATGGCCAAGAAGCTCTTCCCTGAGCAGGCCGAGTGCATCAGCATGGCTATGACCCCCATGGTGCTGACCGCCCGCCTCATCAAGAAGGAAAGGCCCAACGCCCGCATCTGCTTCGTCGGCCCCTGCGCCGCCAAGAAGCTGGAGGCCAGCCGTCGCTCCGTCCGCAGTGAGGTCGACTTCGTTCTGACCTTTGAGGAGCTGATGGGCCTGTTTGAGGCCAAGTCCGTTGACTTTGCCTCCCTGCCTGACAACCCGGCAGATGCCTTCAACAACGCCAGTGCCGATGCCCGCGGCTTTGCTGCCTCCGGCGGCGTTGCGCAGGCCGTTGTGAACGCTATCAAGAAGATGGATCCCGACCGTGAGGTCAAGGTCATGAGCGCACAGGGTCTGGCCGACTGCAAAAAGATGATGATGATGGCCAAGGCCGGCAAGTACAACGGTTACCTGCTGGAGGGTATGGCCTGCCCCGGCGGCTGCATTGCTGGTGCCGGTACGCTGGCTGACCCCGCCAAGAGCGTTGCCATGCTGAACAAGTACAAGAACGAAGCCAGCATGAAGGTTGCCACCGAGACCCCGTATCAGGATTCTCTCAACCTGCTGCACTACTAATTTATAAATAGCAAACGCCCTGTGGAGTGATTCGCTCCACAGGGCGTTTTGTTTTACAAAAAATTATTTATGGTATTTCATTCCCGCATTGATCGTGCAGGCGCGGTAGAGTTGTTCCGTCAAGACAAGGCGGGCAAGCTGGTGAGGCAGCGTGATGCGCCCCAGACTGATGCGTGCCTGCGCCGCGCGCTTCACACTGTCGTCCAGCCCGTGGGAGGAGCCGATGACAAAGGCCATATCCCCTGCACCGCTCATGGCACGGTCAGCGATCATGCTGGCCAGCTCCTCACTCGACACCTGTTTGCCCTCCACACAGAGTGCGACAAGATACGCGCCCTTGCGCACCGATGCAAGGATGGCCTCGCCCTCCTTCTGCAGGGCCTTGGCTATCTGCTTATCGCTGGCATTTTTGTCCGCGATTTGTACCTCCGGCAATTCCACGATACGGAAGCTGCAGAAGCCGCCCAATCGTTTCTGGTACTCGGCTACACCGGCCGCAAAGTAGGCGGCGTTCATCTTGCCGATGCAGATCAAATCAATATTTTGCATGGCAGCCCCCTTAAAACTCGATGTACGGGCTTACCTCGTTGCGGGACTGCGTCTGGATCAGCACATCCCGGCCCGGCTGTATGCCCGCCGCAAGCAGCACATTGTACACGGTGGTCATCACCAGCTCAGGCGAATTATTCGTCTGGCTCAGGTGGCACAGCGCGAATTTTTTACAGCCGTCCTGAATGAGATCCAGAATTTCCGCTGCGCAGGCCTTGTTGTCAAGGTGGCCGCGGTCACTGGCGATGCGCACCTTCAGATAATAGGGGTACGGCCCGCCGTGTAGGCTGAAGGCATCATAGTTTGCTTCAAGCGCCACAAGGTCACAGCCCATCAGCCTGTCCTGCACCACCGGTGTCAGGTAGCCGAGGTCCGTTGCCAGCGCCATGATATGGCCGTCCGCCGTGCGGATGCGGTAACCGCAGCAGGGCACATCATGGCTGGTGGGAAAGCTTGTCACCGTGAAATCACCGATTTCCAGCGTCTGGCCGTCCACGGGAACGGCGTCCACCGCCGGCGGGATTGTACCGCGTGAGGCAAGCGTGTCCAGCGTGTCGGCGCAGCCGTACAGCGGGATAGGGTGCTTTTTCAGAAAGGTATCGAGGCCGGAGACATGGTCAGAATGCTCATGGGTGATCAGGATGCCCACGCAGTCACTGACCGCCAGACCGAGAGATTTCAAGGCTGTAAGGGTCGTGCGGCAGCTTTTGCCCATATCAATAAGCAGATATTGCTGCCCGCAGCGGACAAGCCCGCAGTTTCCGGAGGAGCCTGAATACAGGGTGGTGAAATATGCCATTTATTCTTCCTAACGCTTTCCATAAAAATTGGGCCGCCAGAAAGCGGCCCAAAGTGCTTTTACATTGCCCGGCTCACAGCGTTGGCCGGAATCTCGACGCGGCGGATGTCCGCCCCCAGTGCCTGCAGCTTCTCTACGATGTTCTCGTAGCCGCGCTCGATATGGATAGTCTCATCCACCTCGCTCACACCGTTGGCCGCCAGCGCTGCCATGACCATCGCAGCACCGGCCCGCAAATCGGTTGCGCGCAGCGGCGCGGGGTGCAGCTCACGCACACCCTCAATGACAGCCACCTGACCGTCCACCTGAATGTTAGCTCCCATGTGGACCAGTTCATCCACATAGCGGAAGCGGTTCTCCCAGATGCCTTCCGTCACGATGGAGGTACCCTTTGCCAGCGTCAGCAGCGCCGTCATAAGAGGCTGCATATCCGTTGGGAAACCGGGATGCGGCATCGTCTTGAGCTTGAGCGGCCTCAACTCACCGCTGCGGGAGATGCGCAGTGCATCGTCAAATTCTTCGATCTCACAGCCTGCAGCCCGCAGCTTGGCCGTAATAGGCTCCATGTGCTTGGGGATGACATTGTGCAGCATGATGTCACCCCTTGTGATAGCGGCGGCCACCATATAGCTGCCTGCCTCGATCTGGTCAGGAATGATGGAATAGTTGCAGCCATGCATCTGCTTGACACCGTGGACCTTAATGACATCGGTACCGGCGCCGTGTACATCAGCACCCATCATGTTCAGGAAGTTGGCAAGATCCACGATATGCGGCTCACGCGCAACATTTTCAAGGACAGTCGTGCCCTCGGCCAGCACGGCAGCCAGCATGGCATTCATCGTGGCACCAACAGACACCGTGTCAAAAAAGACATGTGCGCCTGTCAGGTGCTCCGCCTTGACATGAATCTGGCCGTACTCAACGGAATCCTCTGCCCCGAAGGCGGTAAAGGCCTTGAGATGCTGGTCAATGGGGCGCGGGCCAAGATTGCAGCCGCCCGGCATGGCGACCTGGCCGGAACCGAAGCGCCCAAGCAGCGCGCCCAGAAAATAGTAGCTGGCGCGCATCTGGCGGGACAGCTCGTTCGATACCTCGGTACATTCCAGATGGGTCGTATCGATCTCATAGGTACTGCGGCTGACCATGCGGATATTGGCACCCAGCTCGCTTAAAATCTGCAGGGATGCCATCACATCGCTGATGCAGGGCAGATTTTCAATCAGGCATTTTCCGCCTGCCAAAATCGTGGCGGGCAGTATTGCAACCGCGGCGTTTTTTGCGCCGCCAATGTTGACATCGCCAACCAGCGGCTTCCCTCCGCGAATAACATATTTCTCCAAGTGTAGCTCTCCTTTGTGCGGCGGTCTGTCCGACCCTCATTGCAGGGCAAACCTATAGTACACACTTTCCTAGATTATACAACATTTTGCGATGGTTGAAAAGCCCTGTTCTATATATTTGCAATAAATTTGTAAAATCGTACAAGTTGCAGGCCCGGCGGTGAAAGCTTTTTACAGAATCACATACCCGGGAATAGGGTGTAAGCACTGAACAAAACACCGTTACGGAGCATCTCAAAATGGCAGTGGTTACCGGTGGAGTTGCCGGTAGAGCCGACATAGCCGATGGTCTGACCCTGCGTGACAGCCTGCCCCTGCGTGACCGCGATCTCGGACATATGGCCGTACAGCGTTTTGTAGCCGTTGCCGTGGTCGATCTCGACATAGTTGCCGTAGGAGTAATGCCAGCCCGCTGCAATGACCGTGCCGGAGTCGGAGGCGATGATCGGCGTGTGGTAGGCAGCGCAGATGTCCGCGCCGCGGTGTCCGCCCGGAAGGCTTGCCCAGCGGCTGACATACTTGTAGCCCGGCACCGGCCAGATGAAGGAGCCGGAGCCGATCTTGGCAACCATGCCGCTCTTCAGCTTCGTGCCGGTCACGGTAATTTTCGGCGTGGCGGCCTGCAGCACATTGTAGGCCACAGCCTGACGGTCCGTCACGGCCCCGTCGATCATCGTGGTCTCATAGGTGATCTCCTCCGAGCCGTCAACACCCTCCTGCAGCGTCACGACCTTGCCGAAATCGTACTGGTCAGACTCAGAATTCTGGGTGTCATAGGGGATCGGAACCGTCTCGGTATCGCGGCGCACGACCTTGACCTTGATCAGCTCGGCCGAGGAGGCACCGGTCAGCAGAACAGTACCCTCCGGAATTTCCTGATCCAGCGTCAGCAGCTCCGGGTTCATCTGCGCCAGAGAGTCAAAGGAAACACCGGTCGTATAGACAACGCTCTGCACCGTATCCCCCTCCACTGCCGTGTAGGTGTGGATACCGCCGCCCTCCGTCAGGGCGCTGATAACATCGGCATAAGAGCTGATGGATTTCTGCAGATAAACGCCGTCCACAAGGCGGATGTTGTGCGCAAAGGCGGTGTAGACATTGCTGTCCATCGAATCCTCAAACGGTGCCTTGACATTCTCAAGATAGGTGCGCAGATGGTCACCCTCAGTCGTGACATAGAGCAGCTGATCGTCCACATAGACGGCCGTGCCGTTGATGATCTCATCGCTGGCGGTGCGCAGGATGGCGTTTGCGATCTCGCTCTCGGTCATCGTCTGACCGCCGATGGCCAGCGTATAGGTCGGGTAAACATCCCAGTTTGTATCCGCCGCATCGGAGCCGGCGGCCTGCAGCATACGCTTGGCCGTATTGATACGGGACTGCACATCCTCGCGGGCGTTTTCAAACACCTGCTCGCTCTCCACAGCACCGACATGCTCGCCGTCCACTTGAACATTCAGCACAAAATGCAGACCCAGACCGCCGCGCACAACGACCACAAGCGCCGCCGCTGCCACAGCGGGCAGTATGTAGGTAATAGCGTTCCACAGAAGGACCGAATACTTCCGGATACCGCTGGCCAGATAGCGTGCCTTGGCTGCGCGTACCTCCCCGGCACCGCTGTCCTCCAACTGCGCAGGCAGCTCATGTATATGGCGGATGCCCGATGCAATGCGAACAAAGGGGCCGGCCAGATCTTCGATCAGGGTGATCAGGCCGATCAGGATCGGGCGCAATACGATCAGAAGCAGATTCAGAACGGTATCCGCGATGCCGCGCACCACAGTGCTGACCTTACGGCGGACACACACACCGACATACTCGACCCAGAAGCCGACCATGTACAGCATGTCGCCGATCGCATTCCGGCGGTTGAGATCCTTCATATATTGGGAGGCTCTGCGACGGTTTTCACTGCGCTTTTTCTCCTGATTGGTATGCGCAAAACGCTCGGCCGGCTTATCCGCCGTCTCGATGCGGTTTTCTTTTTCAGTTTGCGTGGGATTCAAAATACGGAAGCTCCTTTCCGTGTGAAGCGGTTTTGCAGCCCTTACTCACAGGGCAGCTGCGTCAGGGTCCAGCCCTGCAGCAGGTTTTCAGCTTCGGCCAGTGCGGTCATATCGGCAGGCAGTGCGCTCTCGACCCGGACGATTTTTGCTGTCAGCGGGTGTGCAAAGCAGATGATTCCGCAGTGCAGCGCATGGCGGGCAATCATTTTATCCGAGCCGCCATAGAGAGAATCGCCCGCCAGCGGATGGCCGATGTGAGCCATGTGTACCCGGATCTGGTGGGTGCGGCCGGTGCACGGTATGCAGGCAGCCAAACTGTGGCCGTGCCCTGCAGCCAAGACCGTGTATTCGGTCAGACTGTACTTGCCGTCCGCGCGCACACAGCGGCCGATGATCGAATCACCGCGCCGCGCAATGGGGGCCTCGATACGGCCCGGACCGAGCGGCATCGTGCCCTCCACAATCGCAAGATAGCATTTACGGGCGCTGCCTGCCAGCAGCGGGGCGGCAAAAGCGTTCTGCGCGCAGAGCACCAGTCCGCTTGTGTTTTTATCAATGCGGTTGACAGGACGGAAAATACCGTCCTTCCCCTGCTGATGCAGCCGGTACAGCCAGCCGTTGGCCAGCGTGCCGTCCGGGTAATTCAGTGTGGGGTGTACGGCAATGCCGGCCGGCTTGTCCAGCACGGCGGCAAACGCATCTTCATAGGCGACGGAAAACGGCACAGGCTGCGGTACAACGCTGGTCTCCCGCTCTGGCGGGAGCGCGAAGCGGATACACTGGCCGGTATGCACCGACTCGTTCGTGCGGATGGCGCGGTCATCGGCAAAAAAGCCGTCCCCGTCATACTTGACGGATTTGATCAGCCCGGCCGTAACCCCCTGCATCCGCAGAAAAAGTCCCAGTCGGCAGCCATCGTTTTCCGGCGGCACGGTATATCGCAAAACGGTCACAGTGCCGCCCTCCTTAAAGCCTACTTGCGGGTATTATACCACAAAACCGCGCCGTATGCAAATCCCAATGTATGGAATGGTGCGCGCAAAAAATCGGCACAGCAAAAACAGCCCTCCCGCAGGAGAGCTGTCCGTGTTATTTTTGTGATTGTTTAAGTTCTGCTGCCCGCTCCAGCACCGGCTTGAGGTATTGCCCGGTAAAGGAGTCGGGGTTTTGCGCGACCTCCTCCGGGGTGCCGGTGGCCACGATGGTACCGCCGCCGCTGCCGCCCTCCGGGCCGAGGTCAATGATATAATCCGCGCGCTTGATGACATCGAGGTTATGCTCGATCACGATGACCGTGTTGCCTGCATCGACCAGCTTATCCAGCACCTTGACAAGGCGGTGAACATCCGCCACATGCAGACCAGTAGTGGGCTCGTCCAGAATATAGACGGTCTGGCCGGTATCACGGCGAGCCAGCTCATTGGCAAGCTTGACGCGCTGGGCTTCGCCGCCCGAAAGCGTTGTGGCTGCCTGTCCTAACTGAATATAACCCAGACCGACCTCCTGCAGCGTCTGCAGCTTGCGTGCGATCTTCGGGATATTGGCGAAGAATACGCAGGCCTCCTCCACCGTCATGTCCAGCACATCGGAGATATTCTTATCCTTGTACTTGACCTCAAGTGTTTCGCGGTTGTAGCGCTTGCCCTTGCAGACATCGCAGGGCACATAAATATCGGGCAGGAAGTGCATCTCGATGGTCAGGATGCCGCCGCCCTCGCAGGCCTCGCAACGGCCGCCCTTGACATTGAAGCTGAACCGTCCCGGTCCATAGCCGCGCATCTTGGCGTCCTGTGTGTTGGCAAACAGGCTGCGGATGTCCCCGAACACGCCGGTATAGGTAGCCGGGTTGGAGCGCGGGGTGCGCCCGATGGGCGACTGGTCAATGCCGATGACCTTATCTACCCACTCCATGCCCTGAACCTCCTCACATTGGCCGGGGCGGCTGCGGGCACCATTGAGCGAGGCTGCCAGCGTTTTATACAGGATCTCATTGACAAGGGTGGACTTGCCGGAGCCGGACACACCCGTGACACAGATCATCTTGCCCAGCGGGAAATCCACCGTAATGTCCTGCAGGTTATTCTCATGTGCTTTGACGATGCGCAGGAATTTCCCGTTGCCGGGACGCCGCGCTTCGGGCACCTCGACATATTTGCGGCCCGAGAGGTATGCACCGGTGATACTGCGCTTGACCTTGCAGATATCCGCCACACTGCCGGCGGCTACGATCTCACCGCCGTGGACGCCGGCACCGGGGCCGACATCCACAATATAATCCGCCTGGCGCATCGTATCCTCGTCATGCTCCACCACGATCAGGGTGTTGCCAAGGTCGCGCAGACGCTTCATCGTGGCGATCAGCTTATCATTGTCACGCTGGTGCAGGCCGATGCTCGGCTCATCCAGCACATACAGCACACCGGTCAGGGCACTGCCGATCTGGGTTGCCAGACGGATGCGCTGGCTCTCACCGCCGGACAGGGATGCTGCACCGCGGGAGAGCGTCAGGTAGCCAAGGCCCACACTTTTCAGAAAGCCAAGCCGCTCCCTCACCTCTTTAAAGATCGGTGCGCCAATCATCTCATCGCGGGCGCTGACCTTGGCCGTGCTGATAAACTCCAGTTCCTCGTTGACACTTTTCTCGCAGAAGTCAGAGATATTGATGCCGCCCACCGTGACAGCCAGGCTGGTCGGCTTCAGGCGGCGGCCGTGGCAGGCCGGGCAAACCTCGCTGGACATGACGAGGGCGATTTCTTCCTTGACCCACTCGCTGCTTGTCTCGCGGAAGCGGCGCTCAAGGTTGGGGACGATGCCCTCAAACTGGTTGTAGTAGGTGCCGGAGCCGAACATGCTCTCACGCTGCATCTCGATACGCTCCTCACCGGTGCCGTACAGCAGGGCATGCAGAGCCTCCTTGCTGAAATCCTTGATGGGAGTATCGAGCGTAAAGCCGTACCGCTTGCCGAGTGCGTTGTAGGTCATCTCGGAGATCGAACCCTCGGCATAATACCAGCCGCTGGCCTTGATGGCGCTCTCACGGATGGACTTGCGCTTGTCGGGGATGACGCGGGCGGGGTCCACCTTCATAAAGGTGCCGAGGCCGGTGCATTTCTCGCAGGCACCGAAGGGGTTGTTGAAGCTGAACATCCGGGGGGTCAGCTCCTCGACCGAGACACCGTGCTCAGGGCAGGCATAGCTCTGGCTGAACATCATCGGCTCGCCGCCGATGACATCAATTACGACCAGTCCGTTGGCCTGCGCCAGTGCGGTCTCGATGGAATCCGCCAGACGGCCGCGGACCGTATCGTTGATAACAAGGCGGTCTACCACGATTTCGACCGTGTGCTTGATGTTCTTTTCGAGGCTGATTTCCTCGCTCAGATCGTACATATTGCCGTCGATCCGCACGCGGGCAAAGCCGGCGCGGCGGGCCGCATCCAGCTCCTTGGCCTGCGTACCCTTGCGGGCACGCACGACCGGGGCCAGCACCTGAAAGCGGGTACGCTCCGGCAGCTTCAGCACCTCGTCCACCATTTCGTCCACAGTCTGCTGTGTGATCTCGCGTCCGCAGATGGGGCAATGCGGCACACCGATGCGGGCGTACATCAGGCGAAGATAGTCGTAGATCTCGGTCACCGTGCCCACGGTAGAGCGCGGGTTGTGGCTTGTGGTCTTTTGGTCGATCGAGATAGCCGGGGAAAGGCCGGTGATCTCATCCACATCTGGCTTTTCCATCTGCCCCAGAAACTGGCGGGCGTAGCTGGAAAGGCTTTCCATATAGCGGCGCTGACCATCCGCAAAGATCGTGTCAAAGGCAAGGCTCGACTTGCCGGAGCCGGACAGACCGGTCATGACGATCAGCTTGTCACGCGGCAGCGTCAGGTCAACATTTTTCAGGTTATGCTCCCGCGCGCCCTTGATGACAATGCGGTTGTTCGGGTCGATCTTGATTTTTGAATTGCGTTTTGCAGGCGTTTTTTCGGGTACGGTACTCAATTTACTTTTTCCTCCTGCCCTTGCGTGTTTTGGCGGCGGCTCTGCGCTCGCTGGTGTCAGCCGCGGTGGGGTCCTCGCCTCGTTCCAGACGCTGGATCTCATCGCGCAGCTGGGCGGCCAGCTCAAATTGCAGCAGGCGTGCGGCCTCCTTCATCTCCTTGGTCAGCCGCTCAATGGTCTGCTGACGCTCGGCGCGGCTCATGCGGTGCTGGCGCATCCGCTTGTTTTCCTCGCTCATGCTGATTTCCAGCCCGCCGCCGATGGCCTTGACGATGGTTTTCGGCGTGATGCCGTGTTCTTTGTTGTATGCGTCCTGAATCGCGCGGCGGCGCTCGGTCTCGGTGATAGCACGCTCCATGCTGGGTGTCACCTCATCGGCGTACATCAGCACTACGCCGTTTGCGTTGCGGGCCGCGCGGCCGATGGTCTGGATCAGGCTCGTCTCGCTGCGCAGGAAGCCCTCCTTGTCGGCATCGAGGATCGCAATCAGCGAAACCTCCGGCAGGTCAAGTCCCTCGCGCAGCAGATTGATGCCTACGATCACATCAATGGCACCGACGCGCAGATCCTTGATGATCTCCATTCGTTCAAAGGTATCCACCTCATGGTGCATATATTTGGTTTTGACGCCGTGTTCCTCCAGATAATCGGTCAGATCCTCGGCCATCTTGACGGTCAGCGTTGTGACCAGAGCGCGCTCACCGCGCTCAATGCGTGTGCGTATCTCGCCCAGCAGATCCTCGATCTGACCATCGACCGGGCGGACCATGATGACCGGGTCGAGCAGGCCGGTCGGACGGATGACCTGCTCTGCCACACGGCTGGAATGCTGACGCTCGTATTCGCCCGGCGTGGCAGAGACGAATATCTTTTGATGAATCTTTGCCTCAAATTCCTCAAATTTCAGCGGGCGGTTGTCAAAGGCGGACGGCAGACGGAAGCCGTATTCCACCAGCGTTTTTTTGCGGCTGTAGTCACCGCCGAACATGCCGCGCACCTGAGGCAGCATGACATGGCTCTCATCGACCATCAAGAGGAAATCATCCGGGAAATAATCCAGCAGCGTTGTCGGGGTCGAGCCCGGCGCCCGGCCGGACAGCACGGCAGAGTAGTTCTCGATGCCCTTGCACATGCCCACCTCCTGCAGCATCTCCATGTCGTAGTTGGTGCGCTGTTGGATGCGCTGGGCCTCCAGCAGCTTGCCCTCCTCGGTGAATTTTTGGACCTGCTGCTCCATCTCTGTGCGGATCTTTTTCAATCCCTCCTGCATCTTCTCAGGCCCGACGATGTAGTGGCTGGCCGGGAAGATGGCCACATGGCGCACCACATTTTTATGCTCGCCCGTCAGTGGGTCAAATTCAATGATGCGGTCGATCTCGTCGCCAAAGAACTCTACCCGGATGGCGTACTCGTCGTTGTAGGCCAGATGAATGTCCACCGTATCCCCTTTTACGCGGAATTTGTTCCGGATGAAGTTCATATCATTGCGCTCATACTGCAGCTTGACCAGTCGGCTGCAAAGTACATCACGCTCCATCTGCATACCGGGGCGCAGACTGATGACCATGCTGCGGTAGTCAATGGGGTCACCCAGCGAGTATATGCAGGATACCGATGCCACAATAATGACATTGCGCCGCTCCGACAGTGCGGCTGTAGCCGAGTGGCGCAGGCGGTCGATCTCGTCATTGATGGCGCTGTCTTTCTCTATATAGGTGTCGGTGGAAGGGATATAAGCCTCTGGCTGGTAGTAGTCATAGTAGGAGACAAAATACTCCACCGCATCGTCCGGGAAAAAGCTGCGCATCTCGGTACAGATCTGACTTGCCAGCGTTTTATTCGGCTCCAGAATCAGCGTGGGGCGGTTGCACCGTGCAATGATGTTCGCCATTGTGAAGGTCTTGCCTGAGCCTGTGACACCCAGCAGTGTCTGGGCGCTGTCGCCCTCCTCGATTCCCTGCACCAAAGCCTCGATTGCCTGTGGCTGATCGCCGGTCGGCTGGAACGGTGCCTGTAAATGAAACTGCTGCTCTTCCATAGCGCATCCTTTCGTGTACAACAATTAGTTGTATGTTGATTATAGCACGGCATTTTTTACATGTAAAGCCCCCTGTCCATATTTTGTACGCAAGGGGCCAGAAAATGCGCCCTGCCGGTTTGGGCGGCAGGGCGCGGGGCTGGTATTATGCTTTGATGATAAGGGCGTTATCGGCTTGCGGCTTGCACAACGCCGCCGTCCGCACGGTATTCCGGCAGGCTGCCGCGCATGAGCATCGAGCAGGCATCCTCCCCCGCCACAATAATATGGTCGATGATCGTAAAACCAAGCTGACCTGTGACCTCCATAATGCGGTAGGTTGTCAGGCGGTCGGCCTCCGATGGCAGCGCCAGCCCGGAGGGATGATTATGGGCCAGAATCCCGCAGGTCGAGTTTGTGCGCGCCACGGCCCGCAGCAGCTTGCGGGTGTCAACCGTAACACGGTTTGGTACCCCTTCGGCAATGCGCAGGTCCTGCATGGGGCGGCAGGCATCATCCAGCAGGATCAGATAGAGCTGTTCATTCTGGATACCGCGGAACAGCGGCTTGACATATTCAATGGCCGACTCTGCCTTGCGCAGCGACTGGCGGGTGACGCGCTTTCTCAGGGTATAATAGCGGCTGTACGCCATGACGGTCGATATCAGATGGGCGCTTTTGGGGCCGATGCCATCTACCTGCGCCAGCTCCTCCGGCTCAGCCTCCATAACCTTGCAGAAATCACCAAAATGCTCGATCAGGCGGTGTGCCAATTCATTGGTATCCATGCGCGGGATAGAAAGGTACAGCAGATATTCCAGCGCTTCATGCTCCGCCAAGCTCTCCAAGCCGTCGCGCTCCACGCGGGCCTGCATCCGCGCGCGGTGGTTTTCGTGCAGGTTGCTCGCTGCCATTTTTTCTCATCCCCTATCTTTACCTTTTACTGATTTTATTATATACTCTATAAAGGCGTTTGCCAACCATTTTATCAAGTAGAATCCCGAATAATTCTAAAGCCATACCGCAGCGCGGAATTGTACGGGCTGTTTTATGAGCATAGTGAGGATACGATGAAAAGTTTTACCGCAGGACCGAATGAGAACGGCGTTCGTCTGAGCCGTTTTGTTGAGGGTGTGACCAAGGACATGCCCCGCAGCATGATGTACAAGGCGTTCCGCAACAAGCGCATCAAGGTCAACGGCAAGCGTGCCGAGCCTGACACCCGGCTGCAGACCGGTGACCTGATCGAGATGTATATCAATGATGAGTTTTTCCCGGCGGGCGGCACTGCAGTAAAAGCGCCCAAGCCGCCCAAAAAGCAGCCCCCTGTTACGGTGGTGTATGAGGATGACAACTTTGCTGTGCTGTACAAGCCTGCCCATCTGCTCTGCCACAGCGACCGCACCGGTGACCCCAATCTTGTTGATGCCTTTGCAGCGTATCTGGAAAGCAAGGGTGAATATGACCCCCGCGCCGAAAAGCGGTTTGCGCCGGCACTCTGCAACCGCCTTGACCGCGGCACCGAGGGGCTGGTGCTGGCAGCCAAAAGCTATACCGCGCTGCGGGATCTGAACGCCATCATCCGCGATGATATGATGCGCAAGGAATATCTGACTATCACGGTGGGCGTGCCGCCGCAGGGCCGCTTTATAGCGTGGCTGCAGCACAGTGAAAAAGGCAACAAAGTGCGCATCCATGCGCGTGAGAGCGAGGGCTATAAGCAAATCATCACGGAGGTTACGGTGATTCGTCAAGCGGGTCCCTTTGCGCTCTGCCGTATCGGGCTGATTACGGGACGCACCCACCAGATCCGCGCACATCTCGCATATCTGGGCCACCCTGTGCTTGGCGACATCAAGTACGGCAACCGCAAGATGAACGAGCGCACCGGGCTTAAAACGCAGGCGCTCTGTGCCCAGCGACTCACCTTTGGGCGCATTCCGGAGGAGAACACACTGCACTACCTCTCCGGAAAGGTCATCAAGCTGAATGACCCTGAGATCGTCAGAACCTTTGACCGACTGACGGCGGAGCGGTAATGCGCCGCGCCATTATTTAAAAGAAAAATGCCGGGCCGTCCCCACTTCAGGGAGACGGCCCGGCAGCTTTTTATGCCAGAACGAAATGGTATACCAGAGAAAGCGCTACGATCAGTGCGCAGGTGATGGCCGTGATGGGCGGTGCCAGACGAATAATGCGCTCTGCCATGACATCATCCTCGCTGGTCTCGTCGTCGTCGGCGTAGCGGCCGCGCTTCTTGGACTTTTTGCGGTCCTCGTAATCGTCATCATCGTCATAATCCAGATCCTCGGAATCGAACATCTGGGTGCCTTCATCATCATCGTCCTCATCGTCAAACAGACGGCCCTTGGGGGCATAGCGGCGCACACGCTCAGCCTCCTCGTCCTCATCGTCCTCGGACTGCGGCTCAAAGGCAGCGGTAGCCTGCTCGGGCTCATAGGCCTGCTGCGGCGGGATCTCCTGCTGGCCGGTGATGGCAGCCTGCACAGCGGCTGCCGTGGCACGCGGATCGCTTGCGGCCGGGGTAGGCTGTACCTGAGGCTGGGGCGCTACACTGCTGGCAACAGAATTAACCTCCTGCTGCTGGCGCTCCACCGCCTGACGAGCCTCCTCCAGAATGGAGGTCAGCGTAGCCTTGATGGAGGCACGGTCACCGCCGCACTCCGAGCAGACGGTGGTGTTTTCCTCATTGGGATGGAACGCGCCGCAGGCGCAGAACCAGCCGTACTCGTTATCCTGAGGTACGCAGGTCAGCTGGGCATTGCCGGTGCGCTGCTGCAGCGTCTTGGCAATGGAGCCGGGCAGCACGCGGGGCAAATTGAGACGCACACGCTTATAGCTGCGCAGGTCAACGCCGCGGCCGTTCAGGAAGGCGCGGTCCTGCTCAACCTCAACGCTGGAGACCGGCGTATCGCTGACATAAACGGCATCATCACTGCCGAACACAGCGCCGGGCTGGGCGTTGAGCTGCTCATAGTAGAAATCATCCTCACACAGGACCTGACCTGCGGCATCCTTGCATTTGAAGTGGACGACCAGACCGGTCAGCGGCTCGGTGCCGACATTCTTAAAGGTCAGGCAGACTGCGACCTCACCGGTCACGTCGCCCTTCAGCAACTCGACACGCACGAACTGCACCGGGCTGCCAGCCGTGTAATAGTTTGCGCGGGACTGCGCCATCAGGGTAAAATTCTGATCCATAGTTTACACCTACTCTTTACTCTTGCGTGTCGGGCTGGGCATTGTCCGGCTCGGCAGGCTGCGGGGTTGCGGGTTGTTCGGCAGGCTGCACAGGTTCTGCATTTTCCGGCGCAGGTGCTTCGGGCTTGGCGGTCTCACCGCTGGCGATGTCATAGGGCGGCAGGGTCCCGCCCTCCATCAGCGTCTTGAACTCCTCGCCGCTGATCTTCTCGCGCTCCATCAGGACGCCTGCGACCTTGTGCAGCTCGTCCATGTGCTCGGTCAGGGTGCGGCGGGCCGTCTCATAGGCCTCATCCACAATATCGCGGATCTCGTTGTCGATTTCGGAGGCGATGGCCTCGGAATAGCCCTTTCCCTGACCGAAATCACGGCCCAGAAAGGTCTCGCCGGGATCGCTGCCGTAGACAACAGGGCCCATCCGCTCAGAGAAGCCGTACCGCGTGACCATGGCGCGGGCCGTATCGGTGGCGCGCTGCAGATCGTTGGATGCACCGGTGGAAATATCCTCCAGCACAAGCTGCTCTGCCACGCGGCCGCCCAGCAGCGTCACGATATTTTCAAACATTGCGGTCTTGGTGATATAGCTGGGATCCTTTTCCGGCAGGTACATCGTATAGCCGCCCGCGCCGCCGCGGGAGATGATGCTGATCTGGTGTACCGGATCATGGTGCTTGCTGAAGTAGCCCGTGATGGCGTGGCCTGTCTCGTGGTAGGCGGTCAGGCGGCGCTCCTCATCGGTGACAACATGGCTCTTTTTCTCAGGGCCCATCATGACCTTGACCGAGGCTTCCTCGATTTCCTTCTCGGTGATGGCCTTCTTGCCCTGACGGGCAGCCAGCAGCGCAGCCTCGTTGACGAGGTTTTCCAGATCCGCGCCGGAGAAGCCGGCGGTGGAGCGGGCAATCGTCTTGAGGCTCACATCGGGGCCGAGGGGTTTGTTCTTAGTATGGACGCGGAGAATCTCCTCACGGCCCTTCACATCGGGCAGACCGACATAGACCTGACGGTCAAAACGGCCGGGACGCAGCAGCGCCTTATCCAGAATATCCGCGCGGTTGGTGGCGGCCATTACGATGACGCCATCGTTGGCATCAAAGCCGTCCATCTCAACCAGCAGCTGGTTCAGGGTCTGCTCACGCTCATCGTGGCCGCCGCCGAGACCTGCGCCGCGCTGACGGCCCACTGCATCGATCTCATCAATAAAGATGATGGAGGGCATCGTCTTTTTTGCCTTTTCAAAAAGATCACGCACACGGGAGGCACCGACGCCAACATACATTTCCACGAAGTCGGAGCCGGAGATCGCGTAGAACGGCACCCCCGCCTCGCCGGCGCAGGCGCGCGCCAGCAAGGTCTTACCGGTACCCGGGGGGCCCACCAGCAATACGCCGTGGGGGATGCGGGCACCCAGAGAATTGAACTTGCCGGGAGCCTTCAGAAACTCAACGACCTCCTGCAGCTCGGCCTTTTCTTCGTCAGCACCAGCGACATCGGCAAAGGTTGCCTTGCGCTGGTTTTCCTGCTGATCCTTGACCTTGGCGCGGCCGACATTCATGATGCCGCCGCCTGCACCGCCGCGGTACATCGACATGAACAGCATACCGATGCTGCCGATCATCGCCACATAGAAGATGATCTCCAGCCAGGGCACGCTGGTCTTGGCTGCCACATAGTCAAACACCATAGGGGCATCCGGATTTGCAGCGTTGTATTCATCCACAAAGTCGGAGATCTTTCCGGTGTTGAAGTCACCGCCGTAGGGCAGCTTGTAGGTCATATAGACCGTGCCGCCGTTGGCGGGAAGCGTATCGTTGTCCGTGCTGCCCATGCTCAGCAGACCGCCGCTTGGCATGGTGGCCGCCGCGTTGGACTCCGGCAGGGCGGCCTTGCCCTCCTTGAGCCACATTTCAAGGCTGCCGGTGCCCAGATCCAGACGGAACGAGGTCACCTGCTGGTTTTCAAAGTAGTAATAGATTTCGGAGTAGGTCGTGTCTTTATTGCCGGACGCTGCCAACAGGGGCGAAAGGCTGACGAAGAACAGGACCAACACCATCAGGACGGCCACCACAAGGATGCCGCTGAACTTCGGTTGTTTGTGCTGCAAGAAATCAACTCCTATCCGGTGTAGCCACCGGGCATTTTGGTTTTATGGCTCAGTCGGAATATACTTCCGGCTTGAGTACGCCTACATAGGGCAGGTTACGGTATTTTTCATCGTAGTCAAGGCCATAGCCGACCACAAATTCATCCGGGACCTCAAAGCCGCAGTAATCCGGCTCGATGTCCGCCATGCGGCGGCTGGGCTTGCTGAGGATGGTACAGATCCTGACGCTGTTGGGATTGCGCATTTTCAGCACCGGGACCAGCTTGGACAGCGTGATGCCGGTGTCAAGAATATCCTCGACGATCAGCAGATCCTTGCCGGTCAGGTCTGCATCAAGATCCTTGATGATCTTGACAAGGCCGGTCGAGGATGTGTTGGCACCGCCGTAGCTGGAAACGACCATAAAATCAATGGCGCAGGGCATCTTGACTGCACGCATCAGGTCCGCCATAAAGACAACGGAGCCTTTCAGGATGGAAACCATCAGCAGATCCTTTCCCTCATAATCGCGGGTGATCTGCTCGCCCAGTGCGGTGACTTTGGCTTTCAGTTCTTCTTCCGGCACAAGAATGTGGTCAATATCGTTATCCATGTTGTGCATAGGATTATGCCTCCCCTGTTTTCTCTGTCCGCACCGTCAGTACCTCATGGGTGTACTCATCGGGGGCGCATCCCTCGGCAAAGCCGCAGCCCCACAGCCACAGTACCTCGCTGCCGTCCGCCAGCAGCGGCAGCAGCGGCCGCTCTGCCTGCGGAATGCCGAGTTCATTGTAATATTTTTTGAGTGTCTTGCGCAGATGGCGTCCGCCCGGGCGGAAAAAATCCCCCGGCTGCCTTGTGCGCAGAATAACATTCCCTTGTATTTTAGCACAATCTGCGCAACAGTTTAAGTCTTTTTTGAAAATTGGTTGATTTTTTAGAAATTCTTCATACTTTACGACCTGAAATTTCACAAAATAACCACCTGGCAGGCGATACTCGCCCGGTTCAAAGGGCTGCGGCGGGGCGGGCAGCCTCTGCACGCCCTCCCCCGTCAGGCAGACAAGCAGTCCGTCACGGAGCTTATAGTTCACCTGCGGGGTCAGCTGAACGCCGCCCTCCCCCTTTAAAACGAGAAAGCGAAGCAGACTGACATACTTTTCCTCCGCGTCGCGCACGGGGCTGACCAGCGCGTGGAGCGCTGCGTCCAGCACCGGTCCCTCTGCACGGCGCAGGGTGGCCGCATCATAGCCGCCCGGCACAGCGGCCGCCTGCAAAAGCGCGGCGGCCTCCGCCGTAAGCCACTCGTCCATGGCGCGCATCTGGCGGCAGAGCCGGGCAATGCTGCGTTCGGCTGCCGGGTTTGCGTATTGCAGTGCCGGGATGGCATCGTGGCGGATGCGGTTGCGGGCGTAAACATCCTCGGCGTTTGTCTCGTCCTGTATGTAGTGTTGCCCCAGCGCGGCGCAGTATGCCTCGGTATCGGCACGGGTCAGGCAGAGCATCGGCCGCACATAGCAGCCGCGGCGCGGCGGTATGCCCGCCAGCCCGTGGAGGCCCGTCCCCCGCGCCATGCGGAACAGCACCGTTTCGGCCTGATCAGACATTGTGTGCGCGGTGGCAATGACAGCCTCCTGCCGGGCGGCCAACTCGTCAAACCAGCCGTAGCGCAACCCGCGCGCCCAATCCTCACTGGGGTGGGGCGGGATCTCGATCCCCTCCTGCACAGCATCATATAAGAACAGCTCAACACCGTTTTTGCGGCAGAAATCCGCCACGAAATCAGCATCACGCGCGGCGGCCGCGCCCCTTATGCCGTGGTTGACATGGGTGGCCTGCACCTCAATTTCAAGTGTGCGGCGGTGGCGCAGCAAAAAAAGCAACAAAGCCATTGAGTCTGCCCCACCGGAGCAGGCAGCAATGACTCTGTCGCCAGACTTGAACAGACCCTGTCGGCGGCAGTCCGCCAAAAGGGTCTCCTCCATACGCTGTACTGTTTTTTCCGCGTCAGAATTCATGGCTCACATCCAGATTGCTGAACCGCGTGTGGGCGCCGTCCCAGCCAAGGCGGACAACGCTCGTCTCACCGTGGCGGTTTTTAGCGACAATGCACTCGGCCTCATTCTCGTTGGCCTGGCTGTCCTCCCCATTCTGGGAGTTATAGTAGGCCGCACGGTAGAGGAACAGCACGATATCGGCGTCCTGCTCGATCGAGCCGGAGTCACGCAGGTCAGACAGCTGGGGGCGGTGGTCAGACCGGCCCGCCGTCTTTTCTGCCGCACGGGACAGCTGCGAAAGCGCAATGACCGGAACATTCAGTTCCTTGGCCATGATCTTCAGGTTTCGGGTAATGTCACTGATCTCCTGCACGCGGCTCTCGGTGCGTTTGGCGCTCTGCATCAGCTGCAGATAGTCAATGATAACCAGCCCGATCTTTTCCTTTTTGGGATCCTGATTGATCGTGCGGATCTTCGCCTTGATCTCCGGCACCGAAATGCCGGAGGAATCGTCCATATAAATGGGGGCGTTGTAGAGCAGCGAGGTTGCCTGTGCAAAGTCGTTCCAGTCGGAGTTGTTCAAACGGCCGGTACGGAACGCCTGACTGTCGATGTTGGCCGTGCTGGAAAGGATACGGTCCGTCAGCTGCTCGCAGGTCATCTCCAGACTGAAGATGATCGTGGGAATCTTCTGCTGGCGGGCCACATTCGTTGCGATGTTCAGCGCAAACGAGGTCTTGCCCATACCGGGGCGGGCGGCCAGAATGATCAGATCCGACCGTCCCAGACCGGTCAGCACGGTATCCAGATAGTTAAAGCCCGTTGGGATGCCGGCGAACTTATCGCGGTCGGCACCGCTGAGCTTCTGCATCGTGTCGATGACCTCGAGAATGGACTCGCGGATGGTCTTGACACCGGTCTTGTCGCGGCCGGAGCGGATGTCATAGATCTTCTGCTCGGCACTTTCCAGCAGCAGATCGGCGTCCTCGCCGGAGGCTGTCTCGCTCAGGATACCGCGGGCCGCATCGATCAGGCGGCGGGCCTGATACTTCTCCTTGACGATCTTGAAGTAGGAATCGACATTGGAGATGGCGGGCACCGTCTCGGCAATGCGGGTGATGTAGACCTTGGCGTCATCGGCGCTGGCAAAGGTCCCGCCGTTGGCAAGGGCGTTGACCAGCGTAATGACATCGACCGCCTCGCTCTCGGTATAAAGCGCGCGCATCGTCTCATAGACGGCACGATTCTGGTCCGAGTAGAACATCTCGGGCTCCATGTCTGTGATCAGGCGGTTCAGCACCGTCTCATCCATCAGCGCGGCGCCCAGCACGCTCTGCTCGGCCTGCATATTGTAGGGCATCTGGATGCCCAGACTGGACAGGCTTACTTCCTCATTTTTCGGCATGGCGGACATCCTCTCCCTTCCCGCTAAGTAATTACAGTTCCTCGACCTTCAGCTTGAAGGGGGCAACAACGCCGGCGTACAGACGCACCGAGGCATCGTAGCTGCCGAACTCCTTAATGGCGGAGGGCAGCTCGACCTTCTTCTTGTCGATCTCGGTGCCGGTCAGGGCCGTCAGCAGGTCTGCAACCTCCTTGCCGGTGACCTTGCCGTACAGCTTGCCGGACGCACCGCCCTTGACCTTGGCGGTAACAGTCTGGCCCTTGATCTTGGCGGCCAGTGCCTCGGCGGCAGCGCGGGCCTCGGCCTCGTGGTGGGCCTTGGCCTCACTCTTGGTGCGGGCCTGATTCAGGGCAGCGGCATCTGCGGGGGCTGCCAGATTGCGCGGGAACAGAAAGTTGCGGGCGTAGCCGTCCGAAACTTCATGGATCTCATCTTTCTTGCCAATGCTCTTGACGTCCTGCTTGAGAATGATCTTCATAAGGATTTCCCTCCCGAATTTATATCCCGGTTACCGTGCGGTGTTTTCCTTTTGTGCCGCGCGGTACAGGTCAATTTGTTCACGGATGCGATGTTCCGCATCCTCCAGTGTGCAGTTCTGCAGCTGGGCGCCCGCCATCATCAGATGACCGCCGCCGCCCAAGGGCTCCAGAATGACCTGCACATTCAGCGCGCCCATACTGCGCGCCGAGATATTGACGCCGCCGTTTTTGGCGACTGCCACAAAGCTGGCGTCCACACCGTTGATGGTCAGCAGATCGTTGGCCGCCATCGGCAGCACAACATTCATACCCGCATCCAGCTCGTCAGAAAGGGCTATCGCGCAGCCCTTGTATATGTAGGCCCCCTCCACAATATGGGCGCGGGCCTCATACTCCTCTTTTGAGGTGTTGAAAAGCAGCTTGGTGTCAGCAGTCTGGGCGCCGCGGCTGCGCAGCCATGCGGCAGCCTCAAAGGTGCGCACACCCACATGCAGCGCAAAGCTGCGTGTGTCGAGCATGATGCCTGCCAACAATGCGTTGGCCTCCAGCGGGGTTATGTTGTTTTCCTTGGGCATGAACTGCAGCAGCTCACACACAAGCTCACTGGCGCTGGATGCATAGGGCTCATGGTAGAGCAACAGCGGGTTGTCGATATGGCCCACCGCCATACGGTGATGGTCGATGACAACGACGCGGCTGCATTTTTCGTAGATTTTCTGGCTTTCAAGCAGGCGCTTCTGGTAGGTGTCCACCACGATGAGCAGCGTGTTGGGTGTGATGACATCCAGCGTCTGATCCGGGGCAATAAAATCATGCCCCTCACCTGCATCGATCACGGTTTTAAGCAGCGGCCCGGCCAGTGTTGCCTCGCTGTTGACGGCAATGACCGCCGGGACGCCGCACATCTTGCAGATGCGCAGCGCACCGATGGCCGAGCCGATTGCGTCCAGATCGGACATGCGGTGGCCCATGATGATCACGCTGTCGCTGCGGCGGATCAGGTCGCACAGTGCATTGGCTATGATGCGGCTGCGGACATGGCTGCGTTTCTCCACGCCGTGGGAAATGCCGCCGTAAAATTCAAAGCCGTCCACCGTTTTGACAGCCGCCTGATCACCGCCGCGGCCGAGGGCGATGTCAATGCTCTCCCGCGCCATCTGGTGACACTCCTGCAGCGTCTTGCCGCCGTGGCCGACACCGATGGAAAGGGTCGTAAGCCCGCCGGGGTGCAGCGCGCGCACCCTGTCCAGAATGTCGAACCGCCCCTCCAGCATCCAGCGGACATCGCGTTCCTCGACCACCGCAATGTAGCGGCTGTTTGAAACGCGGCGCAAAAAGCCGGTGCTGTGGCCGATATACTCCTCCAACAGGCTGTTGATGGATTCCAGCTCCTTGGCCTGCTCGCTGTCCTTCATATCGTCAAACAGCTCGTCATAGCTGTCAATGACGATGATCAGGCAGGCAGGACGGCTCTCATTATACTCGTCAAGTGTTTCCTTGTAAAAGGTATCATCGATCAGATACACAAGGCTGGCACCGCGGCTGCCCTTGGCAGCGGCGGAGTAAGCCGTAAAGCGCCGTTCCCCCACCGTCAGGTCCTGCCCGTGCGGGCGGGAGCAGACGGCCAGATCCAGCTCCGGCAGAACGCGGTCCACCGGGCGGGTCACGGCGTCACAGTCACCGAGAACCTGCTCTCTGAAGTGGCCGTTGTACCACAGGATACGCCCGTCATTCACAAGCACGGTAGCGATGGGCAGGTTGGTCAGGCTGTACTGGATGCGGCTGTTCTCAAAGTCTGTGCTGCAGAGCTGCTTCGCCAGAAAGGCGCGCAGACGGCGGCGCTGATAAAGCACCACGCACAGCGCAATGAGGACCAGCACCGCAGGGATCGCCAGCAGCTGCGGCTTGACCAGTGCCACCGGCACGACCATGACGGCAACCGCTGCAAGCAACAGCAGCATGACGGCGGCTATATCCAGACCATCCTTGTGTTTCATCGTACACTCCCCTGTTCTATCAGGAAAAAGCATTTCGTCCATACCGCACAAGTCTTAGGTGCCGCATCCGCAGAGCGATGCTTCACCTTCAGGCGGGAATCGTGCGGGGTTGCCTTTATACTTCCAGCAGAATCGGCAGGATCATCGGGCTGCGCTTGGTGCGGCGGTAAATATAGCTGGAGAGCGATTCCCGCACACGAGCCTTTACGCTGGCCCAGTCATGCATATTGTCGGCGAGGCTGCGGTCAAGGGCCATCTCGACCTGCGTGCGGGCCCCCTCCATCAGCTCCTCGCTCTCGCGCACATAGACAAAGCCGCGGCTGACGAGATCGGGACCGGACAGCACCTGCCCGTTGCTGCCATCGATGGCGGCCGTCACAATGATGATGCCGTCCTCCGACAGATGGTGGCGGTCCCGCAGGACCACATTGCCGACATCGCCGACACCGTAGCCGTCCACCATCACAGCGCCCGCCGTGACGGTGTTCTCAACGGTCATGCCGTCCGCAGAGATGCGGATATTCTGGCCGTTCTCGGCAATATAGATATTCTGCTTGGGGATATAGCCCAGATGCTCCGCCGTCTCGGCGTGGCGCTTGAGCTGCTTGAACTCACCGTGTACCGGCAGGAAGAACTGCGGATGCGCCAGCGTCAGCATGAGCTTCTGCTCCTCCTGACAGGCGTGGCCGGATACATGGGTGTCATACATGTTCTCGTAGATGACCTCGGCACCCAGCGTCAGCAGGCCGTTGACGACCTTCGTGACGGTCTTTTCATTGCCGGGGATGGGCCGGGCCGAGATGATGATAAAATCATTGGGGCCGACGCGCACCTGACGGTGGCTGGCCTGCGCCATGCGGGACAGCGCGCTCAGCGGCTCGCCCTGACTGCCGGTGGTGATGAGGACGACCTTCTCCGGCGGGTACTTGTTGATCTCGTCGATCGTGATAAGCACATTATCCGGGGCGTGCAGGTAGCCCAGCTCCTTCGCCATCTCGGTGTTGGAGACCATGCTGCGGCCGCTGACGGCCACCTTGCGGCCCGACTCAATGGCCAGATCAATGATCTGCTGCACGCGGTAGATGTTGGAGGCAAAGGTTGCCACGATGATGCGGCGCTTGCCTGCCTTGGCAAACAGGCGGCGCACCCCTTCCGCGACCGTCTGCTCGGTCGCGGTAAAGCCGGGGCGCTCTGCGTTGGTGGAGTCTGCCAGCAGTGCCAGCACGCCCCTGCGGCCGTACTCGGCAATGGTGGGCAGGTCGGTGACGGCGTCACCGGACAGCGGCGTATAATCGACCTTGAAGTCACCGGTATGGATGACCACGCCGGCCGGGCAGTCGATGGCAAAAGCCAGCGAGTCCGGGATGGAGTGGTTCACATGGATGGGCTCCACGGTAAAGCAGCCCAGCGTGACCTTCTGGCGGGGGCGGATCTCATGGAAGATGGCGCTGGACGCCAGACCATGCTCCTCCAGCTTGTTTTTAATCAGGCCGATGGTCAGCTTGGCGGCGTAGATCGGCACATTGAATTTTTTGAGCAGGTACGGCAGACTGCCGATGTGATCCTCATGGCCGTGGGTGATGAACAGGCCCTTGATGCGGTCCTTATTCTCCAGCACATAGGTGAAATCCGGAATGACCAGATCAACGCCAAACATATCAGCATCGGGGAAAACAAGGCCGCAGTCCACCAGGATCATATCCCCCTGGCATTCATACAGCGTAATGTTTTTGCCGACCTCGCCGAGGCCGCCCAGCGGGCAGATGTGCATGGGGGTGGCCGGGGTCATCTCATAGGGCTCCGGCGCACGCTGCGGACGGCGGCCGCGGCGCTGGGGGCGCGGGGCGGTATTCTGCCCGGCGGCAGCGTTCTGGCTGCTCTGGCGCGGGCGGCGGGGCCGCGGAGCCGGGATGCTCTGCACGGCGGATTGCTCTGCGGCGGCGGGGGCTGCCGGGCGCGGCTTGCGGGTGCGCGGCTTATGCTGCGCGGGGGCAGCGGCATTCTCGCCCTGCGGCTTGGGTGCGCGGGGACGGCGCTGCTGCGGCGCACGGCCGGTATTCTGTCCGGCCTGAACAGGCTGGGTGTTATTTTTGCGTTTCGGCTTAAACTCTTCCATCGAAAACCTCCGAATCATCGTATTTCCGGGCTGATACCTGCCCACTGCAGATACCGAACTCCCTGTCAAACGGTTGCGATTTATGTATTTTTCAGAGCGATTACACTCCTATGCCTATGAGATGGGCGCGGAAAGCCCGCCTGAAAAGACGCGGCCAGGCCCGATAAAACACACAACATTGCAATTACATCTTATTATAATCAGAATTGGCGTCCATGTCAAATCCCTTGCCATATGATTTCAAAGCGGGTATAATAGAATATTATAGACAGAAATTCGGAGTGCAACACATGAAGCAGATTGAAATTTATACGGACGGTGCCTGCAGCGGCAACCCCGGGCCGGGCGGCTGGGGGGCGATCCTGCGGTTCCGCACGGCGCAGAAGGTGTATGAGAAGGAGCTTTCCGGCGGGGAGGCAAACACGACCAACAACCGCATGGAGATGACAGCCCTGCTGGAGGCGCTGCGCCAGCTCAAGGAGCCCTGCGCCATCGACCTGTACAGCGACAGCAAATATGTCATCGACAGCCTGCAGAAGGGCTGGGCCAAGGGCTGGCGCGCACGCGGGTGGAAAAAGGCCGACAAATCCCCTGCCTTGAACCCGGACCTATGGGCCCCGCTGCTGGCCGAGAGCGAAAAGCATGAGATCACCTACCACTGGCTGAAGGGCCACGCAGGCCACCCCGAAAACGAGCGCTGCGACCGGATGGCCGTGGAGCAGAGCAAAAAATACGGCGGGCGTCAGGCCTGAGCCCTTACTGTAAGGAGAAACAGCATGGATGGATTCAATACTTTTGAAAAGCAGGATAAGGTCCTGCTGGGTCTGAACAGCGGCCGCGATGCCGCCGCTGCACTGCGCATTTTGCAGCAGCAGGGCTTTGCCGTGCAGACCTTTACCGCAGAAAATGCAGTCACCCCCGCCGAGCTGCTGCGCCTGCTGGCAGACAAGGCCGCCGAGCTGGACTGTGCGTTCATCTCAACCGGCCACTATGCGCGGATAGAGGTGGACAGCGAGGGGCTGTCCCGTGTGCTGGCCGCCGAGGACGCCGAGGCCGACCAGAGCGCGTTGCTGGCAGACCTGCCGCAGGAGATACTGACCAAACTCGTCCTGCCGCTGGGGGATTTCACCAAAGCGGATGTGGAGGAGATGCTTGCAGAAGCAGCGGAATAATGAAAGAGCGCCTGTGCGGTTCATTTCGCACAGGCGCTTCTTCATCTCTGCGAGTCACAGCTTTCTGATGGGGTGGCGTATCACGGTTTTCAGCTTATCCGGGGCTGTTTTGCGCACATCGGAGAGGTAGATCTCATGGTGGCGGCGTGTCTGTGTCAGGTCATTGGTGTAGCCGTTGGCTGCCAAAAAAGCATCCATGGCCGCAACCGTCTCCGGCTCCCTGTCGTAGGGGCCGATGTGCATGCACTGCACGCACAGTCCCTCCTCAACAGTCAGAAATTCCACGGCAGAGAAATCCTGCTTCTTTTTCGCTGCAGCCTCCTGCACCGCCCACGCGAAATCCGCCTTTGTCACAAAGTCCGGCAGACGGATAACGGATACCCACACAAAGCGCTCCTTATGCGCGTAATCTATGGCGTCCGTACCCTCCTGCTGCCAGAATCCCTCGAGCGGCGGGACAACATAATCAAAGTATCCCTCGATACGGTGGTCGCCCTTTTTGCTCATCTTGATGGTATAGGCAACGCCGTACAACAGGCCAATGGCCTGCTGATACGCGCCGTTCTCCTCATTCGGGTCACCCTTGCCGCGCACGGCAAGGTAGTTCATCGGCGGCACCGTAATAAGCGCCGGCTTTGTTTTGGGCAGGTAAAACTCTTTGTATTCTTTCTTGAAATCAAAGGCCATATGAAGCCCCCCTTATTTTTTCTTTTTATGCTTCGGCCATGGCCACCATTTGCCTTCTTTTTCGTGCATCCAGTGGGCTAAGGGATAGAACAGCAGTGCCAGACCGCCGAGCAGGATCAGGATAAAGAGCCAGTTTGCAAAGGTAAAAATAACATCCAGCGCAGCCAGTGCCGCCAGAAAAAAGCCGGCGTACATCATGAACTGCCCGTTGTGTACAACATAGCCGTTCCAGTTTTCGGGGCGTATCTCCTCACGGCCCTGATCCCCCCAGACACGGGGGTTCTTCATCGTGGAATAGCCGTAAAAAGCCAGCACTATGCCGATGACAAACAAAAACTCAAACAAGGGTATTGCCTCCCGCTATTACTTTTTGAAGAAAGGGCTGAAATCGAAGGTTGCGAAGTAATCCGCCGGTGTTTCGGCACGGCGGATAAGCTGGTGGGAGCCGTCCTCCTTCAGCAGAACCTCGGCACTGCGCAGCTTGCCGTTGTAGTTGTAGCCCATCGAGAAGCCGTGCGCGCCGGTATCGTGGATATAAACGACATCCCCGATTTCGATCTCGGGCAGCATGCGGTCGATGGCAAACTTATCATTGTTCTCGCACAGGCCGCCGGTCACATCGTACTTATGGTCGCAGGGGGCGTCCTCCTTGCCCAGCACAGTAATGTGGTGGTAGGCACCGTACATGGCCGGGCGCATCAGGTTGGCAGCGCAGGCATCCACGCCGATGTACTCCTTATAGATATGCTTCTGATGCAGCACGGTCGTGACAAGCGCACCGTAGGGTGCCAGCATAAAGCGGCCCATCTCGGTGAAAATCGCCACATCGCCCATACCGGCGGGGACCAGAATTTCCTCAAACTTTTTGCGGACACCCTCGCCGATGGCTGCAATGTCGTTGCTGCGCTGGTCGGGGCGGTAGGCGATGCCCACACCGCCCGACAGATTGATGAACTTGATCCTGGCACCGGTGCGCTTATGCAGGCGGACAGCCAGCTCAAACAGGACACCGGCCAGCTTGGGGTAATAGTCATCGGTGACGGTGTTGCTGGCCAGGAAGGAGTGGATGCCGAACGCCTCGGCACCGGCAGCCATCAGCTTGGTGTATGCCTCGGCCATCTGGTCCTCGCTCATGCCGTACTTGGCATCACCGGGGTTGTCCATGATACCGTTGCCCAGTTCAAACACACCGCCCGGATTGTAGCGGCAGCTTACGGTCTTGGGCACACCGGCCACCTTCTCGAGAAATTCGACATGGGTCAGATCATCCAGATTGATGTACGCGCCGAGGTCATAGGCTTTTTTCATATCCTGTGCCGGGGTGTCGTTGGAGGAAAACATAATGTCACTGCCCCGGAAGCTGCAGGCCTCGCTCATCAGCAACTCCGTATAGCTGGAGCAGTCAACGCCGCAGCCCTCCTCCTGCAGGATCTTGAGCAGATAGGGGTTCGGCGTGGCCTTTACGGCGAAATATTCTTTAAAGCCCTTGTTCCAGCTGAACGCAGCGTTGACCCTGCGGGCATTTTCCCGGATACCCTTTTCGTCATAGAGGTGGAACGGGGTGGGAATATCGGCGGCGATCTCTTTCGCCTGTGCAAGCGTGATAAACGGCACTTTCTTCGTCATGGTACACTTTCCTTTCCCTCAATATACTTTCAAAGATGCTTCTATTATATACGCTTTGCCGACCGACAGCAATAGGCAATGCAAAAACAGACACACTGTAAAATACAAAAAGGGCCGTCCCTTAGCGGGACAGCCCCAAATATTATAAAATCGGTTCCGCGTGGTCACCCTGTATATGCAGCTTGGCAGCCAGCAGACGGTTGTCCAGCTGGCGGCATGTCCATATATACGCGGGATAGAGGAATACGCAGGCAGCAATCCACGCGGCCGGGTTGGACAACTCGGCACCGAAGTAGCCCAGCACCGGCACCAGCGCAATAGCCACCACCGTGCGGGCCACCATCTCAGCCACACCGGCCATCATGGCAAGCGTTGAGAAGCCGAGACCCTGAATGGTGTAACGCCAGATGATCAATGCCCCCAGCGGCACGAAGAACACGCTGTTCCAGAACAGATATTCGCGCCCCATGGCCACAATGTCAACTTCCTTGGCAGTGTCCAGAAACAACCCCATGATCTGCACATCGGTAAAATGCAGGACGAAAGCCGATGCCACACCGTAAATCAAAATAATGAGCATTGCGCTGTTGACGCCCTGCCGCACGCGATCCATCCGGGATGCACCGAGGTTTTGCCCGGCGTAGGTTGCCATGGCCGTGCCGACGCTCTCCATCGGAACGGTCAGCAGACTCTGGGTCTTGCCTGCTGCGGTGACGGCGGCAACGGCGGTGCTGCCCAGCACATTGACCGCCCACTGCATGATGACGCTGCCAATGGCCGTGATGCTGCACTGCAGACCCATGGGTATACCGATGCCCAGCAGACGGGCGCAGGCCTTTTTGCTGTAGGCAAAGTCAGATTTCTGCATCTTCAGCACATCAAATTTACGGCTCAGATAGAGAAAGCTCAGCACACCGGAAATGACCTGCGAGATGTCAGTGGCCAGCGCCGCCCCCAGAACACCCATCTGAAACGGGATGATGAACAAAAGGTCGAGCCCGATGTTGAGCGCACTGGTCAGAATCAGAAAGTACAGCGGCGTTTTGCTGTCGCCCAGTGCACGCATGATGGCCGCCACCATGTTGTACAAAAAGATGAACGGGATTCCCGCAAAGATCCAGCCGATATAGATGACAGCACCGTCAAGGATGTCCGCGGGCGTCTGCATCAGCTTCATCATGGGGCGCGTCAGCGCCACGGTCGTCACGGTCAGCACCACGCTGCCCGCAATGCAAAGCCATGCGGCGTTGGCCACATGGCGGCGCAGATCACTGTAATCCCGCGCGCCGAACAGCTGCGCGATCGGGATCGCAAAGCCGTTGCAGACGCCGATGACAAAGCCGAGGATCAGATAGTTGACCGACCCGGTCGCGCCGACCGAGGCCAGCGCACCGACACCGCAGAAGCGGCCGACGATGATGGTGTCCGCCAGCGCATAGAACTGCTGGAACAGGTTGCCCAGCACCAGCGGCAGCGTAAACATCAGAATAACTTTGAGCGGACTGCCGCTCGTGAGGTCTTTCGTCATAATTTTTCCTTACCCTATTATACACATGCAAAATTTCGTGCGGATTGTATTATAGCACGCACGCCTGTAAATGCAAGAGGATAAATCATGCAAATTTTGCGATTTTTGGTGCAAATAAGCCTAAAGCCTTCCCCTTCGGGGGAAGGTGGCCCCGCAGGGCCGGATGAGGGGCAAGTCTGCGCAATCGCTCATAAGCGGGTGGAATAAGCAAGTACCGCCCTCATCAGTCAGCGGGCGGGGCCGCTGACAGCTTCCCCCTCGGGGGAAGCCTCTCTGCCCCAGAACCGTTCCAGCTCCCCGGCCAGCGTCTCGGCGCTTTCCACGACCCGCAGATGCTCCCAGTGCGGCGGCATCAGCCGGCGGGTATCGGGTGCGGCAAAGCGGTCGTCAATGAGCAGGACAACGCCCCGGTCCTGCGGTGTGCGGATGACCCGCCCGGCAGCCTGCAGGACCTTGTTCATGCCGGGATAGCGGTAGGCGTAGTCAAAGCCGGTGCCGCGGGTCTTTTCAAAATAGTCCCGCAGCTGCTCCTGCCGGGGGCCGATCTGCGGCAGACCGGGGCTGATGATAGCCGCGCCGATCAGGCTCTCCCCCGTCAGGTCCACGCCCTCGCCGAATACGCCGCCCAGCACGGCAAAGCCCAGCAGCGCCTCCTCGTCCTGCTTTCGGAAGCGTTCCAGAAATGCGGCACGCTGTACTTCGTCCATGGCGCTCTCCTGACTGAGGATCGGCATATCGGGATAGCGGGCTGTGAAATCCTCCCGCACCTGCTGCAGATAGCTGTAGCTGGGGAAAAACGCCAGATAATGCCCGCGCCGCGCACCCGCCATGACCGCCAGCAGGTCGGACACCTTCGCAATGCTGTCCTCCCGGTCCTTGTAGCGGGTGCTGACATGACGCGCACACCACAGACCCAGATTGCCGGGGTCAAACGGGCTGCGCAGTGCCACAGCCCGGGCGTCCGGAAGGCCGCAGAGATCTTTATAGTAGCCAGCCGGGGCCAGCGTGGCGCTGAAGAGCACCGCGGCGCGCCCCTTGGCAAAATCCGCCGCCAGAAAATCACTTGGGTCAAGACAAAGCATGGCGGCGCGGACCTCACTGCCGTGCGCGGACACCTGCAGCACAAAGTGGTCGTCAAAGGTGTCTGCCACACGCAGCCATGCCCGGATGTCAAAGTAGAGCTGCAGCAGAGCCTCATGTGTTTCATCTGGGTCACGATGCTCATCGAGCCAGATTTCCAGCGGCTCACAGAGCTTCGTCAGGGCGCGGTCCAGTGCTTCTGCCCGGTTTTCCTCAAAAAAGGTTCTGCCAAAGCGGCTGTCGCCGGGTGTTTCCTCACAGCGGTGCCGCCACTCGATAAAGAGATTGTTGACCTTCGTCAGGGCGTTTTTCAGACTGCTTTTCCCCTTGCCGAGCCGCTTTTTGGCATCGTAGAAGGCACTTTTTGTCAGCACCGCGCTGTGCATATCGCGGGCGCGGCCGGGCAGGTTGTGTGCTTCATCCAGCAGGAAGATATAATCGCCTGCTGTATCAAAAAAGCGAACGAGATGCACGACCGGGTCAAACAAGTAGTTGTAATCGCCCACAACCACATCACACCAGAGGCTCAGATCCAACCCCAGCTCAAACGGGCATACCTTGTGGCGGCGGGCCAGCGCCTGCAGGGCCTCGGCGGTCAGGGCATGGGTGTCCAGTCCATCCCATAGTGCCTGCTTTACTCGGTCATAGTAGCCGTTGGCACAGGGGCACGCCTCCGGCGTACACTCACGATGCTCCTGCAGGCAGATCTTGTCCTTGGCGGTCAGGGTGACGCTGCGCAGCTTGAGTGCCGGGTCGGCTGTGCGCAGCAGCGCGAGGGCGTTTTCTGCCGCCGCCCGGGTCGTGCCGCGCGCCGTCAGGTAGAACACCGGCCCGCCCTCTCCCACAGCCTTCAGCGCCGGAAAAAGCACACTCATCGTCTTTCCGATGCCGGTGGGAGCCTGACAGAGCAGGTGCCCGCCCTCGGTGCAGGTCTTGTACACCGCACCGATCATGGCCCGCTGCCCGGGCCGGTAGCTGTCAAAAGGAAAGCGGAGCGCAGCCAGCGAGGCCCGGCTCTGCTGCTGCCATTCGGCGGCGCGCTTGGCCCAGGGGGCATACCGGGTCAGCAGGTCGGTGACGATGGCGTCCAGTGCGTCCGCTGTATAATCATGGCTAAAGCGAAATTCCAGCTCCTCATCCACCTGATAGTAAGTCAGCCGCACCCGCATAGCGGATAGCCCCTGCTGCGCGGCATAGATGGCTGCATAGATCTGTGCCTGCGCCCAATGCTCCGGGCTTTGCTCGCCGGTGATAAGCTCCGGCGGCAGCATTGTGGTCTTGATCTCGTCGATCGTTGTCATGCCGTCCGTGTCGGTAAAGATGCCGTCGGCACGCCCCTCAAGCGTGTAGCAAACACCGGCACAGCTGCGTTGCTGCCTGAGGGCCACCTCCGCTTGATAGTCGGGGAACTCCTTGACAGCGGCCCGCTGCAGCTTGCGGTGCAGGCGCGCACCCTCAAGGGCACGGTCAAAGCCGGTAAAGCGGCTGTCGATGCTGCCGGTGCGCAATAAAAATTCCACCAGACGCCGTATGGGCAGCGTCAGTGCCAGTGTCTCAGGCTCCATGCTGCTTTCCTCCTTGCATCGGGTGGTATACTGGTTTTAATAGGTGTGCTCACAGACCTGTGTGATCTTTTCCCGCAGGCTGACAAAATCGCCGAACACCGCAGGCTTGTTGACCGGATAGCGCAGCAGCGCCGCAGGGTGATAGGTCGCCATAAAGAGTGTCCCCTGCTTTTCGTAAAATCTGCCGTGATCGCGGGAAATCGAAAAGGCCGGGTCCATCATCTGCTGTGCAGCCACGCGGCCCAGACACACAACGATCTTGGGGCGTATCAGCTGGAACTGCTGGCGCAGCCACGGCATACAGGCGGCAGATTCCTCCGGCAGCGGGTCACGGTTCTGCGGCGGACGGCATTTTATGATGTTGGCGATATAGACATTTTTCTCCCGGCTCAGGTCAACTGCTTCCAGATAATGGTCGAGCAGCTGGCCGCTGCGCCCTACAAAGGGCTGACCCTGCTCGTCCTCACTGGCGCCGGGGCCTTCACCCACAAACATGACCTCTGCTGTGGGAACCCCCTGCCCGAACACGACATGTGTGCGGGTGTCGCACAGTGCGCAGCGGCGGCAGTTCAGACATTCATTCTGCAATGCTTGCAAATCCATCTATAACACCTCACGGTTAAACGGCGCAGTGTGCGCCTATACTGTATAAAAACGAAGAGGGGGCTTGGCAGTGAGCTGGGGATATGGGGTATTTTTGCGGTTGCTCTGCCTTGCGGCGGGGTATCTGTTCGGCTGTTTCCTCACGGCCGAGGTGGTGGCCCGCTGCACAGCCGGGGAAAGCGCACGCCAGATCGGCAGCGGAAATCCGGGCATGGCCAACATCATGACCCATTTGGGTAAGCGCGCCGGTCTGCTGGTGCTGGCCGGCGATGTGCTGAAAACCGCCGCTGCCTGCTGGTTCTGCTGGCAGCTTGCACCGGAGCTGCGCCTCACGGCCCTGCTGTACGGCGGGTTCGGTGCGGTGCTGGGGCACAACTGGCCCTTCTGGAACCACGGGCACGGCGGCAAGGGCGTGGCCGTTACCTGTGCATGGCTGATACTGTACCTGCCCGTCACCGGGGTGCTGTGCTGCCTTGCGGGCGGCATTGCGGTGCTGCTGACCGGTTACCTGCCGCTGGGTGCCGTATTGATCGCGGCGCTGGCCGTGCCGGTAGGCTGGCTGCAGTACGGCGGTGAGGCCGGTGCGCTCCTGCTGCTCAGCGCCGGTATCATGCTGGCCCGGCATTGGCCGGGCCTTGTGCGGATGTACCGAGGCGAGGAGCCGCAGTTTTTCCGCCCGAAGCACTGATACTATGATACCACCCCCTGTGTCGAATTGCAACGCCGGAGAAAAAACAGCGAAGAAAAGTATCTTTTGCAAATGCCGCGAAGAAAGCGGAAACAAATGCAAAAACTTTCAAAAAAAGTGTTGACATTTGTTCCGCAAGCCGCTATAATAGACAACGTTGCAGCTGCCACGGCAGCGCACAAAGCTGGGTATGGCCCGGTAGTTCAGTTGGTTAGAACGCTAGCCTGTCACGCTAGAG
>UQGL01000007.1 GCA_900540595.1 uncultured Oscillospiraceae bacterium
GATGGCGCAGCTGCGTGATGCGCTTACGGACAAAATTCTCATATTCGGCTACCTGAAGCAAGCAGATACACCCTTTCCCACTTATACTATAATATGTAAATATTGTAATATAAATCGCGGTAGAACGTTCAGCATTGATGTATCAGTTTTCGATTGATTACCAACAAGCTGACGATTAAATAATGAATTTCGAAAAAAGTTTTTTCAAGCGCTGTGTTTCAGATGATAAGCAGCAGGTCGGGAAAGCGTAAAATATGGTCGATATGGGCAATCGCCCCGGCTAATGTATCAAAACGCCCCTCGCACGGATCGGGCACTTCGGTAAGGGCAGCGGGGTCTGCCGTAAGACCGTTTTCCTCCAGCCACTCATCAAACGCCTTGCGCATCGCTGCGGCGTTGGCGCGCTTTTCCTCTTTGGTGACACGCTCATCAAGGTAGATAATGGCATCATATTTGTGGGCTGCGGTGTTATGGGTAATTTCAGCAAAGGTGAACCTGTCTATATAGATATGGAATAAGAGTTCCACCCCCAACTTGTGCAGCTCGCCTTCCGCGCGCCGGCGTTCGGAAATTTGCGCCTTTTCGCCCAACATGGCACGTAACTGGCAAAACAGCTCGTCCCGATCCGCAGGGTACAACGCAGTACCCTTGGTGTCCTCGATTTCCTCAAAGCAGTACGCCTGCTGCGAGGGCGACAGCATCCCCTGTTCAGCCAGCTGTATAGCATTGAGAAGATCCTGCCGATAGGATTGCGATAACGACATTGCGAATTCCTTTTTCACAAAAGATCACTCCTTGTTTTTAATTGGTGAATCTAGTATGAATTATAGTTCTTGTTTGTGTCGAAATCGCTCGAAGGCAAGGATATAAAGGAAAAAATTCATACAACAATCCTTGCGTGAATTTTGCCGTATGCTTTGCCGCATACGGCTTTTTTGTTCGGTTTTGTTCAGGGTTTTGTTCAGATTTTCAGGCCCTGCTTGCAACTTGCCCGCCAAACAACTATAATGATTATATGTAACTTTGCATAAAAATTCCCCACAGGGAGTTGAAGATATGAAAAAGAGAAACGACCAGAATGTCATTGTAAAACGGGCAGTTCTCGTCTTTATCCTCATGTTTCTTGTGTTGCTGGCGGCGTTGGCATTTTTCACCCGCAGCATCGTCATGCGCGAACAGCTCAAGGCGTCCTACACGGCGGAGACCACCGTCGCCAATGTGGAGGCCCAGCTCAACCGCTACCTGGCGGAGTCCGAGCTGCTGAAAAGCATCGTTGAGTCCGGGTATGAAATCAGTGACAGCGATTTTGCCGCACTGTCCAAGCTTATGTACAACGAGGACGGCATTATCAAGGCCGTAGAGCTGGCCCCGAACGGCGTCGTGCGCAGCGTTTACCCGCAGGCGAGCAACGCCGACGCCCTGGGGCTGAATATGCTCCGGCACCCCGAGCGCAAAGTTGAAGCCAGCCTTGCCAAGGAGAGTGGCCAGTACACGATTGCCGGGCCGTTTCAGCTGGTGCAGGGCGGCACCGGCGCACTGCTGTTCGATCCTATCTACACCACCGGTGCGGACGGCAGCCAAAAATACTGGGGCTTCTCCGTCCTGGTGCTGGACTGGGAGAGTTTTCTCGATGAAATCCAAATCAACAAATTACAGGATGCCTCCTACGAGTACCTGATTTGGAAGGAGGGCCACAACGGTGAGCGGATCGTCATTGCCCAGGGCGACCGCCCCGTGGGACCGAACACACTGGAAGTTGCCTGCGCCGTGCCCAACGATACCTGGTATTTTGAGATACGCCCGGCCACGGGCTGGATCACCCCGACCCAGGAAACCTTTAACGTACTTTTGCTGCTGGTGCTGCCCGCACTGGCCACAGTCGGCTACTGGCAGTTTGAACTGCGCCGCTACAAGGACGCCGTCCACGCCGCCGAGCTGGAAAAGGCCGCACGGGAGGCACAGGCCGCCAACGTTGCCAAAACGCGGTTTCTTTTTAATATGAGCCATGACATCCGCACCCCGATGAACGCCATCATCGGCTATGCAGGGCTACTGGCAGCCCACCTGGACGAGCGGGATCGTGCGCTGGATTATCTGGGAAAAATACGTTCGTCCAGCGATTTCCTGCTCTCCCTCATTAACTATGTGCTGGAAATGGCCCGCATTGAGAGCGGCAAGGCTGCCTTGAAGCTTGAGCCGTCTGACATCAACGAGCTTGCCGCCTCGCTGAAAGCCGTGTTTGACCCACTGGCCGACGAAAAGCACATCACCACCACCTGCACCATCGATATCCAACATCCCTATGTGCGCAGCGACCAAACGAAGGTACGTGAAATTCTCTTAAATATCATCAGCAACGCCATCAAGTACACACCCGAGGGCGGCCGCGTCGATTTCACCATGACCGAGCTGCCCGGCGAAACGCCCGGCACCATGCGTTACAAGGCTGTCGTGCAGGATGACGGCATCGGTATGAGTGCGGAATATCTCCCCCACCTGTTTGAGGAGTTTTCTCGTGAGCACACCAGCACCGAGAGCCGCGTCATCGGCACCGGCCTGGGCCTGCCCATCGTCAAGTCGCTCGTCCAGCTCATGGGCGGTACCATCGATGTCGAGAGCACTGTTGGTAAGGGTTCGACCTTCACGGTCGTTATCCCCTTCCCTGTCATCAGCAAAGAAGAGCTGACCCAGCAGCGCGAGCAGCCCGCCGACCCCGCCGCTGGGCTGGCAGGAAAGCACCTGCTGCTGGCCGAGGACAACGACCTAAACGCCGAGATCGCGCTGACGATCCTGCAGGAGAACGGCATGATCGTTAACCGCGCTGAGGACGGCATCCGCTGCCTGGAGCTTTTGGGTGCAAAACCCGCCGGGTACTACGACGCCGTGCTCATGGATATCCAGATGCCCCGCATGGACGGCTACCAGGCAGCGCAGGCCATCCGCGCTTTGCCTGATGCCCGGTCCACCGTGCCCATCATCGCCATGACGGCCAACGCCTTTGAAGAAGATAAGCAACGCGCGTTTGACGCCGGCATGAATGACCATATCTCCAAACCCATCAGCCTGAATGCTCTGTTGGCCGCACTGCGGAAAAACCTGAAATAACTTGCAGAGAGGAAATTTTGATATGCTCCCTATATAGCGAACAGTGAAATAAAACACTGAAAGCTATATAGGGAGCATTTTTGTATGAGAGGAAAAATATCACCAGCAGTCAAGCAAAAGGCAGTAATGGAGATAGAATCTGGCAGATTGTCCCAAAGTGAAGTAGCAAGACGACTATGTGTAGACGGAGAAACTGTCCGTAGTTGGCTGACAGCGTACAGAAGTGAGGGCAATGCGGGTCTAGAGTGCGACGGGAAAAATCGTATATGAAAAAAAGCACCTTGCCTACAAAATAGGTAAGGTGCCAAGGATACGACTATTTGTTTTTAGCTGGCTATTTGTCACTTCAGCCAGCTGAGAGGGGGTTGTTAGGGGGAGAGGAACCTCCCAAACCCATTCCTGAAAAAAGTTACACTTCCCCCTTGATTTGATAAGATGGTTTCAAAAGGATGCTGATACACGCAAATTAACCGTCCCGCATTGTCGGATGCGGTAAGATGATTTTGTTCAGCATATTATCGATAACGATCCTGGTTTTGATATGTTCTCTTTCGAAGGCTTTAGGCCTACGTTAGAGATAATCAAATCAATCGTAGAAGATGCAGATCGTAACTAATAATTTGATGAGTGGCCGCTAAAGTTAATAATCAAAACACTGATGCCCGGGGAGCCTTTCGGCCCTCCGGGCATCGTTTACATTAGTGGCGGCGCTATACATAGCTGCGGCTGATGTGCAGCGTCTGCGCCGTCTGCTGCTGGGTCTGTGCCGCACCGCCGAAGCCGTACCGCAGCCGCATGATCTGCCGCTCCCGCCCGGGCAGCTGCTCCACCATGCTTCGCAGCCGGGCCGCATCGGCACGCTGCTCGCAGTCTGCCTCCATGTCCGTCTCATCGGGCAAGGTGTCTGCCAGCGTCAGCTGACCGCCCGCCTCCAGCGGCTCCTGCAGTGAAAGCTGCGACCCCGCCCTGCGCGTGCGGCGCAGTTCCATCCGCAGCTCATTCTCAATACACCTGCTTGCATAGCTGGCGAACTTTTTGCCCTTGTCGGGGTCGAAGGTATCCACAGCCTTGATGAGGCCGATGGTCCCGATCGAGATGTAATCGTCCTGCGCGGCATCCCCCGCGTAGTATTTTTTGCAGATATGGGCCACCAGCCGCAGATTGTGGCGTATCAGCGTGTCACGCGCAGCGGCGGCGGTCGGCCCGCCCCGGCGCAGGTCGGCAAAGGCCGCGCACTCCCGCTCCGGCGGCAGCGGCCGCGGAAAGGACCCGCTCTCAAGATGCAGCGCAAGATACAGGATATGCCCTGCAGCCACCTGCAAAAAATAACCCAAAATGCCCAGCATACACACCACCTCGCGGAAATGTATGCCGGGTATCTGCTTTTTATCCCTGTCTGCAGGCTCTGTGCGGCGCTTTTCAAAAAACGGCCCGGCACACCCGCTGCCTGTGCGCAGGGGGTGTGCCGGGCCAAGCCTGTGTTGTTTACAGCGTGAACTGCACAGCGCAGAAAGCTGCGTAGATCGCCAGCAGCAAAATGCCCTGCGCACGGTTCAGCTTGCCCTTGCACAGGGCGGGGACCGTGAGAATCAGCATAACAGCCAGCATGACCGGCAGCTCCAGCACAAGGCTGGAGTTGATGCCGAACAGAGTGGCGCTCTGCGGAACGGTGAAGGGAGCCAGCGTGACCGAAACGCCGCTGACCAGCACCAGATTAAAGACATTGGCACCGACAACATTGCCCAGTGAGAGATCGCTGTGACCCTTGACCAGCGAGGTGATGGCGGTGACCAGCTCAGGCAGAGAGGTTCCCAGCGCCACAAAGGTCAGCGCGATAACGCTCTCCGGCACACCCAGCGCCTGCGCGATCAGGGTGCCGTTGTCCACCAGCAGGTTAGCGCCCAGCGCAATCAGCACCGCGCCCAGCACCAGCAGCACCAGCGTTTTGGCGAGGGGCATCTCCTCCTCGGCGTCCTCATGGGCCTCGGCGGGGGTGTTTTTCATCTGCAGCACATTGACGACCATGTAAGCGACAAACATTGCCAGCATGATGATGCCCATGACGCGGGTAAACCGGCCGAACACATAGGCCGCCGCACAGTAGATGGCTGCCGCCGCAAAGAAAAAGGCGACCGGCGTCTTTAAGGTCTTGGGGTCCACCTTACCGGGGCGCACGGCGATGGTGATGGCTGCAATCAGCGCCGCATTGCAGATGACCGAGCCGATGGCGTTGCCGTAGGCGATCTCGCCATGGCCGGAGAGTGCGGACATCGTGGAGACCATGACCTCCGGCAGGGTCGTACCGATTGAAACGACCGTTGCACCGATGAGAAGCTCCGGCAGGTGAAAGCGGCGGGCCAGTGCGGACGCACCGTCCACAAACCAGTCGCCGCCCTTGATCAAAAAGAGCAAGCCGACAATAAACAGCAGTACAGGGATAAGCATAGTGATTCCTCCCATAAAAAATGACGATTGATGTCGGAATTTTTATTATAACACAACAGCCGGCCTGCCGTCAAACCCGGAATCAGTTAATAATATTAACGAAATCGAGGGTTTTGCGGCTCCTGCCGCGCGCATTTACTTACTTGATTCACGATACCGGAAAATCCCAACTGTGAGGGAGCCAAGAAACAGCTAAGAAACAAGCACCGCCCTTTTCGACAGTCCACCTTTCTTATAGCGCACTTGCCCGCAGGGATATTTTGAACATTTTTACCTACTTTGTAGCAGATGCAAACACAAAGCCCCGCAGGGGCTACCTGCGGGGCTTTGTGCATAGAGGGGTGGGAAAGTATATAAAGGTCAGTGAATGTCTTGATTGATTACGAGTATTATTATAGCAGGATTTCTTAAAATGTCAAATGTCATACTTGCATTTTGGTTTTCAAAAGATTATAATAAAACCATTGACGCTTAATTTTATTTAGCGGCAGCACAAAAAAGCATACTTTTTCAACTTTGTTAAAGACAACAATGTCTGTATACTTCACATTATTTTTTTGTGCGCATTATACAAAACAAAAGCAAGGAGTCATTTCATGGACGAACTGGACCACAAAATCATACAGCTGTTGGCAGAAAATGCTCGTATGCCCGTCAAAGACATTGCCCAGCGGGTCAGCCTGACCAGCCCCGCCGTTTCCAGCCGCATCCACCGGCTGGAACAGGAGGGCATCATCGGCGGCTACACCGTTGTGCTGCGCCACCCCGATGCCCCTGCCCGGGTCGAGGCGCTGATCTCGGTGCTGGTAGACGCTGCCACCCGCGCAAGCTTCCTCTCGATGATCGAGCAGGAGTCTCAGGTGCTGCAGTGCTTCCGGGTGACGGGCAGCTACAATTTTATAATCAAGGTGAGCTGCACCGACATTGACGCGCTGGAGCATCTGCTGACCAAGATGCAAAAGATGGGCTCCACCAACACCCAGATTATTCTGAACACCCAGCTGGACCGCAACCTGACATTGGAGGAATAACAAAGTTATGCTACGCTTCTGCAAAAACTGCGGCCTACTGGTGCCGCATGACGCCCGCAGCTGCCCCCAGTGCGGCGCACCGGTGCCCCCGGCCGCCTGCACAGCGCCGCAGCAGGGCCCTGCCCAGCCGCTGTATGACACGCCTGACCGGGACGAGGACGCTGCCGTCACTGCCATGAGCCAGAGCGCCACGGCAGCCGCGCTGATCCTCTTTGCCATCCCGCTGGTCGGGTTGGTTTTGTCGGTGGTGTGGAGCTTCGGCGGCACCCGCAACCCCGCCCGCCGGCGGCTGGCGCGCGCCTATCTGATCCGCACCGCCGTGGTGGCAGTCGCCTTTGCGGTGTTCCTGCTGGTCGGTGCGCTGGTGCTGAGCGCTGTGCTGCACGCCGGTCTCACCTACTACTACGCCAACCCCTATTTCTGGTAAGGAGACGCCATGAAAGCATCTGTCATCATCCCGAACCTGAACGGCGCAGGCTGGCTGCGGGATTCCATCGAGTCGATCTGGGCACAGACCGAGCAGGATTTTGAGCTGATCGTCATCGACAACGGCTCCACCGATGAAAGCCTTGCGATTGCCCGCAGCTACCGCGGCCGCGACCGCTACACCCTGATTGAAAACGCCGACAACACCGGCTTTTCCCACGCGGTAAACCAGGGCATTGCGATCGCCAAGGGCGAGTACGCAGTCCTGTTCAACAACGACGCCTTTGCCGAGCCGGACTGGCTGGCCGAGCTTATCAGGACCGCCGATGCCGACCCGAAGATTTTTGCGGTCAGCAGCCTGATGCTGCGCTACTATGAGCCGGAGCTGGCCGATGATGCGGGCGATTATGTGACGATTTTGGGCTTTGCCTGCAAGCGCGGCGATGGTCTGCGGGCCAGCCGCTACACAAAGCCCTGCCGCATTTTCAGCGCCTGCGGCGGCGCAGCACTCTACCGCAAATCCATCTTGGACGAGATCGGCGTTTTTGACGAGCTGTTCTTTGCCTATTACGAGGATGTGGACCTGAGCTGGCGCGCCAACAGCTTCGGCTACAAAAATGTCTACTGCCCCACGGCCAAATGCCGCCACATCTGCGGTGCGACCACCGGCGCGGTGCGGTACAACCCGTTCAAGAGCATCCAGAGCGGCCGCAACAGCATTTTGCTGCCCTACAAAAACCAGCCGCTGCTGATGCTGGTCCTAAATTTCATCCCGATGCTGCTGGGGTACCTGTTAAAAGTCGTTATGTTCCGGCTGCGCGGCTTCGGCAACGACTACGCAAAGGGCTTCCACGAGGCATGGGCCGCCTTGCCTAAGATCGACAAGCCCAAATTCCGTTGGAAGAACCTGCCCAACTATATCTGGGTGGAGGGCAGTTTGATCGTCGGGCTGTTCCGGTATATTGTATATCGGGTGCAGCGTGCGCTGAAGATCACCTGATTGGGTGTGCGCATTTACAAATTTTGATGCACTGTAGGGGCCGGGCATGCCCGGCCCGCAGCCTCCCGGGAGGCTGGTGCTGACGGGTAACGGCAAGAAGCCCCTCCGGCCATCGCTGCGCTCGGCCACCTCCCCTGTGAGGGGAGGCTTTTCTCGGGCGGAGCCCGCAAAAAAGGCTCCTCGCATTGCGGGGTGACTCCCCGCTGCGCGGGGAGATGTCGCGAAGCGACAGAGGGGTTCGGGTCCGAAGGACTGGCCGAGCCTGCGAGGCCTGAGGGGCTTTGGACCTTTCCGCAGGCTCCCTTATCTCTTACTTTCTTCGAGAAAAAAGTAAGCAAAGAAGCTTTAAATGTCTCAACCAAAAAGCACCTGCTGACCGGTCACACGCATACCGGTCAGCAGGTGCTTATTTTTTTACGCTTTAATCCTCATCTGCAAAGTTGCCAAGGGCCTTTGCCTGCTCGATGACCTTGCTCTCCAGCATCTGGGGCAGGGTCTCATAGCGGACGAAATCAAAGGTGAAGTAACCGCGGCCCTGCGTCAGCTGACGCAGGAAGGTGGTGAAATCCTGCATCTCCGCCACGGGGACCTCGGCCTCCACGACCTGCAGACCGTCCTCATCGGGGTTCATACCCAGCACGCGGCCGCGGCGCTTTGTTACCTCGCCCATAATGTCGCCGGTGTTGTCCGCCGGAACATGAGCTTTCAGTGCGCCGATGGGTTCCAGCAGGACGGGGCCGGCCTCGGGGATCGCGGCCTTGTAGGCGATCTTGGCGGCCATGATGAACGCCATCTCGCTCGAATCAACGGGGTGATAGCTGCCGTCCAGCAGGGTGGCCTTCATGCCGACCATCGGGTAGCCGGCCAGCACGCCGTGCTCGGCCGCCTGACGGACGCCCTTCTCAACTGCGGGAAAGAAGTTCTTCGGCACGCTGCCGCCGAACACGTTCTCAGCAAACTCGATGCCCTCGCCCTGCACAGGCTCGAACTGAATCCACACATCGCCGAACTGGCCGTGGCCGCCGGTCTGCTTCTTGTGGCGGCCCTGCGCCTTGCAGCTCTTGCGGATGGACTCACGGTAGGGTACGCGCGGTGCCTCCAGCGTGATCTCAACGCCGAACTTATTCTTCAGCTTGGCAAGCGCGACCTCCAGATGCTGGGTGCCCAGACCGCTGATGATCTGCTGCTTCGTCTCGGGATCGACCACAAAGCTGATGGCGGGATCTTCTTCGATCAGGCGGGCCAGCGCGCCGCTGACCTTGCCCTCGTCGCCCTTCTTGGCGACCTTGACAGCCATGCGGTAGCAGCTGACGGGGTAGACGGGTGCGGGCAGCGCCACAACGCGGGCGGGGTCGCACAGGGTATCGCCGGTCTTGGCGGTGGCCAGCTTGGCAACGGCGCCGATGTCGCCCGCCGCGATCTCGGCGGTATCGGTCTGCTTTTTGCCGCAGACCGTCAGCGTCTTGCCCATGCGCTCCGGCTGGCCGGTGCGGGCGTTGACGGCATTGCTGGCGGCGGTCAGCTTGCCGGACAGCACCTTGATAAAGCTCAGCTTACCGACAAACGGGTCTGCCACGGTCTTGAACACATAGGCACACAGCGGCGCAGCGTCATCGACCGTGATGTCCACAGGGCTGCCGTCCTTATCCTCGGCCACGGCTGCGGCGGTATCTGCGCCGGGCAGCAGCACATTCATGTTGTAAAGCAGCATATCCAGCGCCTGCATGTTGACGGCGCTGCCGCAGAACACGGGGGTGATCTGGCCACTGCGCACGCCTGCGGCCATGCCCTGCACGATCTCCTCGGTGGTGAAGGCCTCACCCTCGAAGAACTTCTCCATCAGGGCCTCGTCCGTCTCGGCGATGGCCTCGCTCATGGCCTGAATCAGACCCTCAAAGCGGTGGCCGATGTCGGGCACCTCGATCTGCACCTGCTTGCCGCCCTCATATTTGAAGGCCTTCTGGCTGAACAGGTTGATGTACGCGACCGTGCCGTCATCAAGGCGGACCGGCACGACACAGGGGCAGACGCTCGGGCCGAACTTGATCTTCATCTGCTCAAGGATCTTAAAGTAATCGGCGTTCTCAAGGTCGGTTTTGGTGACAAAGATCATCCGCGCCTTGTTGTTTTTCAGCGCCAGCTGGTAGGCCTTTTCTGCGCCGACGGTAACGCCGGAGCGGCCGGATACACAGATCAGCACGCTCTCCGCTGCCATGATGCCCTCGGCGGCGCCGGTCTCAAAGTCAAACAGACCGGGGGCGTCGATCAGGTTGTACTTGATGCCCTCATACTCGACCGGCACAACGCTGGCATTCAGCGATGCCTTGCGGCGGGTCTCCTCGGGGTCGAAGTCACTGGCAGTGGTGCCGTCCTCCACGCGGCCCATACGCTCGGTAGCGCCGCTCATGTACAGCAGTGCCTCGGTCAGCGTTGTTTTGCCGCAGCCGGCATGGCCGGCCACCAGAATGTTGCGGATGTCTTTGCTTGCGTAGCCCATGGATCGTCAAACCTCTTTTCGCGCCGGGGCGTTTCCAACCGCCCTGCGGCGTAGATATTCTTTGCGGCGGAGTGAATTTTGAACACTTCCCACCTGTTTGATACTACTTTACCACATTGTTGTGGAAATTTAAACAGTTTTTTTATATTTTTTGTAAAAAATTTTAGGCAAAAGATTGTGTAAAGTGTAAAAAAAGAGCCGCGCACCGGCGCGGCTGGGAAAATTGCTTATTTCTTCGTTGTTTTTTTGCGGCGGCGGGCGCGTCCGCTGTCAGCCTTGATCTCCGGCACATAGACATTGTAGCTCAGCAGATACCGGCCGTGGGCGGGCACGCGGTAGAAGGCCGCCTTGATGCGCTCCAGCGGGCTGGAGCCTGTCTCGGCCGCGCTGCCGCTGAGCATGATGACATACTGCATTTCGCTGTAGCGGGCGGCCACATCACACTGGCGCAGCGTGGTGTGGATCAGCTCGCCAAGCTGCTCCACCATGGTAGCGGTCTCGGCAGGCTCGGCATTCTGGCCGGGGGCCACCGTCACGATGGCCAGAAACACCGGCAGACCGTAGCGGGCCTGCACACCGCGCAGCACGCGGTAGGTCTCCTTAAAGGTTTCAAAGTCGCAGAGGCAGGCGCCGGTGTTTTCGGTGTCGGGCAGGGCGGCGGTCAGGCGGGAAAGCTCGCTCTCCATGTTGCGGTCCGCCTGGCGCATCTGGCGGTAGGCAGAGCCGGCGCGCCCCGGGTCAATGGCATGGTGCAGGCAGCCCATTGCGTTGCCGCGGCGGGCAAGGTCCTGTGCCTCAGTGTGGCGGCCCAGCGATTCCAGCGCCACGATCTCCTCCAGATAGAGGCGCTCCTCGTAGGGGTCCAGCTCAAGCGCGTGGGCACACAGCGATATAATGCGGCCGCTTTCGCCCCACTTTTTGCAAAGCTCCAACAGGCCCAGAATGGCCGTGCGGTACTGCCCGTGCAGCCGGACGCTGACGCTCTCGACCCATGGCTCGGTGGCAAACTGGGGCAGCAGACGGCCCTTGTACAGGTTGACGATCTCCTCATACAGGCGGCCGCGGCTTTCGGGGTCAGCCTCGCAGCGGGCCTTTTCGGACAGGTCGTTGACCTCAAACACATCCACGCTGCAATCCAGCGCGGGGTTCCACTGGTAGCTGCCGCGGCTGGTCTGGATGCAGCCCTGCAGCTCGGTCAGGCCCTCGGCCTCGATCATATTGCGGAAGCGGTGCAAAATCGCGCGCAGCGCCATATCCGGGTTGGTCGAGCGCTCGCCCGCCCACAGCGTATCGGTGATGGTCTTGTGGGACACCCTCTCCCCGCGCTGCAGCACAAGGTACTGCACCAGCGCCGTTGCCTTGCGGGACTGTGCCAGCTGGGCCAGCACCGGCCTGCCGTTTACGCGGATCTCAAAATCGCCCAACATTCTGATTTCGACTGTTGCCATGTGGTATTCCTCTCTGCTCTATACAACGGGGCGCAGCGCCCCACCTTCCCCATATTGTTCTATAGTATAACAAAAATCAAGGAGTTTGTCCAGCATAACACGGGATGTTCTTGCTTGGGCGGTGCTTTACGACACCGCCGGGTTGCTGCCGTCCCAGCTGCCGGGTTCCTCGATATACACCGGTGCGCCCGGCAGCGGCACGATCGCCTTTTGGGTACACAGCGGCACAGCATTGCCCTGCGCGTCCTTCTGGGCCACGGTCAGCACAACAGTCAGCGCCGTGACATGGGCGTATTTTTCCCCCTCGGCCTTGGTATAGCTGCGGGCGTAAAACTGCAGGTCACTGATAAACATCCCCATGTAGGCGTCCTTGGGGTAGGCTGTCGTGTAGGCGTAGGCAACATTAGGCAGGTCTGTTCCTTCTGATGTCACTTTATGCTGGGGCTTATAGGTGTTTTTCTCCTGCAGATAGAACCGCATGTGCAGGTAACCGTCCAGCTCGTTCGCAGCATCTTGGCTCAGCAGCTGCGTTCCGTCCGCCTTCGTCAACGCCGGGACCTTATCCTTGTCGATCAGCTCGATATGATTGGGGTAGACGCTGAACTCCAATGCCGTACCGCTGCTGACACCACTTTTTTTGTCAAACACCGTGTCAAAATTATTATCTGTTGCGCCGTCCGCAAAGCGGATATACCCGTTAGCGTTCAGCAGCTCGCCGCGGGTGGTCTCGATCAGCGCATCGGCCAGATTCTGGGCGCGGGTCTGCTGCTGCACCTGCATATACGCCTGCGCGCTGGGCTGTATCAGCGTGACAGCCGCAAGCGTAAACAGCGACAGCAGCACCATGCAGACAACCAGCTCGACCAGCGTTGTCCCCCTTTTGTTTTTCAGCACTCGCATCATGGTGTTTCCTGTCCCCCGCTGGTATTCGACTGGCCCTTGCTGTAACGGTGGAAGGTGTAGGCTTCCGTTTTCGTGTTCTCCTCGCCGCCCTCCGCTGCAGTAACCTTCGCCTCAACCTTCATACCATCCAGTTTGATTCCAGATACGGAAAATACCATTGCCTCTCCTGACTTAAACTGAAAGGTCATATTTTCCTTACCGGCCACAGGCTGCCACTCATTTCCCGGTTGCTGCGCTTCGCCCTGCGTTTTCGGTATCGGGTACAGCCCGGCGCATAATTGATATGCCGTTTCCCGCAGCGTCTCTGCCTTTTGGGACATAGCCCGGGCATACCGCAGCGATACCACAAACATAGCGGTAAACATAAGCAGCAGCACAAACGACACCAGCACTTCCACAATGGTTTCTCCGCGCTGATTTTTCAGTATTTTTTTCATGGCGGTCACTCCTGTGCGGTGGTTTTCTGCTTAACGCCGCGTGTGTAGGTGATGGATTTTGGATCAGCTGTGTCAAAGTGCGGGACGATTTTTCTAGATGTCCCATTGCCATCGATTGTAACCGTTGAGCCGCCATTAACAGCGTCAAATGCATTTTGTTTGTCCCATTTATACTGTGCCGTATCATTATCCAGCGTATAATAGCTGACAGCATAATGCACCGCGCGGTCATAGGTGACGGTATAGGCAAAGCTTTCCCCGCCTTTTTCTACGGTAACAGTCACATCCAGCTGCAGATCGACCAGTTTATAGTTTTCATCCTGCCAGCTATTCAAAAGCTGCTGCCAGCTATTATCACTGGTGTCCACGGACTGCCCTATACTGCCGTTCAGGTTCAGCTTTTCCGCTTCCTCGCCGGGGCGGCGGCGCAGCGTGATCTTTATTGTATCTGCGCCGTCACTGCCGTCCCCGCTCAAGGCAGCCTCAAAGGTTTTGGCCTCCGTTTCCTCCTCAAAGGGATTTTTGCCGTAATACTCTGACCGCATGTAGGTGTTATTGATAAATGTAGCAAATTCGCTGCCACTGTCGTTCAGCTGTTCCCCCAGTATGTCTGAGAAGCTGGTGGCAAGCTGATACACCTCTTGCTCCAACAGCTGGCGGTTGGCATTGGCCGTCAGCACAGAAGCCGCATAGACCAGCGCTGCAGACAGTGCCGCAAACAATGCCCCCATGCAGAGAACCAGTATCATAGACAAGCCCTGCTTTCCCTGCAGGATGCTGCGCACTTTCCGGCACATAATGCCACCTCCTTTCTGCTGCAGCCGTCAGGCCGCAGGCGGTTGTATGGTTTCCGCATCAGCTGCGGTCTCCGGGGTCTGGTTCGTTGGGTGCGATTCCGTGACCGCGCGGGCCGGGCTTCGCCACGCCTGCACTGACGCCGTATCCTCTGCCACGCTGTCCTCACTGTACGGTGCTTTCTCTACCGTCTGGGATGCTGTGTCGGCCTCGTTCAGCTCGACAGCACTCGGCTCGGATTCTGCCGTCTTCCCGTCCGTGTTTCCATCTGTGTCCTCATACGGCAGGGCCTGCACGGTCAGTGTGGCGGTGATTTTTTGCAGAGTATCCTGCGTATCCATGTAAACCTTGAACAGGTCAGGCAGTGTTACACGGAGCATCACTTCATTCGCGCTGTTCTTCACAACCTCCAGCATCGGGTATACATCGGCGGCGTAGTACGCCTTTGTGGTATTCTCCACCTTAGTACCCTTGATGCGCGTTGTCTGCCGCTTCCATTCGCTCCACTGCCATGTTTCGCCTTCGCTCTTTTCAACGGTCGGCAGCAGGCTCAGGTCATACCAGACACGCTGCGCTGTTTCGTCCACAGTACGCGCAATTTCTTTTGTGAGCGTCTCCTTTTCATCATTGCCATTGGTCAGCGTGACGGTCTTTTCTACCTTGACTATCTCGCCGATCGGGTGAAGCTTTCCGTCATCGTCCGTATACTCTCTGTCATTCACCCAGACCTTAACCGTGTAGGGTGCTTCGCTTGCAGAAACCGGCATCACCGTAAACTGATAGACATTGGTCAGGCTGCGCACCGCACCAGCGTCCTTATCGTCATACAGATTGCCCAGCGGCCATTCTACTGTGCGGCGGGACAGCTGCAGCGTTGTTGTTTCCAGCGCTACACCGTTACATTCCGGATTGTCATACAGACCGACCGTTTCCTCGCGTTCCACATTGCCGATCACAGCCGCAGGTGCATCCAGCTTGATCTTGGGCAGCTGCATCTGGGTGGGGGTTTCGCTCAAACCGTCTGCGACATAGTAGTACCAGTTGGAGCTGGCGGTTGTGCCGTCGGTGGACATGCTGCGCAGGGCGGGCAGCAGCCAGTAACCGGCATACTCCGGCTTCATGGTAAAGCTTTCATCGCCAAGCGCAAACGCTGCGCCGCCCGTTGTCGTTTCTGCCTGCGCACCGCCGTCCATCCGGCCTTCCGGCAGCAGGCGCAGCACGCGGCCGGGGTCGGTCGTGTCGGTAAGCATTTCTTTCAGCGCATTTGTCAGGGTTGCCAGCTTTTGGGCCTTGTCATCCGTCCCATTCGTTGCAGCTTGCCAATCAGATGCCAGCTTAGCAATTTCCTTGTAATCCGCGGCATCTTTAAAGAGATAGCCCATGTAGTAGTAGCTGCCGCTGCTTGCGCTATTGTCTACCGTCAGCGTCAGCTTCTCCTCGGTCAGGAACTGGGTCTGGCTCGGCGTCTGGTAGCTTAACTTGGCTGCGGTCACTTCGGGCGCAGCAAGGCGCGTTTCGACAAGCAGGGGGTTGCTGTACTCACCGTTCGGGCTGCAATACTTCGATTTGTCAACCGCATTTGCTACGACATAGAACCGCAGGGTTGCGCCCTGATACTTCTCAAGGTCAACGGTGCAGCTGTTTTTCGTGATGCCCGGCCAGTTGGTAAGCGCCGTCCAATTTTTGCCGTCAAGCTTTTCCGCGTACAGGGTATATGTCACCGTGTTCTCGCCTTTGGCGTCCGCGCTTGCGGGCCAGGTGATGTCGTAGTTCAGTGCATTGGCGCTGTTGTCGTTGGTGCGCATGATGCTGTTGACCTGACCTACCGCAGACAGACGCTGCTTAACAGTACAATCTGCCTTGCCCGCCAGACCGATTGCATTGGTGTCCCCAGTGTCCGGCTTGCGGGTGACATGCAGCCGCACCGTATCATAGCGCCAGCTGCCGCTTGCAAGGTCATCGTCCACGCAGAGGGTCAGGGTATAGGTGCCGGTTTTGGTGTCAAATGTGGTTTTATCCGCCAGCGACACGCCGTCCTTCAGCTCGATTTTTTCCTTGCCCGCGATTGCGGTGGTTTCGCTATCCTTTTCGGTCAGCAGGCCGTACAGGGTGACATCGTAGTCATGCTGTGTTTTATCAACACTGCCGTTTTCATCGGGCTGCGTCCATGTGAAGGTATAGTTCAGCTTGTTGTCGGTGCTCACTACACCCGTGGCAGTATTGCTTACCGTGGGGGCTTTCAGAAGCGTGAGGTTGAGGTTGTCCGTGCGGATCTGCTTTGCAGCCATGTTATACCACGAATCTTGGCTCGCAAAGAACTGCAGCGGGGTCAGGTGGTAATAGCTGAATTTGCCGTCCGCACCGCGCACGATCTCGATGCCGCTGTTCCAGCTGACGGGGTTATTGTTACCCTCTCCAATAGCATTCAGGGCATCATCTGCGGTGATTTCCCAGCGGGTCACGACCTGCGGATAGCCGGCATCAATAGGCACAGAGATTACCTTCAGGTCGGTGTAGCTGCCGTCAAAGACCACGGCGGGCAGGTTGCTCAGCACAAATTCCGTGCCGCTGCTGTAGACCGGCTTTTCCACCGCAGCAAGCGTCACATACTGGCCGTTCAGCGGCTTTGTGTTGGTTGCTGCTGTACCCTCTGCCTCATTGCTGATTGTTTCATCACCGTTGTATTGACCCACTAGCATAACGCGGTAGTTCGGCACGGTGTTAGGGATCGTATCAGCGGTAAATTTCAGGGTCACGGTAATCGACAGATCATCCGCCGTGCTGCCGGTTATGACCGGCTGACCCATGGTTGTATTATTTGTTTTAAACGCTGTACCGTGGACAAGGCCGCTGTTGCTCTTTGAATCACCGGTAGTATAGTATGTTCTGGGAATACCGATCTCCTCGTCATAGCGGGCAGACTCCATCCACGCACCTGTTGCAGTAGCACCCGGGGTTGCCGTGGCGCGCAGGCGGGTGGCAGAGCCAAGGCCGTTTGCTATCGGTGCTTCGGTGGTGTTTGCATCAAGCGTAATGGTAGTACCTGTGCTGTTCATCAGGTAAGCGGTTACTTTCCAGTCACCCGCGTTTTGATAATCGCTTGCGTTTGTCAGCACAAGATACTGGCCGTAGGGCTGTCCTTCGCTTTTCTGCTTTTTCAGGCGGATTTCCAGCTTCGGGGTGGGCAGGGGGCGCACGAAGTCCTGCGCGGTAGACTTCACCTCTTCACCTGCGGCAGTTCCGTTCACGGCCTTTACACCGACACAGAATTGGCCGGTGCCAATAGCGTTCGCCAGCGCATCATCCGCGTCAAACAGATAGCGTGTGCCGTAGACCTTTATGTCTTTGTAGTTTTCCAAAGCAACAGTGTTCGCACCGTCAACCTTATACAGCGTTACCAGATAATGGCTTACATTCTGTATCTTGTTATCCGGGAAAATGCCCTCTGTGTCCGCGGCCGTCCATGTCACCTCATAGCGGCCATAGACAGCGCTGCTATCTTTTTTATGCGCAACTTGCAAGTCAGAGACCGTCCCGGGGCCGCGCTTGTCCAAAACTTGCGTATAGTAGTTCTGGATCAAGTCGTCCGTGATGTCCTTCATACTCGGGGCTTTACTGTTGTCTGTATCGCCGTACCACAGCAGGATGGTGGCAAGATTCTTGTTGTTGATATCCCATGCACCGGGATTGCCTGTATAGTAAATCGTAGCCAGTTTTTCATTGGCTGCAGGTATTATGTAACATTTTCTAGTATCAACCGTATTCAAATCCCGATCAAACATCATGCCTGCTGCAAAGAAACTGTTTCTGCTCTCTGTGGAGTTATCAATACCCGCATACAGCCGTGTACCGTAGTTATAATGGTTCTTACAACTTGTACCGTATTTTTTTCCATCGTTAGCAGTCGCCTCTCCGCTTGGTGTACCTTCCGTAAGCTTCAGCAATGCCGCTATCTTCTTTTCTTCAAAGCTGTTTTCGTCCATAAAGTAGTTGCCGTAGGCCACGATGTTTTCTCTTCCACGGTTCATCGCGATGGGGGCGTTATTGGTACTAACCGTATTTTTATACAGGGCAAAACAATTCGTGACTGTGGTGGATGCACTCGTTGCACTGCCATTGCCACGGTTGCCGCAGATACCTGCAAACAAGTTGGTATCATTTGATTTATGATAAATTGTAACATCCGTAGCGTAGTTACGGCAGCGGTCAATGTAAACCTCTACCTTATCCGGTATTTTTGTCCCGCCGTTACCATACGGTCCCAGCCAGCCCATGATGCCGGCTGCCAGCGACTCGCACCACATCGAAACATCGCCGTTCACGCAATCGACAATGTTGATGCGCAGATAGTCATTTGCACCGTCCGCCATGACCACCTTGCCAAGGATACCGGCAACATCGTTGGCACCGTGCTTTTTGTCACCCTCCCAATTTCCGCAGGACAGAATATCGCCGTGGTTCTGGCAGGAGAGGATATTTGCCGTGCCGCCGGGGGTGGGCTGGTCAAAAAAGCCCACGATGCCGCCGACCGTGCCCGAACCATCGCCATCGTTGGTATTGGTGCTAAGGCTGCCGAAGTTGAAGGATTTTTCAATCGTGCCGCCGTTTTTCAGCCAGGAGGCAATGATGCCGCCGATATAGTTGGAGCCGCTGTCAAACACAGTGCCAAGGTTCACACACTCGCTGATGACCCACTTGTCATCGGTCGTGTTCTGCTGCACGCCGATCACACCGCCCACATAGGCAATTTTTCTGTCGCTTCTATAGGTCGTGTCATCGTCATTTGTGCCGCCTGTGCGGGTAAAGCGGCGCACGGCAGCGCAGTTGACCAGCAGCTTGACCTCGCCGGTAGTCTCGTTCATGCCGATCATACCGCCGATTTTGGATTCCTCGGTCGTGTTGTCGCCGTAGACAAACCACTTACCGGTTGCCGCGCCTGTGATTGTACCGTTGACGGTGTTGAAGCCTGCCACGCCGCCCAGATAGCCGCTGGATTTGCCGGTTGTAGCAGTTGTGCCGCGCAGGCCGACCAGCAGGTCATTTTGGGAAAGGCCGGTGGTTGTGTAGACAGTGTTGTAATTATTCGGGGACACCGTATCAACGCCTTTAAGGTCTTTATAAGTATCGTCTTTCAAGGTGCTGATCATGGTATTGACAGCATCATTTTCATCGGCTACTTCTTCAATTATTCCAGTTTCTCCATTTTTTCTTTCCACTTTGCCGTCCAGCAACATGCTGACCCGGTCAAACATTGTTCTTTCACAATTTACGCCATCGACCTGATAGGTAAATTTATCCGTAAATGCCGCACCACTGCCGCTGCCGGTAATGCTGCCGTTGTTTGCGCCTGCCACGCCGCCCACAAAGCCGTAGCGCGCGGTGATGATACTGCCGCTGTCCTTCGCTGTGGCAACATAGCAGGATGTAATGGTGCTGTTGTTACGGCCCGCAATGCCGCCCACGCTGCTGGCGCTTTTCAGCTTTTCCGCATAGGTCTGGCTGTCGCTCAGGCCCGAGGCACCCATCACCTGCAGCGTGATTTTGGGCACCCTGCATTCCTCAACCTTACCATCGTTCAGGCCGACGATGCCGCCCACGGTGTCCAGCACATTGGCTGCGCCCGTGGTATTAGCCTGCCCCAGCGCGCCCTGATAGGTACACTTTAACAAAGTGCCGCCGCCGGCATTTTCGCCGGCTACGCCGCCCAGATTCTTGTATTTATTCAGATTGTCTGTAATGTTCAGTGTAACGGTTGTTTCGCTGATTTTTGCGCCCTGCATATTGACGCCCGCCGCACCGCCAAGGCTGATGCTGTCTGCCCGGGCCGTAAGGCCGTTGAGCGCCAGTGCAGGGCTGTTGACATTGCAATTACCAATCGTACCGGCATTTTTGCCCGCAATGCCGCCCACATTGGTGGCCGGGCCATGGAAAGCGATTTTGGCGTCCGTATCAAGCGTAACACCGCTGATCGTTGCCCCCTCATTGTTGATGGCCGTGACCGCGCCGATGCTTTCCCCGGCAAAGGTAATATCACAGCTGCCGACACTGCCGCCCTGAATGGTGCCGAAGTTGTTGGCCGCAATGGCCGCCGCATCGCACTTGGCCACGCCGATTTTAACGCCGCCTACAACGCTATCTACAATTTGGGCGCCGCTTTCATTGCTGCCTGCAATACCGCCCGCATTGCCGTTGGTGGCATATACCGTGTAGTTGTTCCCGGTCTGCCCCGCAGTGTTGGTGCAGCCCGTAATCGTGCCGTTCTGCCCATTGCCAGCCCTATTGCTGCCCGCAATACCGCCTGCAAACTGGTCATTGGCGCGCACACGCGCCCCATCAACCAGCGTCACACCGGTAATATTGGCATAGTTTGCACCGGCTGCGCCGCCTGCGTAGTTCTTGGTGGCCGTGACGGTTCCTGTCACATTGCCGCCCGCAATGCTGGCTGTTGTGGCGTTGCGCATGTTGTTGCTGCCCGCAATGCCGCCCGCATAGCTTTCTGCCGTAATGTTGACCCGCAGGGTTGTGCTGCCCAATACGATGTTGCCGCAGTTTACGCCTGCAACGCCGCCCGCGCACTCGTTTGCCTGCACCGTAACGGGGATCGCATTATTGGAAGTGTTATAAGTTATGCTCGCATTCGTCAGGTTCAGGCCCGCCACGCCGCCGATGATGTACCGGCCGCGCACGGTGATGCTTGCTGCCGGGGCCGAGTCCGTGACCGTCCCGTTGTTGATGCCGACGATGCCGCCAAGGTAGGCATAGCCGTCCTGCTGGGTGCCCAGTGTGGCGTAGGTATGGCAGTTATTGATGCTGCCGTCATTCCAGCCGGCGATGCCGCCCGCAGCGCTCTTGTGGGAGACAATGCCGTAGTTGGTGCAGTTATCCAGCGTTGTGTTTTGGGTCACACAGCCGATGATGCCGCCCGCCATATAGCCGCGGGCATCTTTATCGCTAACATAAGCGTCATAGTTAAAGCGGTCTTTGTACTTCCGCAGGCTGACACCGCTGCCGAGGGTGCCGGTCTCGCCCCGCATTTTCAGGCTGCCGACCGATGCCGCATTGCTGCTGCTGCCGTTTGTTGCGTTGCGGATGGTTAGATGGGTTTCTGCATCGTTATAGCCGACAATGCCGCCCACATAGGCGTTGACCTCAAGATTAAACTGGTTGGCCGCGCCGTTGAGGTTCATCTCTTTGTCACTGCGCGGCAATGTATTGTTGACCGTCACAAGGCCGGTATCCTGCGCCACGGTGGGCAGAATCGTTGTCAAATCGTCCGGGGCCGATGCCAGCAGGCAGTTATAGCCAATGATGCCGCCCGCCAGACCGTTGGCCTTGATGCGGCCCGCCTTTGCGGTGGTTGTAAATCTGCCGACCGTACCGCCGGATGTGGCGGTTTCTTTGATGGTAAACGCCATTCCGTCCGTGCCGGCCACCGGCATGTTAGCGCCGATGACACCGCCCACGCAGAGCGTGCCGCTGATTTCCGTCACCTTTATATCGGCCGCGGGCAGGGCCGGGGCAAGGTTCAGGCCGATCATACCGCCGACCGCCTTGCCGCCCGTGACCTCGCCGCTGACGGTCAGCAGCGAGGTGCTGGTATTTGTGATTTTCGCCGTTGCATCGTTGCAGCCGACCAGACCGCCGACATAATCATTGCCGCAGATGACCGCGCCGATCTGCACCGTGTTTGCCTCATTGTCCCATGTAAGCACGGCATTTTTGCCGTTGCGGCCGACCAGACCGCCCACATAGTCCGCGCGGGTGGTCGTTTCTTGATTGTTTGCATTTTTATAGGTGCTCAGCGCCTGCAGCAGGGCGCTGCGGCTGCTGTTGGTGGCGGTGTCCGAGGCCATGCTGCTGACACAGTTTTGAATGGTGGCTGCTGTATTTGCTGCATTGGTGCTGCCCCATTCGGCATCGTTCAGGCCCGCAATGCCGCCCACATAGGCCGCATTTTTGCCAAGGCCCGCCACAAGGCCGCTGTTGGTAACACCGCTGACCGTGCTTTGGCTGCCGTTGACCGACACGACACCGCCCACATAGCGGTTGCCCAGCACGGTGCTGCTGTTGCTGCCGCCGGTTATTTTAAGCTGGCTGCCGCTGAAGCCGCCCGCCATGCCGCCGACAAAGCAGCGGCCCAGCACATAACCCTTTTGCGTGGTGCAATTATCCAGCTTACACCCGCTGGCAAAGCCCACCAGACCGCCGACAAAATCACCCTTGAGCGGGCTGTCATCGGTGAGTGCGCCATCGTTAGCATACCCGCCCTTGACGGCGGTTTTCAGCTGTGTTTCGGTCATATCGCGGCGGGTGGTGCTGGTGCTGCCGCGCAGCGTGACATTTTTGCAGTAGCCCGCAATGCCGCCGAAGAACTGGCCCAGCACACGGCTGTTTTTACCCTCGGCGCTGCCAAGGTAGTTGGCGCCCACGCTGACCGTGCCCTCGTTCTGAAGGCCGGTCAGGGGGACATCCGCACTGCTGCTGTTACTGTTATAGAGGTTGCCCACAACGCCGCCCGTAAAGGCGCTGCCGATGACGGCGGCCTTGTTGGTCATGTTATTCTTGTTGGGGTCTGTCTCAAGCATCAGGTTGGCGGCATCCATTGTGCCGACCACACCGCCCACGCCGATGCTGCGCCAGATCGAGTTTTCTCCGCTGGCGGCTGCGGCGTAGCGAGCCTGTTCTGTAAGGGTTTCGTCCGCAGCTTTGGGGCTGTTGTCCCGCAGCAGACCGGCTACCGTCACATTGGCGTCCACCGTCAGCGCGGAAATTGTTTGCGTCTGGCCGTTTTTGGGTATGGCAACGCCCACGAGGCCGCCAATGCCGCGCGGCTCGTTTGCATAATAAGTAGTGCTATTTACTGTTGCGTTTGTGCGGGCTGTCGCGGTGGCGGTATCGTCAAAGGGCAGCATTGCCAGCACCTGCGCGGAAACCGCATTGTTTTTGCCGTGGGTCAGGGTGCATTTTTCCAGCGTGCCGGTGTTGACGCCGCACAAAGCACCGACCGCGCGGATGTCGCGGTACGCGCTGTCTTTTGTGTCCAGCGGCTTCAGGGCCGTGGTCCCGGTCAGCGGCAGGGTGCCTTTTGCGCGGGTCACAATTTCAACATTGACCTGTACATCGGCATCGCGCAGGGTCATGTTTTTGATCGTGCCGTTATTTTCGCCCACAAGGCCGATGTAGCGGTCAAGCAAATTTTCGTTTTTCTGTCTGCCGGTCCGGGAGACAGAGCTGCCGCGCAGCTGCAGGTTCATGATGGTGATATTTTTGCCGTCCAGCGTTACATTTTTGGGCAATGTCAGAATGGTCGGCCACGCCACGGCCTCCTCTGCCGAGGGGACCTTGGCCTCCGGCGGGAAGTTTTTGCCCTGCGCCGGGCAGTAGACCGTAACGCTGCCGCCGGTCCAGTTCAGGCCGGTGGCGCCAAGGCTCTGCGCGGCGAGGGTGTAGTCGGCAGTCTGGCCGGACGCCCATCTGTCCGCCCAGCGCAGGTTGTACAGATGGCGGAAATAGGTAAGGTTGCCCTTAGTGGCTGTTGCCTCTTTTGCAAACAGGCTGTTTTCCACATTGGTGTCGGCCGGGGTGCTGGGGGTATAGCTGCCGGAATAGTCGTCCCGCGCCTTGGCCTGCAGCGTGACATAGAAATCCTGCGGCCCGCCCGACATCAGGCGGGTGATGCTGTACAGGCTGCTGTCGGTCACACTTATGCTGTTTGCCTTCTCGCCGCTGTCATTCTCGCAGGAGCGCAGCAAATCAGCGCTGGCCATTGCGTCCAGCGTCAGGACAAAGTTGCCCTTGTTGTAGCTCAGAGGGTAGTAGAGGGTCTTTTCAACCGGTGTTTCGTTGTCGGCAGCGTAGATTCTTGTTTTCAGCGGCACCGGCTCATTGGTCTTGACTGCCGGCAGTTCCACCTCGATCTCAAACAGCGGATTTTTCTTGCCCGTATCGGTCGATTTGTAGGCTGTTGCCACATACTGCACCTGCGTGTCGCGGGTCACATCGCCGCCCCAGCTCAGGGTCAGTGTTTCGGTGTTGGAGAGGCGCGGGTTCTTGACCTTCAGCTTGGTCTGCTGCAGCTCGACCACATTCACACGGTCCTCGGCCGAGTAGTAGCCCACAAGGCTGTCATGGCGGCGGTAGTCATAGCTCCGGTCATAAATGTTCGTTGCGCCGTCCGTTTTTTCCCCAAAGCGCAGCTTATCGGCGTTCGTGTCATAAAACACCGAGTACACCTGCCCGCTGGCGGCGTCGATCTCAACGCAGATGGCCGCATTCAGCAGCGAATCATCGTAGATGTAATCGCCCAGCAGCTCACGCAGCAGTTCATTGTCGCTGTCATCATCTGTTACTTTATCATAATACAGGGCATAGATATTTTTGTTCAGCTCATCGGCCTTCTGCGCGGCGGGGCCAAAATGCGCGCCTGCCTGACCGTTCAACAGCACCTTCTGGCGGAAATCGTCCAGTTCGCCCGCTGTGTCCCTGCGGGTCAGGGCGATCTGCGCGGTCTGGAAAAGGGTGCGGGCGTTTGCCTCGTTCTTCTCAAACCGGGCCAGACGGGTATAGGCAATCAGGCCGCCCCCCACAAGGGCCGCCAAAATTGCCATGATCGCCAGCACAACCATAAGCTCCACCATCGTGAAGCCGCTGCTTCTGCGCGTTTTCTTGTTGCAATGCACCATAGATGCTCCCGTTTATATCACGGCATTGCCTCATATTCCCGCCCGGCAGACGCCGTAGCGGCCGTTGGAATTTGCGGCAGCGCCCTGCAAATTTGTACAGTAAGGCATAATAAGACTATATATGATGGTATTATACTCGGTTTGTGATCTTTTCGCAATAAGTGTGGTGAGATTTCGACAAATTTACACCAAATATAGTGTTCTATACGGGCGGCACATACTATTTTGACAGATTTTGTGTTACATTCCAACAATAATGTGGGATTTTTTCGTGAAATTTCTTGCAAATACAGCCTTTGCAGGGTATACTGGTTAGTGTGTTATATATAGGGCAATACCGCATAATTCTAAGTGCCGATACGGCGAGCGAGGTGCGGCAGCTGCTAAGCCAAAAGCGCAGATAATACTGGATGTCTTATCGAGCATTTTGGCAACGCAGATGCCGTACCGCAGCCGCCGGAGCGGCGCTTAAGCCGTCAGGCGGGAATTGTGCGGTATTGCCATAGAAGTAGAGGAAGTGAAACCATGCTGGCAGCACGACTGGGCGCCTGGCTGCGCAACACCGGGGAAAAATGGGCCAGGACCTCCTTTGCTGAAAAGCTGGCCCTGCTGCTGGCATTGCTCGCTGTGATCTATACCGTTGTGACCGGCGCGGCCGAGCTGCGCTATCAGGCCCGCGCGCGGGAGGCGCTGGCCCAGATCAAGGCGGCGCGGCTGGCCGCCGGGGCTGTGTCCGCGCAGTGCTATTCCACCGGGCGCACCTTTGCCGACCAGACCACCGCAGACGGCTTTGCCGACGGCGTGGCCGAGGAGATCGAGACACTGGGCGCACTGCCCGGCAGCGTGAGCCTTTTGCAGGTAGCGGACAACGGCTACACCGTGCAGCGGCTGCTCTATCAGGAAAACAGCATCTTCGCCGTCTATGACGCTGCCGAGGGCTACCGTGTCTTCCGCGCGGAGGACCGCCTGCATTACCTGACGGAGGCGAGCCATGCTGCTGCTTGAGTGCCTTTTGGATCTGATCCGTTTTTTGCTGGGCGCGGCGCTGTTCAGCTTTATGAATGTCGTGGCCTGGCGGCTGCCTCGGGGCATGGACCCCCTGCAGGGGCGCAGCCACTGCCCGCAGTGCGGCCACACGCTGGGTGCGCCCGACCTTGTGCCGGTTTTCAGCTGGCTGTTTTTGCGCGGGCGGTGCCGCCACTGCGGCGCGCGCATCCCGGTGCGGTATTTTCTGGTCGAGGTGCTGGGCGGCGTGCTGGCGCTGGGCTGCACCCGGCGCTTCGGCACCGCGCTCAGCCTGACGCAGGGGCTGTTCGGCATGAGCTGGGCGGCGCTCACCGCGCTGGCGGTCTGCGGCATTTTGCTGAGCGTTGCGCTCATTGACGCCGAGACACAGCTTATCCCCGACCGGCTCAATCTCGCGTTGGCGGTCTGCGGCGTTGTAGGGACGCTGCTCTCCCCCGCCGGGTGGCTGCCCCACCTGATCGGGGCGTTCTGCGTCAGCGTGCCGATGCTTTTGCTCTGCCTTGCCATTGACGGCGCGTTCGGCGGCGGCGACATCAAGCTGATGGCGGCCGCCGGGCTGTTCCTCGGCTGGCAGAACACGCTGCTGGCGATGTTTTTGGGCATTCTGGGCGGCGGCCTTTACGGCATCTGGCTGCTGGCCGCCAAAAGGGCCGACAAAAAGGACCACTTTGCCTTCGGCCCGTTTTTATGTGCGGGCATCGTAATCGCCATGCTTTTCGGCGAGCCGATCCTGCAATGGTACTGCGCGTTTTTGTAATGGTGCAGCACCCGCCTGATCTCACTATCCGTTCGGAGGTTTCTCCCCTATGCCACAATTTCGTTATACTGCGACCAACGCTCAGGGCAAGACTGTCCGCGGCATGGCTGACGCCCCCAGCGAGGAAGCACTCTACACCAAGCTGCGCGATGACGGCCTGTACATGAGCGAGGCGCTGCAGACCAAGCGCGTCCGCAGCACCTTCCGCCCGTTAAAGACCGCCGTGCTGGCGGATTTCTGCCGCAATCTGGGCACCCTGCTGACTGCCGGTGTGCCGCTGGTGCGTGCCTTCCGCATCATGGCGGATGAGCGCAGCATCGACCCGCAGCAGCGCGCCCTGTACGAGGCCGTGCTGGGCGAGCTGCGCAAGGGCATCCCGCTGTCCGATGCGATGGAGTCCTGCGCACCGGCGTTCCCGAACCTGCTGCTGGCGATGATCCGCAGCGCCGAGGGCACCGGCAGCATCGACCACGCCTGCACCCGGATGGCCACCTACTATGAGCGCGAGCATAAGATGAACCAGCAGGTCGGCAACAGCATGATGTACCCGCTCATCCTCTGCGTGCTGATCGTGGCGGTCATTGCGATTCTGATGACCTTTGTGCTACCCCAGTTCAAGCCGATGTTTGACCAGATGGAAAAGCTGCCCTTCCTGACGCAGCTTCTGTTTGATGCCAGCGACTTTGTGGGTGCCAACTGGCCGCTGCTGCTTGTGGCGCTGGCGCTGATCTTCTTCGGCTTCAAACTGCTTTTGGCCCAGCCCCGCATCCGCCGCCAGTGGGACCGCTTTATCCTGCATGCGCCGGTCGTGGGCGTGCTGAACCGCAAGATCTGCACCGCCCGCTTTGCCAGCACCCTGTCCAACCTGTACGGCAGCGGTGTGCCCATCATCACAACGCTGGGCGCTGCGCGCGACTCGATCGGCAACCGCTGGATCGAAAGTCAGTTCGGCACGGCGCTGGACAGCATCCGCGCCGGCCACAGCCTGTCGCAGTCCATCGCCGCGATCGATGGCTTTGAGGTCAAGCTGGCCTCCTCCATCGCCGTCGGCGAGGAGACCGGCAAGCTGGACAGTCTGCTGGCCACGATCAGCGAGACGCTCGACTACGAGGCCGAGATGGCCACCAAGCGCCTTGTCACCCTGCTGGAGCCTGTGATGATCGTCATCATGGGTCTGGTGGTCGGCGGCGTTGTGGCGGCTGTTATCGTGCCGATCTACCAGTCCTACGGCACCATCGGCGCATCGTCCGGCGCCATTTAAACTATATTCCGGAGGGTTCCTCATGGCATCACTTACCTCTTTATATCTGTGCAGCCGCACGGTGTACGCCGCGGTGGGCAGCCCCACCGCCAAGGGCGCACGGATCACCGCCGCCGCCGCGGCCCAGCTGCCCGAGGGCTGCCTGATCAACGGCGTCATTACCAACGAGGCCGACCTCGCCGAGGCACTCAAGGCCTTTTTTGCCCGCCATAAGCTGCCCACCGGCCGGGTGGCGCTGATCGTAGGCGGCAGCCAGTTCGTACACCGCGTCATCTTCCTGCCCGCCATGAGCGAGAAAAAGCGGCTGGCCGTGCTGGCGCATGAGCTTTCGTCCGGCGGTGCCGAGACAACGGCCCCGCTTGACGACTATATGCTGCTGGCCCGCGATGCCAAGACCCGCGCCGACACGGTGATGGCCACCCGCGTGGAGCAGAGCGTCATTGCCGGGTATGCAGCGCTGGCCAAGGCGGCCGGCTTCAAGCTGTACAGCATCGATCTGGGTCTGGCCGCCCCCATCAAGGCAGTGCGCACGATCCCTGCCCTGCAGAGCGAGACCTTTGTGCTGCTGCATTTTGACGATGACACCGTCTCGGCCTGCCTGTTTGTGAAGGGGCAGTACACCTACTCGACCCGCAGCCGCCTGTTCAACCCGCGCGGCTCGGCAGAATCCGGCGCCGAGATCGCACAGAAGCTGTCGGGCATCCTGCAGTTCCACATTGCCGGCAAGAGCGAAAATCCGATCACGACCGTCTACTTTGCCGGTGCAGACGCCGATGACCTTGCCGTCTGCCGCCCGGGCTGCGAGGCGCTCTCGCTGCGGGTGGCGCAATTCCCGGATTCGCCTACCGTCAAGCTGCCTGAGGGCACAGCCCTTGCGCAGGTGCTCTACGCCGCAGGCAATCTGATCGCGCGCTGACCCGCGCACCAACTATACAAGCCAGGGGAACATACAAATTATGGCTATGAAACAAAACAACTTTTATCTGCGCTGGCAAAAGGCCGCAGGCGCCGCCAAGAGTGAGCAGCGCAGCCGCAGCATCCGGACCGCTGCCCCCGGCGTTGCCGTGGTGGCCGCCGCCCTGCTGGGCTGGGGTGCCATGACGCTGTACACCGCCTCCCTGACCAGCCAGCGGCAGGACATCGTAAACTGGTGCAATGACAACAGCGCGTCGTTCCTTGCCTCGAGTCAGGACGCTGAGGCGGCCGCGCAGTTCCGCTCTCTGACGCAGTATGCCGACGGCATGACCGACCTGCTGGACGGCTACCCCGATGTGACGAGCAGCCTGCTGCACCGGGTCGAGGCAGCGGGCGGCGCTGCCATCACGATCCAGTTCACCAGCTACGACGCCGCCACGGGCGAGCTGCAGTTCAACGCCAACTCCAGTCAGGTCATCGACATCCCGACCTACATTCGCTCGCTGCAGAGCTGCGGTGTCTTTTCGACCGTGAGCTATACCGGCTACAATGCCGATGATGACGGCTATTCCATCGACCTGCGCTGCGTTCTGGCAGCGCCGCAGTAAGGGGGGTGCGGTTATGGATATTGCACCGATGACCAAGCGCGACAAGATCCTTTTATATGCCGTGCTGATGCTGGCCTTTATCGTGCTGTATGTGCGGTTTTTGCTGATTCCCGGCATCGGCAGCCTGCAGCAGGCCCGCGCCGATCTGACCGAGGCGCAGGACGCCCAGATCACCATGCAGGAGACGATCCTGCAGGCGGGCGTGAACGCCGCCGACAAGAATACCGCCTGGGGAGAGCTGCAGACCGCCAACGCGCGGTACTACAGCATCCTGACCAGCGATGAGCTGGACACGCTGGTGACCGGCCTTGAGCTGAACCACAGCATGCAGCCCGTCTCCCTGAGCATCGGCCAGCCGCTGACCCAGAGCATGACCGGCTACATTGCCGGTACACAGGCCGGGCAGAGCCCCGCCCCCGCCGGCAGCGCTGCGGCCGCCGTCACGGCGGATCAGGTGGACACCACCGCCGCAGGCAATGCCCTGCTGCAGCAGTTCCTTGCCGCTGACCTTGTACCCTCCTATGACCAGCCCGGCTATCTCCAGACCTCCGATGTGACCTTCAGCTGCTCGGGCGAGGCAGGCAATTTTCTGAGCCTGCTTGACGATCTGGCAGACAACTATCCGTCCATCCAGCTGCAGAACTTTTCCATCACCACCCGCAGCTTTGCCGCAGCGGACGGCACCTCGTCCAGCGGCAGCATCTACAATGTGACGCTGCGCGTCATACTCTGTGACAAAGGAGGCGTACAGCCGTGAAAAACATCCGTCTTGGCGATGTTCTGATCGAGTTTGGCTACATCACGCCCGAGCAGCTCAACGCCGCCCTTGCCTACCAGAAGGAGCACCGCGACCTGCGTGTCGGCCAGGCACTGCAGGAGCTGGGCTATGTCAACGAGCGGCAGGTCCTGCAGGCCCTTGCCAAGCGCCTGCAGATCCGCATGATCGACATTGAGCATACCAACGTTGATGTGACGGCGGTCGAGAAGGTTCCGCAGGAGCTGGCGCAGAAATATGACATGCTGCCCATCGCGCAGAGCGGCCATACGCTGACCATCGCCGCCAACGACCCGCTGAACTACTACGCCATCGAGGACATCCGCCAGCTGACCGCCATGGAGCCGGAGATCGTGCTGGCCGAGCTGGAGCCGCTGCGCCGCGCCATCCGCTACTATTACGCCGAGGTCAGCGCCCGCAAGGCAGCCCGCAGCGCCAACAGCAGCGACATGGCCGCCGCGCAGACCGAGGATTTCGCCATCGACATGACCGCCGAGGGCGGCGATCTGGACGCGCCGATCATCCGCCTGCTGAACAGCCTTGTGCAGCGTGCCGTGACGACCACCGCCTCGGATATCCACATCGAGCCGTTTGAGGGCGAGACAAAGGTCCGTATGCGCATTGACGGCGTCATCATCGACTATGTGACGCTGCAGCGCGCTTTGCATCAGCCGCTCATCGCCCGCATCAAGATCATGTCCAACCTTGACATTGCCGAGCACCGCATCCCGCAGGACGGGCATTTTCGCGCCCGGCTTGAGACCGGCCCCGATGTCAACGTCCGTGTCTCGATCCTGCCGACCGTCTTTGGCGAGAAGGCCGTGCTGCGTATCCTGTCCAGCAACACCTACATTAAAAATGCCAACCACTTCGGCATGAACGATGAGACCTACCGGCGGTTTTTGCCGCTGCTCAACCGCCCCAACGGCATCGTCTACCTGACCGGGCCGACAGGCTCCGGCAAGACGACAACGCTCTACATGGTCCTGCAGACCATCGCCGAGCGGCAGGTCAATGTCTCGACGATCGAGGACCCTGTCGAGCGCAATCTGGCCCGCATCAACCAGACGCAGGTCAACAACATTGCGGGCCTGACCTTTGAGAGCGGCCTGCGCGCCCTGCTGCGTCAGGACCCCGATGTCATCATGGTCGGCGAGACCCGCGATGCCGAGACGGCGTCCATCTCGGTCCGCGCGGCCATCACGGGCCACATGGTCTTTTCGACCCTGCACACGAATGACGCGCTCTCCTCCATCGTCCGCCTTGAGGATATGGGCGTGGAGCGGTACATGATCGCCAACTCGGTAGCCGGGCTGGTCGCCCAGCGCCTGATGCGCCGGGTCTGCCCCCACTGCGCCCGGCAGATGCCCGTCACCGAGGAGGAGCGCACCTATCTCGGCCCCGACATCCCCTTTGTGCGGCGCGGCACCGGCTGCACCCAGTGCAACGGCACCGGCTACCGCGGCCGCGTGGCGATCCACGAGCTGGTCATCATCAACCGCGAGCTGCGCGAGCTGATCTCCGCCGGAGCCACGCAGGAGGAGCTGACCGATGCTGCCCGCCGCAATCAGGGCATGACCAGCCTGCGCGAGGCCGCCCTGCAGCTTGTGCGCGAGGGCGAGACCACCCCGGAAGAGCTGCTGAAGATCACCTTCTATGAGGAATAAGGGAAACGGGTGCTGACGGCAGCGTTCTCTCCGGCTTCTCTTTCTCGAAAGTGAGGTATGTCCCATGCAAATCCATGAACTCACCGCGCTGGCGCGGCAGATGAAGGCCAGCGACATCCATCTCTCCGAGGGGCTGCCCCTGATGTTCCGGGTGGACGGGCGGCTGATGCAGCCCCCCGTGCAGATGAGCGCTGACGAGACCCGCTCCCTGATCCTTGGGCTGATGGACGAGGCGCACCGCGAGGCCATTCTTACCGAGCGGATCGATGCCGATTTTGCGCTGGTTGCACCGGACGGCACCCGCAGCCGCGTAAATGTCTTTTTCCAGCAGGGGCGGGCTGCGGCCACGCTGCGCCTGCTCAACGATGCCATCCCCACGCTGGCAGAGCTGTCGATGCCGCCCGTGCTGACAAAGCTGGCGGACGAGCCGCGCGGTCTGATCCTTGTCACCGGCCCCACCGGCAGCGGCAATTCCACCACGCTGGCCGCGATGATCGACCATATCAATGAGACCCGCAGCGACCACATCATCACGATCGAGGACCCCATCGAGTATGTCTATCAGGGCAAGCAGGCGCTCATCCACCAGCGCGAGGTCGGCGCGGATGCGCGCAGCTTTGCCTCGGCGCTGCGCAGCGCCCTGCGCGAGGACCCTGATGTCATTCTGGTCGGCGAGATGCGCGATTATGAGACGATCTCCGCCGCCGTCACCGCTGCCGAGACCGGCCATCTGGTCCTCAGCACGCTGCACACGATCGGCGCAGCCCAGACCATTGACCGCATTATTGATGTCTGCCCCGCCGGTGCGCAGAACCAGATCCGCGGCCAGCTGGCCGCCGTGCTGCGCGGCGTCATCACCCAGCAACTTCTGCCGCTGGCCGGGGGCAAGGGCCGCTGCGCCGCGACCGAGATTCTGGTCGGCACCGATGCCGTGGCAAACCTCATCCGTGAGGGCAAGTGCTACCAGATCCCAAGCATCCTGCAGTCCGGTGCCGCACTGGGCATGCACAGCCTGAACGCCGATCTGGCGCGCCTTGTCAGCATGGGCCGCATCACCCGCGAGGCCGCCGAGCGCTGCGCCACCGACAAGAGCGATCTGCAAAATTATTTATAAGCAAAATAAAAAAGGGTATCTGCCGTTCATGCGACAGATACCCCTTCTTTTTTACCGACTCGCAGGTTCACGTTGTCAGCCTTCCCCCTTGGGGGAAGGTGCCCGAGGCCCCGCCCGAGGGCGGATGAGGGGCAGCCCTGCGGTGATTCCCCGTTCGCGCTCTGCTTTTCGCAAGCTCATCCCTCATCCGGCCCTGCGGGGCCACCTTCCCCCACTTGGGGGAAGGCAAAGTTGCCGCCCATTCACGGGCAAAGCCCCTCCGGCCATCGCCGCCGCGCACCTCACTTTTCTGCCCCTTCCTTCCCCTGCGCCAAGATCCTTACCAGCCATGCGGGCACCGGCGCGCCCATGGCGGCGGCGTTCTCGGCAATGCTGCCCAGCTCCGTAAAAATATACCATACCAGCACCACGGGCAGCACCACGCCGTTCGGCTGCAGCCCCAGCCCCGGCAGGTTGGCAACCGCCATGCCCAGCACGCCGTCGGTCAGGGCGCTTACCAGCACCACAACGACCATACCGGCCTTGTGCCAGATACCGGCGCGGGCCGCCGCGCTCGACCACTGCCCCCGGCAGGCCGCCGCCGCGCTGCCGCTGGCCCAGTCCAGCGCCATGCAGGCACCCCACGCCAGCACCAGCCAGCCCAGCCAGCCGAATACCGCCGTAAAGGCCCCGCAGGCTGCCGCCACCGCTGCCTTGCTGCACTGCAGCAGGTTTCGCTTTTCCATCATGTATCCTCCCATCTGCTCTTGTACAGGCCCGCCTGCACCAATCCGCGCTGCCGGCAGAGCGCAAGCACCGCATCGGCGTCCCCCTGCGTCACCGGCCCGACTGTGATAAGCTGGCGCTTTTCCGCGCCGCCGTACACGCCCGGCGCGTTGGCGCACCCGGCGTAGGCGGTCGGGTCCAGCCCTGTGCCGTTTGCTGCAGCGCGCACCTCAAAATGGCAGTGCGGGTAGGGCGGGTCAGCCAGCGCCGCATTGCCGGTATCGCCCATAACGCCCAGCGCGTCCCCGCTGGCCACCCGCTGTCCGGCCTTGACCAGCAGCCGTGCGCAGTGGGCAAAGTAGAGAAAATTCACCGCATCCGGGGTCTGCGCGCGGTCAAGCTGCACACAGACATACCAGCCCCACTCCCAGGTCCTGTTTTGGCGGTCGGTCACGATGCGCGCCCGCGTCACCCGCCCGGTGATCTGCTTTCCTTTATAATAGGGCATCCGCACGGTCGTATCGTCCAGCCCCACCAGATCCAGACCGCCGTGCCACACATGGCCGCCGCCCCGTGTGAACCCAAAGCAGGCGTAGGGGTAGGCGATCCGGGTGCGCCCTGCAAAGATACCGCTCTGCCTCATGCCGTCACGCCCCCCTGCGCAGTGTGTAGATGACCTTCATCGTCTTGTCGGCGGTCTTTTCCACCGCCTTCGGCAGGTCGTTGATGGTCGCCAGATAGTTTGCGCGCAGCACCCGCATGGTGCGCATACGGCTGTCGCTGTAGTAGCGGCGCAGCGGCGTTACCGGCTCGCCCAGCACCGGCACCATGGCGGCAAAGCCGGTGGTCGAGGTATCGTAACCCGCTGCCTCGCAGGAGAACAGCTCGTTTTTCTCGGTGTTCAGCACCACGCCGCGGGTGCGGTAATAGCAGTAAAGCCGCCCGTCATGTGCATCGCTGAGGTATTGCAGGGTATCGCCGTGCATCGTGACGGCCTGCACATCGGTCGGGTCCGCCAGCGGAAAGCGGTAGATCTGATAGGTCGAGGGCGCTGTCATGTACAGGCTGCCGCCGTAGACCGTGCCGTTCAGCGGTGTGGACTTTGCCTCGCTGACAGCGGCGCGCAGCGCACCGCCGGTGTTGTTGGGGACGGTGTAATCTCTGGCCGCCAGCGTTTTGCGGTCATACTCCCGCACCCGGATGCTGCCGCCCGCCGCGATGGTGCTGCCCTCCGGCGCTGCGATAAGGTAGAGCTTGTCCGCCTCGGCGTCAAAACAGAGGCGGCAGTACCGGCCCGCATTGCCGGATACCGACTGCAAAAAGCCGGAAATGTCCACCGTATCGGTCGCAACAAGGCTGTCCCAGCCGCCCTGCGTATCGCGCCGGAAAAGATCCAGCGTCCTTAGCCCAAGACAGTGGCGGCGCAGCTCCAGCACGCTGCGGGCAGTGTCCACCCGGCCCGCCAGCGCTTCATCAGCCGCCGGGTCCGCATAGAGCAGCACCCCGCGCTCGCCCGTGGGGTAGCAATCCTTGGCCAGCAGCCCGGTCAGCAGCTGGTCGCCGCCCAGCGCCCCGCCGAAGCTCAGCCGGCCGGCCATCACAGGGGAAGCATTGGGCGCATCGATCATCTCGGAATAGTACGCGCCCTGCGGCTGGGTCAGGCAGACTGACTGTATGACGCCGTTGCCCTGATTGGTGGCAAACTCATAGACATAGGTCATCGTGCCGCCCGCCGGGTCCAGCTTTGTCTCGGTCAGGTTGGCGCTGCCGCGGGTCGTGTTTGTCGTTGCATTGACAAGACCGGCGATCGCCGTGCCCGTGATGCCTGCCGCCGCCGGGGCAAACCGCGTTGCCGGGTCTGCGCCGAGGGGGCTGTCGTACAGGAGCAGCCCGCCGTAGAACATCGTGACAAGGTCCTTCGGTGCGTTGGGGTCATCCTGCTGGCCGCGCCAGAGCAGCATCGCCTTGTTCAGGCTGCCGCCGTAGCCGTTGAAGATCTCCCCCACCGCGTCCGTAATGATGTTGTCCTTCTCGACCACCTCCACCGCACCGGTGTGTATGTCGGTCAGCTCCAGCCGTGTATGGCCGTGCAGTCTCATTTTGGTTCCTCCTTCGTTATCTCGGCGCCGCCGTCCTGCAGGGGACCCAGCGCCAGCGTGCGGGGCGTCAGGCGCACCGGCGCAACCAGCTCCTCACATTCCAGCAGGCCGTTCCACGGTGTCTCCCCCGCCATGCCCTGCCCGGTCACGGTGGCCTTGATGCCGTACTGCGCCACCCGCACCGTGCCGCCGCTGCAGACCAGCCGCACCGACAGCCGCTTGACGGTGTTTGCCTCGACATTTGCAAACGGGTAAAAAAGCGCCAGCGTGTGGGGGCCTGCCTCCATCCGCTGCTGCGGCGTAAAATTTTCGATCTGCTGATCGTTCAGGTAGTAATGCACGGTCAGGGTCAGCGCCGCATCGTCCGGCTCAGCGTCCGCCGTCAGCTGCGCAAGGAAGATCGCGCTCGTATCCTCGATCGCCGCAAAGGAGATCGTGACCGCCGGCACTTCCGCCGTGCGCACGGTCAGCGCCGCCGCGTTTGTAAAGCTGTAGTAGGTCAGCCGCTTGCTCTCGGCGCTGTTCTGCAGGCGCCGCAGCGTGCGCTCGGTCGCACCGTCCCCGGCCCCGGCCAGATAGGGGTTGCGCCCCACGCTTTTAAGGGTCTGCCGCCCGCGGTACCGCCAGACAAAATGCGTGACCAGCATCTCGGGGGCGCTGCCGTCCGCGCGGGGCAGGGCAATGCGGTCCCCCGGCTCAAACGCCGGGTCGCCGGGCATCGTCACAGTGGCCGGGGTGTAGTCAAGCTTTTGCAGCACCGCAAACAGATGCTCAGCGATCTGCGCGCGTATCTCGGGCAGGCCCTTCTCGGCCAGCGGCATCTCGGTGATCGTCATGGTCAAGCCGCTGTCCTGCTCGTTTCCTGCCGCATACCGGCCATCGGCTGTCTCGATGCTCAGCGCCGCATAGTGGCAGCGCAGGTCTGAGATACCGGCCTCGCTGCGGTCTCCGGGGCCGAGTGCCGCGCACGCAGCTGCGGCAAAGGAGCGTATGACGAGCCGCCCGGCCCGGTCTGCCGCCGCAAAGCCGCCCACCAGCTGCGCCACTGCCGATGCACAGTCCCGCCAGCTTTTCAGGCCGTCCGCCGGGCCGATCTGGCAGACAAGGGCTGCGTTCTCATTGAGCGCGGCCACCTCCCCGGCCGTCTGACCCAGCGTCAGGCCGCAGGCATCGGCGATTTGGGCAAGCAGCTCATATGCCGTGCCCTGCAGCACGGTGCCGTCATAGCGGCGCTGCAGCGCCAGCAGATTGTCATACGCCTTGATGCTGACATACAGCGCCCTGCGCTCGGCCTCCGCCACGGTATAGCTGCCGAGCGGGACCTCCTCCCACTGGCCGTCCGGCAGCTGCAGCCCGTAGGCAAGGCAGAGCCTTGCGCCGTAAAAGGCATGGCGGCTCAGCGCCGTGCGCAGGTTGAGCGCCGCCTGCCCGAGGTAAGCGCAGCCGAAGGCCAGCTCTTCCCCCGTGACGCACTGGTTGTCGAGGGTCAGCGACCCGCTCATAAGCTCAGCCGCCGTCAGCGGCAGCACGGTGCCGTCCGTCAGGGTCAGCGTGCCTGTCACCCGGTCGGTGCGGGTGCGTGCCCGTATGGCGGTCTTGTAGGCTTCCGATACCGGATACATCCGGATCACCTCCCCTCAAAATTCGATCAGATGGACCGAGGCCGCCCAGACCGCCCTGCCGTCGCGGGCGGCCTTCAGGTCAGCCGTGCGGTCCCCGGCGTACATCCGGGCCGTGCGCATCTCGCCGAAGAAATACTGCACCTGCATACTGTCCGGGGCGGTCGCATTCAATACGGCGGCGCACTGCGCCGTGGTCAGGGCCTCCCAGCTGACACTGATCTTGGCCACACCGCCGCGCACCCGCTCGCGCACCAGCACGCCATCCTCCGTGCGGCCGGTGCCGCTGCTGTCCAGATCGGATAGCTGCACCTTGTACGCGCCGGGTGCGGGCAGCGCCGTGCCGTCAATGGTTAAGATCTCCACGCTTCACCTCCCGCCGCTGCGCAGTGCGCGGCGATTCTGACTGTTGGCGATGACGCTGTCGAGCAGCTCCTCGCCAATGTAGATGTTGATGGGCTGGTCGCTGCCCTGTGCGCCGCCCTGCCAGGCGGCCAGCGTTTCCGCCAGCGCCTGCCGGATCGTGTCCAGCGGCGCCTCGATGTTCGTACCGCTGCGCTAGTCGCCCAGCATAGCCAAAAACTGGCGGTTCGGCGGTATGACCGCTCCCTGCGCCAACGCCGGCACCGGCACGGCGGCGGCATAGCCCAGCCCGGGCAGGGCGGCCCGGGCGTTCAGCAGCTGCCCGGCACCGCCCAGCACGCCGCCTGCCGCCGTTTTGGCCTGCCCGATAGCCGACAGCAGCCCGTTGATAGCCGCCGCAATGGCGCTGACCATGCCGCGCACGACCGCCAGAACCGTGCCGACCGCCGTCTGCACGATCGAGACGATGCGCCCCCACACGGTAGAGACGGTGGCCGCCATCGCGTTCCATGCAGCGTCCCATGCGCCGCGCAGCACAGCGGTCAAAAAGTCTGCCAGCCCGCGCAGCACGGCCAGCAGCATCGTGATGCCGTCCGCCGCGATGCCCGCCGCACCGGTCACAGCCGTACCCAGCACCGTGAACACCTCGACCGCCGCCGGGGCCAGCGCCGTCAGAAGCCACTGCATGAACGGGGCCAGCACCGTGTTCCAGACCGTCAGCAGCAGCGTGCCCACCGCGCCGAGGCAGGCCGTCAGCTCATTCCAGAGCGGCTGCAGATGCGCAGCCCAGAGCGTATCCAGCAGCGCAAAAAGCTGCAGCAGCACCGGCTGCACCACCCCGGACCAGAGCGCCGACACAAGGCCCGCCGCATTCTGCCAGCCCTCGGCCAGCCCGGCCAGAATGGGCTGCCCGTAGAGTGCCCATGCGTTCTGCAGCCCGGCCCAAAGCCCCTGCCAGACTGTATCCAGCAGCGCCGCCGCAGGGGCAAGCACCGTTTCCAGCTCGGCCCAAAGCGGCTGCCAGACGCGCAGCACTGCCTCACGCAGGGCGTCCCACACGGTCTGCCAGGCTGCGGCAAACGGCGCAAAAAAGCCGCTGAGATACGCCCAGAAATCCGCCCAGACGCCGCGCAGGCTGTCCAGCACGGCCCGCCAGCCATCGGCCCAGTCCCTGCCGTCACTGCCTCTGGCGGTGCGGCGGGCCGTACCGGCGGCATTGCCCGCCGTGCGCTTTTCCTTTTCGGGCGCTGCGGCCTTCTGCGCCGCGGGGGCGGGCAGGCAGTTGATCTCGTCAAATTTCGCAAGGCTGCGGGTGGTTTTCACGCTCTGCACCGCGGTTGCCTGCAGTGCCGTGCGCAGCTCCTCCACGACCCTGCGGGCCTGCTGGCCCGCGTCCCCCATGCTGCCCAGCGCCTGCGTGATGCCATCGAGCGCCGCCCGCAGGCTCCCCGCCGGGAGCTTGAGGGTCGAAAGCTCGTCAAATCGAATCGTTTGCGTAGGTTTCCCTCCTTTTTTATCCGGTCACTGCAGCAGGGCAAGCAGCCTTTGCTTTTCGGCCTCCTGCGCGGGGCTGGCCGGGCTGCGCAGCTCGACCGCCGTGCGGTGGGTGCGGTAAAAGTCCAGCTCCCAGTTTTCCAGCCGCTTGCCGCGGCGCAGCTTGTCGCGGATGGCCACCACCGTGGCAAAGCTCCCCTCGCCGATGGCATCGAACCACGCCAGAAAGCTCCACCAGTGCAGGTACGGCAGGGTGCGCACATCCTGCCCGGCCGCCCGGCTGATGCCCGCTGCAATGAGCGGTGCATCCTGCTGCCAGTCCATCAGCGGCGGGCCGGGGCGCGCCTGCTCACGGCGGCCCGCCGCCAGAAACTGCGCCAGAAAATCCGTAGCCTGCGGCCAGCAAGCCTGCGGCATCTCGGCAAATGTTGGGTAAAACAGCCGCATCGCCACATACCAGCGCCCGCTTTGGTCCAGCTGTGGGTCAGCCGTGCCGCCCAGCCAGCGCAGCAGCTCCAGAATATCGCGGTAGTCGGTGCGTATCGCATACACCGCGCCGTCCAGCTCGGCCTGCATCGGCAGGCACCAGCAGCCCGTCATTCCGCGCCCCGGGCTGCGCGGGCGGCCTGCGCGGCAGCCTCGGCCGCATCGGCGGCGGCGTGCAGGCGGCGCTCGGCCCCCTCGCGCAGGATCGGTGTCAGCGCCTCGAGCAGGTTCTGCACCACGCGCCGCCCGTTTGCCCCGACCCCGGCCAGATTCACACCGTTCAGGATCGCGTCAAAGTCGTTCTCCGCGCCGAAGATCTCCCCCAGCAGCCGCTTGATCCGCCCGTCATAGTCCTGCAGCAGCGCAAGGCCGGCGGCGGCGCGCTGCTGCTCGTCCCCGCCAAGCTGCCCCAGCGCGGCTGTCAGCTCGGCATCATACCGCTCCAGTGTTTTGCCCGCCGCAAAAAAACGGTGGTAGAGGTTTGGGTCTGCCGGGTTGAAGCGCAGCACACCCCGCCCGTTGACGGAAAATTCCTCCACACCGGTGTCAATGTTCAGTTCCATTGGATACTCCTTTCCATAAAGCCTTCCCCCGCGGGGGAAGGTGGCGCCGCAGCGCCGGATGAGGGGCGGCCTTGCCCTGCCGCCCCCTGCCGTTTTTACGCTTCGGTAAATTTCTTAGCCGCCGGGTCAAAGCTGCCCTTGGTCTTGACGCCGGTGTAATGCACATTGAAGGGGATCTGGTAGCCGGTCGTATCGCCGCCGTAGCTGACGATCTCGATGTAGCATTCCTCGCGCACGGCCGGGTAAGCGCCCGCCGTGTCCTTGCTCCACAGCTTGACCTCCACAATGTCGGTCTTGAGGTCGTCCAGCACAAGATCCCCGTCAATGATGGCCTGCAGCTTTTCAAACAGCGGGTCGCCCTCCTCGGCATAATAGGGGCTGACCTCGCCCTGCTTCTGGTAGCTGTCGATGACCACCGAGGTCTGGCCGAGAATGTTGGACTTTTTCTCGACATTGGCCGTCAGCTCAGGGGCGTATTCCTCCAGATCCTGCCCCAGACGGGTGTAGTTTGCCTCGCCGCTGCCAAAGGCGGCGTTCAGGTAATGGGCCATGTATCTGCGTTCAATTTTCATTGCATTTCCTCCGTATAAAGCTGTGTGTATTCTGCCTGCAGGCGCAGGGTGTATACCGCCGTGCCGCCCGGCTCGGCGCGCTCCATCCTGCCCTGCTCCGCGCGCAGGCACTCCTGCTGCGGCTCACTGCCGAGCATCGGCGTGCGGTGCGCGGCGCTCTCAGCGGCGATCCACGCCTGCAGCGCCAGCAGCCGCGCCTCGTTTTCGGCGCGGGTATCCGGCAGGCAGAGCCGCAGCGTGAACTCCGCCCGGCAGCGCTGCCTTACGCCGCCCAGCAGGTTCTGCCTGCGGTCCAGCACCGTGATGCCCCCGGCCCACAGGCCGGCCGTGCCCGGTGCGGGGCCGACATCACCAACCTGCACCGTAAGCCCCTGCAGGGCAGGGGCCCGGGCCAGAAACGCGTAGAGTTTTTGCATCATGGTAGTTCTCCTATCTCTAAGCCTTCCCCCTTTGGGGGAAGGTGGCCCCGCAGGGCCGGATGAGGGGCAGCCTGCCACCCGACGTCCCTTTCCCGTGCAGCAGCGGCCGGCTCGCCCCTCATCAGCCGCCTGCGGGCGGCAGCTTCTCCCCCGAGGGAGAAGCCAAAGGTTTTTTCACCTCGTCAGGCTGTGGACGCCGGTGCCGCTGCCGTTCCACCATGCACCGGCCTCGACATGGTGCAGCCTGCCGTGCAGCCGCATCGGCAGCACATACTGCACCACCGCCGCATTTTCCACCGCAGCGGGCACAAAGCCCGGCCAGTCCGCCCACTGCAGCACCGGCCCCTCGCCAAGGCAGAGCCGGTCGCCCGGGGCCAGCGTGTAGTCCGCGCCGTAGCGTGCAGCCGTCTGCGGTATGACCACCAGCAGCGCCGTGCCTTGCCGGGTGCCGCCCGCATCGGGCAAGGCGCGCCTGCCCTGCTGCCAGTACACGCCCCGCAGCACTTGGCGCACCACCCGGCGGTGCGCTGCATCGGGGTGGTAGAGGGTCACGGTCTCGCCGCAGAGCTTATCCATTGTTCACCCACCGCCCTATGCTGTAGTAGTATCCGGCCTCGCGCCGGTAATGCCGCGCGCGGTCGTCCAGCGTGCGGGCGCAAAGTTCCGGCGGGGCGGTGTAGGTCTCGCTCACGCTGCCGATGCTCACCCGCGCCAGACCGCGCCGCTCGTCCTCCTGCGCAAATTCATACATCGCATCGGCGATCGCACAGAGCGCCATCTCGGCGGCGGTGTCCTCGGTATACGCCCCAGCCGGGGTCATGGAGTAGATGCGGCGCATACGCTTCAGTTCAATTTCAGCGCGCTTCAAAAAGCGCGGGAACTCGCTCTCGGGGATATCCTCCCCAGCGAACTGCTCCTTATAAAAGGTGTAATCCGGCATGCGCCCGCCCCCTTACGCCTTAAACTTTGCCAGCACGACCTTGGCCTCGTTCGACAGCACGGCGACATAGAACTCGTCTGCGGTGATCTCGGTGGTGCGGGTCTTGGGCTTGCGCTCGGTCTCGATATTGACCTCGCGCTTACGGTAGATGGTCAGGGCGGGGATCTCATCGTCCACCTCGGGGTCAGCCTCCAGCTTGACGATCGGGCAGGCGTAGACGCCGTCCGCCAGCGGCACCTTTTTGCTGGGCACCAGGCGGCAGCCTGCGATCATGCCGATCTCACCGGTCAGGCCGACACCGGGGGTGTACTTGTCCGCGCTGAGGAAGTCAGGGTTTTTGCGCAGCTGCGTGACCTGCTTGGGGTGGATGAACAGCACCTTGTCGGAGCAGCCCATCTCCTCCTCAAACAGATCGACCGCGTCCACGATCGCATTGTAGCTGATGGCGGCCTTGCTGCCGTCATAGATCAGGCTGGCCGTCTGCAGCGCCTCCATGCAGTCGCTGTCGATCTTGGCAGCGATGGCCAGCGCCAGCTGGGTGTTGGCCTCCCCCACCGGGTTGCCGTAGCCGGACAGCACCGCCTCATCGGTCAGGCCGATGCCCTTCATCGCCTTTTTGATCTTAGCCTTGCGGGTGGAGGTCGTCATCTTCTCGATGGCGACCTCGCCGCCCTCGGCCACATCGGACGCATCGCCGATGTAGGTGTAGGCGGGCACCGTGATGGTGTCGCCGGGCACACCGGCGAGCGTATCATCAATTTTGGCGAACGGCGCCACGCGCAGCTTCTTGGGGATACGGGCCGAGACCATGTCGCCCATGACCTCCGGGTCGATCAGATCGGACAGCTTCGTGATAAAATCAGACATAAATTTTTCTCCTTTTCAAATCCGATTGCTTTGCAGGGGCCGGGTATGCCCGGCCCTCAACTTTTTTGTGGTTGCCTTTTTTCCTGTTTGTCGCAGGGGTGTCCTGACCCCGCCTCCTACTTCTTCATCTCCTGATACACCTCCGGGTTTTCCCGCTTCAGCGCCAGCCGCTCGCGGTAGCCCATGCGGTCAAATGCCGCGCGGTCGGGCGTTACCGGCACACTGCCGGTCCCTGCCGCATAGGGTGCCGGGGTCATCTGCTTCTGCTCGTCCATCAAGCCTCACCTCCCTTCTGTCTCTCCGCGCCGATAAACCGGCGCCGTATCTCGGCCAGCTCCGCCTCTGTCTCGCACGGCAGGTCAAAATACCATGCCAGCGCCAGCTCGGGGCGCAGCAGCCCTGCATCCACCATCTCGCGCTGCTCTGCCCAGACGCGGGCGCGGTCATACAAAACGCCGTCGCCCCAGTCTATAGATGGGGCCGTGTCCGCCGCACCATGCGGCACGCCGTACAGCGCGCCCAGCGTGCCGCAGAGTGCCATCGCCTGCCGTACGGTGTCCGCCCAGGCGGCCTGCAGGTCGCGGATGGTCAGGTCATAGTCCACCGCTGTTGCGGTGATCTCGGTGGCGGTGCGCGGCTCGCCGGTGCCGTCCAGCTCGCTCAGGATTCCGCGGCGCAGCCCCAGCAGGCTTTCGCAGCCGCGTAAAAGGTCCTGCTTGCGGGCCAGATAGCTCTGCTCCCGCAGGGCCGGGCTGTAGACCGTTACCCCCACATTGGCTGGGTCGTCCGGCAGGCCGACAAACAAATCATCGCGCAGCGCGCGCCGCCCCTGTGCATCAGGCCGGAGCAGATCCTCCGACGCAAACACCCGCGAGGCACCGTTCGCAAACTCGGTGTTCAGCTGCTCCTCGCAGCGGGCCAGCGCGTGCAGCAGCCCCGCCGCCGGGGCGTAGATGCTCACGGCATCGGTGCTGCCGTCCACGCAGTTCATCAGCGGCATCCGCAGCACGGCCAGCCCCACGCCCTGCACGCCGGGCAGCATCAGCTGCGGCACCAGCGCCGCACAGGCGGGCAGGGTGCTCAGCGGCACGCACCGCCCCAGCACCTGCCCGTTCAGCTCAAACAGCCGTGTCTCGATGGTCAGCCCCTCGGCACCGGCCGTACGGCGCTCCAGCAGGGCATACTGCCGCCCGTCACAGCTGTGACGCTCCATCGTGCCGACCGCCAGCAGCCGGCCGTGTGCATCCCGCGCCAGCGGCACATAGCAGTCGCGGCGGATGGCCGTAAAGTCAAACCCGCCGTCCGCTGGCACCGGCTTGAGCAGACATTCCCCGCCGACCAGCGCGTACTGCATGGCGGTGCGCGCCGCCGCGTTCAGGGCTGCCAGACTGCGCTGCACGGCCTCCGGCGCAGCGGGCGGCAGCCGGGTCTCATATTCAGCAAACACGGTGCGGCAGAGCTTGCCCACGATGAGCGCCGCAAGCCGCGGGGCCGCATCCTCGCCGGGGCGCGGCGCGCCGTAGTACAAATCCAGCCACTCCCGCAGCGCGGCCCGCATTTTCGCCGATGTCACATCGCTTTTTCCAAAAGCCTGTTCCAGATAAGTTTGTATAGTCCGTTCCTCCTTTCTTAAAGCCTTCCCCCTGCGGGGGAAGGTGGCGCCGCAGCGCCGGATGAGGGGCAGCGTTTCCGGCGCATCCCATAAACGGGCAATCCCGGCAGCTTCGCCCCTCATCAGTCAGCGGTCGGAGCCGCTGACAGCTTCCCCCCAAAGGGGAAGCCGCGCTGCCTCAATTTCCTCTCCTTCTCCACACGCCCTCCAAGGCGTAGCGCACCGCATCAATGTGGTGGTTGTTCACATCGGGGTAACCGGGCAGCACCTCGCCGGTGCGGGGGTCGCGCTCATACTCATACTCGCTGAACTCGGCCGCCGTGTCCGGGCAGCGCGCCGGGTCGATGACGATGGCCGCCAGCCCCTGCAGCCACTTCATGCTCTGCCGCACGCTGCCGGGGCCCTTTTGCGCCGCACGGCAGGGCAGCCCGGCGGCGCGGTAGTCGGCGCAGGACTTCGGCTCGGCGGCGTCCGCCGTAAGCGGGCCGCTGTCGGGGTCGGTCAGGCCGCGCTCCGCCAGCAGCCGGGCCGTCTCGCGGTTGGGGGTGCGGCGGCGGGTCAGCTCGTCATAGATGATCAGTGTGCGCCGCGCCGCATCATAGCACACCGCATTGTAGGCCCATGGGTCGGGGTACCAGCCCCAGTCAACGCCGTGGTAGACCCGGTCGCAGCGGTCCAGCTCGTCCTGCGCAAGGGTGCGCAGCTGCAGGTTGTCAAACACCGCCGCACCGCTGCCCACCACCTCGCCGCCGTACTCATGCCGGTATGCCGCCGGGTTCGTCCGCTCAAGATGCGCTGCATCCGCCCAGAACCGCTCCCCCAGCAGCGCGCGGGGCAGGTCGCGGTAGGTCGAGTGGTGTACCAGCTTGCCGGGGCGCTGCTCCAGCGCGTAGCGGTTGACCCAGCTGCGCGCCATAGCCGGCGGGTTGAAGCTTTTCAGCGTCAGCGCCCAGCTGCCGCCGCGCAGCACCGTCTGCTCGACATTGCGCACCTCCTCGGGGCCGTCAAACTGGTCAAGCTCCTCAAACCAGCAGACCCCCACCGAGCCGAACGGCAGCTTCAGGCTTTTCAGCTTGCCCGGGTCGTCCAGCCCGAAGAACAAAATTTTCTGCCCGGTCGGCAGGTAGGTACATTCCATCGGGCTGACCGTGCAGCGGAAGTACCCCGCGCAGCCCAGCTCCCCGATGGCCCATACGATCTGGTTGTACACACTGTTGCGCAGCGTGCCGCCCACCTTGCGCAGCACCACGGCATGGCAGTCCGGGCGGCGCAGCAGCTGCCACACAAGCTCGATGGACAGATAGCTGGACTTGCCCGACCCGCGCCCGCCCTTGGCCACGACCTCGCTGATGCCGCCGCTGCGTATCGCCGTATGCACCGGCCAGAAAACACCCGGTATCTTTTCTTTCAATCTCACCCGCATCGGTCTGCCGCCAGCTCCTCTCTCTCATTCGTCCACGATGACGACTCCCTCCTCCCTTGCGCCGTCCCCCAGCCCCAGATGCTTGTAGAGCATCTCGAGTGCGCGCAGCTTATCGGCCACCTTGACCGGCGGGCCGCCCTCCTCCCCCGGGACGGCGAAGGCGATCTCGGCCAGCTCGCCCAGCACATGGTCCGCGTTAATTTCGCACAATGACATTCCTCCCTTCGGGCATGAAAAAACTCGCGGGCGACTCACCTGTCTCCCACGAGTTTCGATGCTACCATATTACCACTATTGGTTGTGAAATACAATGAAATCCCGTGAAGTCTCTGCGAAATTTCGGGAAATGTTTTTCACGCCTCCTTTTCCGGCTCCATCCGCTCAACCGCCGCGCGGTGCAGCTGGTAGACCCGGCGCTGCACCACGCCCATCGCATCGGCGATCTCTGCAAAGCTTTGGCCCATGAGGTAGCGCCGCTGCAGCACCTGCCGCCCTGCGCTGTCCCCCACCGTCAGGATGCCGCGCATCACCTCCATCCGGGCCGCCATGCAGCCATCCAGCTGCTGCGCCAGCCTTTTCTGCGCATCTTCGATATGTTCCACCGCGCGGGGCAGCCGGTCGGCATCGGGGCCGCTGCGCCCCGGCATACCGGACATGCACGCCGTCACCCGCGCCGCATCGCTGCGCAGCACCGTGATCTCCTCCTCCAGCATACGCTGGCAGCTCAGCGCGGTCTGGTAGCGCCCAAGCCACGCCACTTTTTCCTGATAGTTCATCGCGTTCCTCCTTTATTGCCTCTGCCATTGCGGAAAATGTTGGTTATCTCCATCCTATATCAACAACCGCCAGTTGTCAATAGTATTTTAACAACTTTTCTTTGTCAATACAAAAAATGGGACTTCCACTCTCTTTTTTATCTCCCGCGGCCCCAGCGGCTCCTGAACCTACAAAGCCCGCCCCGGATTGACCCGGGACGGGCTTTGTCTATTGGTATGTTTTTTGTAGGGGCGAGCATCGCTCGCCCGCCACCTCCCGCCGCTGCCTGTTTCCGGGGCATCGGGGACGCCGCCCTGCATCTTCTCAGCACAGCGGTGCCACCAATCTCAGCACCGCACTGTACATCGTGCCGAAGAACCCTGTCCGGCAGTCCGCCAGCTTCACCTCGGCGCTCTCCCTTTCGATCTCCGCCAGATCGCGCCGCACATCGTCCAGCACCGCGCCGCCGTAGATCAGTACGCTGTTCTCAAAATGCAGGTAAAGGCTGCGGTAATCCAGGTTCACCGTGCCCACCGCCGCAATGCGGTCGTCTACCAGCCATGTCTTGGCATGCAGAAAGCCCGGTGTGTAGCTGAAGATCCTGACCCCCGCGCGCAGAAGATGCGGGAAGTAGCTCCGGGTCAGCTGGTAGATCGTCGGCTTGTCGGGCACGCCGGGCGTGTAGATGCGCACATCCACACCGCGCTTGGCCGCCAGCCGCAGGCAGGCCAGCAGGTCGTTATCCAGTATCAGGTAGGGCGTGCAGATCTGCAGCCGCCGCTGCGCCTGATTGATCAGCTCCAGATAAACATTCTTCGCCACGGCCTCCCGGTCCACGGGGCTGTCGGCAAAGGGCTGCACCAGACAGTCGGTCGGCACCGGCGCAGCGGCGGGCAGGTCGCGGTCGATGTCAATATCCTCCTCGGGGTACTGTGCCTTCCAGAAGGTCAGGAAGATGTTGGCCAGCGCCCCCGCGCCCGGCCCCTCCAGCCGGACGCCGCTGTCCTTCCAATAGCCGAACCGCACCAGCCGGTTGATGTATTCATCGGCCAGATTCACGCCGCCGGTAAAGCCGATCTTTCCGTCAATGACCATGATCTTGCGGTGGTCGCGGTTGTTCATGACAAGGTTCAGCACCGGCACGCAGCGGTTGAAGCTGAACGCCCGGATGCCCTCCGCCCGCAGCAGCTCGGCATAGTTGTGGGGCAGCAGGCTCAGGCAGCCCGCATCATCGTAGATGACCCGCACATCCAGCCCGGCAGCAGCCTTGCGGCGCAGGATCTCATGGATCTGGCCCCACATCTCGCCCATGCCGATGATAAAGCTCTCGACAAAGATGCTGCGCTCGGCGCTCTGCAGGGCGGGCAGCATGTCGGCCAGCATCGTCTGGCCGTCCGGGTAGTATCGCACCGCCGTGCCGCCGCACAGCGGCGCCGGGGCGTAATCGTGCAGATAGCGCGCTGTCAGCGCCGCCCGCGGGTCAGCCGCGCGCAGACGGGTCACAGCGGCGGGGTCCTCACGCCGGGTATCCGCCATGGCCTGTTCGGCCCGCTCCTGCCGGCGGCGCAGGCCAAGCGCCGGGCGCTTGTTGCCCCACAGCAGGTACAAAAGGCCGCCCTGCACCGGCATGACTGCAAACAGGATCATCCAGCTGATCTTGAACTCCGGCACGGTGGAGTCCTGCCGGATCAGCGCCAGACACATGATGATGCTCAGCGTCAGGCCGGCGGCGTTGAACCACCGGGCATAGTCCGCCAGCCGGTAAAACAGCGCAAACAGCCACACCACCTGCAGCACAAGCAGCACGGCCGTCACGACCAGACGGCTGAACACAAGGTTCAGCACCCGGCGCAGCATCAGCCGCCAGTTATGTTTTTTCATAAGGGCTTTCCTCCTGCTGCATGATCCCGTAAAACAAAACGCACCCCATCGCATAGGACGGGGTGCGGCAGCATTTTATTCCATTACAGACGGTCAATGGCGGCCATGCAGTCGTCCATAGACATAAAGGTCACGGCGCAGTTGGAGCCGATGAACCACCGTTCGTCCCCGTTGCAGACGATTTTGCGGATAAGCTTGCCGTGGTACTCAGTCTGGATGTAGATCCCGTTGGGCACTCTGTTTCCCTCCCAGATATAGTAGTATGGGCCGGGCGGCTGCGTAAGATGATGGGTTTTCCGCACCGCGGCTTTATATAAAGTATAAAGCAAAACCTCCCCGCGCGCAAGGGGCTTTTCGCTGTAGTTTATGTACGAATCGCGCCATTTTTTGGCACAACGCACAAAGGGTGCGCAGCATCGCACTTTGCGCGGCGGGCGGTTTTTTCCCCGCCGCGCCGTGCAGGCACGAAAATTGTAAAAAAATCTTGCGTGTTTCTGCGAAATGTGTATAATAGAAGTAGTATATTGTGTAGTGGTATCTCAAAATGCCACCCGATTTTACCAATAGTGACCGGAGGAACTTAGCTATGACAAAACTGGAAACGCTGCAGTTGAAATTGACTGCGACCCGCGTGCGCATGGGTGTGATCGAAGCCACCCACGGTGCCGGGTGCGGTCATCCGGGCGGCAGCCTGTCCGCAGCGGATGCCTTTACTTACCTGTATTTCCGCGAGATGCGCATTGATCCCGAGCAGCCGCAGGACCCCAACCGCGACCGCTTTGTCCTGAGCAAGGGCCACTGCGCGCCCGGCCTGTATGCCACGCTGGCGGAGCGCGGTTTCTTCCCGGTCGCTGACCTGCCCACCCTGCGCCACTCCAACAGCTACCTGCAGGGGCACCCCAACATGAACACCGTGCCCGGTGTCGATATGAGCACCGGCAGCCTGGGCCAGGGCGTTTCTGCCGCCTGCGGCATGGCGCTGGGTGCCAAGAAGTCCGGCAGCGACATCAATGTCTACACCCTGCTGGGCGATGGCGAGATCGAGGAGGGCGAATGCTGGGAGGCTTTCATGTTCGCCAACCACTACAAGCTGGATAACCTGTGCATCATGATCGATGTCAACGGCCTGCAGATCGACGGCGCCACCCGCGATGTCATGAACTCTGAGCCGCTGGACCGCAAGATGGATGCCTTCGGCTTCAACACCATCGTCTGCAACGGCAACTCCTTCGCCGATCTGGAGCAGGCCTTCAAGATGTTTGACCTGTCCCACGGCAGCGGCAAGCCCACCTGCTTCCTGCTGCGCACCACCAAGGGTCTGGGTGTCAGCTTCATGGAAAATTCCGTCGGCTGGCACGGCAAGGCCCCCAATGACGACGAGTACGCCCAGGCCATGTCTGAGCTGCGCGCCGCCCACGCATCGCTGGAAAAGGAGATCGAGTTCAACAATGGCTGAGATTAAAAAAATTGCTACCCGTGTCAGCTACGGCAACACGCTGGTAGAGCTGGCCCAGCAGGGCGCTGACAATCTGGTGGTCTTTGACGCCGACCTGGCCGCCGCCACCAAGACCGATATCTTCAAGAAGGCCTACCCGGACCGCCACTTTGACTGCGGCATTGCCGAGCAGAACATGGTCGGCGTTGCCGCTGGCATGAGCACGATGGGCTATGTCCCCTTTGTGTCCAGCTTTGCGATGTTTGCTGCGGGCCGCGCCTTTGAGCAGATCCGCAACTCCATCGGCTACCCCCACCTGAATGTCAAGATCGGCGCCACCCACGCCGGCCTGTCTGTCGGTGAGGACGGTGCCTCCCACCAGTGCTGCGAGGATATCGCCCTGATGCGCTCCATCCCCGGTATGGTGGTGCTGAGCCCCGCTGACGATGTCGAGGCCCGCGCCGCCGTCATCGCCGCCTACAACTATCAGGGCCCTGTCTATCTGCGCTTCTCCCGTCTGGCCACCCCTGTTTTCCACGATCCGGAAACCTATGAATTCCAGATCGGCAAGGGCGAAAAGCTGACCGATGGTTACGACATTGCTGTCATCGCCACCGGCCTGATGACCAACGAGGCGCTGCGCGCCGCCGTGCTGGCCAAGCGTCAGGGTCTGAATGTCCGCGTCATCAACATGCCGACCATCAAGCCCATTGACGAGGAGATTATCCTGACGGCTGCCCGCGAGTGCGGCCGCATCATCACGGTCGAGGAGCACAGCGTCATCGGCGGTCTGGGCGAGGCTGTCTGCGCGGTTGTCAGCGAGAAGCTGCCCTGCCTCGTGCATCGCATCGGCGTGCAGGATCAGTTCGGCCACTCCGGCCCCGCCAATGAGGTCCTGCGCGATTACGGCCTGACTGCCGAGAACATCGTCAGCGCCATCCGCGAGATCGTCCGCCCCGAAAACAAGTAATTTTCCCAAAATAACCCAACAGCCCTTGAGGATAAGTTCCCCAAGGGCTGTTTTTTTGTTGCAGGGGGCGGCGTCCTCGACGCCCCGAAAAGCCTCCCCTTTCCGGGGAGGTACCGAGCGCAGCGATGGCCGGAGGGGCTTTGCCGGGCCGTGCCATTGCCGCGCCGTTAAGCCTTAAAATTGCTCCACCCTGAATACCCTCGCTCCGCTGGCCTTGGCTGCTTCCAGCCCAATGCCCGAATCTTCAAAAATCATCGTCTCGGCAGGTGTCACATGGAAATACGCCATCGCCTTGCAATACCCCTCCGGGTCGGGCTTCTGCTTTTCCACATCCTCGCCGGTCACAATCAGCCCAAACAGTTCCCGCACACCGAAATGCTCCAACACCTCGGTGGCGTTTTGCTTGCTGCCGGTCGTCACACAGGCCAGATCATGCCCGGCCGCCTGCATCGTGCGCAGTATCTCCATCAACGCCGTGTTAGGCCGCACCATGTCCAAAAAGTCACTGTACAGCTCCTTCTTGCGGTCATGCACCCGCTCCACATCGGCGTCACAGGGGTCGCCGCCCATCAGCGGGCGCAGAAAACGGGTGTAATGCCCGCCGTTGCAGGACGCCGCATAGTATTCATCGGTCACGGTAAAGCCCATTTCCTCCAGCGCCGCGCGGTAGGACGCCGCATTGGCCGGCACCGTATCCAGCAGGGTCCCGTCCAGATCCACACAGATCAGCATAGCTTTCCCTCTTTTCCTTCACAAAAATCAGCCACATCGTTGGCCACCATCACCAGCCCTGCATAGAACATCGGCGCGCGCTTGCGGTCCTTGGCCAGCTTGTAGGGCATCAGCCGCAGCCAGTGGATGACCTCATGCATCAGGATGCTCTCCACCTGCGCACGCGGGTAGCGCTGCTTCAGATCCTCCATCAGGGCTGCCAGCAGCGCATCGTAGGCGGCGCTGCGGGTCAGCTGAAAGTCGATGCGGTTTTCCTGCACCGCCGCGCGGGGCGTTTTCATCATAAATTCATAGCTGCCATGCAGGCTTTGCAGCAGCTTGCCGTAATCGAGGAAGGGGCTTTCGTGCAGATTGCCGGTGTTCGGGTCGATGAGATACCACCCATCATTGTCGGTACGGCAGATGATGTTTTCAATCGTCAGATCGCCGTGGATCGTCCCCACGGGGTCCGCCGCAAACAGCTCGCGCAGCCGCGCATGGTCAAACAGCCCGTCCAGCCGGTTCAGATTTTTGTACTCTGTACCGTTGATCCAGAGCGTATCGCAGCTGACCAGCTCGCGCAGAGCGCGGTCCTCACGGATCTTTTTGAGGTTGCCGTCCACCTTTGTCTCAATGTACTTTTCGATTGCTGCGGGGTCCGCCGCGCGGGCGGTCGGGCGGTACAGCTGCTCCTCCAGCGTCTGCAGCACCTCCCGCAGGATGCGCCGGCTCTTCTCGACCGGGTTGGAGTGCAGATAGCGGAACATCCCCACCGCCTGCGGGTTGTAGGTCATGTCATACCAACAGCAGCCATCCTCCCGCGCAGTGCGCAGGATCTCGCACAGCGGCAGCCGGTCCTGCTGGGCGCGCAGCCAGTCGATCTGCTCGGCCAGCTTGTCTCCGTCCGCGCCGAAGGCATATTTGCGGTAAAAGGTAGACTGCTTGTCCATGCAGAGCATCGTTGTGGCGTTGGAGCCCGCCGAATAATCCTGCAGGATCGTAATATCCCGATTCATCTGCAGAAAGCGCTGCAGATACTCCTTGTTTTCCAGCCCGAAATACTTGCCCAGAAAGACGGCACGGTCATGCTCATCGGCCTGAGGCAGCAGATTCAGATAGCTTTCCTCCGCCGGGGCGGCCTGTGTTGCCTGATTGACCGCACCGCGCACACGCTCGGGCAGCAGCGTAGCTGCCCACATGGCCGCCAGCGGCAGCATAAACCACGCCAGCAGCAGCCCGCGCGCCGCAGGGGCGGCGGTGCCCAACGCACCGCCGGGCAGCAGCGCCGTAAGATCGGCTGCGCTGCGTCCGAACAAAAGGTCAAACACGCCAACCAGTTTCATCGGCTGCCCGGCAGCGGTCAGGGCCGCCCCCAGCGCCGTGTAGGATCCCAGATACGCCGCCCACATCAGCACTGTATTGGCGGCAAGGCGGCCGATCTTCACCCGGCCAAGATCCTTGAAGGTGTTGATCAGGCTCCAGAAGAACATCATGCCGTCAAGCTTCAGCGTATCATTGAAGATGCCGCAGAACGCCAGACAGATCTTTTTCAGCCAGTCACGCAGCACCGACACCAGCACCAGCGCTGCCGCCAGCACCAGCGAGAACACCAGATAGTACCGCGCTGCGCCGCGCACGGCGGCCCCGCCCTGCCCCAGCAGTGAAAAGGCGATAAAGCCCAGCGCCACGAACCAGACATCAAGGAACCGATCCATAATGACGGTGGCCAGTGCAAAGCCGACCCCGCTCTTCATCCGCCGCCCGGGGAATACCGCGCGGAACACATCCCCCAGATGGAACGGCAGCACAAAGTTCAGCGCATAGCCGCCGGCCATACCGCGCAGCATCTGCCCGCGCAGCGGCCGCTCATAAATGCGGATAAACTGCTCCCACCGCAGCAGACGGAACGCATGGCCCACCAGCACCAGCACCAGTGCCAACACAAAATATAGTCCGATCATCAGTCCGTGACCCTCTCCCGCTTCCTTTTATCTTTCATCACCGCATAGATGACCCCCGCCGCCGTGACAGCATACCCGGCAATGAACGGTGTCAGATAATACAGGAAATATGTATCCGGTGCGGTCAGGAACACCAGCGGAATCCGCACAAAAAATGTTCCCGCCGCGAACAGCAACATCCAGCGCCGCCGTACCAGCAGTACCAGACAGGCCGCAAACAGCAGCACAAAGGGCGGCAGCATCCACCAAGTCCAGTCGATCAATCCGCCCGCAAAGTCCCCGCTCAGCGCCACATTTATGATAAAGTTCTTGCGCAGCTCCTGATTAAGGGGCTTTACCGCTGCGCTGTCCTGCAAAAATTCTATCAGCACATCGCGCTCCGGCTCGCCCTCATACATCAGGAAGGACGATGCAAAGACCAGCTTCTGGTTGGACCGCCCGTTCTGACGCTGGCGCAGCGTATTGTTAAACACATCAAGCCGCTCCCGCAATAGGCTTTTGGGGTAACGCAGCGCCAGCCGTGCGATTGCACCGCGGCATTCCTTCCACTCCGCATCGCTGCCGCCATTGCGCAGGATTGCCTCGCGCAGCGCATTGCCATGGATTTCAGGATGACTGCGGCAGTAATCCACATCATAGATCTTATCGATCGCAGCAAGCTCCGCTGCATCCTCTGCCGGATCGGCATCCTGCACAAGCGCCGCCATCTGGTAGCACAGTGCGATCCGCTGGTACTGCCACGCCTCCCCCATCAGGGAGCTGGTGTATCGGGAGGATGCCATATATCCGCACAAAATCAGCGCTGTCACAGCACCCAGCGCCAGCGGCCGCAGCAGCTTTTTGCAGCAAAGCACGGCCAGCATGACCGGAATCGCCGCCAGATAATAGACGCACTCACTGCGCCAGGAGGCTGCCAGCGCACCCAGCACAACAACAGCCGTCAACTCAGCCCGGGTCAGCCTGGTGCCGCGCAGGTAGAAAGCCACCAGCATGAAAACCAGAAAAAGCTCGCACCAGCATGACCATGTCGTCCGGAATGGATTCTGGTTGTGCATCAGCACCGGCGGCAGCAGGAACGGCAGGTAGACGATGGCAAACCACACCGGCTCCACCGGTCGAACCAGCCGTTTCTCGGTAAGGTCTTGGGCCGTAGCTGCAAAGCAACCTACCGCCGCACTGATGAGCAGATTCTGGATAAGCACTACCCCTCCGGGTATGGGCACAAACATCAGTGACAGGATAAAGGCACTGCTCGTCAGAAAATGCTGCCATGCATCCATCTGCAGTGTTCTCGCCAGAGACAGCACATTCAGGTCGTCATTGCCCCAGCAGCCCGGCCAGACGATGAGCAGCACGATCAGATTTACCGCCAGATACGGCAGCGTCCACTGCAGCCAGCGCCAGACAAAGCGATCCTTCGCGCGGAGCTTTTTGACCAGCGTCACGATTCCGTGGACAAGCAGAAAAGCAAGAAGCACAAACAGTGCCTTATAGACAAAAAATGCCGTAGTCCGCCAATCATACCGGAAAAACAGTCTGTCCGTCCAAAGCGTCAGTATCCCCCACAGCACGGCCGCAAGCAGCTCCGGGATGATTTGTTTTTTTGCCGATGTGTTCATCTGTTCTCCTTCCATCGGTCACCCCAGCGCGTCAAATCCGGCGCGGTTCTCCGGCTTTTCTGCGGTGCGGTATTCGTCCGGTGTGCCGAAGGGCAGGTGCAGATCACACGCAAAGCCTGCGATCCGTGCGCCCTGCGCTGCCAGCACATTGTAGATGCCGGATACAAAAAATTCCTTATACTCACAGTTTTTCAGATATGCGGCGCAGGCGTCGGCGTAGGTGCGCTTATCCTTAAAATAATACGCGCCGCAGATGGCGTCATGGCTGACGACCTGCTTTTCCACCGTATGGCAGACATTGCCGTCCGCGCCGTACTGCAGGTAGCTGTAGGCCGGGGAATCGCTCTCAAAGGTCAGCAGCGCCCCCGCAGGGCCGTCGGCAAAGCGGCCCTTTTCACAGAACGCATTGAACGCGCTGCAGATAAACAGGTGGTCGCAATCATTGAAAAGGATCGGCTCACCGTCTGGCAGGCCCTCGCAGCCCTTCAGCGCCGTGACAGCCGCCCCCTCGGTCACCTCCGGCAGGGCAATGATGCGCGCTTCAGGCCAGTATGTCCGGATCTTTTCGTCAATCGCAAAGTCGCGGATATGCTCCTCGAGCACAACAAAGGTGATGTCGGCGCAGTCCACATATTTCTCAATACTGCGCGCCGCCCAGTAAAAGAACGGCTTTCCGTTAATTTCAATCAATGGCTTCGGGCAGACAAATCCGTTTTCAAAAAAGCGGCTCCCCCGACCGGCCATGGGGAGAATCAAGTGAAGTTTAGACATGATGTACCTCTTTTCAAAAAGCCTTTCCCAAGGGGCTGCGTCCGCAGACGCGTGTCGGAGCGCAACCGCTGAAAGCGGCTCTTAGCGCGGAGACTGAAGGTGGCGCGTAGCGCCGGATGAGGGGCGACCTGCCACCATTGCCTGTGCAATTTTCCGCAGAAGAGTTGCTCCATTCACTCTGCCCTCATCAGTCGCCTGCAGCGACAGCTTTCCCCCGATGGGGAAGCCTTTTTACTTTCCCAGCCCTGCCAGCATCTTCGTTTCTGCCTCGATGACCCGGCTCAGGCCTGTCTCGATGTCCACCTGCGGCTGCCAGCCGTAGGCCTCGCGGGCGTGGGTGTTGTCGCACTGGCTGAACTTGTTCACCTCATGGTCGAGGATCTCCGGCTTGATGCCGTAGGCCCCGCCGTACAGCTCGGGATATTTGGCCCAATAATGGCTGCTCGGGCAGTATTTGGCCTCGATGCTCTTGCCCATCAGGCGGCTGGCAATGGCATACAGCTCCTTAACGGAATAGCTGCGGTTGCTGGAGACATTCACCGCGTCAAAGCCCTTCTGGGGCTGCTCCACCACGCGCAGCGCCAGCGCGATCAGGTCATCGACATAGATATAATCGCGGCGCTGGTTGCCGTCAGAGTGGAACTCCGGCGTGCGGTCGTAGTACAGCTCGCGGATCATGTAGCCCACAAACGGCGGCTGCTTGCGCAGGCAGTCGATGTGGGGGCCGTAGACATTGGCAAAGCGCAGGCAGGTCACGGTCATGCCGTAGGTGTCGGCAAAGCTCTGGGCAAACCGCTCGCCGCAGTATTTTGTGTTGGGGTAGATCAGCGTCGGCGGGTTGAACTTCGACTCCACGGTCGGGAACTCGGTCTCGTTCTCATACATAGCGTTGGTGGAGGCCTGCACCAGCTGTCGGATGCCGGTGCGGCGGCCTGCCTCCAGCAGGTTCACAAGGCCCAGCGTATTGACCTCGATGGCCTGCACAGGGTCGCTCTGGCAGTCCGGCAGGGGGGCAATGCCCGCAATGTTGTACACGACCTCGAACTTTTCTTCCTCAAACAGCTGGAGCATCCCGGCCTTGTCGCGGATATCCATCTTCCGCACCTCGGCACCGAAATCATGGTCGTCAAACTTCAGGTTGTCCAGATTGCCGTAGGAGAAGTTGTCGATACCCACGACCTCATCGCCGCGCTGCCACAGCTTGTGCCAGAGCTGACCGCCGATAAACCCGGCTGCACCCGTTACCAGAACCTTCATTGCAAAAACCTCCTTACAGGTTGGACGCTACGACCTCGTAGCTGTAATCCTCAATACTGTTGTCGCGCCACTCGCGCTCCACAAACGCCTTCGGCCCTGCCAGATACTTCCCGCAGAGCTTGAGCAGACTGATACCGAAGCTCGTCAGCTTATTGTTGCTGACCTGATCCTCCTCCCGCCAGCTGATGGGGAAGAACAGCACCCGCTGCTTCATCTGGCAGAGCGCCAGAATCATGCAATCGTTAAAATACAGCGTGTCAGGGAACTTTTTGTAGTATTCGTTTTTCAGCGGGGCCACGGCATACAGGTTCAGTCCGCTGCCCAGATCGGTGATTTTTCTGCGCGCCACCAGACTGAAAAGCCAGTTGAAGCCGTAGTTGCCCACCGTGCGCAGCGCACTGTAGCCGCCGGTCTTGCTGCCGCGCATAAAGCGGGAGCCGAGGCAGCAGTCGTATTTTTTATAGGTATCATCGTTCAGGATCGGCAGCAGGTCGGCGATGGCCCCCTGATCGTCACCGTGCAGTACGACAAGATGCGCATACCCGTGGGCGGCCGCATAGCCAAACGCCACCTTATGGCTGCCGCCCAGACCGTAGTTGCGGTCATTGCGCAAAAGGCGCACCGGCGCATCGGGGTGGCGGGCCATCCAGTCCTGCACAGCGGCCTCGGTGCCATCGGTGGAACAGTTGTTTACAACGATGCACTCCCCCACCCAAGGGGCGATGCGTTTGTCAAGCAGCTGCGAAAGCACCCGCGTGACCTGCTTTTCACAGTTGTAGGCAGGGATAAAAACCAGTAGTTTTTCCATGGAAAGCTCCTTTTCTGCACACAATTCTACATAATAAAGATTATACAACACCGCACCGCCAATCGCAAGAAAAAAAGCCCCCTCTTGGGAAAAGAGGAGGCCATTTTTGCAGGTCAGGGCAGCGCAGACCTCCGCTCACGATACCACAAACCTGACTCTCTGTGCATCCGGATTCCGATACAGCACATACCCCGCCGGGCACACCGCGTCCGCCTTTTCCAGCGTGGTCGTATCCAGCGGCACGCCCTCGGCGGCCAGCAACCAGTCCGCAGCGGTCAGATCCTCATACGCGCGGCCCGGGTACTCGGGGCCGACCGCCTCGGCGGTCAGATCCAGCACACCGTCCGCCAGCACACCGCTCTGCAAAAGCGTCTCATACTCGACGATATAGACATCCCGCGCGATATATGTTTCTATAAGCTGGCTGTCCCGCTGGCGCACCCCACAGGGCAGGAACAGCACCTTGCCGTCCAGCGCGGCAAGGCTCTCGTTCAGTGCGCTGGCACCGGCCGCGCTCTCAGCGGGTATCGCGTAGGTCCAGCGGTTGATCCGCCACTCGCCCAGATAGCAGGCCGCGCAAAGCACCAGCGCAGCGGCAGCCAGCACCCTGCGGCCGCGGTGCCGCACCAGCACAGCGCCCAGTACAGCCACGCCCAGCACAATGCAGACGCGCCAGACAGCCAGCCACAGGGTCTGGCTGCCGCCGGGCAGGCGGTCGGTGCGGTCGGCCACAAAGTCAAACCACTGCAGCAGGGTATTGTCCCCCGCGCCCGCACCGATGGCCCGGCAGACCACTATAAAGCCGATGCCCCAAAGGGCGGTCAGCGCAGCCAGAAAGCGTTTCCGGGCGGGGGTCAGTGCCTCGTCCAGCGTGTTCATCGTCACGGCCAGCAGCGGGATGAGCAGCGGCTCCAGATACCGCATATGCTGCCGGGGCGAGGGATCGTGCAGATCCTCCCGCACAGTGATGGACCATGCGATGACCGCCACGCCAATGCCCAGACAGAGCAGCAGGAAAAGCGGCAGCTGGGTACGGCGGGCATCGCTGCCCCGGCGGGGGCGGTGCAGCCCGCAGAGGGGCAGCAGCACGGGGTACACCCAGAACGCCAGCACGGTAAACAGCGCATCACAGACCAGTGCAAAGGGCAGGAAGCGCCACTGCTCCCCGGTCAGCCAGCCGGTCTGGTTGTAGGAGTTGCCCAGCCCCCGGAACAGCGTGACCTTGGCCAGCACAAAGCAGGCCAGAAAGCTGCCCAGCAGCGCCGCATTGCAGGCAAGCTCAGCACGCCAGCCTGCCTTATCGTGCCACCAAACCCAGCCGCGCACCAGCACCCAGGCAATCAGGTAATAGAGCGCGACCTCCTTATTCAGATACAGCAGGTAGCAGAACGCCCCCGCCGCCGCGCACCAGCCTACCCGGGCCCGCGGCGCAGCCAGCATTGCCCGCAGGAAAAAGTACACCTGCCACAGTGAAAGCGGCAGAAACACGGTTTCGCTCATAAAGGTAGCCGCTGCCGACATGGTGGGCAGCACCGCCGTGACCCCCACCAGAAACGCCGTGCGGCGCGGGTTCAGCCGCATCGCACGCGCCAGCGCATAGGCCGGAAAGACCGCGCTTGCCATATACACAGCGTTCAGCCAGCCGATGGCCGTGATCTGCGCGGCTGTGGTCCGCAGCAGCAGCGCCGGCAGGATGCACAGCGGGTAGAGGATCTTCTGGTAATCGCTGGGCATATTGCGTACCCGCAGCCCGCGCCCCTGCAGCAGGCTGCGCGCCACATCCAGATAGCGCAGCTCATCGCTGTAGACGGCCAGCTCCCGCGGGTAGCTGCTCAGCAGCCCATAGACGACCGCGCACACCAGAAACACCAGCGCCACCGCCGCCCAGCCGTTGATTTTTTTCTTAGAAACCATTCACAGCCCCTTTTCGTCTGCCCCGTTTTCCTTACTTCAGCTTCACATAATACACCGGGCACTTCGCCACATCGGTCAGCAATTCCACGCTTTCTGTGTCCAGCGTGTCCTCGATCATCGTTTTCAGCGCATCTGCGTCATATACATACCCGTACACCACAAATCCATCCTGCAGATCGCGGCTTTGGGCGGCCGCCTGCAGGCTTGCCGCATCGTCACCGGCGCCTGCCTGATAGACAGCCTCCCGCGCGGCGAACTCTGTGGCAAAGAGGTCCGGCGCAACATCGTAGCCGGCGTTGTTCAGCACAACGGCCGGCAGGGCGGCCGTCTTGGCCAGCGCCTCGGTGCGCGGGGCATACTGCTCGTACAAATATTCGTTGGGATGCACAAAATGTGCTGCCAGCACCGGCACTACAACCAGCGCCAGCACAGCATCCCGCCGCAGGTCCAACCGCGCCAGAATCACCGCCGCCGCCGTCACGACTGCACCATAGATCACTACATAGTAGCGGTCAGCCTCAAACGGCGCAGCCTTGTCGATCAGCACCACATACCCGCAGGCAGCCAGCAGCAGCCCGGCGGCAAACAGGCCGTTGCCCCGCAGCCGCGCACCGCGCCGCCACAGCAGGATCGCCGCAGCCGCCAGCACAACGCCCCACAGCGCCAGCCCGCCGAACTGCGCCGCCAGCAGGCGGAACACCCGGCCCAGACTGGCCGCCCAGTCCGCCAGCGCCGAGACATCGAACACACTGGTAAACGCCTGCTTCCCGCGGGAGCCGGAAAAGATATGCTGCTTCATCGTGGGGAAGGCCAGATACGCCGCCCCCAGCCCGGCCAGCTCAGCCGCCGCATAGCCCGCCGCCGTTCTGAACCGCCGCGTGACCAGCAGCCACAGCCCGAACAACCCGCAGAGGAAAAAGCAGTACACCAAAAAGAAATACTGGGTCAGCACCCCCGCCAGCGTGGCAGCAAACAGCCCGGCCCATACGGCCCGGGGCGGCCGCGCCCCCTGCTGCAGCGCCTGCCACAGCACCACATGGCAGTACAGCAGCACAATGCCCTCCAGCATCATCAGGCTGTACATACGGGTAAAGACGGCCATACCCTGCACGCCGACGCTCAGCAGCCAGCAGGCCGCCGCTGTCCACGCAGGCCAGAACCGCCCGGTCAGACGGCGTACCGTCAGGTACAGCACCGCTGCCCCCGCAAGCAGGCAGACAAAGTTCGGCAGCAGCCCGACCCACGGCAGCCCCAGTCCCGGAAAGAGCGATTCCGCCGTGTAGACCAGACAGTAATAGAGCGGCGGGTGGACATCGATCTTCTGGTTGTTCCATGGGATGCTGTAGGCAAAGGGCCGCTCCGCCGACAGGGCCGCCTTGTAAAAGCTGCCGTTATGCCAGCTGTCCAGATAGCCGTCCTGCAGCGCATAGAAGCCGCCGGGGTAGTTGGCCAACTCATAGGTATACAGCTCGTCCACATGGTAGCCCTGCTTGCGCCCGGCATAGAGCAGCATCACCGCAAGCCCCACCGCCAGCAGCGCCGCTACTGCCCAGAAATGTTTTGCTTTCGTGTTTGTCATGATTCCCGCTTTCTCATCCTGCGCCGCCCCGGGCGGCTTGGCCGTTCAGATACCAAAAAGGCCTGCCGCAAAGGGCAGGCCTTCCGTTTGTTGTTACTCCTCGGCGTTTTCTTCCTTATCGCGCACAAAGCGCCACAGCTCACCGATGGTGAGATCCTCGCTCAGCTCGCTTTCATCGATTTCCACGCCGATTGCCTCGCCCAGCGCCCAGGCCAGCTCGATCATATCCTCATGGTCGGCGTCCAGATCCTCCAGCGCCGTGCTTCTGGTCAGATCGCCGGTGTCACAGCTGAACTGCTCTGCCAGCAGATCCTGCAATTCTTCAAAGGTCACTCTCGTTTTCCCCCTCTCGCCGGGTTGGTTTGTGTACTTATCATACAAGGCTGTGACGGCGGCGTCAAGGGGCAATCGAACGACAACTATACAAAATTACTGCACCGCGTTTGTGGAATCTGCCGAAGTCCCCGCCGGTAATTGCGGCTGCGCGTTCAAAATACGCATAAACTCCTCGCCGCTGATGGTCTCCTTTTCGTACAGGTACTGGGCGATCTCGTCCAGCTTGCGCTTGTTGTCAGCCAGCAGCTTATAGGCTTTTCTATGCTCGGCCTGCACGATCTCCACGACCTTGGCATCCACCTTCGCTGCGGTCTGCTCACTGCAGGCAAGGCTGGCATCGCCGCCCAGATAGGCGTTGTTCACCGTCTCGAGCGCGACCATGTCAAAATCCTCGGTCATGCCGTAGCGGGTGACCAGCGCGCGGGCCAGCTTGGTGGCCTGCTCAATATCATTGCTGGCACCTGTCGTGATCGAATGGAAGATCAGCTCCTCGGCGGCGCGGCCGCCGGTCAGGGTGGCGATCTTGTTCAGGATTTCCTCCTTGGTCATCAGGGTGTGGTCACCGTCCTCGACCTGCATCGTAAAGCCCAGCGCACCGGAGGTACGCGGCACGATGGTGATCTTCTGCACGGGGGCGCTGTTCGTCTGCAGTGCCGCCACCAGCGCATGGCCGACCTCATGGTAGGAGACGATGCACTTTTCTTTATTGTTCAGGATCTTATTCTTCTTCTGCGCACCGGCCAAGATCGTGTCCACAGCCTCCTGCAGGTCAAACTGGGTCACGGCCTTGCGGCGGTGGCGCACCGCGCAGAGGGCGGCCTCGTTCACAATGTTGGCCAGCTCGGCACCGGAGGCACCGGGCGTCATCCGGGCGACAACGGAAAAATCACAGTCGGGGCCAAGGCGCACCTTTTTGGCGTGCAGGCGCAGGATGCTCTCGCGCCCCTTGAGGTCGGGCAGCTCGACCGGCACGCGCCGGTCAAAGCGGCCGGGGCGGGTCAGCGCCGGGTCAAGCGACTCCGGCCGGTTCGTGGCGGCCAGAATGACAACGCCCTTGGCGGCGTCAAAGCCGTCCATCTCGGTCAGCAGCTGGTTCAGGGTCTGCTCGCGCTCATCGTTGCCGCCGAGGTTTGCCCCGCCGTCACGCTTTTTGCCGATCGTGTCGATCTCATCAATAAAGACGATACAGGGCGCTTTTTCACCAGCCTGCTTAAACAGGTCGCGCACTTTGCTTGCGCCCATGCCGACAAACATCTCGACAAACTCACTGCCGGCGATCGAGAAGAACGGCACACCGGCCTCACCGGCGACCGCACGGGCCAGCAGCGTCTTGCCGGTACCCGGAGGGCCGACAAGCAGCACGCCCTTGGGCATCTTGGCGCCGATGTCCTCGTATTTCTTGGGGTTGTGCAGGAAGTCTACGATCTCCTGCAAACTCTCCTTGGCCTCGTCCTCACCGGCGACATCATTGAACTTGATGCCGGTCTCATCATCGACAACATACTGCTTGGCACCGGATTTGCCGCCGAACAGCATTGCATTGCCGCCGGCACCGCCCATCTGCTCCATCTTTTTGGAGGCCCAGCGGTTGATGAACCAGAACAGCAGGATCATCGGCAGGAAGGAGATGATAAGGTTCAGCAGTGAGTCCCAGATCGTCGGGCTTTGGTAGACGGTGCCGAACTCCACGCCCGCGTCCTCCAGACGCGCCACGAGGTTGTTGTCCTGCGCGATGGCGTTCGTCTTGAAGGAGTTTTCGTTCTTGTCCACAAAATAGATCTGCTGGTCCTCGATCTGGACGGTGGCCAGCTCCTTGCTCTCCAGCATCTGCAGGAAGGTGCTGTAGTTCACGCTCTTGACACCGGCCTGCATCAGCGCCGGATACAGGAAGATGTTGCTCAAAATCACGATTGCCAGAATGACCGCATAGCCGACCCACAGTTTCTTTTTCGGGTCCTTCGGCGGCTGTGTCGTTTCTTTCATGCCATTGGCCTCCTCTTTTGTCCGGGCAGACACCGCATCTTTGGCGGTGCTGCCCTTTGTACAAGTATAGCATGCGCTCTAAAAATGAACAGCATGTGACACAACTTTGAACGAATCGCAAAAAATGCCGCCGCGCCAAGCCGTTCGGCGCAGTCTTTGGGCAATACCGCATAATTCTAAGTGCCGATACGGCGAGCGAGGTGCGGCAGATGCTAAGCCAAAAGCGCAGATAATACTGGATGTCTTATCGAGCATTTTGGCAACGCAGATGCCGTACCGCAGCCGCCGGAGCGGTGCTTAAGCCGTCAGGCGGGAATTGTGCGGTGTTGCCTTAGCATTTTGCACAGGTTTTCCACATCATTCCACAGTTGAAATGTGGAAAACCATGTTGAAACTGTGGAAAACCCGGTGTAAACTGTCCAAAACCCACGATATATAGGTTTTGTTGAAATGTGGAAAACGCCCGTTCTTCCCATTTTTTAAAAAAATTACGGATTTTTCCGATTTTTGTAACAACTCGGAAACATTTATCGTTATTATAGATGACAGCACCCCTACCCTATCTGAAAGGAGGGCCCCTATCATGGCCCCGTATGATCCGTACATTGCCTACAAAGACCTGACCGTTGACCTGCGCGCCCACCGTGTGCGCCGCGCCGGCTGCGAGCTTTGCCTGACGCCGCGGGAATTTGCCCTGCTGGCCGTCCTTGTGACCCACTGTGACAAGGCCCTGAGCCGCAGCCAGCTTCTTGAGGCTGCATGGGGCTACGCCTTTATCGGCGAGAGCCGCACCGTTGATGTCCACATCAACCGGCTGCGCCGCAAGCTTGGGCTGGAAAACGACATCCAGACCGTCTACAAGGTCGGCTACCGGCTGAACAGCGCCAGTTGACTTTCCCGCCGGATTTGATACAATAAGGGTATTATGGCGTTATCGAGCCGCCCTGCGGTACGGCAGCGCCCTACACTTCCTGCTTACCTGAAGGAGGATCCTGCCATGAAGCGTATCATCACCATCGGCCGCGAGTTCGGCGCAGGCGGCGGCGAGCTGGGCCGCCGTCTGGCCCGGGAGCTGGACATTGCCTACTATGACCGCGACATTATCTTAAAGACCGCCAAGGCCAGCGCCCACCTGACACCGGAGCAGGTGCGCCGCTGGGACGAGCGTGTCCCCCATGAGTTCGGCTTTACCCAGAGCCTTTTCAACTTCTACAACCGCCCCCTGAGCGAGGAGCTGTGGGATGCTCAGGTCCGCGCCATCCGCGAGATTGCCGACCGGGAAAGCTGCGTCATCGTGGGCCGCAACGCCGACTATATCCTGCGGGAGTTTGACCACTGCCTGCGGGTGTTCGTCCATGCCGACCGCAACTGGCGTCTTTTGCACATGCGCAAGCTGATGCCCGACACTCCGTTTGAGCAGCTGGAGGCCGACATGGACAGTGCCGACCGCGCCCGCCGCAGCTACTGCAAGCAGCACACCGGCCAGATCTACGGCGACAGCCGCAACTATGACCTGACCCTCTGCACCAGCAAACTCGGGCTGGACAAGGCCGAGGAAATTCTGCTGTGCGCAGCGAAAAATTTGTAAATTGAAAATCGTTTGGCGCCCTAAAGCGCAAAAGTAAACCGGAGACTTTGGCTTTTTTAGCTTTAAAAGTGCTCTGGTTTACTTTTGCGTTTTAGGGCATTTCTTTTAGAACTCTTTTATTTTAAACGCCACTTGTGGTTATAAGAAAAATTTGCTATAATGCTATTGTATATTTGTAAGGGAAGGGGACTTATATCCTTTTCCTATTAAAATTGCGAAAGGAAGGCTTGACAATGTCTGTCAGTGGCGCAAAAATGGCTCGGCTCGGCTCGGCTCGGCTCGGCTCGGCTCGGCTCGGCTCGGCTCGGCAGTAGTATTGCGCCTTTTATTCAATGTGTCAAGCCCTATTACATCAAATCGTCAGGTAAAATCCGAAAGCAGGGTGAACTGTGCCCTGTTTTCGGATTTTTTCTTTTGTGGGAAGGGGGAACACTGCTGAAACTTTACGCCTGATTGTCAGGTATTGCGGATGCTTCAATCCATTTTATCGGTACACTTGCTACGGCAACAATTCTTAATGATTAAAACACACAGGAGGAATGAAAATGAAGAAAAAAGTTCTTAGCCTTCTGCTAACGCTTTGCCTTGTTATGACTTTCTTGCCAATGGCAATGTTTGCTGAAGGAACTTCAGTAGATAATTGGGACGGTACGGCAGATACAAGCTGGTACACCGACCATAAGACGGATACTGAATACCATTTCACCACTGCCGAACAGTTGGCCGGTTTAGCCCAGTTAGTCAATGACAAAACTGCATCTGTATCATTTGAAGGGAAAACGATTTACTTAGATAATGACCTCGACTTATCTGGCTCCCAGTGGACCCCCATTGGAAATGGCGGCAACTTTGGCAGATATTTTGCTGGTACCTTTGATGGGCAACATCATAAAATCATGAATCTGTACCATCACTATACTGGGGACGAACTTGTTCGAAATGGACTTTTCGGAGTTGTTTCTGACGGTGGTACATTAAAGAATTTACTTGTTATAGACGCTGATATTGCCTCAAATGATGGTTCGTTACTTGCCGGCATTTTGGCAGATTGGGTCAATGGCGGCACAGTTGAAAACTGCTATACAAGCGGAAAAATAGAAAACAATGTTGGCGACAAGTTCGTTGGTGGACTGATTGGTCAATGCACTTGGAGTACACAAGTAAAAGGCTGCGGTTCAGACGCCACGGTTATCAGTACAGAATCCGATGAAGATCATGTTGATACCGTTGGCGGGCTGATTGGTCAGTGGGAAAACTCTGCGGACAGCTCGTCGATTACCGATTGTTGGTTTGGCGGTTCTGTTTCCTGCAATAATATCTATTCAGCTGTAGGTGGTATTCTCGGTGCAAACTTTGAAAACTTCTCTGGGAACAAGCCTGGCGTAATAATCAAAAATTGCATAGTTGCAACAAAAAACATCACTGGCGCTGAGCCTGGCAATATCACTTGGATTACAGCTGTTGTAAAGCCCCATGTTACCGACTGCATTTGGCCGGATACCCCTCCTGATGGTGTAACGCTTGATGAAGAAACATATCCTGATAATAAAGGCAATTACTTAGCCGTTGCTAAGCTGGTGGTTGATTGGGATGCAGGTACTGCGGGTGCCGACCCGACCTTTGACCAGTCATCGTGCGGCACTGCCGTCTCCAACTTCACCTCCGCAGATGTCCTTGCTGGCTTGCAAACCAATGCCGGTGCGGGCGTTGAATGGGTTGCCGGAATCGGTCATCCAACTTTTGTGTGGGATGACAATAACATTCTCGCTGATTACACAGCTGTCGATGCAGCCATCGCAAGGGCAACGGCTCTTGAGAGCAGCCTTTATACAAATTATTCTGCGGTAGAGGACTCCATTAACTCTGTTGACCGAGCAAAAAGCAAAGCCCAGCAAACAGAGGTTGATGCAATGGCGAAAGCTATAGAGGATGCGATTACTGCCCTGAAATATAAGGAGGCCGACTATACCAAGGTCGATGAAGCCATTGCCAAAGCAAATGCACTAAACAAGGACAACTACAAGGACTTCTCCGCTGTGGAAACTGCTGTCGGCGCTGTTGTGCGCGGCAAGAACATTACCGAGCAGAGCAAAGTAGACGCCATGGCGAAAGCTATCGAGGATGCCCTTGCTGCTTTGCAGTACAAGGACGTCGTCACCACGCCGAGTACATCGGCTCCTACCAAAACGCCCACGCCGAACAGCACAGCGGCTCCTGTCCAAACACCCGCGCCGGTCAGCGCACCGACTCCTGCCAAAACACCCGCGCCGAACAGAACAACGGCACCTACCAAAACACCAACGCCGAACAAGACATCGGCTCCCACCGCTACGCCCGCCGCCGAAAGTACGGCGACCCCTACCCCTACCCCCGCACCTACCGCAACGCCGAGTTCTACGCCCTCGCCAACACCCGAATCTCAGGACACCATTCCGCAGGACAGCCATACAAGCAGCCCTGCGTTGTGGATCATCCTTATCCTTGTTATCGGCGGTGCAGTCTTTGCCATAGCTGTTTTTGGCAAAAAGAAAAAGAATAACAGATAACGGAACAGCCCCCTCGCTCCATCTTCCGGGCAAAGCAAAAGCGCCGCAACGATGCGGCGCTTTTCTATTGCCAAAAAATATCCGGAAGTGGACTTCACTGTCCACCATACGGAAAGCATTTCGCTACACAGCGGCTTTTGTGTTATTCCTCCAAAAATTCGCGGATCTCCTTTTCGACCGCGTTGACCTCCTCCTCAAACGCGCGGGCCGAAACACGCAGCGCGCCGTGGCCCATCACGATGATCTGCTCTGCGCCGTCACTGCTGACCACGCGGGTGCGATGCTCACGCGCCAGCTCATGGGTCGCACGCTCAATGTACATATCGGCGGTCTCGGCCTCCCGGGTGTAGACGACATAGAGGTTGTGGTATTTCTCCACCTCCCGCGCGCCGCCCCGTACCTTGTAGGCGTCAAACACCAGTATCGGCACACAGCGCTTATAGCCTGCGTAGTTGCACAGAATGTCCATCAGCCTGCGCCGCGCGACATCAAGGCTGCCGTCTGCCAGCCTGCGCAGGGCGTCCCACGCAAAGATGACATTGTAGCCGTCCACCAGCAGATAGTCCGGCCCGGCGGGCACAGGCGCAGCCGGCACGCTCGCCGCCGGGGCGGTGTGCAGGGCCGCGCGGGCGGCCTTTTTGGCATCGTCAACGCCGCCGCGGCGCTTTATCTTGCCGTAGGTGCGCTCAAAAATCGCCAGCAGCTCCTTATCCTGCTCCAGCGTGCCGCAGTAGGCGGAGGCCCGGCGGCGGCGCGCGTTGGCCTCGTCCTCCTCCTGCGTCTGCCCGGCGGCGGGTGCAGTACCCAGCCGCCGCTCCAGCCCGCTGGAAACATGGGCGCGGGCGGGGACCTCGTCCCACTTGACAAGATACCCGGCCCCGTGGGAGCAGAACACTGAATCCGCCGGGTTGTCGGTGTCGGCATCGGGGTCATACCCTGCGGCGGCCAGCACCTCATCGGTGTTGTGGCAGGCATCGTACCCGGCGGGCAGCACAGCCCACCGGCCCAGCCCGTGGGTGTAGGCTGCGACCTCCCGCGCATAGCCGCGCGCCGTGGCAACGGGCAGGCGGCCGGTCAGCCGCACCGTGTTTTCGGAATTCGGGAGTGTTTCAGGCGCATGGAAGCTGCCGCACATCCGCTGCACATCGGCCATGGCGCGGCCCAGCGCATCGGCGGGCAGCTCCAGCGTAAAATCGTACCACGGCTCCAGCAGCTGCACGCCGTCCCCCGCCGCAGCCATCCGCAGGCCCTGCCGCACAGCGCGGTAGGTCGCCTGCCGGAAGTCCCCGCCCTCGGTGTGCTTTTGATGGGCGCGGCCCGCCGCCAGCGTGATCCTGACATCGGTCAGCGGTGCGCCGATCAACACGCCCGGGTGGGTGCGCTCGGCCAGATGGGTCAAAATCAGCCGCTGCCAGTTTTCGGCCAGCGTGTCGGGCGGGCAGTCTGCCGCCAGCTGGACGCCGCTGCCCCGGGGCGCAGGCTCCAGCAGCAGATGCACCTCGGCATAGTGGCGCAGCGGCTCATAGTGGCCGATGCCCTCGACAGCCGCCGTCAGCGTCTCCTTATACAAAATGCCGCCCTCGCTGAATGTCACATCCAGCCCGAACCGCTCCTGCAGGATATTCTGCAAAATTTCCAGCTGCACCTCGCCCATCAGCTGGACATGCACCTCGCCGAGGTCGTCCCGCCAGTTCACATGCAGCTGGGGGTCCTCGTCTTCCAGCGTCTGCAATGCCTTCAGCAGGGTATGGGGGTCGGCTGCGCTCTCGACACGGTAGTTCAGCACCGGCTCCAGCAGCGGGGTATCGGCGTCAGCCTCTGCCCCAAGGCCCTGCCCGGGGCGGGTGGCAGCCGGCCCCGCCGCCGCCACGACCATGCCGGGGTATGCCTCGCTGACCAGCCGGAATTTTCCGCCGTTGTACAGCCGCAGCGCATCGGCCTTCTCGCCGCCGGGCAGCACTGCCTTGACCGGCAGCACGCCGCCCGTGATCTTGAGCCATGTCAGCCGTGTGCCCGCATCCTCACTGATCTTGAACACCCGCGCACCGAACTCCGGCCAGCGCGGCGGGGTGCGGGTCAGCGTCTGCAGCCCGCGCAGCAGGCCGTCCAGCCCGTCCAGCCGCAGTGCCGCGCCGAAAAACACCGGGAACACCTGCCGCCGCGCAATGGCTGTCACCACGGTCTCGGGCGAGGCCGCGCCGTTTTCCAGCACCTCGTTCATCAGCGGCTCACTGCACAGGGCCAGTGCCTCCGGGTCGGGCACGGCAGAAAAATCCACGCACCCGTCCCCGAACCGCCCGCGCAGCTCCCGCAGGCGGACGGCGGCATCAGCACCCGGCAGATCCATCTTGTTCACAAACACAAAGGTGGGCACGCGGTAGCGGGCCAGCAGCTTCCAGAGCGTCTCGGTGTGGGCCTGCACGCCGTCCGTGCCGGAGACCACCAGCACTGCATAATCCAGCACCTGCAGGGCGCGCTCGGCCTCGGCGGAAAAATCCACATGTCCCGGCGTGTCCAGCAGGGTCAGCTCGCACGCCTCGGCCCCAGCGGCGGCGGGCAGTGCCAGCACCGCCTGCTTGGCAAAGATCGTAATGCCCCGCGCCCGCTCCCGGCTGTCGGTATCCAGAAATGCGTCCCTGTGATCCACGCGGCCCAGCTTGCGCAGCACCCCCGCGCGGTAAAGCAGCCCCTCGGCCAATGTGGTTTTGCCGCTGTCCACATGGGCCAGCAGCCCAACGACCAGTCGTTTCATACAAGTTCCCCTCAAAAAATCAAGATCTTGTCCCTATTGTACAATTTTTCCTGTCATTTGGCAAACGCTTTGCTGCACCCGCCGCCCTTGCGGCCGCGCACAAAACGCGCTATAATGACCGCGGAGCATAATTACCCGATTTTTGCAGGGGCCGATGCTCGCATCGACCCGCAACTCAGGAGGCAAAATCCAGATGACTTATAAAGAAGTTCTTGAATCCGCGCGCGGTCAGATGGGCCCCTGCCATGCCTGCCCGGTATGCAACGGCCGCGCCTGCGGCGCCACGATTCCCGGCCCCGGTGCCAAGGGCAGCGGCACGGTGGCGATTCGCAACTTTGACGCCTGGCGCGATGTGCGGCTGAACATGGACACGATCCACGAAAATTTTGAGCCGGACACCGCACTGCGCATCTTCGGCCGCACCTTTAAGTACCCCTTCTTTGCCGGGCCGGTGGGTGCCATGGCGCTGCACTACGGCGACAAATACAACGACCTTGACTACAATAACATTCTGGTCCCCGCCTGTGCGGCGGCCGGTATTGCCGCCTTTACCGGTGACGGCACGAACCCCAAGGTCATGGAGGGCGCGACCGCTGCCATCGCCGCCAGCGGCGGCGCGGGCATCCCGACCGTCAAGCCGTGGGACAACGCGACCGTGGCGCAGAAGATGGCGATGGCCCGTCAGTCCGGCTGCTTTGCGCTGGCCATGGACATTGACGCCGCAGGGCTGCCGTTTCTGCAGCATCTTGACCCGCCCGCGGGCAGCAAGACCGTGGAGCAACTGCAGGAGATTGCCAAAAGCGCAGGTGTGCCGTTCATCTTAAAGGGCATCATGACCGTCAGCGGTGCTGAAAAGGCCGTTAAGGCCGGGGCTGCCGGCATCGTTGTGTCCAACCACGGCGGCCGCGTGCTGGACGACTGCCCTGCCACGGCGGAGGTTCTGGCCGACATCGTGGCCGCAGTGGACGGCCGCGCCAAGATCCTTGTGGACGGCGGCATCCGCACCGGCAACGATGTGTTCAAGGCGCTGGCTCTCGGCGCGGACGGTGTGCTGATCGCACGGCCCTTCGTCACAGCCGTCTACGGCGGCGGGGCGGACGGCGTTGCCGCCTACACCGAAAAGCTCGGCAGCGAGCTGGCCGACACGATGCGCCTGTGCGGCGCGCCGACCCTTGATGCCATCACCCGCGATATGGTGCGGATCATCAAGTAAAAAGCAGCAAAAAATACCATGCCTCCCGGTTGCAAAAACCGTCGAAACATGGTATTCTTTTTATGCCGCTTTATGCGGCGGGCACTGCACATACGGCAGGCGGTTGGTCTTCCCTCCCGAAAGGAGGTGAGATCATGCGTTTTACATTTACGTTTTATGTGGGTCACAAGACCATTACATTGAGCATCATTGTAAAAAGCAAGAACCGCCACTCTGCCAAGTGACGGTTCTTAGGTCTAACCTAATTACCCTAGCTTGAAAGAGACCAACCGCTTGTCGCAGTGCCTTTTTCTATGTTTATTATAACGCTGTGCAGTCTCTTTGTCAAGCCGCAGCCTCTCGCCCCCACCCCTGCATAAATATTCTTTTTTCTGCAAAAATTGCCCAAACCTCTTGCATAACCTACGGTTTTGCATTACTATTAAAGAATACCACCGCTTTAAATCGGCAGTGTGAGGGATTTGTGCAAAGTATAGGAGGAGTTATCATGAAAAAGCTTATCAGCACCGTTCTGGCACTTGGCATGGCGGCCGGTCTGGCCGGCTGCGGCAGCAGCGCCGCCGCGACCCCCGCCAGCACGGCGGACGCCGTTTCGACCGAAAGCACCGCAGCCGCCGACACCGACCTCGCCTACATTCAGGGCAAGGGCAAGATGACCATCGGCTACACCGTCTACGAGCCGATGAACTACACCGATGCCGACGGTAACTTTACCGGCTTTGACACCGAGCTTGCCACCGCCGTCTGCGCCAAGCTCGGCGTTGAGCCTGATTTTGTCGAGATCAACTGGGACACCAAGGTCGTTGAGCTGGACGCCAAGAGCATCGACTGCATCTGGAACGGCATGACCCTGACCGATGACATCATGGCCAACGCCGCCTGCACCAAGCCCTACGCCAAGAACGCGCAGGTCGTTGTGATGAAGGCCGACGCCGCCTACGCCTCCACTGCCGATCTGGCGGGCAAGACCGTTGTGGCCGAGGCCGGCTCCGCCGGTGAGACCGCCATCAGCGAGGACGCGGGCCTGTCGCAGGCAGAGTACATCAGCAAGAGCGTGCAGACCGACTGCCTGATGGAGGTTGCCGCCGGCACCGCCGATGCCGCTGTGCTGGACCTGACGCTGGCCACCGCCATGATCGGCGAGGGCACCGACTACGCGAACCTTGCCATCAAGGACGAGCTGAACGCCGAGGAATACGGCGTTGCCTTCCGCAAGGGCAGCGATGCCGCCGAGGCCGTGAACGCCGCCTTTGACGAGCTGAAGGCGGACGGCACGATGCAGGCCCTTGCCGACAAATACAGCCTGACGCTGGCCGACTGATGGGCGAGGCAGCTGTCATCTGGGGCCGCCTGACCGAAGCCTTCTGGCTCAACTGCCAGCTGTTCGGCCTTACCTTACTGTTCGCACTGCCGCTGGGGCTGGTGGTGTCGTTCGGCTCCATGAGCAGGCTTGCCCCGCTGCGCGGCGCAGTCAAGACCTTTGTCTGGATCATCCGCGGCACGCCGCTGATGCTGCAGATCCTTGTCATCTATCTTGGCCCCGGCCTGATGGGCTTTGCCAGCCCGTGGCCGTCGGGCGGCAGCGGCCGTCTGGTGGCGGCCGTGGTGGCCTTTGCCATCAACTACGCCTGCTATTTTTCTGAGATCTACCGCGGCGGCATCGAGGCTGTGCCCAAGGGCCAGACCGAGGCCGGGCAGGTGCTGGGCATGACCCGGACCCAGATCTTTTTCCGCGTCACGCTGCTGCAGGTCATCAAGCGGATCCTGCCGCCGATGGGCAACGAGATCATCACCCTCGTCAAGGATACCTCGCTTGCGAATGTCATTGCCAACAAGGACATCATCATGATGGCGAAGGAGTACAGCGCCAAGGGTCTGATCTGGCCGCTGTTCTCCACAGCGGTGTTCTTCCTAGTGTTTGTGGGTGCGCTGACGCTGCTGTTCGGCTGGCTGGAAAAGCGGCTGGACTATTTCAGATAAGGGGGGTGCAGTCATGGCATTGTTGGAAGTAAACGGCATCGGCAAAAGCTTTGGTGCCACAAGCGTGCTGCGCGGCATCTCCTTTGATCTGGCCGAGGGGGAGGCGCTGGCGATCATCGGCTCCTCCGGCTCAGGCAAGACTACGCTGCTGCGCTGCCTGAATTTTCTCGAGACGGCCGACACCGGCTCGATCACCGTCGCGGGCGAAACGCTGTGGAGCGCCGCCGACACCCGCACCCAGAGCGAGGAGGCCATCCGCAAAAAGCGGCTGCATTTCGGTCTGGTGTTCCAGAACTTCAACCTGTTCCCCCAGTACACTGCGCTGCAGAATGTAATGCTGGCCGGGCAGCTGCTGGCGCGGGAACGCCCCGACTACAAGCAGAACAAGCGCCGGATCCTTGCCGAACTCGAGGAGCAGGCGCGGGCGCTGCTGGCGCAGATGGGCCTCTCCGACCGGGAGAACCACTACCCGCACCAGCTTTCGGGCGGGCAGCAGCAGCGGGTGGCCATCGCCCGCGCCTTGGCGCTGCACCCCGACATTCTCTGCTTTGATGAGCCGACCTCGGCCCTTGACCCCGAGCTGACCGGTGAGGTGCTGCGCGTCCTGCGGGAGCTTGCCGCGCACCGTACCACCATGATCATCGTCACCCATGAGATGAAGTTTGCCCGCGATGTGGCGGACCGCATCCTTTTTATGGACGGCGGCGTTGTGGTAGAGCAGGGCAGCGCAAAGGATCTCATCGACCACCCCAAAGAGGAACGCACCCGCCAATTTCTGGCAAGCTACGGGAAATAAACGAAACCGGCAGACCGTTTTCAGGCGGCCTGCCGGTTATCTGTTTCTGTAGGGAGGGGTCTTGACCCCTCCGCTGCGCTTTGCGGCCGGCGCTCACAACATGGGTCACGCCGTAGGGGCGCATTCTATATGCGCCCGCGCCGTTCGCGGCGGCGGAAATGTTCCCGGGCGGATATGGAATCCGCCCCTGCAATGCGTTTTTACCGCACCGCGATGCACTCGATCTCCACAAGGGCGTTTTTCGGCAGGGCGGCGATCTGCACGCAGCTGCGCGCGGGGAAACCGCCGTGGAAATAGCTGCCGTAGACCTCGTTCACCGCGCCGAAATCCCCCAGATCCTGCACGAACACCGTTGTCTTGACAACGCTGTCCAGCGTCAGGCCTGCCTCGCCCAGCACGGCCTGCAGGTTTTTCAGGGCCTGATGGGTCTGGGCCTGCACACCCTCCGCCAGTGCGCCGGTCGCGGGGTCAAGGCCCAGCTGGCCGCTGCAGTAGACCGTTGTGCCGGTATCCACCGCCTGGGCATAGGGGCCGAGGGCGGCCGGGGCGTTCTTTGTTGCAATTCGTTTCATAACCTTATACACTCCTCTTATGCTTGTTTATCCTTGTCAGCCTCGGGCGGCCAGACAAAGCCGCGCCGGGTCAGGCAATCCTGTAAAAAGTCGGTGACCTGCGCCGTGTAGGCGGCGTTGTCGTGGTAGTAGCTCACGGCGTGCTCTGCGCCGTGTACCGTCAAAAATTTCTTGCCTTTCGCGCGGCAGGCTTCATAGTTGCGCCGCCCCATCTCATAGGGCACAAAGCCGTCCGCATCGCCGTGGACAAAAAAGATCGGCACCTTGCTCTGTGCAGCAGCGGCGGTGCAGTCGGCGTCCTCGGGGTCAAAGTGGCCAAAGAGGATCGCCCCCAGCCGCCCGATGGCGTAGGTAAGCCCGACCGGCATACCGGGCAGGTATTCCGGCAGACATTTGCGGGTGATCTCCCGCGGGCTGGTATAGCCGCAGTCCGCCACAACGCCGCACACATTGTCCGGCAGGCTCAGCCCGGCCGCCAGCACCACAGTGGCCGCCCCCATCGAGACACCCATCAGGAAGATCGGCACCTCCGGCCCGAAATGACTGCGCGCCCAGACGGCCCAGTCCCGGGCATCGTAGCGCTCTTTGACGCCCATCGTAATGGTGTGCCCGCCGCTGTAGCCGTGGGCGCGCTGGTCGGGCAGCAGCACATTGTAGCCCAGCGCCGTGCAGAGCGTGTAGCCGCCCAGCCCGTCCCGCGTGGCATAGCCGCGGTATCCGTGGAAGATGATGGCCAGCGGCGCACCGTCGGCATGGTGGTAGTACCGCGCCGCCAGCGGGGTGCCGTCCTGCGCCGTGATATGCACCGGCTCAAACCGGTCGCGCGCCAGCGCATCGGCATCGGGGCCCATCGCCTTGCGGTAGCACTCACGGGTGGGCATGTCCGCCGGGGAGGGCACCTGCGTGGTGGGCTTATTGTAAAAGCCCACGCGGTAGACACCGTAGGCAGCGCCCAGCACCGCTGCACCGGCCGCTGCAGCCGCCTTGAGCAGGGGATGCTTTTTCATGGGGGGATCACCTCAGTTTCCATTGCTGTATTTGTTCCGATTATAGCAAATTCCCGCCCGCACCGCAACGCTTTGACAAAAAAGTTCACACTTGCCACCGCGCCGTTTTCGCGGTATAGTATACTTATTTATGACCCACTCCGCAGGGGGGCAAAGTACACGCCGGCCTTTTCATCGGCTTTACCGCACCTGCTACAATTCAAGAGGGTTTCCCATGAGTGAACTGACGCAAAGCCTCCAGATCGCTGTTACCCGCTATCCCGGCACGATGGCCGAGCTGGCGCGCCGCACCGCCATCGACCGTTCCACCCTGTACAAGATCATCAACGGCCAGCGCACACCCCGGCAGGAGCAGCTTGAGCGCCTGGCCGAGGCCCTTGAGCTGAATGACGAGCAAAAGGACACCCTGCTGCTGCAGTACAAGCAGCGCGGCCGCTCCACCGACCCGCGGATTCGCACCGAGCTGCACAAGCTGCTGACCACGGCCTGCACCGTGCAGGAGTCTATCCGCCATGAGGGCGTAGCCCCCAACACCGCCTTTTCGGAGATTCCCTGCACCGACCGCTATGTCGAGGGGCCGCGCGCCGTGGGCGCACTGGCCGGGGCCCTGATCGCCCGCCACCTTGCATCGGGCGATACCCGGCCGCTGCTGCTCTCCCCCTTCACCAATCCCGTGCTGGACAACGCCCTGATCGAGCGCTTCTCGGTGGCGGACGGAGAACCCGCCGCCGTCGCGCAGCTGCTGCTTTTTGCGCAGGATCGTGAGATACCGCGCCACCTTGCCTCCGACATTGCCACACTTACCCATACGCTGCCGCTGCTTTTTCTGCCCAAGATGCGGTATGACGCCCGCATAGCCCCCTGCATCACCGGTGAGCCGATCCCCGGCGCCCTGATGCCGGTCTACCTGCTCCTGCCGGAGAGCGCGCTCCTGATGGACCGCCTTGGGCAAAAGGCGCTGCTCGTCACCAACCGCAAGGCGGTCGAAAGCCTGCGCCTTTCGTTCAGCCGCCAATATTTTGATGCCTCCTCCGCGCTGCGGCTGACCAGCGGCAAGCATAATTTTCTCGAGTCGATGTCGCTGTACAGCGGCCTGTTTGCACGCCGCAAGCGGTGCAGTATGATCCGCTACCAGCCGCCCTTTTCCCTGCTCGCCGACAAAGAGATGGCACTGCAGGTCCTGCGCCTTGACGATACCCTGCGGGAGCTGCTGCCCTCGATGCTCGACTATCTGGCAAGCTGGAGCCAGCAGACGCCGGACATCTTTTTCTGTGAGGAGGGCATCCTGCAGTTTGTGCGCAATGGCCTGATGTTTGACCTGCCACCGTCACTCTACGACCCGCCTGCGCCCGAGATACGGCGCAGGCTGCTGCAGCGGCTGCGGCAGGCCGTTGCAGCCGACCGGCAGACGCTGCGCATCGTGGACACCACCCAGCTGCCCCTCTCCCCCGCCATGAGCGTGAATGTTTTTCAGGGCGGCGGCATCGTTTTCTGTCAGGCTGCGACCGCGCCGGATGAGCTGTTCTGCCGCGAATATCTGCTGGAGGACCCCGTCCTGACCGATGCGATGCTCGGCTATCTGGACCTGTGCCGCGCCGGGGAGCGGGTGCGCAGCAAAAAATATACCCTCGACTTTATTGATTATTGTCTGCGGCTGCTGTAAAATGGTCTTGTGTATCACCCGTTTGTAAAAGGAGAAAACGCCATGGCACATACCGAGACCATGCTGGAAAGCAAAGAGATCTTCAACGGCCGCGTCATCCGCGTCACCGTTGACAAGGTGCAGCTGGAGGACGGCTCCACCTCCACCCGCGAGATCGTCCATCACCACGGCGGGGCCTGCATCCTGCCCGTTGATGCAGACGGCAATATTACGCTGGTACGCCAGTTCCGCTATGCCTTTGGGGAGGAGATCTGGGAGCTGCCAGCCGGCAAGCTGGAGGCCGGCGAGGACCCGTTTGAGGCCGCCAAGCGCGAGCTGAGCGAGGAGTGCGGCCTGACCGCCGACCACTTTGTCGATCTGGGCATCGTCTACGCAACCGTCGGCTACGACAGCGAAAAGATCTACCTGTGGGCCGCCACCGGCCTGCATGAGGTCCGCCAGCATCTGGATGCCGGGGAGTTCCTTGATGTCGTCAAAATGCCGTTTGACAAGGCGCTCGGCCTTGTGATGGACGGCACCATCAAAGACAGCAAGACTCAGGTGGCCCTGCTGAAATACGCGCAGCTGCGCGGCAAAGCCTGAATGGGCGTTGAGATACTGGACCACGGCACCCGCGTGCTGACCGCGCCGGGCGCGACCTTCGGCACCGATGCGCTGCTGCTGGGCCGCTTTGCCCTGCCCCGCCGGGGGGAGCGCGCGCTGGATATGTGCAGCGGCTGCGGCATCATCTCGCTGCTGTGGCACGATGCCGGCCACCGCGGCCCCTGCACGGCACTTGAGCTGGACGCCGCAGCCTCCGCCCTCTGCGCGCAGGCCGCCGCCGACAACGAGGCCGACCACATCACGCCGCTCTGCGCCGACCTGCGGCAGTTCTGCACCGCCGGGCCGGAGCAGGGGCAGTATGATTTTGCCGCCTGCAACCCGCCGTATTTTGCGGCCGGGCCCCGCAGCCCCGACCCGCGCCGGGCCGAGGCCCGCCATACCGACAGCTGCACCACCGCCGATGCTGTGGACTGCGCCCGCCGCGCCCTGCGGGACGGCGGCCGCTTTGTGCTGTGCCAGCGCCCCGAGCAGCTGGCCGAGATCTTAGCCGCCCTGCGCGCCGCCCGCCTTGAGCCGAAGCGGCTGGCCTTTGTCAAAAACCGGCCAAACGGCGCACCGTGGCTCTTCCTTGTCGAGGCGCAGAAGGGCCGCCGCACCGGCCTGCGCGTCGAGCCGGACATCCTCATCACGGCGGGCGCGGCCCTCTACGGCCCGAAGGGTTAGGCGTGGCATCTGAAAAATGCAGTAGGGGCGGGGCTCTGCTCCGCCCGGGGCATCTTTCCGGATGAGCAGCTTTCCCGGAAAGATGCTGTATGGGCAAAGTTGGCGGGCGGAGCAAAGCCCCGCCCCTACATATGTGGCAAGGCAAAATACATACAAAATTTATAGAATCAGGAGAACACCGTCATGGGACTTTTTCATCAGAATTTTGACAAACCGGGGCCGGGCGTTTCGCCCAACGCCCCCCGCAAAAAGGGTGCTGCCCGCTATTTTGAGGTGCTGGCCCGCGATTTTTCCACCTTCTGGATGGCAGGTCTGCTCGCCATGATCAGCAGCCTGCCCTTTGCGCTGGGGCTGTGGTTTGCCGTCACGACCCACTCGCTGATCCCGATGCTGCTGGCCGGCATTCTGGGCGGCATGCTGGCCGCCCCGCAGATCGTGGGCCTCAACGACACTGTCCTGCGCGCCCTGCGCGATGAGCCGGGCTACTGGTGGGTGACCTACCGCCGCGCATGGAAGCGCAACGCCAAGGCCTCGCTGCTGCCCGGTGCCATCTGCGGCCTGCTGCTGGCGATGGAGATTTTCACCGCATTCCATACCGAGACCGGCAGCGTTGCCGTCATGGTGGCGATCTTTGTCGCACTGATCCTGCTGGCGGGCATCGCGCAGTACCTCTACGCCCAGGTCGCGCTGGTCGATCTGCCGTTTTCCAGCCTGCTCAAGAACTCTCTGATGCTCTTTTTGGGGTATCTGCCCCGCAGCGCGCTGGGCATCCTGTGGCAGGGCCTTTACTGGGCCGCCATCGCACTGTTCTGGCCTCTGTCCGGTGCTGTGCTGATCCTGACAAGCCTCTGGTTTCCCTGCTCGCTGAGTCTGCTGGCCATCTACCCTGCCTTGAACAAGAGCTTCGACCTTGAGGCGAAGATCAAGGCAATGCGCGACGCCCAGCTCGACAGCCACGACGAGAACTGACCCCTTGAGGAACGCAAGCTGCGTTCCTCTTTTTTATTGCCGCCTCCTCTTGGGTTCTTTGGTTCTTTGGGGGGCGCGGCTTTTGCCATCTTGCACCCTACTGCAAAAAAAGGTATAATAACAGAATAGGTTTATTTTACACCCAAGGAGGCCGCGGCTTGAAAATTCTGCTGATACACTGTCATTACCGGCTGCCCGGCGGCGAGGACGCCGTCTTTGCCGCGGAGCGCGCCCTGCTTGAGCGCCGCGGCCATACCGTGCTGGTGTATGAGCGCAGCAATGAGGAGGCCGCCCACGGCCTTGCCAAAGCGCTGCTGCCGCTGCACGCAGTCTGGAACCGCCGCGCTGCCCGCGAGGTCCGCGACCTCATCCGGCGGGAGGGGGTCGAGGCCGTGCATATCCACAACACGCTCCTGCTGCTCAGCCCCGCCGTGGTCCGCGCCGCCAAGCGCTGCGGCGTGCCGGTCGTGCAGACGCTGCACAATTTCCGGCTGTTCTGCCCCAACGGCATCCTGCTGCGGGACGGCGCCGTCTGCGAGGATTGCCCCCGCCGCGGCCTGCACTGCGCACTGCAGCACCGCTGCTACCGCGGCAGTCTGGCGCAGACCCTTGTGGTCGCCGCGTCCTACCGGCTGCACCGGGCGCTGGGCAGCTGGCGCGGTGTCTGGGTCACGACCCCGACCGAGTTTGACCGCGAGAAGCTGCTGGCCTTCAACAGGCTGCGCCCCACCTTTGACGAAAACCACCTTGTTGTCAAGCCAAACCCCGTCAATGTGCCCGCCGGGCCGGTCATCCCGTGGGAGGAGCGCGACCGCCGCTTCGTCTTTGCCGGCCGGCTGGAGGAGCTCAAGGGGCTGCGCACCGTCATCGAGGCGTGGCGTCTGCTGGGCGACACCGCGCCCGAGCTGCTCATCGCCGGGGACGGCCCGCTGGCCGACTGGGCGCGCGCACAGGCGCTGCCCCGGGTCCGGTTTCTCGGCCAGCTTGAGCGTGCGGAGCTGCACCGTCTGATCGGCGCAAGCTATGCCGTCATTGCCGCAAGCCTCTGCTATGAAAGCTTTGCCCTTGTCCCCGCCGAGGCCCACGCCCTCGGCACGCCGGTGCTGGCCAGCCGGATCGGCAATGTGGGGGCCTCGGTGCGCCCCGGGTTTGACGGGCTCTGCTTTGCGCCGGGCGATGCCGCCGCGCTGGCGGGGGCCGTGCGCGCCCTGCGGGCCATGCAGTTTGACTGCGCGGCCATTGCCGCCGCCACCCGCCGCCGCTTCAGCGAGGAAGAAAACTACAGAACTCTGATGAAATTTTACGGCCGCCGCGCCGCCGAGGAATCGCTATGAACCAGTTTTACCGCGCCCTGCAGATGCCGCCCAGACGGCTGCTGCGCAAGCTTTTGGGCGAAAAGGAAGTCTACACCATCGCCGTGCGCCCCCGCCCCACAGCCGAGGGGACCGAGCCGCTGCCCGCGCTGGACGGCGGGGCCTACACCCCCCTGCCCGGGCGTGAGGGCTGGTGGTTTGCCGACCCGCTGCTCTACCGCCGCGGCGGTCGGCGCTGGCTTTTTTCCGAGGCAATGGACCTTTCGACCGGCAAGGGCCGCATCGAGGTCTGCGAGCTGCATGAGGACGGCACGATCGACGCTTGGCAGCCCGCGCTGGAGGAGGACTTCCACCTCTCCTTCCCGACTGTCTTTGACTGGAACGGCGAGATCTGGATGCTGCCCGAGACCGGCAGCGACCACAGCCTGCGGCTCTACCGCTGCCGGGCGTTTCCCACCGAGTGGGAGCTTGTGCAGCGCTTTGCGACCGATGAGGAGCTTTGCGATGCCATTCTGCTGGACCGCCGCGCCGAGGCGCTGACCATCCTGTGCAGCGAGACAAAGCCCGACAACCAACTCTATGTCCGCTACCGCCGCTATACCTTGCGCCATGCCGTGCAGGAGTCGGCCGCCCTGCCGCCGCAGGGCCCGTTTGAGCTTGTACCCGATGAGACCTACAACCTGCAGCACCGCGACTTTGACCTTGTCAGCCGCAACGCAGGCCCCCTCTTTGTGCTGGGGGAGCAGATCATCCACCCCACGCAGGTCAGCTCGACCGTGGACTACGGCCTCTATCTGCAGTTTCTGGCCCGGCGCGGTAGCTCCGAGATCCCGCTGTGCGCCGCCACGCCCCAGAATGTCACCATCACCGGCATTGCTCCGGCGGACCTCATCGGCGTACACACCTACTGCCGCGATGACCGGCTGGAGATCCTTGACGCGCGGTATCTGACCCGCCTGCCCAAAATCGAGAAGGCCGCCAAGCCCGCCCCGGCGGACGAACCGGCCCCCGGGGATACCGCCCCGTAACGCCCCCGCTGCGGGGCGCCGTCTGCCTTTCTCTGTAAAAGAGGTACACCTATCCACATGAAAACCATTGTCATCCCGCAATTTTACCGCGGCCCGTCCGGCCAGCGCGGGCTGTACAACCGGCAGGAGGTCGGCCTTGCCCGCGCCTTTGCCGCGCTGGGCTGCCGCGCCGTTGTCCTCTACCCGGAGCCGGGCGCCAAGGCCCCCCGCATCGAAACGCCGGAGCCGAATGTCAAGATCTGCTATATGCCCGCCGCCGCCTTCGGCGTGCAGGCGTTTTATAAAAGCTGGCAGATCCTGCTTGATGAGCAGGCGGACGCCGTGCATGTCATGGGGGACAATTCTCTCGGCGTGCCGGGGCTGTACCGGTTCTGCCAAAAGCACGGCATCCTGTTTTACAGCCAGCTCGGCGCACTGAAAAGCACCTCCGACAATGCCGTTGTGCGCCGCGTCATGGATCTGCTGCTTGGCCGCAACCTTGCGGTTTACCGCAAAACACCGACCTACGCCAAGACCCCCGCCGTAGCGGCCGAGCTGGAAAGCCTCGGTGTGCCCTGCGCCGGGCTGATGCCCGTGGGGCTTGACACCGCCATCATCCCGGCAGTCCCCGGCAGTAAGGCGGAGATCCGCCGTGCCCTCAAGATCGACGAGCAGGCCAGGGTGCTTGCCTTTGTGGGGCGGCTCGATGCCTACAAGCAGCCGCTCGACCTTGTGCCGCTGCTGCAGGCCGCGCCGGACTGGTACGCCGTCATCATCGGTCAGGGCGCGCTGAGCGGCGAGCTGACCAGACAGCTGGAGGAGGCCGGCCTCGCCTCCCGCTGCCGCCTGATCGCCCAGCTGCCCAACGAGCAGGTACATATTTATTATCATGCCTGCGATGCCTTTGTGAACCTCAACGAAAACGAGATCTTCGGCATGAGCCTGTTGGAGGCGATGTACGCGGGCTGCCCGCCGGTGGCACGCCACGCCCCCGGCCCCGACCTTATCATTGAGAACGGCGTCAGCGGTCTGCTCTGCAGCACAGTGGCCGAGATGGCCGCTGCGCTGGACAAGACCGATACCGCCATGGGCCATGCCGCCCAGACCCGTGTGAACGAGCATTTTCTGTGGCAGAACAGCGCCGAGCTGGCGCTGACCCTGCTGCCCAAAAAGGGAGCCGCCCATGGATAACGATAACCTGCTGGTGCAAAAGGCCGCCGACCTTTACCGCGGCCTGCGCTTTAAAATGAAATACCGCGGCGTGCCTATCCTGTCTGCCGGGGCCGGCAATGACCTTGCGCGTGATCTGCTGGAAAGCGGCCAGCCCTTCCTGTTCGGCCGCTGCGGCGCGACCGAGATGCGCACCGCCGCCGACTACCTGCACAACGGCGGCCGCCCGTTTGCCGACCGCACCCGCGCCGACATCCGCAACCTTTCGGGCGTTTTCCCAACGGATGACGCCGCGCTGGAGCGGTTCTGCAAACTCTATATCCGCACCGCCCAGAGCGCCGAGCTGCTCGCGCTCTGGAATGTGGGTGCCGAGCGGGAGGTCATACGCGGCTGCGATGCCACCCGCTTTACCGAGCTGCGCGCACTGGAGCCCTACTACCACACCCGCCCGTGGAGCGCCGCGCTCACGGGCAGGCGGGTGCTGGTCGTGCATCCCTTCCGCAAGACGATCCTCTCCCAGTATGAAAAGCGCGCGCAGCTTTTCCCCGGCAGGGACATCCTGCCGGAGTTTGCCTCGCTGACGGTCATTCAGGCCGTGCAGGGCCTTGCCGGGCAGGACACCGGCTACGACAGCTGGTTCGATGCGCTGGACGCCATGGAGCGCAAGATGGACGCCGCCGACTACGATGTTGCGATCATCGGCGCGGGTGCCTACGGCCTGCCGCTGGCCGCCCACGCGCGGGACACCGGCCATGCCGCCATCCAGATGAGCGGCGCGACACAGCTTTTGTTTGGCATCAAGGGCCGCCGGTGGGATGACCACCCCGTCATTTCCAAGCTCTACAATCCCGCCTGGGTCCGCCCCGATGAGAGCGAGGGCATCACAAACAAGGAAAAAGTGGAAGGCGGAAGCTACTGGTAAAATGAAATTAGATAGAAATTAGATAATAGATAAAAGATAATAGATAATAAAAATTGTGGCGTTTTCTCCCTTTGGTCGAAAACAAAAATCAGATTGAGATTTTTTGAGCGGCGCGCCAGCGACGCGATCCACCATATTTCTTATCTCTTATCTATTATCTATTATCTATTATCTTGTTTAAATTTTCCCCTTCTCTGGGAGCAACCTATGAAAATTTTAATGATCAGCAACCACCTCGGCGTGCAGAGCGGCGTCCAGCGGTATGTGCAGAATCTCCTGCTCAACCTTGACACAGACCGTTATCAGATCGACCTGTTTGTGGGGCAGTGCCCGCCCGACCAGACCAGCACCGCCCCGGCACTGGAGGCGCACGGCGTACACATCATTGCCGTGCCGGACCATAAAAAGGACCGTATCCGGGCGCTGGCCGCCCATCTGCGCACCCACCGCGACTACGACATCATCCACTACCACACGGCCAGCAAAATCGGCGCGCCGGTCTGCGGCATGATGCGGCTGCTCTGCCCCCGGGCTAAAATCGTGGTACACAGCCACATCGTCTACCCGCCGCTTACGCTGACCTGGCGGGCGGCGCATCTGGTCTACCAGCTGTTTGCCGATTACTTCCTCGGCTGCGGCGTGGCCGCCGGCCGGTTCGTCTTTGGCAGCCATATTGACGAAAAGCCGAACTTTTCCGTTGCCTGCAATGCGGTAGATCAAGAGCGGTTCCACCCCGATGCCGCCGCCCGCGCCGCCACCCGGCGTGCATACGGCATTGCCGACACCGACCGGTTGGCCGGGTTTGTGGGGCGGCTCAACCACCAGAAAAACCCGCTGTTTTTGATGGAGGTCTTTGCCGCCATGGCCGCGCAGGATGTGCGGTGGAAGCTGATGCTTGTCGGCACTGGCGAGAAAGAGCCGGAAATGCGCGCCGCCGCCGAGGCCCACGGCCTGACCGACCGTGTGATTTTTGCGGGCGTGCAGAGCGATGTACCCGCCTTTATGAACGCCTTTGACCTGTTTTTGCTGCCCAGCAATTTTGAGGGCAGCCCCGTCACTCTTGTCGAGGCGCAGGGCTGCGGCGTGCCGTGTCTGGCCTCGACCAATGTGCCGGATGACGGCTCGGTGACCGAGCTGGTACACTTTCTGCCGCTGGCCGCACCGCTCTCTGACTGGGCCTCCAAGGCGAACGCCATCGCCCCGGGCGGTAACCACGCCGACCACTGGCAGACCCTTGCCGCCGCCGGGTATGAGCTAAAGACCGCTGCCCGCCGCATGGAGCAGCTCTATGATAAGCTGGGAGGGCAGCCATGATCTACGCAGAGCTGGCCGGGGGGCTCGGCAACCAGATGTTCATCTACGCCTTTGCCCGGGCGCTGGGCCTGCGCTGCGGCGAGGGCGTGACCCTGCTGGACCGGCAGGACTGGCGGGACGGTGCGCCCGCCCACACAGTCTGTGCGCTGGGGGCGCTGAACATCAGCCCCGAGGTTGAAATTCTGGCCGATCCGGGCTTTGCCAAGTCGCATCTGCCCCGGCAGAACGCCGCCAAGGCGCTGATGATCAAATACGAGCAGCGCCGCGGCCTGCTGGCGCGGGACTGGCACGGCTTTGAGGCCGCCGCCGCACCGCTGCTCAACACGCTGGGCCTGCACTTTGCCACTGACGGCTACACGCCGGTACGGCGGGGGAAAAGCAAAGATTTCCTCGCGTGGGGGTACTTCCAGAGTGAGAAATATTTTGCCGAATTTGCCGATGTTATAAAAACCGAGCTGCGCAGCAAAACGCCCCCGGCGGGGGCGTATGCGGCCAAGCTGCGCGCCGCCGTCTGGCCGGTCTGCGTACACCTGCGGCGCGGCGATTACCAAAAGCCTGAGAACGCCATCCTGCAGGTCTGCACCCCGGCGTACTATGCCCGCGCCATCGCCGCCGTCAAGGCAGCGCACCCCGATGCCACGCTCTTCGTCTTTTCGGACGACATTGAATGGGCGCAGACAAACCTGACCACCTGCGGTCTGCCCGCCGTCTTTCTGCCCCGGGGCGAGGCCGCTGCCGACCTTGCGCTTATGCAGCTCTGCCATGGGTTTGTGGTAAGCAACTCCACCTACAGCTGGTGGGCGCAGTATCTGGCTGAGGCCCCGGATAAGCAGGTCTGGGCCCCGGACAGGTGGTACGCGCATACGAAAGATAGTGCGCTGTATCTGGATGGGTGGAAACTTATAAAGGCTTCCCCCTTGTGGGAAGCATAGAGAAGGAGAACGTTATGCCGCGATTTTCTATTATTGTACCGGTGTATAATGTGCAGAATTACCTCGCGGCGTGTGTCAAGAGCGTGGCGGAGCAGGCGGGGGAGCGCGATTGGGAGTGCATCCTTGTCGATGACGGCTCGACCGATCTGTCGGGCCAGCTTTGCGATGCCCTTGCCGCTGAGATCCCCGGCCTGCGGGTCATCCACCGGGAGAACGGCGGTCTGGCCGCCGCGCGCAACACCGGCCTGCAGGCCGCGCAGGGCGACTGGCTGCTGTTTTTGGACAGTGATGACGCCATGGCCCCCGGCCTGCTGGAGGCACTGCGCGCCGCACTGCCCGCCCACCCGGAGTATGACTGGTTCATCGGCAAGCATCTGGAATGGCAGCCGGACGGCAGCCTGACCGAACACACGGGCCTGCATCTGGTGCCCGGTCCCTTTGACAGCACCGACTATGCGGCCCGCCTCAAGGCTCTGTACAACGCCGGGCACTGGTCGGTCTGGAAATACTGCATCCGCCGGTCCTTTTTGCAAAAGACGGGCGTGCAGTTCCTGCCCGACTGCTGCTGGGCCGAGGACTGGCCCTTCGATCTGGAGCTGCTGCTCCACTGCGAGCGGCTGTACTTTTTGGATGTGGTGTTCACACACTACCGCGTGGGGCGGCAGGGCAGCCTGCTGACTGACGCGAAGAACCTGCCCAAGCGGTTCCGCGGCATGGCAGCAGCCCAGCGGCGGCTGGCGAAGCTTTCGGCCAGCGGCGCGGTGGATGCCGCGGCCTATGCCGTCATGGAGGATGCGGCCGCCGATGTGTTCTGGCCGCAGGCCCGCACGGCGGCGGTAAAGGATGCCGCCATCCGCAAAGCGTGTCTGCCCTATCTTGCACAACTGCGCCCGCTCTACGCCTGCGGCACCGAGGTCACGATCCGCCGCGACTGGCGGCTTTTCCAAAAGCTGATGCAGACCTTCGGCCCGGGCTTTACCCTGTGGGCGGCGAGCCGCCGCTAAAGGCTTCCCCCAAGGGGCTGCGCCCGCAGGCGCGTGTCGAAGCGTAACCGCCGTAGGCGGCTCTTGACGCGGAGACTGAAGCTGTCGCCGTAGGCGACTGATGAGGGCTAACCTCGCCATCACCGCCCATTAACGGCTTACAACTCATACTCTCCCCTCATCCGGCCCTCCGGGCCACCTTCCCCCTCGGGGGAGGGCTTTTGTGAAAGGAACTGCCTTGCGTACCAAACGTACCTTACTGAATATGGCCTACGCTCTGGGCTCCAGCCTGCTTTTGCTGCTGCTGGGGCTTATCACGCGGCGTCTGCTGGTCGATAACTTCGGCCCGCAGATCACCACCGCATCTCAGGTCGTCAGCCAGCTTTTCAACTTTTTCTCGATTGCCGAGTTCGGTGTCGGCAGCGTCATCAGCTACCGATTGTATGAGCAGATCGCCGCGAAAAACGAGGAAAAAATCAGCAAGTATATGTCGATGTACAAGTGGGCCTACCGGGTCGTCGGCATGGTCATTGCGGGGCTTGCGCTCCTCGGCGCGGTAACGCTGCGCTGGATCATGCCCGATGTGCCCCCCGCCACGGCCTACACTGTGTACGGGCTGAACGTGGTTTCAACGCTGTGCAGCTATTTTCTGATCACCCGCCGCCTGATGTACACCTGCACCCAGCAGGGCTACCGCTGCACCCAGATCGACTTCTGCTGCAATGTGCTGACAAGCCTTGCCAAGATTGCCGTCTCGCTCTGGTTTGCGAACTATGTGCTGTATTTCAGCGTGACGATTTTCTTCAATGTCATGGCCAACCTGCTCATTGCGCGGCGGTTCAAAAAGGACTTCCCCTATGTGCATGATGTAAAAGTCACGGTCAACGACTTTAAAGAGCTGGGTATTTTCCACGATCTGCGGTATTTTCTGGTGCATCGCCTCTCCAACACGATCTACGGCTCGTCCGACACCATCGTGACCTCCCGCATGGGCGGCTCGACCCAGACGACCTTTCTGGGCAACTACAATACCATTTCCACCTCTGCCACCGACCTCGGCAACAAGGTCATGGACAGCTTTGCGGCCGCCATCGGCAACATCGTCTACGACAAATCTGCCGCCGCCAACGACCACGACAAGCAGGTATTCTGGGGCATGGACCTGTTCAGCTACCTGTTTGCCAGCTTTGTGGCCACGGCCTACTTCTGCCTGTTCCAGCCGTTCATGGCGTCTTGGATGGGTGAGCAGTGGCTGCTCCCCCTCGGCTTTGTGCTGGTGTTCTGCCTGAATGAGTATGTCGGCTGGAACCACCGGATGCTCGGCAGCTACCGCGCCGTCCTCGGCCATTTTGAGGATGACCAGTGGTTTATGGTCGCATCCGCAACGGTGAATCTGGCGCTGAGCTTTCTGCTCTTTCCCCGATTTGACATCACCGGCGCGCTGATCGCCACCGTGGTGGCCCACTGCATCATGTGGGCCGGGCGCATCCGGGTCGTTTTCCGCCAGTATATGCGGGGCGGCCTTGCGCACTACCTTGCGGTGCAGGCGCTGCACCTTGCCACGCTGGCCGCCTGCATGGGCGGCAGCTACGCACTGTGCGCCAAAATGCCCGGCGGCTGGCTCGGCCTTGTGCCCCGCATCCTTATCGTGCTTATCGTGCCCAATGTGCTGAATCTGGCCGTCTACGCATGGGGCAAAGATGCCGCCTACCTGCGCCAGTACGGCGGCAAGGTAGCCAAAAAGCTGCTGAAAAAGTAACTGTCCTGCAAACAGGTGATAGTATGAAAACCCTCGCTGTTCTTTATATCTGCACCGGCGCTTATGTTGCGTTCTGGCGCGATTTTTACCCCAACTTCAAGGCAAACTTCCTGCCGGACTGCGACCGCACCTTCTTTGTCTTTACCGATGCCGACCACATCGCGTATGAGGACGCGCCCGATGTGCGCCGCATTCCGCAGCAGGCGCTGCCTTGGCCCTACAGCACGATGCAGCGGTTTGATGCCTTCCTCGGGCAGGAGGCTGCGCTCGCAAAATTCGACTATCTGTTTTTTGCCAACGCCAACCTGCACTGCACCCGCGTCATCTCCGCCGCCGAGCTGCTGCCCGACCCTGCCGCCGGGCAGACCCTCACGGCAGTCTGCCACCTGCCCTACTACGGCAGGGCTCCGATGTTCCACCCCTACGACCGCAGCGGCAAAAGCCGTGCCTCGATCCCCTACAACTGCGGGCAGTATTATGTGGCGGGCGGGCTGAACGGCGGCACGGCGGCGGCGTTCCTTGCCCTCTGCCGGGAGCTGAAGGCCCGCACCGATGAGGATCTGCAGCGCGGCGTCATTGCGCGGTTCCACGATGAAAGCCAGCTCAACCGGCTTGTGGCCGAGGCGCCGCAGCACTTCCGCATCCTGCCCCCTGATTACTGCACGCCGGAGGAGACCCCCACCGGGCACGAGGCGATCCTTGTGCTGCAGAAATCGCGCTTTATCCAGATCGATGCCTCGCGCACCGTCAAAAAACCGCAGAGCTTCCCTGCGCGCAAGTGGGAGGCCTTCTGCCTGAACTGGCTGCCCTACCTGTGGCGGGCGCGGGATGCCCTGCTGCGCCGCCGGGTCGAGCCGCCAAAGCATTGAATTATCATGACAAAAAACGATACCTGTAAACGCCTTCTCTCTGCGGCGGTGGTGCTGCTGGCCGCAGCCGCCATGCTGCACACCCTGTTTGTGGGGCTGGAGATCGACGAGGAATACGCCCTTTCGCTGGGCTTCCGCCTTGTGCGAGGCGACCGGCTGTTCTATTCGATGTGGGAGCCGCATCAGCTTTCGGCCCTGCCCCCCGCGCTACTGATCGCGGCATACACCGCCGTTACCGGCACCACCACCGGCGTGCTGCTGTTTGTCCGCGTCACCATGCTGGTGGTCAAGGCTGTGCTGTCTGTCTGGTTTTACCGCAGCCTGCGCGCCCCGCTGGGCCGCACCAACGCCTGCTTGCTGGCACTGGTTCTCTTTGTCTTTACCCCCAAGTGGTTTCTCGGGCCGGACTATGTCAGCCAGCAGTTCCACTTTACGCTGGCAGCCTTTCTGTTTTTTTACGGCTACTATGCCCCCGGCCCGCAGCAGTACCGCGGCCTGTGGCGGGTGGCGGCAGGTGCGGTCTGCGCCTGCTTCAGCTTTTTAGCCTACCCGCAGTCTGCCGCGGCGGCACCGTTCCTGCTGCTCGGCCTCTGGCTGCTTGACCGTGCAGCGCCCCGCCGCTGCGGCGCGCTGCTCTTTTTGGTGAGCTGCGCCGTCTGCGGGGGCGCGTTTACGCTCTGGCTGCTGCAGGGCATGGGCTTTGATCTGCCCGCCCTATTGGCCCGCGCCGCGCTGATCCTGAACGACCCGCAGTATGACTTCACAGCCGGGGAGCGGCTGCGCACGCTGGCCGGGCAGGCTGCCGCCGTTTTGCAGACCTGCCGGGTCCCGGCGCTGGCTGCGGCGGCGGCCGTCCTTGCGGGGGTGCTCTCCGGGCGGGGCAGCCGCCCCACGCCCGCCCGCCTGCTGGAGCGGCTGCTCTGGTATTTCACCTTTTTCCTGACCCTCTGGTGTACGGCGCACAGCCTGATTTCGGTCAGTCTGGATTTCCGCCACCTCTATCTGGCGGCTGCGCTGGCCGGCGGCTGGACGTTCTACTGCGACCGCAGGGAAGTGCAGCACCGCACACTGCGCCGCCTGCTGTTCTGGCTGGGCTGGCTGCCCGGCATGGCGGCCTACCTTTTTATCCTGCGCTCGACCCTCATCGCGCTCTGCACGACCTTTATGTACCTGTTCTGGCCCGCCCTCTGCGGTGCCGCCGCACTCGCACTGAAAAGCCCCGCCGCGCCGCACCGCCGCAGACAGACGCAGCTGCTTCTGCTCTGTATGCTGCTTGCCGCCGCGCTGCCCCGCCTCTGGCTTGTGCAGCAGACCGGCTGGCGCTGCGGGACTGTGCGGGAGGTGGCGGTGCAGCGCATCACCACCGGCCCCGCCGCCGGGACATGGGCCGACGAAAAGGCTGCCGACATGCAGGAGTGCCTGTATGAGGCGCTGGCTCCCTATGCAGGCCAGCCGGTGCTGCAGGCGATTGGCGAGCAGCACGGCCTCGGCTTTCTGATGGCGGACGGCACCCTGACCGTTGCGCAGGCGTCGGTCATCTCCGGCACCGACAGTGACCCCCGGTTTGAACAGTATTACGCCGAGCTGCCCGAAAAGCAGCCCCGCGTCATCCTCTACGATGATGCCGAGGTCCGCGACATGGCCGCGTTCCACACCTGGCTTGAGCAGCATTTTACCATCACCGACCGCTACACCGTGCAGCACGGCACCGCCAGCCTGCAGGTGCTCATCGTGGGCTGACCGGGCCCATTCACAATTTACAATTTTCACAGGCGGAGCAGTTGTCACAGCTGCCCCGCCTGTGGTATACTAAACATATATCGTCAAAATCTGCAAGGAGGCGCCCCTATGGGCCTGATCACCACCATCCAGAACAAAACCGAACAAGTCCGTGCGAAGGAGCGCATCCGTCCGCTGCTGGAAAGCCGCATGATGCGGGACATCCTGCTTGAGATTGGCCAGCGCGGCACCGAAAAGCTGGACCCCCAGAGCGTACCGCTTGAGCAGCGCCCTTTAGCCACCAAGCGCGCCGCCGAATGCGGCACCGCCGGCCTGCAGCAGAGCGTCATCCGCGAGGTGCTGCTTGACGAGACCGGCATCATCCTCTACGCCGGCACCGGCGAGGTGCGCTTTCTCTACGGCGACTATAACTACGAAAACATCGAGGACACCGACTGTCTGCCCGCCGTGGCGCAGTATCTTGTCCAGCATCTGCTCGGCTACTACAACATTACCCGGACCTTCTACTCGGTCCCCCGGCACAACGGCCGCACCGTGACGGAAAAGACCAGGCAGGTTTTTGTCCGCCGCCATCATGAGGACACCCCCTTCGACCCTCAGCCCACCCGCAAGCAAAAGCTGTTTTGATCCCGCGCCCCTGCGCTGCGTTTTCCGCGGTGCAGGGGCTTTTTTGTCACCGGCGGCTGAGCTCCAGCACCGCCACCGTGATATCATCCCGCTTTTCCCCGGCGCGGCGGGCGGCGGCATCGGCCACCGTCTCGGCGGCCTGCTTCGGGGTATGGCCCAGCCGCGCGCAGAGCTGCAGCTGCTGCATCAGCCAGTCGCTGCCGTCCGCAAGGGCACCGTCACTGACCAGCACCACCCAATCCCCGGCGTCCAGCGCAAAGGTCGAGGACCGCCCCACCAGACTGTCCAGCACCCCCATCGGCAGGCTGGCGCCGTCCAGCATCCGGGGCACACCGCCCCGTACCAGAAAGCTCGGTGCCGCCCCCGCCTTAAACAGCCCGGCCCGCCCGGTGTAGAGATCCACCGTCAGCAGATCGAGCGTGGCCCCGGCCTCCTGCTCGGCTCCCTTCAGCCCAAGGGCCACATTTACAAGCCGGGCGGCGCTCTCGGCTGCAAAGCCGGCCCGCAGCAGCTGGGCTGTCAGCTTGGCGGCCATCTGGCCGTCCACCGCTGCCGCCCGTCCGGTGCCCATGCCGTCGCACAGCAGCATCTGGGCGCGGCCGCTCGTATCACAGAACTGATCCAGCGCATCGCCGCTGACGCTCTGCCCCGCCGCCGCGTGGGCCGCCGCACCGAACTGCGCCGCAAACAGCGGCCGCTCGCCGAAGGTCAGCATCGTGACAGTGCGGCAGTGGGTGATCTCGGGCAGATCCATATCCCGGCGGCAGAGGCGGCTCATCTCCTCCGTCAGGCCCGCGATCTCCTCCCGGGTAAAATGGGTGCGGCAGATCGTAACGCTGGCAGTCAGCCGCCCGGCAAGGTCGGCGGTCACGCTGCACTCCAGCGCCTCAAGGCCCAGCCCTGCAAACAGCTGGGCGACCCGACTCTCCCGCCGGGGGTCGGGCAGACCCGCCTGCCCCAGCTTACCGGCCAGCTGGGCCAGCGCCCCGGCCAGTGCGCTGTACTGCTCCGTCAGGGCGGTGCGCAGCATCTGCGCACGGGCGCGGTTTTGGCGGCGGCTGCGCCACAGCCGGTAGCCGTGGTTGGCCGCCGTGCAGAGGTCTGCCGGGTGGATGCAGACCGAAAGCTGCCCCGGCAGGTCCTGCACCTCCACCCGGCCGCGGCTCTCCAGCACCGGCTTCAGGTGGTACAGCCCGTCCATCGCCGTGGCATAGCCGCGCACCCAGCACCGGCTGCGGCGGGTGCAGCTCTGGCAGGTCGTGCGCGCCACCTGCTCGACCACAAAGTCAAAGCATTCCCCCTTCGGCGGCATCTGCCGCTGGCAGACGGCGTTCACCGTGTCGGCAATGTCGCTCAGGGCATCTGCCACGCCGGACAGCTTGCGCGCCGCACCGCTCAGCCCCTGCGCCTGCACGGGCGGGGCCGGCGGGGGAAAGACCCGGCGCAGCGCCCCCGTGGGCAGCGCCATCGCCGCCGCCATACCCACCCCCGCACTGACGGCCAGCGGCACGGCATGCACCGCATCGGGGGCCGCCAGCGCGCCCACCGTACAGCCCGCCGCAAAGACCCCGGCGCAGCGCCAGCGCTCCCCGGGGCAGAGGCAGGCCGCCGCCAGACTGCCCAGCGCGACCGCCAGCGCCGCAAAGGCAAGCGCCGGGCCGGATGCCGTGATGGCCGCCGCCAGCGCGATGCTCAGCACCGCCGTCTGTTCCAGCGTTCCGGCCATCGCCGCGCACAGCCCCGCCCCGGCGGCCAGCGCCAGGCCCGGAGCCAAAGGCCCGGCGGCAAAGCGCTGCAGGCAGGCCGTGACCACCGCCAGCCACAGGCAGACGCCCCGCGGCTCCCGCGCCGGAAAATGTGCAAACGCCCAGCCGAACCCCGCCGCCAGCAGGGCGGTACACCCCACCGTGACGGTCTGGGAAAAATTTCGGATGCCCCCCACCAGCAGCAGTTGTATGACCTGCGCCGCCGTCAGCGTCAGGCAGCCGGCCAGCACACCGGCTTTTGTGCTGCCATCGACAAGCCGCCGCACCGTGGCGGCCGCCACTGCCGCCACCCCCAGCTTGATCCCCAGCAGCGCCGGCTGAAACGCCAGCCCTGCCGCCAGCGTGCCGAGCGCCGCCGCCACGCAGTAGGCGGGCGGGCAGCCGATGACGAGCGCCAGCCCAAACGGCGCCGCACCGCCATAGACCTGCCCGGCCCCCAGTGCCGCACCGCCGAGCAGCGCCGCCCCCTGCCACAGCAGCGCCGCGCTGCGCGCGCCGGGCAGCAGCTTCTCTGTGTTGATAGGTAGATGCTCTCTGCTTGATACAGTCATACAGTCACCCTCCGCAATGTACCGGCAGCCCGTGCGGGCCGCCTACAGTGTATGTCCGGACAGCCATGACTATACCACGCCCGCCCTCCGCTTTTTGCCGCAGAGCGTGGAAACCCGAAAACAACATATAAACAAACAAAAAAGAGCACCGCCGCCCAAAAAAGGGCGCGATGCTCTTACAAAACTGCCTTACTGTCTCCAGGTCCACCACAAATATTTGGTGTTCGTCACAAAATACCGCTTGAACAGCCGCTTCGGGTCCTGCATAAGGCGGTAGAGCCATTCCAGATTGTGCCGCTGCATCCACATCGGCGCACGGCGGATGTTGCCCGCCTCGTAATCGAACGCCGCACCGACACCGACCATCAGCGCCTGCACGCGGTCCTCATGCACAGCCATCCAGCGCTCCTGCTTGGGTGCGCCAAGGCCCACCCAGACAAAATCCGGCTTTGCCTCATTGATCCTGCGCACGACCTCCTCGTCCTCCTCGGGGCTCAGCGGGCGGAACGGCGGCGAGTACATCCCGGCGATCACGGCGCCGGGGTAGTTTTCCTCGACCTTTTTGCGCAGAATATCCAGCGTTTCCTGCGTGGAGCCGTAAAAATAGTGGCGGTAGTGCTTTGTGGCGCTCTGCCGGAGCAGCTCCTTCATCAGATCGGGGCCGGTCACGCGGGCGGCATTGGTGTAGCCCTGCTGGCGGCTGTACTTCGACAGCGGGCCGCCATCGGGCAGCGCCATGACCGCGCCGTTCTGCACAGCCTGATAGTCCGGGTCCTCATGGGCCGTCACCGTTGTGTGGACATTTGCCACGCAGATGTATTTCCCGCGCCAATCCTCAAGCTTTTCCTCGATCAGGCGCAGCGTCTTGTCCATGTCGGTGACCACAATGTTCACGCCCATAATGTCGCAGGTGTCCATCAGATGCAGGTTGGTGTAGTGCATGCTGCCCACGCTGTCCAGCTCGCTGCGCGCGGTCATAAAATCGTTGTAGACCGGCACCGCCGCGACCCGCAGGTGGTAGCTGTCCGCCAGCAGCATGATGCGGCGGATCTCGGCGGCGTCCTGCACATCCTGCACCAGTACCAGCGTTTCGATGCGGTTGTCCCGCACGACCCGGTACAGGTCCTGCACGGTGCCGCGGTAATCGGGCAGGGCCTTGCAGGGGGCGGGGGCCAGATAGCCGCTGTACCGCAGCGACACCGGGCTTTTCCCGCGGAAAGTCTCGGCGTAGAACCGCTGCGCCAGTTCCCCGCTGCCGATCAGCAGCGTGCGGGAGGCAATGTCGTTCCTGCGCACATAGGCATCGGCGGCCTTGTCAAAGGCAAACCGCTTGCCCACAATGACCACGATGGACAAAAGATAATAGTACACCAGCAGCAGGCGGGAGAGCTGATTGACCCGGAAGGTGTAGAACACGGTGGCCATCAGCGCCAGGCCGGCGAGGTTTGTAAGCCCGACAAGAAAAAGCTGCTTGCCCCAGTTCTTGACATGCAGCGTGCGGTAAGTCCCCTCGACCGCATAGCAGGCCACGTTGGCAAGGGCGTACAGCCCCGCCACCGGCAGGAAGGTCCAGACATCCCACATGCCGAACTGGCTGCCGATGGGGCTGAACGCGCGCAGCACACCAGCCAGAATGAACACAGTGACGAGCAGTATAAATTCAGTTGCCGCGTTCAAGAAGCACAGCAGCGGTACTTTATGATAATGCATGACGGACCTCCGTATGGCCGAATAGTTACGATTATTGTACCATATACAAGCATGATTTTCAATACGCAGCATAAGGCAGCCTCCTTTCTGGCTGTTTCAGCATAACATTTCTGTAGTTTTTCTAAAATCAGTCAATGAAATCTCGTGTGGTGGGCCGCTTTTCGTTAGTTTATCCAAAATTCGTATTTTTCCGTATCTGCTCTGGAAATTTACAATCCTTTGTGCTATACTTTTAATACCGTTACAGTCGGGATGGTCTATCTCCGTTCCGCCGCGCGGCATATGCGGTTTATGCCGTATATATTTTTCGAGGAAAGGAGGAAACTACCAATGAACAACTTCAAGAAGTTCGTCGCCGTTCTGCTGGGCGTTGTGATGGCTTGCGTTTTCGCGACCTCCGCTTTTGCTGCTGATGTTCAGAACACCGCCAAGGCTAAGGCCACGATCCAGGGTTTTCTGGCTCAGAAGGGTGTCACCACCCTGAGCCGCACGGTTGACAGCCTGACTCCCAGCCAGCTGGCCACCATCCGCGACAACCAGTCCGCTCTGGTCAATGCTGTCAACAACACTGCTTCTTCCGTTGCTGGCACCGCTGATGCCAACTCTGCTATCACTTATATGAACGAGGGCATCAAGACCGTCAATGGTCTGCTGCCTGCCGGCGTCAGTGTTGAGCCTGTCTTTGACATCTCTGATGCTTCCAAGCTGAAGGTCAATGTCAAGGTTACTGCTAACGGCATCACCGAGACCGCTTCTGCTGAGAAGGGCCTGTCTGCCAGTGCCAACCCCCTGACTGCTACTTCTGCAGTCATCAAGGCTACCGGTGACAACTCTGCCGTTGTGTTCGCCGTTGCAGCTCTGGCTGTTGCCGGCGTCCTCGGCATGGCCGTCCGCAAGGAGCGTGCGCTGTAAGACAGTTGCACACACTGATGACTTATCATCAGTGACGGGCAGAACTTCGGCTCTGCCCGTTTTCGTTGTTTACACGGCACTGTCAACTTTGTGTTGACTGGCCGTTTTTTATACATAGAGAGTCGCGCTTATCGAAGCCGTTTGGGATTTCATTGCATCAGAAGGGAAATTATTTTATTATGCAGTCGAACAAAAAGCATTCTTTTGTGCGGCGCAGTCCGCTGGCCTATGTGGTTGTGCCGTTGGTTTTCACGGCAATCAGTGCCGTAATTTTTTTCACCACAACTAAAATCCTGCTTGCCCCCTATCAAGCCCTGATCAGCTGGGTCCTCACGACCACGGAGGTTGCGCAGCCGCAGGATCTTCTGGCAGATGCCGCCACCGTCATCAATGGCGGCGCTGCGGAGGAGGCATCCTCCCAGCCCGATTCCATCCCCCTGAGTTCTGTCACCTACCCGACTGTGGGTGACCGCTATGCCACGATCACCGTCTCCGGCACCAATGTGGACGCCCCGGTCTTTTACGGTGACACAAACAAGATACTAAATCAGGGCGTTGGCACCTACGCAGACAACGGCGGCGCCGGCATTCCCGGCGAGGGCAAGACCATCCTGCTGGCGGGCCACAACAACACCTTCTTCAATGACCTGCAGCACGCCGAGGTCGGCGCAACCGTCACGATCACGACCCACTACGGCGTCTACACCTACGAGGTCACCGAGATGAAGGTCATGGATTATCAGGACGAGACCTCCTATGACTTCTCCCGCACCGATGAAAACCTGATCCTGTACACCTGCTATCCCTTTGATGCGCTCGGCTTTACCCCGAACCGCTATTTCGTCTATGCCAAATATGTATCCGGCCCCGTGCTGGACAAGAACAGCTAAGGGGGTGTTGAATATGCATAAGAATGTCTCCGCACGCCCCCGTTCCAAGGGCAATACCGTTTGGGCCTTGATCATGTCCTGGCTGTCCAGCCTTCTGCTGACGCTGCTTGCTTTTTTTCTGGTGCTGCTGACCACCATTTGCAGCCCCGCTTTTATGAAGCAGCAGGTCGCACGCAGTGGATTCAGCGAGACTGCGTACACCTACCTGTATGACAACTTCGTCAGCTACGGTGCCTCCTCCGGCTTTTCTGCCGATGTAATGACCTCTGCCATCTCGCGCGACCAAATCACTGCCGACATGGACAGCGCCGTCACACGGCTGTATGACGGTGACACAGCCCTTGACAACCGCGACAGCATCCAGACCGCCACCTATGACGCTCTGCTTGCCAACCTGAATGCCCGCGGCGTTGATGTCACTGCCGATGTAGAGTCTGCCGTTGCGATCGTTGCCGATGCCTGCCGCCTTGACTATGCCAACTATGTTGCCATTCCGCTGGCCAGCCAGCTGTACACCATCATTGAAAAGTTTGACCGCATCGTGCCCATCAGCGTTGCCGCCATGGCCCTTGTCTGCGCCGCCAGCATTTTCCTGATGCTGCGTCTGGCGGCTTCTCCCCGCTTCGCCGTGCGCTGTCTGACCTTTGCCTTCACCGCATCGGCCGTTCTGTGCAGCATCGGGGCCACCGCGCTTGTGCCTGCCATGCACCTGAACAATCTGAACCTCAACCCCGCCTCGGTCAAGCAGCTGATCATCACCTATGTCCAGAATCTTTTCGGCCGTTTCGGCCTGTTCGCCCTGATTTACGGTGCCCTTGCCGTGATCCTGCTGGCGCTGACCTTCACCGCCGGAAGCCGCACCAAACGCCGTCAAAACACTTAATCGGAGGATACGCATGGAAAACGAAGAATACGAAACCATTGACCTTTTAGAGGTCCTGAATGCCGTCCGCCAGCACCTGCTGGCCGTCATTCTCACAACCCTGATCTTGGCCTGCGCCGGCTTTGGTGTTTCCAAGTTCCTGATGACCCCCAAATATCAGGCGTCCGCGCTTATGATCGTCAACACCCGGCAGGACACCACCAGCAATGTCACCAGCGACCAGATCAACTCCGCCACTAAGCTGGTTTCCACCTACAGCATCATTATTAAGAGCGATACCGTGCTGCAGCAGGTCATCAACAATCTGGGCCTGAGCCTGACCTATTCCGAGCTGGCTGGGCGCGTAGCTGTCAGCGCCGTGGACGACACTCAGGTCATGAAGATCACCGTCACCAGCGACAACCCCGAGTGGGCGCGTCAGGTCTGTGAGCAGATCACCGTGGTTTCCCCCGATGTCATTCTGGAATCTGTCGAGGCCGGCTCGGTCAAGGTCATTTCCAGCGCCTCGATCAATCCCGATCCCGTCTCCCCCAACACGATGCGCAATACCGCTCTGGGCGGCGTGGCCGGTCTGGTCATCAGCCTCGGCATCATCTTCCTCACCGTCCTGCTGGACAACAAGATCAACACCGAGGAGGATGTCACAAAGTATCTGGATCTCACCGTTGTCGGTGTCATCCCTGAATATGAGGGAGGCAAAAAGAAATGAGCAAACCTGCAAAAAAGAGCCATCGCAAACTGTTCACGGTCGGTTCCGATGCCCCATTCCAGTTTACCGAGGCCTATAAGTCCCTGCGCACCAATCTGGAGTTTCTTTCTGCCTCCGGCAACTGCAAGACCATCCTGATCACTTCCTCCGTGTCTGAGGAGGGCAAGAGCAATGTTGCTATCAACCTCGCCATCACGCTGGCCGCCTCCGGCAAGCGGGTCGTGCTGGTGGACTGCGACATGCGCAAATCCACCATCTCCCGCTATCTGCGCATTCCGCGCAGCCGCACGGGCCTGACGAATGTCATCACCTCCCATGAGGAAAATGCACTGGCCTCCGCACTCATCCGGATGAAGGACACCGGCATCACGGTCCTGCCGGTCGGCACCATCCCGCCGAACCCCGCAGAGCTGCTGGCCTCTTCCGTGACCGAGAAGATCTTTAAGGCGCTGCAGAACGCCTTCGATTATGTGATCGTTGACACGCCCCCCGTCTCTGTCGTCACCGATGCCGCCGTCCTCTGCCGCGTGGCGGACGGTGTGCTGCTCGTTGTGCGCCCCGGCGTCACCACGATCCAGGGTGCCCAGCTGAGCAAAAAGAACCTCGAGGCCGTAAACGCCCACATTCTGGGCGTTATCATGAACGGCTACAACGCCAAAAAGATCGGCCGCCGCGACGGCTACTCCTACGCCTATTCGTACGGCTACTACGACTCCAAACAGGAAACCGATGAATGAAAAACTCTCTTGTAGAGCTGCACTGCCACATCCTGCCGGGCATTGACGACGGCGCCAGAGATCTGGATATGTCGATGTCGCTTATGCGCCGGGAGGTATCCGACGGCGTTGTAGGCGTTGTCTTTACGCCGCACTTTCATTATGAGCGCATCACAGTAGAAAAGTTTGTCGAACTGCGCAAGGCCGCCTTCCGGCAGGTCGCGGCTGCGGTCCGCACCGAGGGGCTGCGCGTAGCCGGTAAGCTTGGGGCGGAGGTGTACTATTCCACAGCTCTGCCCAGCCTTGATCTGAGCAAGCTGGCCTTTGCCGACACAAGCTACATTCTGATTGAATTTCCCACCACCATCCAGCCGCCGGGCATTGATGAAACGCTGTTTGCCATCCGTGCTCAGGGCTACACGCCGATCCTCGCCCATGTTGAGCGCTACCCCTTTGTGACCGAGGACCCCACCCTGTTGTACAACTGGGTCAATGCGGGGTGTCTGGCGCAGATCAACGCGACCGGCCTGATCCGCGAGGGGCATACCAGCCGCTGGCTGCACAAGCTGCTGGACTGGAACCTTGTGCATCTGCTCTCCAGCGATTGCCACCACCCCGAAAAACGCCCGCCCAACCTGCGGGAGGGCTTTGACCATCTGCCCCCGGCCGTTGCCCGCCGCCTGCAGAAAAACGCGATCGAGGTCTACCTCGGCAATGAGTTCCGTGTGCCGGACCCGACAGAGCCCAAATACCGCTTCGGGCATTGGGTATAAACAAAAAGCCGTCGATGATGCATCGACGGTTTTTGTTTATACCCTGTAGGGGCCGGGCATGCCCGGCCCTCAACCTCACCATAAGCGCCCTGCCTCGTGGCCGGGCATCACGCCTCGGCGACTGCAACCAGATACTTATAGATCTGCGGCTTGTATTCCTCATACAGGCCCAGATGCTCATACAGCTCCTTGTAATAGGCAAACAGCGTGGCACGGGTGGCCACCACATTCACCGGGTTCAGCGCCGTATGCACCGCGCTGCCCGGCGTGTTGAAGTAGTTGTAGATCGGCGTTGACAGCGCGTAGAACTTCTCCGCATAGCGGATATAGCTCAGGTTAAAGTAGAGATCCTCCGACCAGTCCATATCCTCGGCGCAGATGACATCATCGTGGGCGTGCACAATGTCGGCGCGGTAGAGCTTGTTCCACATCACGCCGTAGTAGAAGCTGGCCGGCTCCTGCATCAGCCCGGCGGCAAACTCCTCCTTCGTCATCGGCCCCTCCATCAGGAAACCGAAGGTCTGCACCCGGGTCGGGCGCTCGGGCCGCTGGCTGCCCTCGGCGCGGGGCTTGGGCGGCGAGATGCGGTTGTAATGGGCAATGACCAGATCCGCCCCGCTCTCCTCGGCATGGCGGACGAGCAGCTCGGTGGCGTAGGGCTGGATCGTATCGTCCGCATCGACAAACTGCAGGTATTTTCCCTTTGCCTCACGCAGACCCATATTGCGGGTGGCTGCCACACCGCTGTTGGCCTTGTCGATCAGCACAATGCGGGGGTCCACCTTGGCGTACATCCTGCAGACCTCAAGGCTGACATCCTTGCTGCCGTCGTTCAGCAGCAGGATCTCAAGGTTCTGGTAGGTCTGGCGGCGGATGCTCTCCACACAGCGCGCGATATGATCCTGTGCGTTATAAATGGGCACAATAATACTTACAAGCGGCTTTTCCGTCATGGCGGCGGGCCTCCTTTTTTCCGATAGTATAACCACAATACCATAAAATCCCCCGCTTGGCAATGGAAAAAGTGCGCGAGATGTGGTATGATGCTTATAAAGGCTTCCCCATCGGGGGAAGCTGTCCGCGAAGCGGACTGATGAGGGCCAACCTTCCGCCGCAGCCTGTCCACGGGCTGCCCCCGCAGACCTGCCCCTCATCCGGCCTTCGGCCACCTTCCCCCAAGGGGGAAGGCATCACTATGAAACGAGGTCACCAACATGAAGCCTTCCATCATCCGCCTGCGTGCGCTGGAAAAGCAGCTTTTTGCCTACCGCTACGCGCTCAACACCATTGATTTCGATGCCGAAACCGTTGCCCCCGAGGGCAGCGCCGACGGCCGCGCCGAGGCCTGCGAGGTGCTGAGCCGCGCCAGCTTTGAGCTGCTTGTCAACGCAGACACCGCTGCCCTGCTGCAGCAGGCTGCCGTCGAGGCCGAGACCGAGCAGGAGCAGGCCGAGGTCCGCCAGCTGCAGCGCCAGTACGATGAAATTGCAAAGATCCCGGCTGAGGAGTACGCCGCCTTCACCAAGCTTTGCAACCAGAGCATCCCGGTCTGGGTCAAGGCCAAGCGCACGAATGATTTCAGCCTGTTTGCGCCGTATCTGGAAAAAATCGTGGCCGCCCGCCGGGCGCAGGCGCATTATTTTGCCCCTGACCGCGACCCGTATGAGGTCTGGCTTGACCGGTACGAGAAGGGCCTGACCATCGCCCAGTGCGATGCGTTTTTTGCCACGCTGCGCGAGACCATCGTGCCGCTGCTCGCCGACATTCAGGCCCGGGGCAAGGCCGTGCGCACCGATTTTCTCGATCAGGTGTGGCCGCTGGACGGTCAGCGCGCCGTCAGCCAAAAGATCATGGAGCTATGGGGTCTGGATCCGGCCCACTGCTATCTGGCCGAGAGCGAGCATCCCTTCACCACCGAATTCTGGCGCGGCGATGTGCGCATCACGACCCACTATATGGAGCGCGACATGTTCTCCAACCTCTACAGTGTTGCCCATGAGGGCGGCCATGCGCTGTATGAGCTGAACATCGACCCCGCCTACGACTACACGGCCGTGACCGGCGGCGCCACAATGGGCCTCCACGAGAGCCAGTCCCGCCTGTTTGAAAACCTTGTCGGCCGCAGCCGCGCCTTTGTCAGCTTCCTCTACCCGACCCTGCGGGAAATCTTCCCCGATCAGCTGGCCGATGTCACTGCCGAGGAGGTCTGGCGCGCCGTCAACCGCGCCGAGCCCGGCCTGATCCGCACCGAGGCTGACGAGCTGACCTACGCGCTGCACATTATGGTCCGCTATGAGCTGGAGAAGGCGCTGATGCAGGGCACGCTGGCCGTGGCCGACCTGCCCGCCGCATGGAACGCCAAGTACAAGGAGTACCTCGGCGTGGATGTGCCCGATGACGCCCACGGCTGCCTGCAGGACATCCACTGGGCGATGGGCGACCTCGGCTATTTCCCGAGCTATGCCCTCGGCAGCGCCTACGGCGCACAGGCGGTCGATGATCTGCGCAAAACGATGGACCTCGATGCCCAGTGGGCCGCCGGTGATCTGGAGCCGCTGAAGGCTGCCCTCAAGGCGCGCGTCTGGCAGTGGGGCTGCATGAAGGAGCCGCAGTGGCTTGTGGAAAGCCTTTGCGGCGGCAAGTTCGACCCGCACCACTTCACCGAGTATCTGAAGAAGAAGTATACCGAGCTGTACGAACTGTAAGCAGACAGCTGCGTATCAAAAAATCACATTCCTGACCTATTGCATATCCCCCATAAAATAACATTCCCGGCGCCGCAAAACCGTTCCGGTCTTACGGCGCCGGGGCTTTTCAGCACAGGACGCTGTCAGGGCAGTGCAGGCAGGTGTACAGGTAGCCCAGTGCCTCCTCCACCGTGTCAAACTCGCCGCTGTCACTGTCGGCGGGGTGGGCGGACAGGGTGGACTTGTCAAACGGGATACCCTGCTCATGCCGCCATTCGTCAAGCTGCGCGGCGATGCTGCGGGCATAGGCCGGGCGGTCGGTACGGCTGGCCTGCGCATCTATGTAGGCGCAGGCGCTGTATCTGCCCGGCGCGGGCAGATAGGCCAGCTCGACCAGTGTGCCGCGGTCACAATCAAGGTAAAACAGCAGCTTGCCGCCGTATGCGGCAAGCTCAGCTGCCTCCGCCTCCCGGTTTGTGATCTGGGGTACAGCGGCCGTCAGCCGCTGCAGCTCGGCCTGCAGGGCATCACCGTCCTGCGGGTAGGCGCCGGTATCCTTTGCCGCGGCGAGCTCCTCCAGGCAGTAATCCTGCCAGCAGGGTGCGCAGTTCCCCTGCTTTGCGCGCTCGACAGCGTACAGGAGATCCGCGCGATAAGCGGCTGCCAGTCTGTTCATCTGCTGATTTTCCATAGCGTATAACCATCCTTTGCATTCAGGCATCCCCACCTAAGACAGCGCCGCTGCCTTGCGTGGGGATGCTATTCTTATTTAGGGCAATACCGCATAATTCTAAGTGCCGATACGGCGAGCGAGGTGCGGCAGCT
>UQGL01000008.1 GCA_900540595.1 uncultured Oscillospiraceae bacterium
CAGCTGCCGCACCTCGCTCGCCGTATCGGCACTTAGAATTATGCGGTATTGCCTTATGTTTCGTCTATACGGCCGGGCGGTACTAACACCCGCAGAGCATGACTTTGGCTGAGAAGGTGCCATTCTGATAGGTAAAGGTACTGGTCCCGCCGTTTTTCTCTGCAATATGGGTGACGGACTGGATACCGATCCCGTTTTCCCTCCGCTTGGAGGAGCGGAAAACGCCGTTCTTTTCGTTGACCTCGCCGTCAAACGCATTTTCAACCTCGATCAGAAGGATCCGGTCGGCGTGAACACAAGAGGTTATTTCGATCTGCCGCCTGCCCGGTGCGGTGCGAAGGCTTGCCTCCAGCGCATTTTCCAGCAGGTTGGACAGCACCATGCACATATCGATCTCATCGATCGGCAGTGTTTCCGGCAGGTCGAGTTTGGCGCGGAAGGGGATATCATCGCGCTTTGCCATGGCGCAGTAATAGCCGACAACACTGTCCGCCGCACGGTTTTCACAGAAGCACATATCAAGATTCGGGATGCGGGAGACGGTTTTTGCAAGGTAGCCTTTCAGCTCCTCCAGATCACCTGCCTCGGCCAGCGCGGAAATCTGCTGTAACTGGTGGCGCATATCGTGCCGTGCTTGCCGCGCTTCCTCAATGGCGGTCCTGAGGCTCTCATACCGCTGCTGCTGCATCGAAAGGAACTGGTTTTCCTGCTGCAGCTTTGCATTGCGGTTGAGGCTGGTTGCCATCAGCAGGAAAACTGCATTGAAGCAGAACATAAAGACCAGAAGTGCGCTGCTCAGCACAATATAGCCCTGCAGTACGCGGCCTGTCTGGAGCGTTGACTGATAGCGCGGGATCATGAAAAGGTTCAAAAGGATGAACGCCAGCGGCAGGACCCAGAACACATACCATGTCTGCGCAAAATTGTCGTCCTCGACCATCGCACGCACCGCATGTGTCGCGGGGTAATACGCGGCCAGCACGATGACCCAGCAAACGGCGTTATAGAACGCGCAGGCCCCAAGGCAGAGCCACGGTTCGTCCGGCGGCAGCTGTAGGTTCCGGATGATTGCGGCGCTGACGGCGCGGGACAAGCTGTTCACGCACGCGAACACCGCGCAGACGGACAGCGCAATCGTGCCGGATTTCCAGAGGGAGATGCTAAGCGTTCGGGTATACAGGCAGATCGCAGCCAGCGCGACCCCCGCAAGGGCAAAGACCGTGGAAGCATGAAGCCGATAGCAGGCGAGTCCGCTGCCGATGCACAGGCACGCCATCAGCGGAAAAAGCCAGACGGCCAGCCTTCCGGGCGACTGCTTCAGATAGGTTTTTACAGGGAAATATCCAAGCAGAAGGCCGGGGAGTACGACGAGCAGCTCCAAAATCGGACGCAGAATATCCTTCATCTCATACGCTCCCTTTGCAGCAGAAATTCCATAAACGCCTGCCGGGCAGGCTTTAAAAGTTCCTGACTGACATAGACGCTGCTGCCATCCGCCATGCAGAAAGCGCCGTCCCGAAAATCCGCGGCATGCTCTAAATTGACGATCATGCCTCTGCCGCATACGAAAAAGCGGGGGTCTTTTTTTAGCGGCTCGGTGAACACCTTAAAGCTTTGGCGTGTGACCAGCGTTTTCAGGGCGGTCGTGCGGATGTTGATCAGATGTGCAAAATGCTCGGCAGAAATAATGTCCCGGTAGCAAAGACGGACATCACTGCCGCTGACCTTCACCGTCAGGACCGGCTCGGGGCGGGGGAGTCTTGCAAGCATCTCGGCAAGCAGGGCGGAAAGCTCCTCCTCCGAAAAGGGCTTCACGAGATAGTGGAGCGCACGGACCTGAAAGCCCTCCAGCGCGTGGTCGGTTGAGGTCGTGGTAAAAACCAGAAGGCAGTCTGCGTCCGTTTTGCGCAGTTCCTTTGCAGCGTCCATGCCGCTCATCCCGTGCATGTAAATATCCAGAAACGCGGCGGTAAAGCGCTGCTCTTTTTCTGCGGCGAGAAAGCTCTCGCCGCTTTCAAATTCCAATAGCTCCGCCTCGGCGCCGCACAGGCGCAGCTGCCGCGCAAGGCGCGTTTTCAGCTGCGCGCGCTCGGTCTCAAGATCATCCACAATTGCTATTCTCATGCCGGACTGGCTCCTTCCGGAAAGTTTCTATTTAGATTATAGCACAACTTTCCGACTCCGGCACGGCTGAAAAACCCGATTTCGTGCCGGAATTGGGGCTTTCGTGCCAAAAGGCTTGAAAAGCCTGCACCGTTCCGTATACTGAAAGCAGAAACAGTCAACGACGGCAGGAAAAAGGGAGGAGGGAAGAACGCTATGTACCACATTGCCGTGCTGACAAAGAGCGAAACGCAGGAGATTTTTTACACAGAGCAGCTTTCGCGGTTCTGCTCCGAGCGCGGTCTGTTTCCGAAGGTGGACTGCTACCGCGGGCAGGAGGTGTTCTTTGAGGTCTCACGCAAAAATGCACCGACCAACGCCGTGATTGCCCTTCCGGGCGTGGATGGGCTGAATGCAGTGGAGCACCTGCGGGCGCTTTTCCCGGAAACGCGCATCATCTGGTGCAGCGAGCTGGATTTTTCCCTGCATGCGTTCCGGCTGCGCGTGGACTACTTTCTGCTGGAGCCGATAACGGAAGAATCGTTCCAACAAGGGCTTTGTGCATGGGCAGAGAAAAAACAACCGTCTGCTTCGTCCCGAGCAGATCACAACCAACATGGCAAGGAGAATCACTGATGAAAAAGAGAAACCCGATTTATACTGTAGGCAGTTTCCTGCTGGCGGGGGCACTGACCCTGTCAATGGCAGCATGCAGCGCAGCACAGGCACCGGCGGAGGATACGCAGGCATCTTCCGCTGCAGCAACACCGGCTGAGGCAGCCGCACCTGCCGAGGAAACGACCCCTTCCGCGCCGGTATCCAGCGCGCTCCCCGTGAAGGCTTTGCAGCCCAAGCAGGTCGAGGAAAACCCCTACATGGCAAAGAGTGATGCGAATATCCATCACGATGGCTATAACACCGATTCAACCGACGAGATCCTGCCGCTCGGCATCTATCCGGAAATCCACGTTTCCTATGAGACGACAAACGCAAATGCGTCTCCCGCCATTTACTTTGACAGCTACGGCCATGCAGTTGTTCCGCTGCTCGGCGGCATCGCCATCCGCGATCTGAATGCGGAAGAAACAAAGACGCTCGGTTATTTTTCCCCGAAGCAGCATGACGGCGGCAGCTACCTGATCCAAAGCTCCTATACCTTTCTGGACGCTGAAAACCGCATCGTCTGCCCGACCAGCAACAACCATGTACTGATGCTCCGCGCAACAGACGAGGAGGGCAATGTCCTTCCTGAGTTTGAAAAGGTGCTTGACATCGACATCAAGGCGGCGGCAGAGGCCGCGCTCGGCAAGGAGCTGACGCAGAATCTTCTTTCCGTGGTCTTTGATTACGACGGGAACCTCTGGTTCGCCACCGGCGGCTTCCGCATCTATCCCGAGCGCCAGCAGCAGGGCGTTCTCGGCTACATCGCCCACTCGGCGATCGAAGCGATCCTCAACGGTGAGCAGACCGACCTGTCGAAGGCAGTTTTCGTCTACGAGCTGACGCCCGGCGAGGGCGCGGAAAACGGCATCGCCGCCTCCAAGGACGGCGCGGTCATTCTGACCAATATGAATTGCTATCTGCTGCGCGCCAACAATGGTGTCGAGGCTGTCTGGTGTACGCCGTATGAGAGCGTCGGCGCGAAGGTCAGCGGTGAAGGCGACAAGACCACCGGCGGCGGTCTTGCGTGGGGCGGCGGCTGCTCGCCGACGCTGACGCCGAACCTTGTGATGTTCACCGACAATGCAGACCCCGTGAATCTTCTTGCGCTCGACATGAAAACCGGTGAGGTCGTGGCAAAAACGCCGGTGCTCGATGATCTGCCCGATGGCTATCAGGTGGCAATCGAGAACTCTGCAATCGTCTACGATGACGGCGCGGGCACGGTCAGCACGATCGTCTGCAACTGGTTCGGCGCAGGCAACGCAGGTCTTGCCGACCCCAACAACGATTCTTCGATCCAGAGCTACGCCAACATTTATGACCAGAACTGGCTGATGAAGGGCAACGCCATGATCGCCCCCGGCGTCGAGCGCGTGGACACCGTGAAAACCGACAACGGCTACGAGATGAAGAGTATCTGGACCCGAAATGATCTGAGCGACACCGCGATCATGAAGCTCTCCACCGCAACGGGCTATATCTACGGCTATGTGCAGGATCTGACCACGGGTATGTGGCAGTACATCATTCTCGACTTTGAAACCGGCGAGACTGTCTTTACGATGGATGTATCCAACAAGTACGGCTACAATAATATGGCCATTGGCATGTACACCGGCAATAGCGGAAATGCACTCTACTGCCCGACCGGCTATCTGGAGCTGCTCCGCCTGCAGGACCGCTTTGTCTACCTGCCCGAGCTTCCGTACCGCGAGGTCGATCTCGATCAGGCGGCAAGAAATGTGCTTGTGCAGGAACAGTTTGCACAGGACGGCGGCGAAGGTACGGTTGCAAGCTGGCGCAATACCGCAACCATCCGCAATGTGCATCCCAACACCACGGTGGCCTTCCGCATGAACAACCTGTCCGGCAGCGCCTCCGATTTGACGCTCTACGCCTATGGTGCAGACGGCAAGCTGGCAAAGGTTGCCTCCGAGCTGTGGTCGATCACGGACGAAACCGGCGCGGCTGTGACGGAACTGACGGACGGCGTACTCTATGAACTGCGCGTAACCGTCGCCGATGGCGGCGATTTCGACCTGAGCGAGACAGAAAAAGAAATCAAGCTCTCCATTGTGCTTGGAAAATAACTCCGCTTTGAATCCGGCGTTCAAAACGCCGGATTTTTTGTGATAGCAGCCGCTATGGTCAGAGATTCACAGATTCTTCAAAAGAAGTTTCAAGTTCGTTCAAACCCCTTTTAAACTCTGCACACAAGTCCCCGCTATAATAAGCCTTGTAATCAAGAAACACAACCGGGAAGCATCCCGTGATTACCCACTGCGCCTTAGACCATGCCAGAGCAGTCGCTCGGTCAAGGCCAGACAACAAACAAGGCTAAAACGCCATTATATATAAAAATGCTGTATCCTCCGGGTTGGGAGGGTACAGCATTTCTTTTTGCCGCAATTTATCGTATAATAGGGCTATATTACAGATGTGGCCAAACAGGGCCAAACACACAGACATCTGACAGGGAAAGGGAGGAAAAACGGAATGTTCAGAGAAATCCGCAAAAAGAAGAACGAAATCAACATTGCTATGGCAAAGCTGTTGTTAGAGTCCAGTCGGCGGGGCGTACTTGCCGTGAACGGCGATGACGGCTACCCGTATGCCATACCCATCAACTATGTTTATGATGGCGAGGCGCAGAGGATTTGTTTCCACGGCGCAAAGATAGGGCACAAAGTCGATGCCTTGTGTGCCTGCGATAAGGTATGCTTCACCGTGTTCGGGAATGAGACCGTCAGAACGGAAAGCTGGGCTCCGTTCATGCAGAGCGTTGTCGTGTTCGGTAGATGCCATCTGATGGAAGCGGGTCCCGAAGCAACACGGAGGCTCAAACAGCTTGCAATGAAATACTATCCCAGCGAACAGCTTGTCGATGAGGAAATTACGCAGTCGGGTAAGGCCGTGCAAGTCTTTGAAATCGAAATCGAGCATATGAGCGGGAAAGAAGTACAAGAGCGCTGATGCTGAGGTCAGGGAGCTTCTGTATCTGACCGCAGAGGTGCAGAATGCCGCACTGCCCGATGCAATCATCGAAAAGCACAAGGTACAGGCGGAATATGACTGGATGGTCTGCAATTTTACCGTGCAGGGTGAGGTGCCGGAGCTGCATCACGAGAATTCCTATGCTTCTCGGCTGTATTCCTATATGGGGCAGAAGAAGCAGGTCGAGTGGCTGATTGACCGCTTGCAGAAGAATCCGGCAACTCGTTCAGCTACCATATCGTTATCGGAACAATGCTGAAACCACCGGTATCACACGATACCGGCGGTTATTTTTGGGTGCCGTACAGGCCTGCCAGGGGAGCATGTATTCTGCAAATTAATGGGTTAAGCCCAAATATCAGAACCGAGTTAAGAAGCTCCTTATACACTTCTGGAGCCACAACTATCCATCCGGTACAAAACTAACGCTGAATCCTGCATTCCGGACATGAAATTAAGCCAGCATCTCAAACAGACCTATCATGATGGGCATTGTAACGATGGAGAGCAATGTACTGAGTACATACAGGGCACTCGAATGCGCTGCATCCCGGTTGTACAGCTGCGCCATGGATGTAACTGTCGCGCAGGCTGGGGTGATGGCGGACAGAAACACCGTCATGAGAATCGCCTTGCCGTCCGCAATCCAAGTAGATGCGTGGATGACACTGAGAAGAAGCAATACCACCATCGGTACGGCCAGCAGACGAAGTGCAACGGGAAGATAGTTGCGCGGTGTACAGAAGACTTTCTTTAGCGGCACTTCCGCAATCGCCATACCGGCCAGCAGCATACCCATAGGCCCTATCATAGCACCTACGCTGCTGAGTGTACTCACGATAGGTGTAGGCAGCGAGATGTGCAGAAGGTACAAGAGCGCACCGGCGACAATCGCAATCAGATTGACATTGGTCAGAAGCTTCTTCCATTCGAGTTTTGCGCCCTCTTGCAGGCAGGCGCTTGCGTGCGTCCAGAGAAGAATCAGCTGTACGATGACGAAAGCACAGGAATATATGACATATTTCTCGCCGAGTAAAGCCTGAACCAAAGGGATGACAAGTGCGGCAGCATTGCTGTATATGATGTTGACCTGCTCCACGACATCCAGTTTCAGCGGCTTTTTGAAGATGGCGTTGAGGATCAGAAAAACGATATGCATCCCGACCGCTATGCCCATCGAGTACAAGAGTCCTGCGCGAATCTGCGGCGTATCGTCGATTTGGAACGCATTGAGAACAACGCAAGGCATGACAAGATATACGAAGACTACGGACAGAACCCTGCTGTCGGAGGATTTCAGAAGTCCCGCTTTAACGACTACATAGCCCATCAAGAGGACAATAAACAGCTGGGCTATCTGCTGCATTAGTAATAGACTGATTTCCACGATAATTACTTCCTTTTATTCAAACTAGCGTACTCTTTTCTGGCAAAAGAGTCAATATGCAACATGACGGAAGTTTTTAGAAAATCACGGGAATCAACTGCTGGCGTCCAGTTCTGAGGGGCACATTATACTGCCCACGGAAAAGCAAAAAAATGCAGCTTGTACGGTTACAATAGGAAACAATGATACATTATTATAAAACGCATTTACACCTATTTGCAAAACTAAAAGCTGCATCTTGCATTAAATCCTGCAAATTTGCGTCAAAAAATGCAAGTGCATTAACCATGCAAGACGCCAAAATCTCCACAACGCCTTCCCTATATTTCGCTAAACATTGATTTAGCGAAATGCTCCCGACATCCAACACCATACCACACGCCCCCTATTTTGTCAAGGCCCTTTTTGTCCCGTGCATCACCACGCGAACGGCGCGCCGCTCCTATGGGCTCCGCCCAGTCGCGGCGGCAACCACAGAAACCCCACAACCGCCCGAAGTCATCAGGCAGCGGAAAGCCCACCCGCGCCGAAAGCGCAGCGGCCCCGCGGGCCACCAGCGTGAACGCTGACGGCCCGCCCGAATGACGGCCACGCCGCGCGCTGCGCGCAGCGTTGTGACCTGTAGGGCAACAAGGCCAGCGGGAGCCCACCCCCCGCCCGCCCGTGGGCGGGGGCGCACCTCGAGGGGACGCCCGCAGGCAGCACGGACGCAGCAGCCAACGAAAACGCCGACCATCACCAAAATGTTGTTGACAACAACTGCAAAGTGTGGTATAGTGTAGAAGCACCGACAGGGGAGGCTTCCAAAGAGCCTAACCTAAAGAGGGCCAGCCCGAAAGGGCCGGCCCTCTTTCTTTTTTTGTCCATCACAGCCGAAAGCGCCCAGCCGCTTGCAAGCTCTCCGGCCATCCCGATTTACTCCGTGCCGCCGAAGTCGGCCCTGACGCTTCCCCGTCCGCTTCGCTGTCGGAAGCTGTCGGCGGGAAAATGTACCCACCCCCTAACCCCCGCCCTTTTATCGGCGCGCGCCGCTCCGGGTCGGGGCCCCTACCCCAACCACTCCACGGCGCTCACCCCCGGCACTGAAGCGCCGGGGGCTGCGGGCCGCCAGCCAGCACAGGCCCCTTTATTCCTTTTTGGGGGCCTGCGCTACCTGTCATCCCTTGGCCTGTCGGCTGGCCTGGGCGGGGGAAGCGCCATACCACAGCCCCGGCCAAAATGCAAGGGTAAAATGCACGGCCCCGCCTTTATTCCTTTTGGGCGGGGCCGCCCTTGCATTTTGTCCGTGCCTGCTGCGTCAGGGGGCCCACCCCGAGGGGACGGGCCCCCTTCCTTGGCCTGTCGGGCCTGCGGGCCCTCGGGCTGGTTTGGCGCGCCGCCAGTCGGATGCGGCCCAGCTTGGCCCCCTGTATGATGGTGGGGCCAAGCTGGGCCGCCTTTTAAAAAGGGGCCGGGCGCGGCGGGTAGCCCCTGCGGGGCTGTACCCGCCTTGGGGCGCAAGCGCCCGGCCCCTTGGCTGGCGGCTGGGGGGCCCTGCGGGGCCGGGGGTGCCTGCGGGCACGGGCCCCACCTTCAACGGCTGCTGTCCCCTATTGCCCTGTTGGGACCCCCATTGTAGCACGGCGTCAAGGGTCTGCGCGCGGCGTTCACGCCCTGCCACTCACCCAGCGGGGGCCATATACGCAAGCCCCCGCTTCTTCTCCTGCTGCCGCGCTCCGCCGAGCCGTGCCTCTAATTCTGTGTGGGCCCGGCCCTTGACTGTGCCGTGCTTCTTAGGCACTGCCCAACAGGGCAGAAAGGGGCACAACACCATGTATATCACAGGTAACGCAGCAGTCGCCACCGCAGTAGCAAACTACCGCCGTTCCCTCGCACTCGCCAGCATGGCCATGGCAAACTACCAAGTTCTACTCAACTACGCCAGTGACCACAAGCGCCTACCCCCGGAGCGTCTCCGGGCTACATGGCGCGGCTGCATCACACTGCGCAATCAGCTGCAAGCTAACGCAGACGCCGCCCTCGCTGTCGGGGGCATCACATGGGAAGAACACCAAGCCGCCTACCGCATATAACAGCAAGGGCGGCCCCCTCCGGGGCCGCCCTGTCTATGTTGATTTTCTCCCAAGAGCGCGGAGCTCGTCCGCGTTGAGCTGGTCGCTCAACGCGTATACCAATGTCGTTGCCATGTGCGCCGGGTCGTGGTTCAGCTTGCGCCGCACATCGTCAAGGGAGCCTGTGCGGCGATACTCGCCCACGGCGTACACCTTGCGCGCGCTGTGTGGGCTGACCGTTGCACCCTTGGGCACGGAGCCGCCCCGCTGGAAGAACGCCGCACAGCGCACGGTATCCTTCCACACGGCCTGCCGCGTTCTGTGCTTGCGCCAGTCGGTGCGGCCCTCGAATACATACAGCCGCCCGGCCTGCTCCAACAACCGTAACTGCAACTTAGCCGGTAGGTACACCCGCCGAGTTTTCCCGGTCTTGCTTTCCCGGACGGTAAAGCGTTGCCGCTTCACCTGCTCCGTTGTCAGCTTCAACACATCCCCGACCCGCAAGCCCGTGGCAAGCATCACCTCAAAAACAAGCCGATTTGTCGGCTGCAATGCCGCCAGTACAAGCCCCAGCGCCGTGGGCTCCACATAGCTGCTACGGCTCATTCTCCACCCCCTTTACATTCCGGTTTTTGTCAACTCGTTCAATCGGCCAGCACTCGAGCGGCTGAAACTCCGGGTCTACTCCCTGCCACTCCCACAGCGGCAGCGCCGCAGGGTCGTGGGGGTCTGGGGCCTGCGCGTACTGCGCTACACCGGCCAGAACCCGCGCATAAGCCCGGGGGTCGAACTCCACACGATAACGGCACTTTTCCAACAAACCCGCAAAGCGTGCCCGCTTGCGCCTACCCAACTCGTTCAACCTGTCAGGCGAATCCAGCAGCGTGGCAAAAATAAAACGGTCTGTGTCGTTCAGTGCGGCAATTTCGGCATCCCCCTGCACATCGGCCATACGGTAGACGGTGGGCCACAGGGCCGCCACCTGATGGGGCCCCGCTAACCCTTCCACGGTAATCTCTAACCGCGTCAGCGGGCTTGCAAGCCCGCTCTCCGCTTGCTTGTTGTACAGCTTGCAGCGGCCCGGCTTGTTCCTCTCTCCGAGATACTGCGTTCTGTCGGCCTTGCTTCTCATGACTTCTTCATACAGCCGCGCATCCTTGCGCAGGCTGTACCACTCGCGCGGCTCCGGCCAGTCGCAGGCCAAGTCCCACTGCTTCACCTCGCAGCCCTCGCGCAACTTGGCACGGCTCCACAGCTGGCGCAGCAGCCACAGCAACGACCGTTCACCCCCGACCTTGTTTGGGTTGAACTCCAGCTTGGCCGTATCGCTCGGCCTGCTCTTGCCGTAAGCTACCATACCAACCCCGAGCCAGTAGCTCAACTTCCCATCGGCCCCACACTTCACGCTAAACTGATTCCGATAGGTCCCGAACTTCCTACTCTCCCAATGGTCGTACTCAAACCAGCCTTGCCGGGCCATCTGGTCAAGCAGCTTTTGGCCCTCTCCGAACCGCAGGCGGTACACCAGCTGCACCTTGTCACAGCTGTAGACCCCGCCCGTCTTTTCCTCGACTGGCCTTTTGTATTTTATTTTTTCTTGGCTCATTGTGTACAAATGTACACAACATTCGCCCTATTAGATATAGGGCGAATGCCGGTTACTTTACCAGCCCCAGCCGCATCTTGCCGTCACGCTCCACAAGGCCGAGCCGCACGACCTCGCCCGCCGCGTGGGGCTTGCTGCTGTAGATATAACCTATATGGCCCTTGGCATCGGCCATATACAACCGATACATGGTAGTATCAGGCTGCCCGCCCTTGCCCCCGAATACTTCTTCCGTCACCGCAATCAACGGCACTTCCACCACGGGCACAAACTCCACCTTCGACATCACAGCTCGCCCCCTTCCCGAATCGCGTCAGACAGGTAGTTTTTTGCATAAATCAACCGCATCTCCACAGGGTCAAGCCATGTAGCGACAACTTCACTACCGCATGCCTTGCAATCCTTCACGCCATCCAGCGCCAGAACGACAAACTCCAATGCCTTCCCCACGGCCTGCCGCTGACTGCGCGCCCGCTTGGGCAACATCTGCTCGTTGTACTTTTCCATTTTTTACCTCTTTCCCGGAGGCACCAAAAAAGGGCCCCCGATGTTACTATCATCGGGAACCCTCACCCGCACTTCGCTAAATTTAAATTGTAGCGAATAACAAGTCTTCGCTAAATTGATTGATTTAGCGAAATTGCATAATCAAAGAAAGGTCAGTTTTCCTACGCCATCAGGACTTTCGGTAGCAGTATCAATATCAGCTAAAGTCAGGCGGCATGTCATCTGTACCGTCTGACGATCGAAATCCTCCCTACTTGAATATTTAAAGTGTTGACTGCTCTTGTGCCGGATTGGCTTTTATTGTATAATAATGTGACCAATTTCAAGCATTGGTTTGCTGTCGTCTGCGGCACAGCATTTGAAATTGAAATTTACGGAAAAGAGCTTCCTGCCATGGCGATAAAACGCGTTTTTCAAAAAGAGCCTGTTCTAAGCATTGCTGCCTGTCTGGCTTTGGTTTCATCCTGCTTCGTTCTTCCGGATGCAGAATATCTTGGTTATATTGATTTTCGCACGCTTGCGATCCTGTTCTCACTCATGACCGTCATGGCCGGGCTGCGGGGGCAGGGCGTTTTCGATCGGCTTGGGCACGCGCTGCTGTCCCATACCCGCACAACGCTTCAGCTGACCGCTGTTCTGGTGGGGCTGTGCTTTTTCTCAAGCATGGTGATCACCAATGATGTATCGCTGCTTACCTTTGTTCCGTTCACATTTGTCGTTGTAAACAGCTTGGATGCTGCCGTTCGGGATAAGCTGCTGCTTCCCATCGTCTGCATGCAGACGATAGCCGCAAACCTCGGCAGTATGCTAACACCTCTTGGCAATCCGCAAAACCTGTACCTGTATGGGAAAAGCGGAATGGATATGGGTTCTTTTGTTTTGCTGATGCTCCCCTACTCCATCCTGTCGCTGGCACTTCTTACGCTATGGGCGGCGGGGCTGTGCCGCTGTGGCGCAAAGATCTCCATGGCTCATTCTTCGGCTGCTGCAAGCCCGAACAAGGCACTATTATCGCTGTACAGTATTTTATTCGTGCTCTGTTTGTTGGTGGTACTGCGTGTTCTGCCCTATGGCATCGCGTTTGCTGCGGTTCTGGCCTGTGTGCTTTTGGCAGACCGGAACACATTATGCCGTGTGGACTATTCGCTGATCCTCACTTTTGTTGCGCTCTTTATCTTTATTGGCAATCTGGGGCGTTTTGCCGCCTTTTCCGGATGGCTGCAGCATATTCTTACCGGCCACGAGGTATGGGTTTCTGTGCTTGCCTCACAGGTAACCAGCAATGTGCCTGCGGCGATCCTGCTTTCGGGATTTACAGAGAATATCCGATCCCTGATCATCGGCACAAATCTTGGCGGCCTTGGCACGCTGATTGCCTCAATGGCCAGCCTGATCTCGTATCGTGAAATTGCAAGGGAGTTGCCGTTACAAAAAGGCCGGTATTTTGCGTTGTTCACAGTTTCCAACATCCTGTTTCTGACAGTTCTTATGGGCGCGTGGGCGTTGGCCGGGTAAAAACATCACCGCACAATTCTAAACACAGCCGCAGCGGCTCTTAGAATTGTGTGGTGATTCTTTTATAAGCAATTTGGATTACGGAATAGCTGTTTGGGCTAACGAATCAGTGCACTAAACTCCGCAAATTTTCTACGATGTCTCTTGCGATACATATGTCATGTAGTATGCCGCGCCCACAAAACTTTATATCCCATTATGCCGCATCTTTCATGGGGCATATTCTCTGCTCAATAGCCACTGAAGTCCTGTCGCTGTTCGCTGTACCACATCTTTAAAGTGATTGCCGGGATTTAATTGGAAGGTCGTATCTATTCCCTGCTCGTGGTAATATCTTTCGATGGATTCGGTATTCTGCTGAACACATCTTAGAAGCGAATTCTGGGTGCGGCACTCTCGGTCGCCCAGCGAAAAGAAGATATCGGCAGGTTTTTTCACGGGTGTACGGGAAACGACATACTCTTTAATTCCCGGAAACCACAGCGAGCCGGAGACACTCGCAACTCGCGAAAAGGCGTCCGTCTGATAAATAGAATACAGTGCAAACAGTCCGGCCAGTGAATATCCCGCAATTCCCCGCCAGGCGGGGGTCCCCTGCAACAGACTTTCTGCTTTCGGTATAATTTGGTTTATCAGAAGGTGCAGGTACTCATCGGCTCCGCTGGTATATGATGCACCATTTTTGAATATGGGCGGAATATCCCATGGCACCATATCATGATTCCATTCCAGCTTACTGACTGCAACCAGCGAAAAATCCTGACAGCCGATGTCTGCCAAATACTGAAAAATCTGCTCTCCCTCGCGCCCATAGGTATTCAGATAAATCACCGGCTTGTTCGGCACGGCACTTTCGAATACATCTACTCTTTTTTGCTCTACCGAAAAAGAATTCATTCTGCCGCCTCCCCACCATTGGCGAATGCTCCGCAAGCTGCGCGGGTCAGAATCTCCTGCACCTGTGCCGAGCGACTTATATTCACCACTGGTACCACCATACTTTTGTGCCTATATCGTATTCGAAATCAGCACAAAAGTCAACTTTTGCCTTGGTCTGCCGGGAATCCGGCAATGGACAGATACGCCCGCGCAGGATTTCAGGGGATCAATCCGAGAACGCCAGCGGCGTAAAGTCTGTGCTGCCTGCCAGCAAGTCGTCCAGCGCTATGACGCCGTAGACATCCCAGCTTGTCGGATGGGTGTAGAGTGTGCCGTCCTTTTCCACGCCCCGCACGGTGCCGTTCTTGGTGTCGTAAGCGACCAGCACGCGGTCGCCCTGAGCATCCAGAATCCGGATGTTCTGCACATCCTTGCCCTGTATATAGCGCTGCTGTGTCAGCTCTGTCTTGACGCCGTTGCGGCAGAAATACTGGCGGGTCGTGTTGTCTCCCGTGCCGTTTCCGTTTTCATCGCGGCCGCACTCGTCTACCCACACCAGCCAGCCATCGGCAAAGCCGGTCAGGGAGTAGTAGCACTCCCACCCTGCGCGGGTTGTGGGAAAGCCGTCTGCCACGGGGGTAAAGCTATCTGCTGCCGCGTCCAGATAACCAACCTCCCCGCTCTGGTAGTTGTAGTTGGCAAGGCCGCTGCGGCTGCCCTCGGTCAGGATATGGTAGTCGTTTCGGTAGCTGATCAGGTCGCGCTTTTCCATGCCGTCCCCGGTCACAAACACAGTGCCCGCATCGCGCTCATAGCGCTGCTGCGGTGTACAGCTCCCATCGGCCAGATCCACTGTGCAAATCTGTATAGCCTTGGTCAGCGCATCGTTCGACTGTATCATCTTGGCAAAGGTCATCTGTTGACCGCCTACTTCCAACAGCGTGTACATTTCGGGGGCATACTCCCCTGTCCCATCGGCCAGATCATCCCATCTGCAGACCTTCTGCGGCTGCCCGCCTGCTTTATCCACAGCCCACAGCGTCTGGCGGCGGTTATCATCGGTCAGCACACTGTAATAGAGGTTCGCATCATCCACAGCCACGCCGCGCCCCACTACGGACAAACCTGGCTCCACCTCCGCCAACAAAATCCGCTCCGTGTGGTCGGAATTGATTCTTTCCCAGCGATAATAGCTGGTTTCATCGTTATAATAAAACGCCAACAGATACACTTCGTCCCCGTCGCCGTAGCAGAGCGTCACATTGCCGTCACTCCACGCGGGGCAGGTGTCGCTGTCATGGGCGCAGCCGGGCAGGTTGCAGACAGGGCGCGCATCACCGGTCTGCTCGTCGATGGCATAGATCAGCGCACGACCCATCGTGTCGGTGTAGTTGATTTCCCAGTCGTTGAACGCCTGATAATACACGCCGTCCGCAGCGGCAGTCAACAGCCGCAGGGCACCGCTGCCGATGCTTTGCGGCTGCTCGGCGGGGGACGCTGTGGCTTCCGTGGCCGCAGTCGGTGTCGGCGTGCTGTCCGCTGCGGCTTGTCCGCAGGCTGTCAGGGCCAGCGCCAGCGCGGCAGTGATAGCAAGATATTTCTTCATGATATTTCCTCCCCGTATTGTGTGTTCAGTGCTGCAAAGGTCTGCGGCGTCATGCTGGCGGCGGAGAGCGTCACGCTGTACCCGCTGGCGTTCGCCACGGCGTAGACCTGCGCGGTCTCACTGTAGCCTGCTGCGCCGAAATCCCGCACGGCTGTGCCCCAGTCCGGGTACTGCCAGTCGGTAAACTCGTCCAGCCCCAGCAGGGTGCAATACTGCGCCACAGCGTCATCAGCCAGCGTATCACCCTGCCCTAAATCGTTCTGATAGTTAAAATACAGCGGTGCATCGTCATCGGAAAGAATCAGCTGGATATACACATGCTCGGTGTCGGTGCCTGTGTAGATTTCTTCCGGGCGGCGCACCAGCTGCGTCAGGCCGCAGGGGGCGGTGTACAGCTCCCAGCTGCCGTAGTCCAGGCGGCAGACCGAGAGTGCAGCGGCATAGCTGTCATCGCACAGCAGCCCGGCCTCGTGCAGGGCGCGCAGCGTCCGGCGGGCGCGGGCCAGCGCACTGCCGTCCATCGTGCCCGCCGTCCAGCCGCCGTCCCAGACGCTGTTGCTGCCGAGCGGCACCTTCGTCACATGCTCGGCTGCGTAGAGGGTGCAGGCTGTGGCATTGGCCCGCCCGGCTGCCGAAAAGCGCTCCCCGTCTGTGCGGATGTGGGGCGCTGCCAGCAGTGCACGGTCCCACAGGGCGAACACCGCCAGCGGCAGCGCCAGACTGCACAGCACCACAGCAGCGCAGCGCAGGAAGGGGCGCAGCGTATCAGCTTTGCGTGTCATTGTCAGCCTCCCTTTCGCTCGGCAGTACCTCCGGCACGGCGATGGTCACGGTCGTGCCGACATGCTCGGTGCTGGTGATTTCCAGCTTTGCGCCGTGTGCCCCGGCAATGCGGGCACAGAGCGCCAGCCCGATGCCGCTGCCGCCTGCGGCCCGGCTGCGGGACTTGTCCACCATGTAAAATGCCTCGGTCACGCGGGGCAGATCGGCGGCGGGTATGCCGCAGCCCGTATCTGTCACGGTGAAAACCGCCTGCCCGGCGCGGCGCTCGCACCGCAGGGTGATGGCTGCACCCTCGATGCCTTGACAGGCGCGCTGGGCATTGAGGGTCAGGTTGCGCAGCATATCCACCCACAGGCTGCGGTCTACCTGCACCACGCACCCCGCGCTGATGACACGCGGCACGGGCGTACTGCCCTGCGGCAGGCTGCGCACGGTCTGCAGCAAAAGCCCGGCATCCTGACAGGGCACCAGCTCCAGCGCCCCGGCCTGATCCAGCCCCATCAGCGCCAGCAGACTGCGGCTCAGGTTTTCCAGCCGCTGGGTCTCGTGGTAGATGTAGCCCGCTGCCTCCCGCTGGGTCTCGGTGTCATCGGGCCGGGCGCGCATCAGGTCGGCATAGCCGAGCATCGCGGTCATCGGGGTCTTGACCTCATGTGTAAACGCCGCAATAAAGTCCTGCTGGCTCTGCGTTGTTTTTGATAATTCGTTGATCTTGCCTTCCACCGCTGCGGCCATTGCATCAAAGCTGCGGCTCAGCGCGCCGATTTCATCATCGGTCTTGACCTGAGTACGCTGGGTGTACTCCCCATCGGCAATTTTCTCGCTGGCCGTCTGCAGCGCAGTCAGCGGGCGAGTCATACGGCGGCTGAACAGCACAGCTGCCCCGCCGCCCAATACCAGCAGTGCCGCCGATGCCGCCAGCCACGCCCGCAGCTGGGCGTCACGGGTGGCGAACACCGCGCTCACATCGTAGGCGCAGAGCATATCGGCCCGCACGCCGGGCAGGTCCAGCGGCTGGGTCAGCAGCAGATACCACCGCCCGGCCGCCCGGGTCAGCTGCCAGGCGTTTTCGCCGTTCGTCAGGGCCTGCTTCAGTGCGGTGCGCGGCAGAGCCGCAGGCAGGCCGGAGTAGAGCGCATACGCACCGTCCAGCCAGAGTGCCATGCTGCTGCCCGCATCGGCGGTCTGCTCGGCATACTGCTGGGCCGCGGACGCCAAAATGTAATTTTCAAACTGTGCGCTGTCCGTGGCTTGAAGGATGATGCGTTCAAGCGCGTATTTTTCTTTGTCCTGTTGGGCCTGCAGGGCCGTGCGGGTGCTGGTCAGACTGCCGGAAAAGCTCTGCCCTGTCAGCAGCAGCCCCGCCGCGCCCAGCGCGCAGGACAGCAGCGCAATGCAGCCCAGAGATAGCTTGGTTGCAAATTTCATTGCTGTTTCCTCATACCAGATCGCGGCCCTGCAGCGTCACCTGCACCCAATCCTGACTGCCCGCCAGATAGTCCTCAACCGAAATGATCCCGTACTCTCCGCGGCAGGTGGTAAAGCTGTAGGGTGCGCCGTCCGTGCCGATGTCATTTGTCGTGTAGTAGATTTCGCCGTATTTCACAAGCAGCATCGTGTCGCTGGCCGCCACAATAAACGGGCTGCGCTCCACTGCCTGATCCTTGAGCCATGTGGTCGGCAGCGGGGTGTAGACGCCGGTCTCGGGATTCAGCAGTCCCTCGCTGTCATCGCGCACCATCACAGGAATCCAGCCGTCCAGCCTTGCGCCTTCCACGACACCGTATAATACTCCCTGCAGGTCAAGCTGTCGGGTTTGGGCTGTGCCCGCAGTCAGGTCAAATTTTGTCACCAGCCCCGATTCGTTCAGCACATAGGCCGCACCGTTGTGGACAAGCTGGACATTGCCCGCATCGCCGCTCCATGTCATGTCGGTGTCGGTCATTCCGCCCGCCGTATCCAGCAGACAGATATTTTTCGTCTGCGCGTTCCGCGCCTGCTCGTCGGCGGCCAGCCATGCGCGCAGTTCCTCATCCGTGGCGGCCTCTCCGGCCGGGTTCAAGGGCTGCTGCTGATAGCCTGCGCTGTGCTGCAAAACGATTTTGTCCTGCCAGCAGCCTAAGGCGAAATAGTCCTCGCCGTCCGGTATGCTGCGGGTAAAGAAGCACGCTGCACCGCCCTCATCCAGACGAAAAGCGGAATATTCGTCATAGCTGCGCACAAATGTATACAGTGCTGTGCCATCCGTGTACCAGACATAGGCATTGGTCAAATCAGGCAGGGCGTCGCCCTCGGCCACGCGGTGGCGGTCACTGCCGTCAAGATTGCTCACATCCAGATACGCGCCGTCACTCTCATTGTAGCGGCCATCCACAAGCCAGTAAAGCCGGTCACCCACGGGCAGCAGCATGGCTTTCGGCACGCAGCCGTTCCGGATGGCCGTCATGTAGGCCGGGCAGCTTTCATCCGTATGGCTGCAGCCGAGCTTTTTGCAGAGAATACGCTGCTCGCCCGTGGAAAAATCAATCGTTGTTGCATAGTATTGTCCGGCATCGTCAATGTTCATCGCGCTGTAGACGGCATCTTGGCCCACCGCCGCGCCCCAGGTCGTGTAAATGGGTGTAAGTGTGTCCTGCACGGCGGGTGTTTCTGTGGTGGGCTCTGCAGTCTGCGCGGGTGCGGCGGCTGTCTCGGTGGTCGTGCTTGCAGGCATATCCTGCGGCGCGGCCGTGCAGGCCGTCAGCGCCAGCGCCAGCAGACAGGCGGTCAGCCTTGCGGTGTGTTTCATCGTGGTTATCCCCCTTTGTTTGTTGTACCCCCAGCATAGTGCAGAATTGTTTCCGGTTGGTTACAGCTTCGTCACGGGCGGGTTACATTTTATTCCTTTTCCAGCATATACCCGATCTGCCGCACGCTGTGCAGACGGTCGCCAAGGTTCAGCTTGCGGCGCAGGCGGGCAATGTGGGTGTCAAGCGTGCGGGTGTCACAGCCCGTGCCGTCATCGCCCCAGACGGTTTCGTACAGGTAATCCCGGTACAGCGCCCGGCCCCGGTTGCGCAAAAATAACAGAAGTAAGTCATATTCCTTGCGGGTCAGGTGCATTTCCTCCTCACCGCGCAGCACGCGGCAGGCTGCAGCGTCCACCGTATACTCCCACATCGTGTAGACAGCGGTGCTGCGCCCGGCGCGCCGCAGCACGCTTTCCACCCGGGCCACAAGCTCGGTAGGGGCAAACGGCTTGACGATGTAATCATCTGCGCCGCTGTTCAGCCCGCGCACCCGCTCGGCCACAGCGTCCTTCGCCGTGATGAAGATGCAGGGCGTGCCCGTGGGCCGTAGGTACGCCAACAGATCGTACCCGTCCAGATGGGGCATCATCACATCGAGCAGCACGAGATCGTAGCTGTTCTTTTCCAGAAGATCTGCCGCCGCGCGGCTGTCGGTCACGGCTTGGCAGCGGTAGCCCGCTTCCGTCAGGATGCGCCGCACCAGCATGGCAATGGCGGCTTCATCGTCCACAATCAAAATCGGATTCATATTGCAATCCTCCCTTATACCCCCATTGTACAACAAAATGTTACAGCTTGGTGAACTTTTGGCCAAAATTTGCAGCCCCGCTTTGCAAATCACTCCGCGCAGATCATTTTGCCCTTACAAAAAGCTCCATTCCCTTATTTGCGGTGCAAATCTAAGGGAATGGAGCTTTTTATTTTCAGACTGTCTGCAAAGTGATTTTTCTCTCTCCTCAAGCGTGCAGCCTGCGGATCAGTTTAAATGCCACTTCATGTTCCAGCACAAGCGGCTTATCAATGGCGAAGAATACCAGCCCGCTGGTGGTGGCAGTCACCGGGGCCACGACCTCCGCTGTGGCAGGTATACTTCACCACACCGACCCGGCTCAGATACCGCAGTACAGCACTCACCGCCTGCGTTGCGCTTTCCTCGTCTACATTTGTCGTCTCTCTGGTATAGATGCTGAACGCATTGGACTCCCAGCTCTGCCCATTATATTTAAACCAAACCTTTAAAAACTCAGCCGTTTTTGACTGACGCGGCGCTTAGCTTTGCATTCCGGCAGGATTGCTGGTATAATAAATATATCCCATCAAGCCGCCTGTGCGGCTAAAGAAAGGTCTCCGCTATGGAAACATCCCCTCAGGGCACAGCCCTGTTTCATCTGCCCGGTCTGTTTGAATTTTATGACTTGTATGCGGCGTTTTTGCCGCTTTACCGTGCGCATAGGGAATATTTTTACGACTGGTGCGCCATCGGCTCAATCTACGGCGCACCGTCTGACTGCTTATGGGCGGGCGGCCGGGTCGAGTACAGTGACCGCACCCCGCGCGAGGTGCTGGCGCTGACGCAGGAGTACGGCATCTCGGCGCGGCTGACCCTCAGCAATTCATTGCTGCGCCCGGAACATCTCACAGACCCGGACTGTAATGCGCTCTGCAGGCTGTTTCAGGAACAAAGTAACCCCCAAAACGGCGCCATTGTTCATGCTGAACTGCTGACGAAGTACCTGAAAAAGAACTATCCATCGCTGTATCTTGTCTCCTCGACCACAAAAGTGCTGACAGACTTCAACGATCTGCGGCGGGAGCTGGCGCGGCCGGAGTTTCGCTATGTTGTGCCGGATTTCCGGCTGAACCGGGCGTTTGACAAGCTTGCAGCGCTGCCCCAATCCCAGAAGGACAAGGTGGAGTTTCTCTGCAATGAATGCTGCTGGTTCGGATGCACGGAACGCAGGGCCTGCTATGAGGCCGTCAGCCGCAAAAATCTGGGTCTGCCCGGCCCGGAGCATCACTGCAGCGCCCCCGGCGCAGCAGGCGGGTATCGCTTCTCCCGGGCGATGGCAAACCCCGGCTTTATCGGCATCGAGGATATTCGGGATACCTACCTGCCGATGGGCTTCACCCAATTCAAGATCGAGGGGCGCGGCCTTGGCAGTGCGCTGATTCTTGAATTTTTGCTCCACTACCTGACTAAGCCGGAATATCAGATGGCTGTCCGTGAAGAGCTCTATCTGGACAATATGCTGGACCTTTTCTGACCGGTTTGTGCTGAACCGTGGGAAGCTGTTTGCATTTTTCTCCGATTTGCGGTATAATGACAAAAACCAACAAAAAGCAGGAGACCGCCATGAACAAACTACTACTCATCAGCGCTATGCAATATGACTTTCACACGCTTTTAAAGGTGGCGGACATCTGTGGCTTTACCGGGGAAATCGGCTTTCATGATGCCGAAGACGGCTATCTGCTCACCTTCCCCGACAACGATGGCCACGCCGACCGCCGCATTGCGGAGTATCGCAGCCGCCTTCGTGACCTTGAACATAATATCTGGAACCGCTGAAAGCGTATCCTGCCATTTTTATCTCTGCCAAGTGCGCCCTGCTCTTGGCAGATTTTTTTGTGCCGTATGTTACCCCAGCGCCACATCCAGCACCATCATCACACTGAAGCCAACGGCAAAGAATACTGTGCCGAGGTTAGAGTGCCGTCCCTGCGACATTTCGGGGATCAGCTCCTCCACCACGACATAGAGCATCGCACCCGCCGCAAAGCTCAAGAGATAAGGCAGTGCCGGAATCACAAGCTGTGCGGCCAGAATCGTCACCACCGCGCCGATTGGCTCAACCACGCCCGAAAGCACACCGCCTGCAAAGGCCTTGCCCTTGCTCTCCCCTTCGGCGCGCAGGGGCATCGAGATGATAGCGCCCTCCGGAAAATTCTGTATGGCTATGCCGAGGGACAGGGCCAGCGCGCTCGCCGCGGTGATCTGCGCGCTGCCTGCGAGAAAGCCAGCGTACATCACACCGACTGCCATGCCCTCCGGGATATTGTGCAGGGTCACCGCCAGCACCATCATTGTAGTACGGCCCAGCCTGCTTTTTGGCCCCTCTGCCTCCTCACTGCCGACATGCAGGTGGGGTATCAGATGATCCAGTGCAAGCAAAAACAGCACGCCGAACCAAAATCCCGCAAATGCCGGGAAAAAGGCAAACCGCCCCAACTTCTCCGACTGTTCGATGGCCGGGATCAGCAGACTCCAGACCGATGCCGCTACCATCACACCGGCGGCAAAGCCCGCAAGTGAACGCTGCACCAGATCACCCAATGCGCGCTGCATAAAAAATACGCACGCTGCGCCCAGCGATGTACCCAAAAAGGGAATCAGAATCCCCCAAAAAGTTTCTGTCAATGAAGCCGCCTCCTTTTATGGTATATACACAAAAACACAGGTACTTTATACCCCCTGTTCAGTGATGCTTTTGACAAGCTGCGCCCATTTGTAAGGGTAACAGGCCAGCAGCTCCTCATGCTGCAGATCCTGCTCATGAATTACGGGGTGAGCAAAATGCTGCTGATAACGCGCGCGATACTTCGCTCCCATTTTCAGCGCGTAGAAAATATGAATCTCCGTACCGGGAACATCAATTCCCTCCGGCAAGGGCGTGATCAGGTCGGAATAAAATTGGTTTTTACAGCTTTGCATTGTCACATAGGGGCGTGCAGCACCGAACATCGCCATAAAAGCGCGGACATAGTCCCCCTTCTCCGCGGAGCACTTTTCTAATCGCTTCTGCAGAAAGCGACTCTTGAACTGTCCGTCCCGAATCAGCGGATAAATCAGCGGCAGGAGAAGATTCGTTTGTAATTTGGCCGCGAGCTTGGAGCATTGGTCAAGGTCGGAGCTTCCCAGAATACCGTAGTCCATATGTATGCTTTTCCGTGCTGCCAGCAGTCCCACAAAAGAGCCGCCCAGAGAGCAGCCGTAGGCGGCCCGTATATGCCCGCCGCAGTTTTTCAGGATGTAGGCTTCGATTTTTTCGGTTTCTGCAAGCATTGTCGGGAATTCGGTACCTTCTGTTTCGTCAAAGCCATCATAGCTGACGCAAAGTACGCGAAAATCCCGCTGCAGCAGAGGGATCACTTGGCCAAAGTTGCTTTTCCAGTGGCAGCAGGTGCCGGGCAGCAGCAAAATGACCGGAGCGGTATCCGCCCCAAATTCATAAACCTTCATTCTCCTGTCTCCCGCAGCCACAGTCACTTCGCTTTACGGCGGTCAAACACAGCCAGCCTGTTTTGCTTTTGTGTACCGCAATGTCACAAAAGCCCGCTTGCTCAAGATATGCTTTCAGCTCAGTATCCTTGTAGATGGTCATGCCATCAATGATTTCTGTCCATTTTTTGTCTTTGTCCGTGTCGCCGTTGACTTCATTGCAGATGAGAAAAGTGCCGCCCGGCTTCAAAACCCGCCAAACCTCCCGGAAGCATTTTGCAAGGTCCGGCCAGAAATAGACGGTTTCAAACGCTGTGACTGCATCGAACCAATCGCTGGCAAAAATGATGCGCTGCACGCTGCCCTGCCAGATGACACAGCGATCCGTTTGGATCGCCGCTGCATTGAGACGGCGGGATTTTTCGACGCTGACAGCAGAGTAATCCACGCCCTTTACGATGCCGCGCGGACACCTTTTCAGCAGCCGTTTGATATTCGCTCCGCCGCCGCAGCCGCAGTCCAGCACCTTTGCGTCCGGCGCAAGATGCAGAAAGTGAAGCCCCCACAGCGCCACGGGGGTGTGGGCAAGGTTCATCATGGTGACCATCAGCCTGCCGCCAAAGCCTTTGGGGTCTCTTGTATTTTCAAAAAATGACATTGTTATTCTCCTTTCGATTTTTTACACTCTGCGTAGGTAAGTGGAATGGAATTCTGCAAAACAACACTTTTGCAAACGGTCCAGCCGTTTTGCTGCAAAAATGCCAGATACGCAGCACTCGTCCATCTGCTGTGCAGCGGAAAGCCTGCAATTTTCAGCGCAAGGGCCTGAAGATTTCCCCAACGGGAATTCTCTGCATGGGTAAAGGTCGGCGCAATCAGCATGCCATCGTTTTTAAGCACACGGCGAAGCTCGGTGAGTGCTTTCTCAGGATGCGGTACAATGTGCAGTGCATTGGAGACAATGACAACATCAAAGGACTGGTCAGCATAAGGCAGATGGAACATATCCTGCACGGAAAAATACAGCTTGGAGGAAAAATTACCCCGCTTTGCCTGCGCAATCATCGCTGCGGAGGCGTCGGTAGCCTCAATGTGGTCGGCAGAACACAGGAGATGCTTTGCCACCTGCCCTGTGCCGGTGGCTACCTCCAAAACGGTTTTGTGCCACACAGCAGGGCGAAGCAGCGCATATAATTGATCATAGGCTATTGTATTCTTACGCATAAAGCGGTCATACCTTGCTGCATTTCTGTCCCAAAAATTCTTTTTCGTAATGCTCAGCTCCTTGGTTTACATCAACTAACTGCTGCTTATTTGAAAAGCTGCCCGGCGGCAGCATGGCAGCTTGTATATGCGCGTTAGAATAATCTAACCGTTGGATCGTAAAAAAGCTGCCTGCAGCCAAAACGGCGCACCAGCAACGATTCTACGATATTTCGGTCATATAATAGCAGTCTGGCACCCAAATGTCAATAGGGTGCTAAAGGTGCTTTTGTGCGTTTGAATTTCAACAAAAAATTTATAGCGGGCAGTGCGTTTTACACTGCCCGCTATAGGGATGCTTACTTTAACCGTTTTCGTCCTTGGGAATGGCCAGATTCAAGAGGATGGCAACGAGTGCGGCCGGCACAATGCCGGAGCCGCCGAATACCAGAGAGAGCATCTGCGGTGCGTGTGCAAGGATGCCGTTGTTGGCACCGATGCCATAGCCGAGACCGAGCGCTACCGAGACGATGCTCAGGCTGCGCGGGGTCAGCGGCTCGCGGGTGATGAGCTGAATACCGCTCACCACGATCGAAGAGAACATCATGACAGCTGCGCCGCCCAGCACCGACTGCGGCATGATCGAGACGAGCGCGCCCAGCTTGGGCACCAGACCGCAGAGAATCAGGAAGACGCCGCCGGTGGCCAGCGCAAAGCGGTTGACGACCTTGGTCATGCTGACAAGGCCGACATTCTGGCTGAAGGAGGTGTTGGGCAGCACGCCGAACAGTGCGGCAAAGCTGGAGCCGATACCATCGCAGATGACGCCGCCGGACAGCTCGGTGTCGGTGGCCTCGCGGTCCATGCCGCCCATGATAACGCCGGAAATATCGCCCACGGTTTCGACCGCCGTGACGATGAACATAATCATGACCGGTGCGATCGCGCGCATATCAAACACCGGTTTGACAGGCATCAGCTGGGGCAATGCAAACCATTTGGCCTCGGCCACCTTGTTCCAGTTCAGCACCCATGCCTTGGTGTAGGCAACGCCCTCGGCGTTCAGCGCCGTGGTGGGCAGAACAAGGCCCATGAGAAACGCTGCAATGTAGCCGCAGATGATGCCTACCAAAATCGAGGAGGAATTCAAAAAGGTGCTGCCGGAGTGCTTGCAGATCAGGATGATGACCAGCACAAAGATGGCGAGCAGCAGGTTTTCGACCGAGCCGAAATCCTGCGCAGTGTTGCCGCCGCCGAAGGAGTTTACGCCGACCGAGATCAGGCTCAGACCGATGGAAAGCACCACCGTGCCGGTAACGACAGAGGGCAGCAGCTTGCGCAACGGCTTCAGAAAGAAGCCCAGCACTGTCTCAAACAGGCCGCCGATCAGGGACGCGCCCATGATCGCGCCGTAGGCCAGTACGCCGCCGCCCATTGAGGCTGCGACCGAACTGAATACCCCGATGAAGCCGGAGGAGGTGCCCATGATGATAGGCACCTTGCCGCCGATGGGGCCGATGGAATACAGCTGAACCAGTGTGACGATGCCCGCCACAAGCATGGCATTCTGCAGCAGCGTAACGCGCAGGTCGGCAAATTCGCCGCCGGCAAGGCCGCAGGCACCCGTGATGATAAGCAGCGGCGTAAGGTTGCCGACAAACATCGCCAACACATGCTGCATGCCCAGCGGCAGTGCCTGCTTCAGGGACATCTTGCCTTCAAAGCGGAAGGCTTCGGGGGAAAGATCGTTTTTCTTCATTCCACAACTCCTCAGATAAAACCTATTACAATATAACATGTACCGCCAAAGCGGAAGGGCATACCGCCCTATTTACACATTATACCATCCCCTGCCCTGTGATTGCAATTCCATCAGCCGCCGCAGCAAAAATTTTGTGTGTTTTTGAAGAAGGCTGAACGGTCAAAAAACCTTGATCGCCTGCTGCTTGCCGTGCAAAGTGTAGTGTACGGTCAGGCCGTCGTCTGCATCCACGGTGCAGTTTTCGGCGTGGTCGGTCAATTCCCGCAGGGCGTTGTATTGGCGGCGCATCTCATCAGTATAGCGGCTGGGCATATCGGAGGTGAGCAGGATGCCGCTGAACAGCGCGTTGACCCGGGCCAGGGTCTGCTTTTGCTGTGCGGTCAGCTTGCAGTTTTCCTCGCGCAGGAAGAAGACATCGGGGTCGCTGCCGTAGGCGCGTCCGTTAAGCTGGCGGCGGAAAATTGTGTTGCCGATGGACTGCTTTGTAGAGACCCGCTCGCGGTGGAAAAGCCGCATATACCATACATCGTCCCAGTCCAGACCTACATCACACCCAACGCGGCAGTAGTCAACGATACCAAAGGCGGGCATGACCGGCACACCGCAGCCTAAAATCAACTTGTCGCCGCACCATGAGCGCAGCAGTGCCATGGCGCGCTGCATCCGGCCTGCGCGGGATTCCCGGGCATTGCCGAACGGTGCTGCGCCGTAGAGAAAGTCCAGCTTGACAAGGTCGAAGCCCCAATCCTGCAGGACGCGGTCAAAGACCTGCTTGAGGTAGGCCTGTACCTCCGGGTGGTCAATATCCAGCGCATAAAAGCTGCTCCAGTTGCAGCCGCAGCACCAGGGCTGACCGTCCACCTGCAACAGCCAGTCCGGGTGATTTTTGCAGAGCAGGGATTCCTTTTCACAGACGAACGGTGCCAGCCACAGCCCGGCCAGAAAGCCGCTTTCATGCGCTGCATCCGCCAGCGGGCGCAGCCCGTTGGGGAATTTGGCAGGATCAGGCTCCAGCCAGTCCCCTACCTTGCGCTCCCATCCATCATCGATCTGAAAGAGATCCCCTGCGCGGAAAAGCGTTTTGCAGCCGTTGAGGTCTTCCTGAATCGAGGCCTCATCAATATTCTGGTAGCGGTTATACCAGCTGGAATACCCGGCCAGCCTGTGCGCGGTGCGGGGGCGGCAGCCCAGTGCCGCAAACCATGCGTCAAATACCTCGTCCTCGGTACCCTCGGCAAGAAAGAGGGAGAACGCAGGAAAGCTGCCGCCGGTATGCTGTACCCCGGCGCAGTCGCGCTCAATGTGCAGCTGTGCAGCGCGGCTGTCATAGGAAAAAATCGTGTAGCCCGGTGCCTCGTCCAGGCTGGCCAAAAGCCGGTAGGTCTTTCCGCGCCGGAAATAGCAGTAGGAGAAGCCGTGGCTCTGTCCCCTTTTGCCGCTGTAGGGAACAAAATGATAATCGCCGTAACGGTCAAAGCTGTATTTTTCCAAAAGGAATTTCGGAACATGCTCAACACCGTGCTGCCGGTCCCATTTGCCCAGCTCCGGGCAGGCGGTCCATGTCTGGTAGCCATTCATGAAGAGCTTTTCATCGTCTGCCATCTCCCACGGCAGCGCAGCAACGGCATTTTGCAGCACCCCGGCGGGCAGCTCTGCCCTCAGGCAGACGGCACCGCTGCGCGGGGTGATGGCTGCCGTGCCGTCAAACCGGCCGCTGTCTGTTGCGGCATACCACTGCATCTCAGCCATTTTGGGTCCCCTCCCTGTGAAGCGCGGCGCTGATCTCGGCTGCACGGTCATCCGTCAGGGTGAACCTGCGGCGGAACAGTACAAGTGCCGCCGCAAGGACGGCCATGGGCAGAACGGTCATCATGAGCCGCAGCCCGAGCAGTGTACCAGCGCTCTGGGCAGCGATGGGGCCGGTCTCCTCGGCATTGCCGGCCAGCCCGATCAGATCCAGACCGATGCCGGTCAGAAAAACCGCCACGCCGGACGCAGCCTTTACAACAAAGGTCTGCATCGAGAAGATGACGCTCTCCTCACGGCGCCCCGTCTTGAGCTGACCGTAATCCACGCTGTTGGAGAGGAAAAGGGTCGTCAGTACGCTGAGCATGCCGTTGCAGGCAAACACCACCACGCCCGGCACGCAGAGCAGTGCCAGACTGCCGGAAAAGCCTGTCAGGCAGAGCAGGAGCAGCACGGCATAGCCGCCCAGCGCGAGGCCAAGGCTTACCGTAAATACGGCAGTGTTGCTGAGCTTTTTGCGCAGCACCGGATAGAGAACCATCATGCCGAGGATCTGTGCCGCACCGCCGATGGTTGAGAACAGCGTGTAGCTGGCCTTCCAGCCTGTGCCGCCGAAATCGTACTTGAAGAAATAGATGATAAAGTTGGAGGTCAGATACAGCGCCGAGTTGATTAAAACAATGCTGCCTACGACCACAAGCGCCTGATCGTTGGAGAACAGCGCCTTGAACATCTCGCCGACGGTGGCGGTCTTTATCTCGGTGGTGCCGGTCTCCTTTACGCTGGCGCAGCAGATCGCCTCGGTAACTACAAAGATTACGGCTACGAGCAGTGCTACCCAGCGGAAGCCGGCGCGCTCGCTGTCGCCGCCCAAGGCACCCACCAGCAGCATGGTAAACATCGCAATGAGCGCCGAGCCGACACCCGCACAGGTGCGGCCTACGACCGACAGGTTTTCTCGGTCAGCAGGGGTGCGAGTCACGGCGGGGATCATCGACCAGTAAGGAATATCCATCATCGTGTAGGTGACGCCCCACAGTATGTAGATGACGCTGAAGTAGACCATCATGCCGGCACCCTCCAGCACCGGCGCGGCAAACAGCGCGTAGAGAACCACCGCATTCAGGACGGTGCCGCTGAAAATCCACGGCCGGAACCGTCCCCAGCGGGTGCGGGTCTTGGCCACCAGCACCCCCATAAAGGGATCGTTGAAGGCGTCAAACACACGCGCAATCATCAGAATCAGGCCGACAAAGGTGGCAGGCAGGCCCAGCACATCCTGATAATAGTACATGACATAGGAGGCAGACAGCGCGTAGACCATATCCTTGCCCACTGCGCCAATGCCGAAGGCGGCTTTTTGTTTTGTTGTCAGTTCCATACTGCACACTCCTTTTTTGTGACGGTAAATTCTACGGTGACAGGCGCACACTGCGGGGCCGAAACGGTCAGCGCGGCTGTACCTGTCTGCCCTACTGTGCGCAGATAAGTCCCGCCCATGCCGCCCTCAGCGGTTGCCGCCGCAGGGCCGACCAGCGCGGCAGCACCGGTCACGGCAAAGGTCAGCGGCAGTTGTGCATAGACGGCGGGGCTGCCGTTTTCATCAAGGATCCGCACCCGAACCCCGGCCATATCGTAGGTGTCACCCTCCTGCAGGACGGTGGCGGAGGGCGTTACCTCAAGATGCAGCCGGTGGCTGGGGCAGAGCGTGACGCTCTTTACCACGGTATCCCCGTTTTTGGCATCGAACCGCCAACGCGTAGCCGCACCGCCCCAGTTGCCGACATACTTGCCGTACAGCGCCACACCGTCCGCAAAGCTCATCTTATAGCGCACCATGCACCACGCCAGCTTCAGCTTGTAGCGCAGCGGCAGCCCGGCCAGGCCGTAGCGCCCGGCGGCAAGCAGGCAGTCGCGCAGCGTGTCGGCCTTGGCTTTATCAAAATGCTCCTGCGTTTCAAGCAGGACACCGATCGTGTCATCCACGGCCAGCGGCGGGTGCGGCAGCGCCGTCCAGCCGCTTTTGTGCAGGGTCGTCACAAACATATCGTTTTTGTAAAGGTCCACCCGTTCGGCGTTGGTAAACACATAGACCGTGCCGATCTGCCCGGCAGGATAGTCACCGATGTCCATCGTGGAGCTGACCGTCAGCACCGGCTCCTCCCCGCCTTGCGATGCGTAGACGGACGCCGCCAGCTTGGGATTGCGGAAGCTGTCCAGCACACCGTGATAGCAGATGCGGTCGCCGGAGCCGAAATCCTTGTGGGTGGCATAATCAAACATACACCAGCCGAAGCATCCCGCATGCTCTCCATCTGCGTAGGCGGCGTCCAGTACCCGCGCATGGCGCAGGGCATGCTCCTGCCGGTGCGGGGCATCGTCACAGGGCTTGGTGGGGTACATGTGTCCGTTGCATTCTGAGATCAGCAGTGCCTTGCTCAAATCAGGCGTTACATCCTTTTTCCGCTTGGCCCCGGCGTTTGAGCCATTATGGGAGAAATCGTTGTAGGCGTAAACATCCTCCAAAAGATGGCTTTTTTCCAGATACCGCACGCCAGAGGTCGCCCGGCTCGGGTCCAGTGCGTGGGCGATTTTATTGGTGCGCGTATAGAATTCGTCATCGTCCACGCTCTCATTGATGCGCACACCCCACAGAATAATGCTGGGGTGATTGCGGTTTTGCAGCAGCATCTCCCGCAGCATGGCGCAGGCGCGGTCTTTCCATGCCGCATCACCGATGTGCTGCCAGCCGGGCAGTTCGGTAAATACAAGCAGGCCCAGACGGTCGCATTCATCAAGAAAATACTGGCTTTGCGGGTAATGGCTTGTGCGCACGGCATTGCAGTGCAGCTCGTTTTTCAGGATGCGGGCGTCCTGCCGCTGCAGGCTTTCCGGCGCGGCGTAGCCGATGTAGGGGTAGCTTTGGTGGCGGTTCAGCCCGCGCAGAAAGGTCTTTTTCCCGTTCAGGTAAAAGCCGTCCGCCCGGAACACAGCCGTCCGAAAGCCGAAGGAGGTTTTCCGGCTGTGCAGCACCTGCCCTTCGGCATCGAGCAGCTCTGCTATGCAGCGATAGAGATTCGGATGCTCGGTGTCCCATGGCGCGGCGTCAGGCAGCGTAAGACGGCATTCCGCCGATTCTGCCGGGGGCAGCTGGCGGCACACCAGCGTTTCACCCGCACTGCTGCAGAGCCTGACGCGCAGCGCTGCGGCCTGCTCCGGTGCCTCAACGGTCAGCTGCACGGCAGCCTCGGTCAGCGTCGGTGTGTACACGAAAAGCTCGCTCACACGGCTCTGCGGCGAGGTCTCGAGCCAGACCTCCCGGTATAGACCGCCGTATGTCAGGTAGTCGATGACAAAGCCGAAGGGCGGCAGGCTGGGGTCCTCGCGCGTATCCAGCCGCACAGCCAGCAGATTTTCCTCGCCGCGGCGCACAAGGTCAGTAATTTCGATGGTGAAGCCGGTGTAGCCGCCCTGATGCTGCCCGGCCGGCTGGCCGTTCAGGTAGATCTCTGCCTGATGGGCGGCGCCGTCAAAGCGCAGGAATACCCGGGGCGCATCGGGAACGGTCAGTGCGCGGCGGTAACCGCAGACCATCTCATAGTCAGAGGGGTCTGCGTAGTGGAGCGGCAGCTCCCGGCAGGTATGGGGCAGGCGCACCGGACGACAGTCAACAGGTTCACCCCGGCAGAAGGCATCGCTCCATTGCTCTGTAAATTCCCAGTGATTGCAAAGACTGTATCTCATCGTACCAACAACCCCTCCAGTAAAATGGAAATCATCTCATCCAAAGCATCTGTGTAGGATATGCCCTGTGCATCAAGCGCGCGATCTGCAAGAAAATCCTCAATGGAAGCGGAGATCATCCGCTGCAGAACCGGCAGGGATACCCGGCGGATGACGCCCTCCCCCATCGCCTGCTCCAGCAGTGTCAAGGTAGGCTCCCAGCCGGTTTCCAGATGCTCACGCACACGCGCCGCGACCTTGGGATATTTTTCATCCAGCAGATCCATCTGCTGCAGATCCAGCGCGGTGTACTCCTCCGGCAGGGCGATAATGACCGCCCGCAGCTTTTCTGCAAGGGTGCCGGGGCCGTCAAGGATGCGCTGTTTGCGGGCGTGGATCCTTGTGAAGGCATCGTCCACCATATCCAGCAGCAGCGCCTCCTTGGAGGGATAGACCGCGTAGATCGTCTTTTTGCTGATGTGCATCACCGCAGCGGCCTGCTGCATTGTGAAGCGCAGCCCGTCCCGGCGGAACAGTTCAATGCCGACCGCGCACAGCCTTGTGCGCAGCTCGTTGTTTTCGTCCATAGCTTGCCTCCTGCGGAAACTTGATTTAGCTTTCTGGTTTCCATTGTAGTGCGGAAACCGGTACGATTCAAGTGGTTTCCTGTACTTTCTACCTTTTTGCTAATCAGGCGCAGATTTTTTCGTCACATCGCCTATACGCCAAAGCTGCAACAGAACAGCAAAGCGCCCCCGCACGGTGATGCGGGGGCGCTTTGCTGGTACCTTAGTTCATTTTTTCGGTTTTTTGCTGCAGGCGGGTCAGCTCGCGCAGCTCACGCACGGTGAAAAAGCCGCAGACGATGGCGGCAGCACCGTCCGCAATGGGGCCTGCATACATGACACCGTCAATGCCCATAAAGAGCGGGAAGATGACGATGAGCGGAAGCAGAAATAAAATCTGGCGTGTCAGGGACATGAATACGCCGAGGCGCGCCTTGCCGATCGAGTTGAAGAAGTTGGAGGTGACCGGCTGAATGCCGTTGATCAGTGTCAGGAACATATAAATGCGGAAGTACCGCTCCGAAAACTGGTAGTACATCTCGCTGCCGGTGCCGAAAATACTGATGATCTGCCGCGGAAAAAGCTGGAAGCAGGCAAACGCTGCCAGAGAAAGCCCGGTAGCCACAGCCAGCGCCAGCAGATAGCTCTTTTTGACGCGGCGGTAGAGCGCAGCACCGTAATTGAAGCCGATGATCGGCTGCACGCCCTGCGAAATGCCGATGACAAAGGACATAAAGATCATGTTGACCTTTGAGATGATGCCCGCGCAGGCCAGAGGAATATCGCTGCCGTAGATAGACAGTGCACCGTAGTGTGCAAGGGTGTTGTTCAAAACGATCTGGACAACAGCCATCGCAATCTGGTTGAAGCAGGCAGATGCACCGTAGCTGAAGATCTTGCGCGTTCTGTCACCGTCAATCGTAAAGCAGCTCCGTGAGAAGGGTACGGATTTAAAATGGAAGAGATACCGCATACTGATGCAGAACGATGCGATCTGCCCAAGGATCGTGGCAAGCGCAGCGCCGGTCATGCCCATATCCAGCCCAAAGATGAACAGCGGGTCAAGGGCCGTATTGATAAGTGCGCCGATGAGCATCGACATCATGGAATAGCGCGGGCTGCCGTCTGCCAGAATCAGCTTGCTCATACCGGTATTCATAATGAGGAACGGAAACCCCAGCGCTGTGATGCGGGTGTAGGCCTCTGCGTAGGGCAAAACATCCGGCGTCGCGCCGAAGAATTTCAGCATTGGCGTCAGAAAAAGCAGCGTGACCGCCATCAGCACAGTGCCGAACAGCGCCATCAGGCACAGGCCGTTGCCTGCGTATTCAGCAGAGCGCTTTTCATTGCCGGCACCCAGCTGTAGGCTGAAATTCGTTGCACTGCCGATGCCGAGCAGCAGCGCAATGGCTGTGCAGGCGATTGAGAGAGGAAACGCAATGTTGGTGGCAGCATTGCCCAGCAGGCCAACACCCTGCCCGATAAAGATCTGGTCAACAATGTTGTACAGCGCCGTCACCAGCATCGAGATAATGCAGGGAATGGCAAAGCCGACAAGCAGCTTGCCCTCCTTTTCATAACCAAGCGGGTTGGCGGCATCAGCCTGCGATGAAACCGTTTTTACGCTCATGGAGTTTTATCTCCTTTAATCCTGTTAATAATCACACTTATTATAATATTAACAAAATTCGGAAAAAATTGCAAGTCTGTGCGTCTTGATGGACTTGAGTGCTGGAGCCTGCCCTATATGAACCGGAGACTGCGACACAAACAAAACCGGGGCGAACCTTTCGTTCGCCCCGGCAGTACCTAAATGATTGGAGTCATAGCCTCATAACCTTTATTCATTATTTTTCGGAGTTGGTTCCTATTTTCATGGGGAATCATTCCCTTTACAGAATTTCAGGCTTTGAGATTGAGGGTCAACCTCTGACACTTAGTACATTGGAGTTTCTCCTTATGGATCAGGTGGATTTCAGATAACCTCTGTTGGGTGGCGTGGAACCAGTCATGATAACCAGCCTTCTTTCATCCTGATCTATATGTTGCGTGGGGTCTTTGTTGACGGCCCCTGAGTCTGCTGTTTAAAGGTAAGCTGCCGGACATCTCGTTCAATATGTTTTGTTCAGGTTATGACCTGCGGCTTCGGATGCGGCGCTTTTTCATTCAGCAGGCCCAGGCCCGCCGGTGATGAATAGGATCTTTAAAGTTTGCCATTGGACTTGAGCCTCCTTCCTTACGAAATACCGCCGGCGTCTTGCTTTCTTTGGAGATTTCTTATAAAATTTCTCCTTGGAAAATCAGCTTCTCTTGGAGTTATCTGCTCCTTATCTCCGGCTGTTTTCTTTCTGTGACTATACTATACCACAGCCCTTGGGATTCGTCTATTCGCAGATATGCCAACGATGCAGCGAAAGATTTGTGCAGTTTCAATCTTGCCGCTCCAGACAAAAAATGGTATAATAAATATGTTGGGCTGCTGTAAGGCCCAGACCGTGCGCCGCCCCTTTTGGCAAGGGGCGGCGCTTTTTTGGCGGAATTGTGCTGTGATCCTGCGGACTGATCTGAACAGGCATTAGGCAATATTCATTTCAAAACAACCGTAAAGCAGCTGCCGCTGCCGGGGCGGCTGTCCACAGTGACAGCACCGCCGTGCAAGGCGGCTATTTTTTGTGCCATGGAAAGGCCTAAGCCGTTGCCCTGCGTCCGGTGGCTGGTGTCCCCCTGATAGAACTGCTCAAAGATATGGCGGCAGGTCTCGGCATCCATACCGCAGCCCTGGTCAGTGACAGCCACAACCGGGCTGCCCTGCTCGCTGTGCAGTGTTACGCTTATGATTCCGCTCTCCGGGCTGAATTTGGCGGCGTTGTCCAGCAGATTCAGCCAGATCTCCTTTACCAGCGCTTCGCTGCCGTGGTAGGTGCAGGGGGCCAGCTCGGCCTCAAACTGCAGCGGCTTATCGCGCCACTTTTGCCGGGTCACAAGGATGCACTGGCGCAGCTGCTCATCCAGCGAAAAATCTGTGCAGTCGGTCAGAATGGTCTGTGCCTCGATACGATTCAAGAGCAGCACACTGCCGGAAAGCTGTGCCAGCCGCTTGCTCTCATCGCGGATGATTTGCAGATACTCGTGCTGCTCCTCAGGTGTGACATCCTCGTCCAGCAGCAGGTCGGCAAAGCCGCTGATGCTGACGATGGGAGTCTTGAACTCATGGGAAAAGTTATTTACAAAATCCTTGCGCAGCAGCTCAGTGCCGGAAAGCTCCTCCGCCGCTTTGTTGAAGGCTGCTTTGAACTCCCGGATCTCGGTGGACTCATACCCGTGGGCGGCGGGCTGCAGGCGCACGGTGAAGTCCCCCGCCGCCAGCCGGTTCATCGCCTGTATGATGTTTTTGATGGGCTTTATTAACACAAGGCGAATCGAAACCACAAGGCTGACGGCCATCAAAATACAGCTGGCATACAAAATAACCAGCGCACCGCCGATGCTGACGCTGCCGTCTTGGATAAAAAAGCCGTGGTCAGCCTTCAATACCACCAGCACCGTCGCAACGGTCAGATTCAGTGTAACGATGAAAAACAGGTTCAGCACCAGCAGCATTGTCAAATTTACGGTGCGCATGCAGCCGCGCAGCTTATTTACAAATTGCGCCATATCACACCTTCTTTATAGCACGGTAACCGATGCCGCGAATGGTCTGTATCTCAAACTCCGGCCAGTCGTAAAAGCGGGTGCGCAGCCGATTGATGTGAACATTTACCGTTTTATCGTCACTTTCGCTGTCCATACCCCAGATCTCATCCAGCAGTTCCAGCCGGGTAAAGGTCCTTTCCGGGTAAGCCAGCAGCTTGTACAGGAGGTTGAACTCCTTGGGCGGCAGCACCTGCGCATCGTGGCCGCGCCGCACGGTATGGGTGTCGTAGTCCAGCTCGACATCCCCTATCGTGATCCTGTGTTCATCCACGATGCGGGCGCGGCGCAGCAGCGCCTTGATGCGCAGCACAAGCTCCTGCCGATCCGGTGGTTTTGTCATATAATCATCGGTACCAACGATAAAGCCCGTGTGCTTATCCTGCGGCATATCCTTGGCCGTCAGCATTAAAATGGGCAGCATGCTGCCGCTTTCGCGGATAGCCTTTGTCAGCGCAAAGCCGTCCATCCGGGGCATCATCACATCGCAGAGCAGCAGGTCTATCTGGTTGTGGTCGAGCAGTTCCAGCGCCTGCACACCGTCGGCAGCAATCAGCGGCTCATAGCCCTCTCGCTTTACGATGGCGCAAAGCAGACGCGCCGTGCTGGGGTCATCCTCGGCAATCAAAATACGAAACATCCGTGTATCCTCCTTGGTACTATTATAGTACAGCGCAAAGATAAACGGAAGATAAACCTTCCCGTTTACCAAAGGTTTATTTTGGCGGTGTATCCTTGGGAGCGTTGAAACAAAAAACACCCTACGGGAAAACGGAGGATACAGCTATGAAAACCATCTATCTTGTCACCGGTGCCGCCGGATTTATGGGCACAAATGTCTGCGCACAGCTTTTGGAGCGCGGCGATGCCGTGCGCGCCTTTGTGCTGAAGGGCGACCCCGCTGTAAAATTTGTGCCGAAGGCCGTCGAAATCTTTGAGGGTGACCTCTGCAGCGCCGAGGACTGCGAGAAATTCTTTGCTGTGGAGCCGGACACCCGGACCGTCTGCATCCACTGCGCGAGCATGGTGACGATCAACCCGAATTATAGTGAAAAGCTGATCGCCGTCAATGTGGGCGGCACCGAAAATATGCTGAATGCCGCCAAAAATCACCCTGAGTGCAAAAAATTCGTCTATGTTTCCAGCACCGGCGCCATCCCTGAGCTGCCTAAGGGCGAGAGCATCCACGAGGTATACAGCTTTGTTCCCTACGATGACGATCGCGTAGTCGGCTGGTACAGCCGCAGCAAGGCAATGGCGACCCAGAAGGTTCTGGACGCCGCCGCTGACGGGCTGAATGCCTGCGTGGTGCATCCCAGCGGTATTCTTGGCCCCAACGACCCCGCCATCGGGCAGACGACCCGCACGCTGATCCAGATCCTGAACGGTGAGATGCCCATTGGTATGCAGGGAACGTTCAATCTTGTCGATGTGCGCGATCTGGCTGCCGGCACGATCGCCGCCGCTGACCGCGGACGCAAGGGAGAGTGCTACATCCTCTCCAATGATGAGGTTTCGCTGAAGAAGCTGTGTGAGATGCTCAAAGCTGAAACCGGCTGCCGTGGTTGCCTGTTTTACCTGCCGCTGTCGCTTGCCCATTTTGCCGCCAAACAGATGGAAGCCCGCGCGGCCAAGACCGGCAAGCCCGCTGTGCTGACGGAGTTTGCCGTTTACAATCTGGAGCGCAACAACCACTTTGACTGCTCCAAGGCAAAAAATGAGCTTGGCTTTGCCCCGCGTCCCTACAAGGAAACACTGCATGATCTCGCAGTATGGCTCAAGCAGGAGGGAAAAATCGCATGAAGAAGCTGTATGATTCTATCTGCAAGCTTATGCAAATGAATGACCAGCAGTGGGAGTGCTATCTCCACGCTCTGGATTCCCTGCACTGACACAAAGAAAAGGGGTTGCCTATTATGAAAAAGGTATGCGTCATCACAGGCGGCGGCAGCGGTATGGGGCTTGCCACGGCGAAGCTTGTCTGCGAAGAAGGGTATTACACGATTTTGGTGGGGCGCACGGCGTCAAAGCTGGAAAAGGCAGTCAACGATCTGCGCCGTGCGGGTGGGGAGGCTGAGGCGTTCAGCTGTGATGTTTCCAACCGTGAAAGCTGTTTTGCGCTGGCCAAACACGCTGCCGAATGCGGTGAAGTAAAAGCGGTTTTGCATATTGCAGGCCTTAGCCCCCACATGGGCGATGCTGAAAAGATTTTGCGCGGCAATGCGCTGGGCACGGTGAACATCAACGATGCCTTTTATGAGGTCATGGCGCCGGGCGGCTGCGTGATCGACACCTCCAGCATGAGCGCCTACCTTGCCCCGCAGTTTGTCATGCCCAAGAGTGCGTACAGGCTGGCGCGCACAGACCGTGAAAAATTCATCAAAAAGCTGGTGGCGCGGGCAGGCATTGCCCCGAAGGATGCCCGCCCCGGTCTTGCCTACGCCATCAGCAAGCATTTTGTGATTTGGTTTGCCAAGACCGATGCAGCACGCTTTGGTGAGAAAAATGTGCGTTGCCTGAGCGTGACGCCCGGCAACTTTGACACGCCGATGGGTGCACTGGAAAGCGGGCAGGCGGATGTATTCAAAAAATACTCTGCCCTTAAACGCAACGGCAAGCCGGAGGAAATCGCCGCTTTGTTTGCCCTTCTTCTGGATGAGCGGCTTGGCTTCCTGACCGGAGCAGACATTCTTATGGACGGCGGCGTTGTGGCAAGCGGCGCCAGCGGATTGAGCAAATAAAAAAGGCAGCAAAGTAAACCCCGATTTTAGCTTTTGGGGTCTGCTTTGCTGCCTTTTGCATTTTGAAATTTCGTTTGGCGGTACTTTAGTGCAGCTCGCTTTCGCAGCGGTCCAGCACGGCGGCAATAACCTGATCCATGTCGTAGTACTTATATTCGCCCAGACGGCCACCGAAGATGACTTTTGGCTCGGCCTCGGCCAGCTTCTTGTACTCGGCATACAGTGCGCCGTTTTTAGCATCGTTGACGGGGTAATACGGCTCGTCACCGGGCTTCCACTCGGAGGAATACTCGCGGCTGATGATCGTCTTGGGCAGGTCGTTGCCGTTCTCGTCCTTGCCGAACTCGAACCATTTGTGCTCGATGATGCGGGTCCACGGGGTCTCGCGGTCGGTGTAGTTGACGGCGGCGTTGCCCTGAAAGCTGGGCTTGTCGAGCAGCTCATTCTCAAACCGGACGGAGCGATACTCCAGCGTACCGAGCTTGTAGTCAAAGTAGGCATCAATGGGGCCGGTGTAGACGACCTTGTCAGCCAATGCGTCCAGCGCGGCTTTGTTTTCGAGGTAATCGGTGTTCAGCCGCACCTCGATGCCGTCGAGCAGGTTGGCGATCATCTTCGTATAGCCGCCGATGGGAATGCCCTGATACAGCGCGTTGAAATAGTTGTTGTCAAAGGTCAGCCGCACAGGCAGGCGCTTGATGATAAAAGCAGGCAGGTCCTTGCAGTCGCGGCCCCACTGCTTTTCGGTGTAGCCCTTGATGAGCTTCTCATAAATGTCGCGGCCCACAAGGGAGATGGCCTGTTCCTCAAGGTTCTGCGGCTCGTGGGTGATCTCACGGCGCTGCTCCTCAATTTTGGCAGCTGCCTCCTCCGGTGTGACAACGCCCCACATTTTATTAAAGGTATACATGTTGAAGGGCAGCGAATACAGCTCGCCCTTATAGTTGGCAACGGGAGAGTTCGTAAAGCGGTTGAACTCGGCAAACCGGGTGATATAGTTCCAGACCTTTTTGTTGTTGGTGTGGAAGATGTGCGCACCATACTTATGGACGTTGATACCCTCGATGTTCTCGGTATAAATGTTGCCCGCAATGTTGGGGCGCTTATCCACGACCAGCACGGATTTGCCGTGGGCCTTGGCCTCATGGGCGAAGATGGCACCGTACAGACCGGAGCCGACTACCAGATAATCATATTTCATATAACAGGTGTTCCTCTCTTTAAAAGTCACAGGGATGCTGTGCGGTAATGGCATAGAACCCCTACTACGCCGTCAAAAAGCGGCTGAAAGGCGTTTCAGTCTCTGCCGAACAGATCCCTTGTGTAGACCTTGTCCTGCACATCGTCTAGGCATGCATCGTAGCGGTTGGCCAGAATGGCCTGACTCTGCCGCTTGAATTTGTCGAGATCGTTGACCACCACCGAGCCGAAGAAGGTCTTGCCGTTCTCCAGCGTAGGCTCATAGATAATGACCTGTGCGCCCTTGGCCTTGATGCGCTTCATGACGCCCTGAATTGAGCTTTGACGGAAGTTGTCGCTGTTGCTCTTCATCGTCAGGCGGTAGACGCCGATAGTGACGGGCTTTTCACGGCTTTCGTCAAACTCGTTTTCCTGATCGTAGCCGTAGTATCCGGCCAGCTTCAGCACGCGGTCGGCGATGAAGTCCTTGCGGGTGCGGTTGGACTCTACAATGGCCTCGATGAGATTCTCCGGCACATCGGCGTAATTTGCCAGCAGCTGCTTGGTGTCCTTGGGCAGGCAGTAGCCGCCGTAGCCGAAGCTGGGGTTGTTGTAATGGCTGCCGATGCGCGGGTCAAGGCATACGCCGTCAATGATCTGCTTCGTATTCAGACCCTTGCTCTCCGCGTAGGTATCCAGCTCATTGAAATAGGCAACGCGCAGCGCCAGATAGGTGTTGGCGAACAGCTTGACAGCCTCGGCCTCGGTAAAGCCCATGAAGAGGGTATCAATGTTCTCCTTGATAGCCCCCTCCTGCAGCAGCGCCGCAAACTCGTGAGCAGCTGCGACAAGGTGCGCATCCTCGGGGTCGGTGCCGACGATGATGCGGGACGGGTAAAGGTTGTCATACAGGGCCTTGGACTCCCGCAGAAATTCCGGGCTGAACAGGATGTTCCTGCTGCCGAACTTTTCCCGCACTGACACCGTGTAGCCGACCGGAATCGTGGATTTGATGACCATGACGGCGTTTGGGTTGACCTCCATGACAAGGCTAACGACCGCCTCCACCGCAGAGGTGTCAAAGTGCTGGGTCTGGCTGTCGTAGTTGGTGGGTGCAGCGATGACAACAAAGTCTGCATCGGCGTAGGCTGCCTTTGCGTCCAGCGTGGCGGTCAGATCCAGCTCCTTCTCGGCCAGATACTTTTCAATGTAATCATCCTGAATCGGCGATTTGCGCGCGTTGATCAATGCGACCTTTTCCGGCAGGATATCCACCGCCGTCACATGATGGTGCTGGGAAAGCAGCGTGGCGATCGAAAGCCCCACATAGCCGGTCCCGGCCACCGCGATCTTATATTTTTTCATAGCAGTTATACTCCGCAGTTGCGAATTTTCCGTAAGGCAGCGGCCAAAATTGCGCTGTGCTGCCTTACCGTATGTGGGTTCATTATACCATGTCATCAGCCACAATTCAAGATAGCGCCGGGAGTGACGGTACTATGTGCAGAATCTGTCAGCGTAGGCAGACCAGGAATACTGCAGGCAGTAGGCTGTGTAGCTGCCGTCGGGCAGTTGGATCCGGCAGGCGGCGGGCGCGCCAGCCAGAAGTTCCTGCCCCACCTGCAGCCGGGCTGGATCGGGCTGCGTCAGAATAACGGTGCGCAGTGCCGGGCAGTCGGCAAAAAGGCCGTCCGGCAGGGCGGTGACGGCGGACTGTATTGTGACTTCCTCCAGCGCAGTGCAGCCGCGGAAGGTCCCAGCGCAGAGCCTTGTGACTGCCCTGCCGTTTATCTCGGCGGGGACGGTCAGGCTGCGGCGGGCGCGGCCTGCCGTATTCACGGTCACAGAACCATCCTCCGCCATTGTGAAGTATGCGGCGTCCGCGCTGCTGCCGCTGCCTGCGGCGGTGTTTGCGGCCGGTTCCGGCATGGCGGGCAGCGCAATTTCTGTTGCGGTGGTGTCCCCCAGCATTGCCTTGATGTCCCGGATAAGCTGCCTTGTGAACACCGTCCGCCCCGCAGTATTGAGATGGAAATTCGTATCATAGAACCAGCCGGAATCCATCACGCAGGCGCGGGGGTCCCCGGCCAGCGGTGCGGTAATGACCTGCTGAAGATGCGCGGCATAGGCATGGAGCTGATCTTCATTTGCCACGGCAAGGGCGTTCATGGGCGGAAAATGGTAATAGACCGTAGCTCCGGCATCGGCCGCCCGGGCGGTATAGTCATTGAGTGCTGCGCAGAACGCGGCCTCGGGCAGTGCGGTGTCAAACCGTATTGGCATTGTGGGGTCATAGCCCTCGGGCATGATGTTGGCCTTGCAGAGCGGGCTGGCCAGATCACCGGCAGCGTTGAAGCTGTCGCGCCGGTAGACGCCGTCCGTCTCCGGTGCGCCGGTCAAAAAATAGCGGAACTTGGCGGCGGCAAACCGTGGAAATGACCCGAGCATCGGCCCAAAGTCGCGGGCATGCAGGCAGCCCAGCGCCGAAAAATCACCGTCAACGGCCTGCCAGAGGGCGGTAACTCCCACCGTGTCTGACAGAGCCTGTTGCTGCTGCTCCGGCATGACGATGACAAGATCCCCCGCCCGCAATTCATTTATGGACAAATCGAGCATCACCCGGGTGCCGAGCGCAGCATACAGGCCAAAATTTACAGGGTGGTAGTCCGGCAGCTCTTTGGCAAGCAGGGCGCTGTCCACCCCAAAGGCTGCAGCGCTGCCGCCCACAAGGATCAGCCGGGGCTTATTGCTCTCGGCTGCCAGCAGGGCGCGCTTGGCGGGCAGCTCCCCCAAAAAGGTGCTGCTGTACTGTGCAGGCAGGGCAAAGCCCCACACCGCCAGAAGCAGCGGTACGGCGATAAAAACACCCAGCATAGATGCGATGATTTTCTTCATAAGCGTTACGGAATATCGTTCAGAATTGGAAATAGATAAAGGCGTTGGCTGTCCCCGCGTGCAGCGCTGCAAACCATGCGGCAGCAACAGCCAGCGTAAGCAGGCAAAACGCCAGAACACCGCGCGGTGTGGGGACGTCAAGGGGCTTTTCAGGCATAAGGCGCAGACAGAGCGCCCCCAGAGCCAACTGGGCACCCGGCTGCAGGCCGAGGGCAAGCACCGCCGTGCGCACAGAGGCCGCATCCCACCCGCAGGGCAGACGAGAAAACAGGGTCAGCGCATCGGAAACCGAGGCGGCCCGGAAGAATACCCAGACGAAGCAGACCGCTGCAAGGGTCAGCAGGCGGCGGGCAGGTGCGGCGCGACCCTGACTATCAGCAGGGAAAATCCGCTTCTCTGCGAGCAGCAGCAGACCGTGGACACCGCCCCAGACCATAAAATGCAGCGAAGCACCGTGCCACAGACCGCTCAAAAGAAAGACCGTCAGCGTGTTCAGAGCACAGCGCACAGCGCCGCACCGCGAACCACCCAGCGGAATGTAGAGATAATCGGTAAACCAGCGGGTCAGGCTGATATGCCATCGGTGCCAGAAATCGCGCAGCGATACAGCCTGATAAGGATGGTCAAAATTTCGGCTCAGCCGCACACCCAGCAGGGCGGCAGCCCCCACCGCAATATCCGAATAGCCGGAAAAATCCCAGTAGATCTGCCCGGCAAACAATACGGTGGCCAGTATGGCAGCGGGGCCGGACGCTGCGCCGGGGGCTGCGTAGACGGTGTCTATAAAGACCGCTGCCGTGTCGGCCAGCAGCAGCTTTTTGCAAAAGCCGCGCAGGATATACAGCCATCCCCCGCTGTCCGTCCGGCGGGCAGGGTCGCGCAGCTGCGGCAAAAGATCGGTGCTGCGCTCAATGGGCCCGGCCACAAGCTGGGGAAAAAAGCTGACAAACAGCGCGTAGTAACCAAGATGACGCTCCGGTGCCAGCCGGCCGCGGTATACATCTATGACATAGCCGAGCGTCTGAAAGGTGTAGAAGGAGATGCCCGCAGGCAGCAAAAGCGAGGGTCCCGTGCCGAAAAGACCGGCGTATTTGAAAACGCCAAGGCAGCCAAGACAGAGTATTGCCGCACAGCAGAGCCAAAGCTTTCTGCCGACCCGGCTTTTACTGTGGCCGATGGCCAGCGCTGCGGCGTAGGTGCCCAGCGTAATGCACGCCAGCAGCGGCAGGGCCTTCGGACTGCCGAGCGCGTAAAACCCAAGGCTGGCCGCAAGCAGCAGTACCCAGCGTGCGCGGGGCGGCAAAAGGCGGTGCAGCAGTACCACCAGCGGCAGACCCAGCACAAAGGCGGGTGCAGTAAAATTCATCGGCTGCCCCCTTTCGGCCAAAGCGCCGCCGTGCAGGGAACGAGCAGGCAGAGCAGCAGCGTTTGGGTCGGAATACTGCATACCAGTGCGGTCAGCACCAGCACCCCACCAGCGACCATTCCTGCTGTGCAAGCCCAGCCAAAGCGGCGGGCCAGCAGGGCCAGCGCTGTACACAGCACCGTTATAAGCAGCAAAGCCGTCATGGCGTCAGTCCCTCCTTCTGCAGTGCGTCCTTTAAGGCAGTGATGACCTGCGCCGTGCGCAGCGCAACACCGTTGGTGGAAAGATGATTGTCAGTCCCATAGAAATACCGCCCCGGCAGCAGAGAGTCCTGCAGCGGTGTCAAAATCGCTGCGTTGAGGTTCTCTCTGAAATAGGCGTCCAGTGCGGCGATGGCCTCCGGGGTGGAGGCTTCGGAGACAGCCTGACTGTTGCGGGGGCTGTAGGTCAGCCAGACCCGCACACCGTCTGCTGTGAAGCGCGCAATTTCAGCGTTGGCGGGGTCGATATAATACGCCTGCGGAAAGGCATCCACCGTGTAATCGACCGGCAGACCATAGATCGGCGTATCTTCACCGGCATCCGGGCGGTAGAGAATATAGTCGCCGTAGGCATTGTAGCTGGGGGTGTCCACAGCATTGCCGCCCTCGTCCAGCTCGGCGGGCGATACGGCGTAAGAGCGCGCCGCCATACCGGCGCGGGTCTGCAAATACGATCCGAGCGCCGAAAAAACGCCGCTGTACTGTCGTAAATCGAGCAGGGCAAGCAGATCGTAGTTTTCCTCGACCATGCAGAAGAAATCGTCGTCGAATGCGTTCGTCGTGCAGAATTGGCGCTTGGCGGCGTCAAACTCGGGTGAGAGCAGCAAAAGATCCCCCTCCTGCAGCTGCGAGCGTATCAATTCCAGCTGGGGCAGTGCGTTGGTATAGGCAAAAACCCCCATGTTGACCACCGCATAGCTGGGCAGGGCTTGATCCAGAGCCGCGCTGTCGTAGCCGAACCGCGCCGAGGAGCCGGAGAACAGCACGAGCTTGCGCGTTTTGGAAAGCGACAGCAGCCGGTCGTACTTGTCGGCAAAGGTGGCGTAGTAGCTGCCGCTGTAGACGGGGGCGGTCGCGGCATTGATGTGCAGGGTGCGCAGTGCCGTGCAGCCTTCAAAGGCATAGTCGCTGACGGTCTGCAGATTGTCAAAGAGGGTCAGCGATTCCACAGCGCAGCCGGTAAAGGCCCCCGGCTCGATACGGCGCAGCGTGTCAGGCAGGATGATCTCCCTGCAGGCGGCGTTTGTAAAAGCGCCGGCGGCGATCTCAACCACCGGCGCGCCGCCCAGCGTATCGGGAAGGACAAGGCGCTCCCCGCTCCCCTGCCAGCCCGTGACGGTGGCGGTGCCGTTGTTTACGGTAAAGGTGAATTCGGCGGCATCGTTCTGGGCAGCCCACTGGGCATAGAGCCGGCTGCCGGGCGCGGTTCGGCTGCCCAGCCCCACGGCCTGTCCGCTGCCGTCCGGGGCGGTATTCCACCCGGTCAGGGTGTGGCCGGGGTTGTTGAACAGCTCACCTTGGATCGCGGTATTCACACGCAGATGGCTTGCGGTAACAGGAGCCTCGATCCAGTCACCGCCCAGATTGTCCCGGTAGTAGAGTACGGTATCGCTTTTTTCTGCCGTGACGGCAACAGCGGTCGAGTAGCGGACCTCCGGCAGGCTGAGGGTATAGCCGGTGCCGGTGCGGGTCAGACGGGCGCCGGGATAGTCTGCGCCCGTCAGCGTATAGCCGTCGGCCGGGGTCAAGGTGAAGGTCACCGTCTGCCCCGGGGTAACGGCTGCAGTCTGGGTCTTTGCCGTAAACGCGGGCGAAGATTCCAAAACGATGCGGCACTGCACCGCAGAGGCTGCCGGGGCGGCGGCACAGCCTGCCAGCAGAACCAGCATGGCGAGAATAAGCATCAGGCGGCGCAAGTGAGCACATCCTTTCAGAAAAAATCTGTTTTCTACGGCAATACCGCATAATTCTAAGTGCCGATACGGCGAGCGAGGTGCGGCAGATGCTAAGCCAAAAGCGCAGATAATACTTTGTGTATTATCGAGCATTTTGGCAACGCAGATGCCGTACCGCACACCGAGCCGCAGCGAGGCGCTTCGGAGCGCAACCGCCGCTTGCGGCGGCTCTTGGCGCGGAGATCCGCCGGAGCGGTACTTAAGCCGTTAGGCGGGAATTGTGCGGTGTTGCCCTACATCATAATACAAAATACCCCGGAGAGAAAGCCCCCCGGGGTGTGGATGAGGAAAAAGCTGTCACGATGAAGTGACGCGGGAATGGCGCAGAATTACTGCTCGTTCACATTGGTGAACGCGGCAATGATGTTCAGCACCACGGCAATCAGCAGCGCGGCCGTGCCGTAGATGGCGCTGGACAGGTCAGCCATCGTCTGGGCGTTGTTCGTAAAGGTCATGATCGAGGCGATGGTGTTGACGCGGGGGCTGATGAACTGTACGGCAGCCACGACCAGCGTGATACCGGCGACTACGCTCATCGCGTCGGCGGCAATGGCCAGCTTGTTATCCAGCACGACGCGCAGCACCAGTGCAAGGATGGCGATGACGGCGCAGCCGATGACAATCGGGCTGGTGCCGATCTTGCGGAAGGAATCAGTCCCGGCGTTGACAATGCAGAAGCCAAGGCCGACAGCACCGGCAACGGCGGTCAAAAGCGACAGGATCAGACCTGCGCCCTTTTTATTCGTAGAACTCATGGTTTGCACTCCTTTACTGCTTCTTGGATTTGCGGTCATTCAGCACATACATGGCGGCGGCCAGTACGGTCAGGGCGGCAAAGACGACCTGCACGGCAACGAGGGCGTTGTCATACCAGGTGCGGACGCTGACAAGGCGGGTGCTGCTGGCCATGCCGTCCAGCGCGTTGGAGTTGGCCAGCGCGTAGGCCTGCCATGTCATGGCCTGCTTGATGGCGCTCATCAGCTCGGTGTCCTGACCAACATTCTCGGTGGTCCAGTAGGCAAACTTTTCGCTGACAGCGGCCATCGTGTTCTCACCGGTGAAGGTGGTCATCGTGCCGCCGTTGAGGGCATACTCCTTCAGCACGGCGTAGTTGGGGTTCATGATGAAGTCCTGACTCTCCAGACCCTTGAAGCCCCATTCGCCGCGCAGAATGTTCTTGAGCAGGCCGGTGTGGGCGTTGGTGGCGGTGATGCCGACACGGTTGAAGGCGGTCATGACGCCCAGAGCGCCGGCATCCTCGATGGCGGCCTGGGTGCCGCGCAGCTCGTTCTCGCGGGCTTGCTGCTCAGTCATAAAGACGGAAACGCCGGTACGGTTGATCTCGGTATCGTTGAAGGCGAGATGCTTGGGGGCGATGATAACGCCGTACTCCTTGCCGCCGCTGATGAAGGCAACGGCCTGACCGGAGGTAAGGACGGCATCCTCGGAATAATACTCATGGTTGCGGGCGTTGTAGGGGGAACGGTGCAGGTTGGTGCCGCAGCCCCAGAAGATGGTCAGGTTGCTCCACAGGCTGTAGTTGCCGCAGATCTTGCCGTACTCGTTGGCAAGGTCTTTGTTGAAGGTCTGGGCAATAACGGTCTCGTTGACCATCGTGCCAAACTTGTATGCGAGGTTGGGGTCGTTGGCATCCACGGCGCAGGGGTCGCCGCCGGCTTTGTCGGTGTTGGCATACTGGCCGAGAGGATAGGAGTAGATGCCGTTGGGGCCATCGTTCTGGATGGTTTCGGGGCTCATGATAGACTCGATGGCCTTGGTGGAGGTGCCGCCCAGACCCAGACGGATCATACCCTCCTCCAGAGTGAGCTGATCCATCAGCAGGCTCCAGCGCTCATCATCAAGGTCGGTGACGCCCTTCAGGTCAGCCAGAGTCAGGCCATTGTCAGCGCCGAAGGTGACGGTGGACGGATCGCCGTTTGCGTTGATCTCATAGATGTCGTTGTCCAGAATGTCGAGCATCTCATCGGAGGCGGTCAGATTCTTATAGGTCTTGGGGAAGGTGCCCTCCCAGTCAGAGCGGGTCAGGTAGGTGGCAGTGCCGGGCAGCCAGCTGTTGATGTCCATATCGGCCAGCTGGTTCTCAACGGCAGTGCCGTTTTTGGTCGTGGCAAAGGTCGTGCCGTCAAAGGAATCGAGCGTCCAGCTCTTGGCCTTGTCGGCGGTGCCGTCCACGCTCTGGCCCTCGGCGGCCAGTACATTGTTCACGGCCTCGTGTGCGCCGTTGCCGATGGTGAACCAGTAGTCACCGGCATCGAGAATGTAACAGCCCTTGGTACCGGCCGCGTTGTCAGCGGTGGAATCCCAGCTGGCCATATTCTGCATGTCAGCGGTGATGGTCACGGTCTCGGAGGCACCGGGCGCAAGCTCGGCGGTCTTGCCGTAGTCCAGCAGCTGGATGGCAGCCTTCTCAACACCGTGCTCCTTGTCATAATCGGTGTAGGGCAGGCTGACATAGAGCTGCACAACATCCTTGCCGGCCACGCTGCCGGTGTTCTTGACGGTCACGTTCGCAGTGACTGTCTCGTTTTCAAGGTCAACATTCAGGTTATCGAGGGTCTGCTCAAAGGTGGTGTAGCTCAGACCATAGCCGAACGGATAGGTAACCTCATTGTCATAGCTCCAGCCGCCGTCTGTGGAAGAACCGACTGCAGAATCGGCATTGCCCTGCCCCATGACGGTGTCAAAATAGCGGGTCTCGTAGTATTTGTAGCCGATGTAGATGTTCTCGGCCTCGACAATGGCATCGTTCATGCTGATGTCGGGGTTGGCGTTGGCCCACTGCAGATCGCCGAAGTTCTGGGCGCTGGGAGCGCTGGCGTTCTTGACGGCATAGGTGTCGGTCAGATGACCGGAGGGGCTGACCGCACCGGAGAGGATGTCGGCCACGCCGTAGAAGCCATAGCCGCCCGGCAGACCCACCTGCAGGATGGCGTCAACACCGACGTTGTCCTCGATCTCCTGCACCTCCATGGCGCTGACGTTATTCAAAAGGACGATGACCTTGCCGCCGTTGGCCGCCTTGGCAGTGACGGCTGCATTGATGAGGTCGCGCTCGTCATCGGACAGGCCCAGCGGGTCGGTCTGGTTCAGGTTCTGGGTGGGGTCAACACCGGCGGTGCCGGGGTTGTAGCTGCCGTTCTCAGAGGCAGAGCGGGCAATCGTGACGATCATGACATTGTTGTCATTCATGCTGTCCTTCCAGCCTGCATCCTGACCGTCCAGTGCAGCCTGGCTCGGCTCCTTGCTGGAGAAAACGCCGGTGGTGGAAGGTGCGGTGATATGGTTGTACTCCACAGTGCCGCCCCAGCTCTGGACCTCGGATTTGTACATCGGCTTGAGGGCCTCGTACATGTCAGCCACAGTCTGGTTCAGACCGAAGCCCTTTGCCTTGAAGGCACCGACCATATCAACGGTATCGGCATCGGTTCCGGTGTTTGCAATGTAGCTGGAACCCATATCGCCGCCCTGAACGGGATAGTAGCTAGAAAAGCCCAACAGCGTGATTTTCTGGGTCTCATCCTTCGTCAGCGGCAGTGCGCCGTTGTTCTTCAGCAGGACGCTGCCCTCCTCACTCATCCGCTCGCCGACATCCTGAATGCCGTGCAGCAGGTCGCTGGTGGAGGTATAGTCCGACTTAAAGGTGTACAGGTCAGCACCGTCTGTCTCCTCGGTGACGAGCTTGGTGCTCTTGGTGCCAAGGAACTTGTCAATGTCGGTGCGGAAGCCGTCTACGACGGTCGAGGCGCAGACACTGAGCGCCAGCAGCGACGCCGTAGTGGTGGTCACGCCGCGCCAGACGCGGCGGCCGGAATTTTTCTTACTCATGTTTTTCCTCCTTGTGTATATCGTAATCGCGTGTAGAGCGCGTTACTTCTGGGGGGCGGCGGGCAGAGGACTGCCCGCCCTACAGGGGTGGTTGCGGTAGGGTGGCCAGTCCCCTGACCGCCGCAGTTGCCGCATTACTTCTTGTTCCGCTTTGCGATTTCGGCCTGCTCACGGGGCAGGTCCTTTTCAACAGTCCAGAACAGGATCAGGATCACGGCGCCGATGATGTAGCAGACCGTTTCAACCCAGATATAGCTGACCGAGATGGCCGCCTGCACACCGGCGGTCTGGGCTGCGGTGCCCAGCGCGACATCAGCGGCCTGATTGTAGCCGCTGCCGTTGAGCATAGCGCTGAAGATCGAGTTGCAGATGGGGGTGGCTGCGACCATCAGCGAGCTGTAGATGCTCATCGTCAGGCCGTCCGTGCGGATGCCGGTGCGGTATTCGATATGGTCGATAACATCGGCGATCATTGCGAGGATCAGGTAGCAGGCCGGGGACGAGCCAAGGCACTTGAGCGCTACGCCGATGGCAACGGGAATGATATGACCGCCGCCAAGGCCGGCAATTACACCGCCCACAGCACCCAGCGCCATGAACACGCCGCAGACCATCCGCTTGCCGAATTTGTTGGCGAGCGGCACGACAAACACGGCGGCCACAGCCATCGGGATCGCGCCCATGATGCTGAGCAGGCTCTGCGAGGCACCCCAGGCGTCAGCATTGCCGAAGAAGGTGTTGTCCAGCACCCACTTGCAGTAGTAGCTCATCGAGCCGTTCTTCATCGCGCCGCTCCACTGGAACAGCATGTAGAATGCCATGACGATCCACCACATACGGTCGCCGGTCACAGCCTTGAGCTGCTCACCCAGCGAGGCAGCCTTCTTCGGGGCGGCATCCTCGCCGCGGCCCTCCTCGGTGACACGCTCGCGGGTGAAAAGGAACTGCAGATAGATCGTGATCGCGCTGAAAATGGCCACTGCCAACATGGCAACGAACCAGAGGTGCTGGTCCTCCTTCAGTGCGAAGGAAACGAGCATCGGGAACACCATCGAGCCGCAGCCCATGACGCCCAGACCCGCAATGTTCGTGAAGGAGGCCAGTGCACCGCGCTGCTTGCTGTCACGGGTCGAAACCGGGATCATCGTAGAGTTGGCGGTGTTGTAGATGGGATAGGCCACGGCGTAGTAAAGGTTATAGGCAACCGCGATCCAGACCATCTTGGCCGCGCCCTCAAAGGGAACAACGAACATCAGCACGCTTGCGACCGAAAGCGTCAGCGCCGAGAGCAGAATCCACGGGCGGGCCTTGCCTGCCAGTGCGCGGGTGCGCTCAATCAGCTGGCCTACCACGAGGTTGGCCGCCACGATTAAGACGGTCGAAATCAGCTGCAGCGTGGTCAGAAAGCCGAGATCCAGCTTGAGGACATCGGTAAAATAATTCTGCAGGATGCTTGTGAAAATACCGGAGGAAAGCAGTGCGCCGAACGGGCCGATAAAATAGCCGAGCAGCATTTCCGGCATTTTTACATCATCGCTCGTAATGCGGGACCGCGTCAGCGGGGACGACCAGAAATTGGATTTGGATATAGCCATAAGAGAGGGGTCACTCCTTCTTTATCTGATAAGTTGTGGTCATGGTTTGCTCAAAGGCTGCCGCGCACTTCGTGTGTGCCGCTGCCGAGGGTGAGCTCCCCTGCCCCGGGCAGTAAGACGCTGCAGGCCGTGCCCATCGGCACTGTCACGCGGGCGGTGATCACACCGTCTGCAAGCTGCCACGCAGCATGAATCTTGCCGTAAGGCGTATCAACGGTGCCATCGGCTTCGGTCAGACCGCCGCCGATGAGCGGTGCAAAGCGAAAACGCTTATACCCGGCCTCCAGCGGCTCAACGCCCAGCACGCGGCGGTAGAGGAAAGCGCCCACCGCACCGCTGGCGTAATGATTGTAGGAGATCATCTGGTCAGTGCCGTCATTGCTGATGTGACACTCGCCATTCTCATCAAGGCCGTCCCAGCGCTCCCACACTGTTGTGGCGCCGACTCTGACCTCATACAGCCAGCCGGGGCATTGGGTGTTCAGCAGCATCTTGAAGGCCGTGTCGGCATGTCCGCTGTCGGCCAGTGCAAACAGGATGTACGGTGTGCCGGGAAAGCCGGTGCCGATCTTGTAATCGTTCTTTTCAACGAGCTGCACAAGGTTTTCGGCAGCCTTGGCGCGGACATTCTCAGGGAAGATGTTCAGGTACAGCGGCAGCACATAGGCGGTCTGGAACTCGTCCTTTACCCTGCCGCTGCCGTCCGTAAATACGCTGCAGTAGGCATCTGCCACCTTGCGGCTCAAATCCGTGTAAAGGGCGGCGTCCTGATCTTTGCCGAGGATGCGTGCAATCGCAGCCAACCGGCTGCTGGTGTAAAAAAGGCTGGCCGTGGCGGTGTATTTGCTGCGCGCCTGCCACTGGCTCATCTTGGGCACATCGGGCGCGACCCAGTCGCCAAAGTGCAGGACGGACGGTGTGTGCCAGATATAGCGGTGCTTTCCGATGCCGAACCCTGCCCAGAAGCGGCAGGCCTTGACATATTTCTGCATTGTGGGGTACATCGTGCGCAGAATGTCGATGCTGCCGGTCGCCTCGTAGAGCGCCCACGGCACATTCACGCAGGCATCGCCCCACCAGTCCACCGCCATCTCAGGCATCGTGGCCGGGAATCCGTAGCCTTGTACGGGCACTGTGTTCGGAATGCCGCCGCCCGGCCGCTGCTCGGCCTTGACATCGCGCAGCCATTTCTCAAGAAAACGGCTCAACTCAAAGTTGTAAAGCGCTGTCGGTGCAAAGACATTGATGTCTCCGGTCCAGCCCATCCGCTCATCGCGCTGGGGGCAATCGGTCGGAATGTCAACAAAATTGGACTTTGCGCTCCATGTAATGTTGGACTGCAGCCGGTTGAGCAGCTCGTTTGAACAGTGGAAGGCTCCGGCGTGTGCCACATCGGAGTAAAGGGCAACCGCCTCCACCTCGACATCCTCCGGCTTTACACCCTTGATTCCCGCATAGCGGAAGCCCATATAGGTGAAGCGCGGGCTGTAGGTCTGCTGACCGTCCCGGCAGGTGTAGGCTGCGGTGGCCTTGGCACTGCGCAGGAAGGTCGTATTCAGTGTGCCGTCCGGATTCAAGATTTCGGCGTGGCGCACCGTAATGATCTGACCGGCACTGCCCTGCAGCGATATGCGGATAACGCCTGCAAAGTTCTGGCCGAAGTCGTAGATCGTTTCCCCGTCCGGCGCGGTAGTGACGGCCACCGGCCTGAACACCTCATGGGCCGTGACCGGCGCGCCGTACTCTGCCGTAATGGCGGGGGTGATCTTCAGGGTCTCGGGGGCAGCGGCGTGCCAGCCATCCGTCTTATGGGTGGCATCATAGGTTTCACCGTCATACAGGTCGGCCATGCGGACGGGACCGTTCTCAGTGACCTCCCAGCTGCTGTCGGTTCCGATGACCTCCACACTGCCGTCAGCGTACTCGATACGCAGCTCGGCAAGCAGTGCCTGCCGGTCGGCAGTGACGCGGTTTTTGCGGGTAAAAACGAAGCTGCCAACGGCCCAGCCGCCTGCCACCGTGGCAGTCAGCGTGTCATGGCCGGTCAAAAGCTCCGTTACATCGTAGGTCTGATACTGCAGATAGCTCTTGTAACTTGTAAAGCCGGGGGCAAAATACTGCCGCCCCAGCTTTTGGCCGTTCAGCTCTACCTCATAGATGCCCATAGCGGTTGCATAAAGCCGCGCACGGGCAATGGGCTTTGCGGTTTCAATCGTTTTGCGAAAGACCATCGGCACAGGGCTGACCTTGGCCTCGGTAAAGGTAAAGGCCGGGTCGCTGATCCACTGACCGCGCCAAGGGGTCTCCATGCGGCCGGTTTCAAAGGTGGTTTCTGCCTCGGCGGCTGCACCGGTATTATCGGTGACCGTCAGCCGGACACCGTAGGTCGTAAAGGGCAGCAGCGTCGGCCCCTTGTAGGCGGTGCCGGTCTGGCCATCCTGAGGCAGATGAACATTCCAATCGCCGACCTGCAGAATGGCATCCGTAAGCTCGGCATCATTGCGGTCGCTTTGTACCGCGAAGCCGATGCGCGGCGCCGGGCAGTCAGTCACACAGCCTTGGGCCAGATGCTCCACAGTCAGGCGGGTGATCTCCAACATTTGGGTTCCTCCTTCTTTGGCAGGGCTTAAACAGCATCCCTGCCGGGGTCGTCCTCTCTTTGATGTGAGTGTAGCATACCATGCTTTCTTGAAATCGGCACACATTTTGCACAAAATGCATGTTTTTTGGCATGAACTGAAAAAAGTTTCGTCGCCTTTCACAGGAAAACAGTCCTTCGATTTGTGCAGTCTGCGCATGAGAGGGGTATACCCCCCATGCAAACAAAAAGAGCCTGCCCGGATTGAACCGGGCAGGCTCACGGCTTATTCGGCCGTCACTTCGGTGGTTTTGTTTTCTTTGTTCTCGGGCTTGAGACTGTCCAATCCCGTTACATTGATGTTGCGGTCGGTCTTGGCCTGAATGCTGTTGGCGCGGACGATCTCCTTCATGTCGATGCCGGTGGCCTCCTTCATGGCCTCAATGGTCTGGGCCATCAGCACCGGAACATTGCCGGAAATACCGGACACACCGCCAGCGTCACCACCAATGATGGACACCTTGTCGATGGCGGACAGGGGCTGGGCAACACTCTTTGCAATGTCGGGCAGCACCTTGATCATCATTTCGGCAACGGCGGCATCGTTGTACTGCTTGTAGGCCTCCGCCTTCTGCTTCATCGCCTCGGCCTCAGCCAAACCCTTCTGGCGGATGGCCTCCGCCTCGGCACGGCCGACCAGTGCAATGCCCTCGGCCTCCTGCTGCTTGGCAAACTTTGCAGCCTCGGCGGCGCGCTCGGCCTCATACTTTTGCGCTTCGGCCTCCTTCTGGCGGCGGTAAAGCTCGGCATCGGCCTGCTTGCGAACCTCGGCGTCCAACTTGCGCTGCTGGACCTCTGCCTCCTGCGCGGCCAGATCGACCATCTTTTTCTGCTTGGCGATCTCGGCGTCTGCTTCGGACTCCTTGACCTCACGGGCACGCAGGTTGGTCTGGATCATACCGGCGGCCTGTGCATCGGCAGCAGCCTTGTCGGCCTCGGCCTTCAACTGGGACTTTGCCAACTCTAACTCATTGTTGCGCTTGGCAATGGCAGTCTGGGCTTCGATCTCCTTTTCGTTGGCGGCCATGGCGGCGGCAGCCTTGGCGCAGGATACATCGCGCTCAGCCTCGGCCTTGGCAATCGAGGCACGCTTTTTCACAAGCTCCTCCTGCTCCACACCGATGGCTTCGATGACACCATGGTTATGCCCCATCGCATCCACAGCGTCCTTGACATCCTGCACATTGAAGGTCACAACCTCCAGACCCATCTTGGCAAGGTCGGGGCGGGCGTTTTCGACCACGCTGACTGCCATCTGCTTGCGGTTAGTCAGAATCTGGTCGACCGTCATCTCACTGACGATCTCACGCAGGTTGCCCTGCAGCACATCATTGATCTTTTCATTGATATGCGCCTCGTCCATTCCGAGGAAGTTCGAGATCGCAGACTGCTGGCGGGAGTTGATGTACTTTTTGATGTCATCATACCCGGCTGCACGAACTTCATCCTCCGAGACGGTCGAGTTTTCGCTGTAGACCTGCACAGTGACTACGCTGTCCAGCCAGAGGGAAACGCCCTCCTTGGTTTTGACGCCCGTTTCCGGCGTCTTGACATCAATTTTCAAAAGGCGCATGTTCAGCCGGTCGGCGCGCTGCACAACGGGCAGGACAAAAACGCCGCGGCCGCATACGACCTTGGGGCGGGCCAGCCCGAGACCGGTCACAACGATCGCCTGAGTCGGCGGGGCTTTCTTATAGCAGAGAAAGCAGAATACGATGAGAGCCGCTGCCACGGCTGCAGCAATGATGATAGCCATAGATTTGTTCCTCCTTCAGAACGCCGGCCGCTGAACCGCGGCCGCGGTAACATCCGCATCAGCAGGTTATCTTGCTGATGTTGCTACCATTATAGCGGCCGCCCGCGTTCTGAAACAGGATGGAATTGGTGAAATAGGCCGTGTATTTTACTGCTGGCAGAGCATTTGTTTACGGTATCGCTCTTACATCGGCTGCGTATTGCTTTTCGGCGCGCCCGCGAGGATCTTGTTGAACCGGGTGAAGAAGGCGATGCTCGTTACAGCGGCAGCGATAATGTCGCTGACCGGCTCAGCCAGAAAGACAGCGAAAACCTTGTCGGGCATACAGTGCGGCAGAATAAAAATCAGTGGGATCAGCAGGATCAGCTTGCGCAGGCAGGCCATAAACAGGCTGATTTTAGCCTGTCCCAGTGCCACAAAGCTTTGCTGGCAGGAGACCTGAAAGCCGCAGGAGAAGATGCCCGCCATATAAATGCTCATAGCCCAAGCCGTGTAGCTGACAAGCTCCGGATCAGTGGTGAAGATGCCCGCCAAAACCTGCGGGGCCAGCATGCTGACGACCCAGAACAAGGCCGCCAGTGCCACGCAGAAGCCGAACTGCAGCCGGAAGGCCTGCTTCACGCGGTCGGTCTTGCCAGCGCCGAAGTTAAAGCTCATCAGCGGCTGGCCGCCCTGACAGATACCCTGCAGCGGCATGGACAGAAGCTGTGATACGCTGGTGATGATGGTCATAGCGCCCACGGCCAGATCCCCGCCGTAGCGCGCAAGACTCGAGTTGAAGCTGATGGACAGAATGCTCTCGGTGGCGATCATTACAAAGGTGGACACGCCCAGCGCAAGGCAGGGCAGGATGATCCGCCGCTGCAGCGGCATATCCTTGGCACAGAGCTTTAATTTTGTGCGCTTCCCTGTCAGAAATTTCAGCACCCACAGAGCGCCTACGGCCTGACTGATGATGGTGGCAGTCGCCGCGCCCTTCACGCCCATATTCAGCACGAAGATAAAGATCGGATCAAGAATGATGTTGCATACAGCGCCGATCACGGTGGTCAGCATACTGAAGGCAGCAAAGCCCTGTGTGGTAACAAAGGGGTTCATGCCCAGCACGATCAGCACAAACACACTGCCCAAGACATAGATGCGGGCATAATCCAGCGCAAAGGGCAGCGTATTGGCGCTGGCACCAAACAGCACCAGCAGGCTGGGGGCTGCCAGATAAAACACAGCGGTCAGAACAACAGCCAGAATCAGCAGCAGCGTAAAGCAGTTGGCCATGATCTTTTCGGCAGTTTTATTGTCCCCGCGCCCCATGGCGATGGCGGCGCGCGGCGCACCGCCGGAGCCGCACAGCATCGCAAAGGCGGTGATCAGCATCAGAATTGGTGTGAACAGGCCCACACCGGTCAGCGCGGCGGCACCCACATCAGCCATGTGGCCGATGTAAATGCGGTCCACAATGTTATACAGCAGGTTCACAACCTGCGCCACAACGGCGGGCAGCGCGAGCTGCAGCAGCAGCTTGGATACGCTGCCGGTGCCCATATCCTTGGTTTTTGCGGCAGTCACTTACAACACTCCTTCAAAAAGGCGGCACCGCGCATTGGCTGCGATGCCGCCACAAATATCTTTATTTTACTCTATATGGGCAATCATTACAAGCCGAAGCCATACTCGTAATAATGTCCGGCTGCATCGCGGTAGGCGTAACTCTCTGCGGGAGGAAAACAGTATTGCGGACACCGACAGGCACGGCCCTATCTGGCACGCCATTGATGCGTTTTTCAATGTGCGCGCCAACCGTGAGACCCCAAGCGGCTGGGTGCTGGCCGTGCTGATTCTGCTGGCGGTTGTCATGCCGCCCACCATGCGCTATGTGGCAGAGCACCGCAACCGCAAAAAATAACTATGCCGTAACAACCGACCGCTGCATGCAAAAATTGCGCTGCGGTCGGTTGTTTGGTATGCCTTGCAAGGCACGGCGGTATCCGCTATAATGAAAGCAGAAATTTATGATGTGAGTTGTCTTTTATGCAGTTGGATCCGTTGCTTGTGCTGAAAAGACTGGCCACCGGTTATGATATCAAATGCCTGCGGGTCGCTGCTCCCTTTGCCGGGCTGGATGACTTTGACTATGGTCTGCGCAAGGCATTGGATCCCCAGTTTGATTGGGAGGCGTTCGGCAAACTGCTGATCGAAAACACCGCTGAGCATGTGCTTTATCAGCCCGTCGTACCTGTCCAGTCTCTTTAAGCAGGACACCGGCACCACCATTGTGGATTACATCAACTCTCAGCGTGTTGACCGTGCTGCTGTGCTGTTGGCTACGACTGACCGCAGCATTGCCGCCGTGGCTGCTGCAGTCGGTATTCTGGATGTGAACTACTTTACCAAGATCTTCAAAAAACAGCTCGGCACTACGCCGACCCAATACCGACGCGAAAAGAAAGCGATGCTGGGCCATTGATCTTCACCTTGTATACAAAAAAATGTGAGAAATCACAGCAAAAAAATACGATTCCGTCTTAAAAATGTTCTACCCTGCCCTGCTGCTTTCATGGTACACTGATTACAGAATGAGACAAGAACAAAGCCCCTAAGGCAAACACCGAAAGGAGATTTTTCATGAGAAACCTGTATTCCCTCAATCAGGGCTGGACCCTCAGCTTCCCCAAGGGTGAGCGTGAAACCGAGACCGTCAACCTGCCCCATACCTGGAACGCCGTAGACGGCATGGACGGCAACGGCAGCTATCTGCGCACCACTGCAGTCTACACCCGCACCTTCAAGGCGCCCACCCAGCCGCTGGCCGGCGGCCGTCTGTATGTTGAGATCCCCGCCGCAGCCCTGAAGGCTACCGTGCGCATCAACGGCAAGGACGCCGTGACCCATGAGGGCGGCTACTCCTGCTTCCGCGCTGACATCACCGACCTCTGTGTTGCCGGTGACAATGAGATCAGCATCGAAGTCAGCAACGAGGACACCCCCACAATGTACCCTGCCTCCGCTGACTTTACCTTCTACGGCGGCCTGTACCGCGGTGTCAACCTGATCAGCGTCCCCGAGACCCACTTTGATCTGGACTATTACGGCGGCCCCGGCATCATGGTCACCCCCAAGCCGACCGAGGACGGCGGCGCGGACTTCACCGTGCAGGCCTTCGTTACCAATGCCGGCGACGACTTTACCGTCCAGTACATTCTTGAGGATCCCTACGGCTGGGAGATCGCCGGTGCCGTGCGCCCCTCTGACAACACTGCTGTCACCCTGCATGTCCCCGAGGCCGTTCTGTGGAGCATGGACGAACCGAACCTCTACACCGTCACCGCCCGTCTGAACCGCCGCAATGAGACCTATGACGAGATCATCCTCAACGCCGGTGTGCGCAGCTTTGCGGTCACTCCTGATGGCGGCTTCTCCATCAACGGTGTGGCTACCCCGCTGCGCGGTGTTTCCCGCCATCAGGACCGCCTGTACAAAGGCAATGCCCTGACCGCTGAGGATCATTACGAGGACGCGCAGATCATCAAGGATCTGGGTGCCAACACGATTCGTCTGGCCCACTATCAGCACAGTCAGGACTTCTACGATGCCTGCGACCAGCTGGGCTTCGCTGTCTGGGCCGAGATTCCCTTCATCAGCGTATTCAAGCCCGGTGACGCTGCCCATGAGCATTGCCGTCAGGAGATGAAGGAGCTGGTCATTCAGAACTACAACCACCCCTCCATCATGTTCTGGGGCATCTCCAATGAGATCCTCATCGGCGGCATCAGTCAGGAGCTGGTCGATTGCCATCACGACCTGCAGAAGCTGGTCAAGGAGCTTGACCCGACCCGCCTGACTACCATCGCCCATGTTTCCCACACCCCCACCGATGGTCCGATGCACCACATCACCGATCTGGAAAGCTACAACCACTACTTTGGCTGGTACGGCGGCAAGATCGAGGACAACGGCCCGTGGCTGGATAAGTTCCATGCCGAGCATCCCGACATCTGCCTTGGCGTGTCCGAATACGGCTGTGAGGGCATCGTGAACTGGCACAGCAGCAACCCGCAGCGCAAGGATTACAGCGAGGAGTACCAGACTCTCTATCACGAGCATATGGCGCAGGTCTTTGAGGACCGCCCCTGGGTTTGGGCCACCCATGTCTGGAATATGTTCGACTTCGGCTGCGCAGCCCGTAACGAGGGCGGCGTCGGCGGCCGCAACAACAAGGGTCTGGTCACCATCGACCGCAAGACCCGCAAGGAGAGCTTCTACCTCTATCAGGCGTACTGGTCCAAGGAGCCGATGGTTCACATTGTGGGCCGCCGCTACGCCCAGCGCGCCGGTGAGACCATCGAGGTCAAGGTCTACTCCAATCAGGACGAGGTAACGCTGTTCCTGAACGGCAAGGAGATCGGCAAGCAGCAGGCTCACCGTATCTTCCGCTTTGAGGTTGCCCTGCAGCCCGGCTTCAACACCCTGATGGCCATCACCGAGGATGCCCGCGACTGCATCACACTGGAAAAGGTCGAGAAGGAACCCGCCAGCTACGTTCTGCCCGAATTCACCGAGCATGTTGAGGGTGTTGCCAACTGGTTCCAGCAGGTAGGCAGCCTGGATCTGGATGCCCCGATGGAATTCCCCGAGGGCTACTACAATGTCAACGACAGTCTGGACGAGCTGTCCCACAATGAGGAAGCCTTTGCCATCGTGACAAAAGCCGTTAAGCTGACCACCAACTTCTCCATCGAGCCGGGTGTCGGCATGTGGGATATGCTCAAGAAGATGAGCCCCAAGGTCATGTGCGAGATAATGCCCGATTCCTCCTTGGGCGACAAGTTCCTGAACAGCATCAACGCCCAGCTGATCAAGATCAAGAAGTAAAATCCCGTATAGCATCCCATTGCCGTATGCCGGAATTGCCGGCATACGGCTTTTTTGTTAGTAGGAATACAAAAAGCAATGCGCACACAATTCTCAGAGAGAGTCGTGTGCGCATTGCTTATCCAGCGGTTATTCGCCGACCGCTTTGTTGGTCAGCATCGTCCAGACCAATTTCGGCATTGAGGCGCTGCCCATGCGGGCGGGCTGCTCACCCAGACGCAGAACCTTGTGCTGTGTTGCATCAATAGGCAGCCAGACAGGTACATCGGTGCCGTTGGGGTCACCGTGCTTTGCAAAGTTTGTGAGGTAGCTCACCATCTGAGCGCTCAGCACCTTGTCCTGGGCGGTGAAGGGTCGCCAGCAGTGGTCGAGCGTGCCGAACCAGTACCAGAGATCGCTGCTGTGCCATGCACCGCAGGCATCACCGGGCAGCTGACGGTCAAAGAACCATTCGTAACTGGCCGGGCCGTTCTGGGCTGCCTGCGTGCGACACCAGTCCCCTGCCATTTTATAGAGGATAGGCGGCATCATGTCCTGACTGGTCACGCCGATCAGGTACGGGATATGCCGCTGCTCCCCTGCTGCGATTACCTCGGTGGCGGGCTTGCAGATGAATACACCGTCCTGCACCGGACCATTGGCCGACATGCTGTTCTTGCACTCTTTTTTGGCAGCCTGCCATGCTGTAAACAGCTCGGCAACGGGCAGCTTACGGAATGCATCCAGATCGGCACAACCTGCCTTTTCCATGACCGCGTTCCAGAAACCATACTGCTCTGCCGCGGGCTTGGCAGTCAGCATCTTCGAGACACCGCCGCCGCTGCTCATAACTGCCTTGGCGAACAGACCTTCCGTCAGCGGACTCAGGCAGAGCTGCTGCACGCTCATTGCACCGGCGCTCTGCCCCATGATGGTGATGTTGTCGGTATCGCCGCCGAAGGCCGCAATGTTGGCACGCACCCACTGCAGGGCCGTCAGCTGGTCAAAAAGCGCATAGTTGCCGGTGTGGCCGGCCTCCTGCTGCAGCGCATCCAGACAGACAAAGCCCAGAGGGCCAAGGCGGTAGTTGATGGTCACGGCTACGCAGCCCTTGGTGGGCCACTCGGGCCCGTCAAAGTGCTTTTCGTGGCCGCAGCCGCCGCTGAAGCCGCCGCCATGAATGTAGAAGATGACCGGCAGCTTGCTTTCCGGCCCGGCATCGGCGGGGGTCCAGATATTCAAAAAAAGGCAGTCCTCGCTGTAGGTATAGGTCTCGCCGAGTCGGAACTCCTTATAATAAAAGGCTTTTTCCGGCATCTCGGCCTCGTTGTAAAAGGAGCGCGGCTGGTAGCAGCAGGCACCGTAGGCGGTGGCTTCATAGACGCCGTCCCAGTGGGTCACAGCCTCGGGGTAAGCCCAGCGCTCGGCTGTGGCGTAGCGGATCCCCTTGTAGGCAGCCACGCCGGGCCACTGGCAGTCGGTGCCGCAGATCGTGCCGCAGGGGGTATCGCGCAGATACTTTTGCTCGCTCATAAGATCAGTTCTCCTTTTTGTTGTAGGCACTGGGCATCCATGGGTGGGTCTTTTCTACCTCGTTGTTGTAGTCTTCCAGCTTGCGCATCTGCTCCACCACATGGGGCATATCCATGGCGGCTACAGCCTTTTCAAGGATGGACTGTCCCTCATCGGCAAGGCGCTGGCGGGCGGCCGCATCAGGGATGGCGGTGGTCGGCATATGGTCGCTCTGCTTGGCAAAGCAATAACCGATGGCTGCACTCTGATACGCAAGCCCGAACAGGTCATTAAACGGCGCACAGCTCTGCTGCATCGGCTCCGCATATGCCGTGGTCAGCGGAATATCCTCCAGACGGCCCATGATCTGGTATGCCCCTACTGTGATGGCGTGGAAACAGTCCATCGAGGTGAACAGATCCTTGGCCAGTTTGCCTAGCTGCTGGCTCAGGTCCATATACAGGATGGGGACGCCGGTCTCATCAAAGAAATCCCGCACCATGGGGCTGCAGGTCATGTGGGCAGGGCCATGGAAGCTGATGTAAATCTGCCGCTTGAAGCCCTGACGCAGCAGACTGTGGGCGATGGCGGACAGGTAGTCTATCCCCTGCCGCACGCTGACCTGCACAGTGCCGCGGCCCGAGGCGGTCGCCCCGGCATAGAAATACGGGAGTCCGGTCAGCACAAGGCCGTCACAGGCCTCGGCCATCCGCAGGGCGTATGCCTCGCTGATGACGGTCTCGCTGTCCAGTGGAAAGCCGCCGTGCATCTCGACTGTACCGACCGGCACAATGATGATGTCGTTATGCTGCAGATATTCCTCGACCTCGCTGTTGAGCATCTTCGGCAAAATACGAGTCCTCATAGTCGTTACCTCCAATCAGGAAAGGGGCTGCGCAGGATTGCCGCACAGCCCCGGGATCAGGCGTTATTCAGCGGCAGGGGTCTCCTTGCCGGATTTGAAAGCGGCCATCTTGGCGCGCACATCAGGGGTGATGTTCCAGACAAAGCGGAAGGCGATCCAGCTGCCCACAATGAAGATAGCGGGGATCAGCACGACCAGCGCCTTGATGCCCGTCAGAGCGCCTGCGGTCTGGGTGGCAGCGCCGGCCTGATAGCCGATCCAGCCCAGCGCCAGTACGGCGGCGGAGTTGCCCACAGTCTGGCCGATGCGGCGGGTCAGGTTGAAGGTGCCGTAGATGGAACCTTCGGTGCGCTTGCCGGTGATCATCTCATTGTAGTCGATGGCCTCACCTACCAGACCCCACTGCATGTAGATGGACACGCTGGCAAGACCCATTGCGATGGAGCTGATGAGCATGTAGGCGATTGCCGGAACAGAAGCAACCATCAGTGCGCCGAACAGCACAAAGTAGATGGCGGAGGCTGTCAGCAGGCAGATGCGGATCATACGCTCCAAGCCCACCTTGTCGGCGATCTTGGGGGTGATGATCAGCGCCAGAATACCAAGAGGCATGCTCACGGCGCTGGCCATGCTCATCATGCCGATGTTGCCAAGCACATCGCCGTACATGTAGGTGCCCAACGTGCTGCTGACATACTGCATCGTGCAGATGCAGATGCCGTGGATGCACAGCGCCAGAAACGGCCGGTTTACGCGGAAAACATTCAGAATGTCGGTCAGCTTAACGCTGTCATTGCTCTCGCTGGGGGCAACACTGACATGGCGCTCTTCAGTCCAGGCATAGTGCAGCATGCAGAACACAAAGCCGACAATGGCGCAGAGGGTCGCACCGATGCCGAAGGCCTTGCTGGTATCGCCGAACTTGGCGAGCAGCTGGGGCATGATGATCATCGGGATGATGTTGCCGATCATGCTGCCGAAGCCGCGGGCGCTGGACAGGGCGGCGCGCTCGCCGTCGGTATCTGCCATGGCGGACAGCATCGAGCCCATCGGGATGTTGAACATCGTGTAGAAGCCTTCATACAGGATCTTGCAGAAGAACAGCACGACCAGCATCGTGACGCCCTTGAAGTAGGTGGGAACCGTGAAGAAGATGATAAAGGTGATCGCCACGCAGGGGGCGGAGCGGAGCAGCCAAGGGCGGAATTTGCCGCCCTGACCGTGGTGCTTTGCAAACACCTTGTCCATCAGGGCGCCCATCAGCGGATCGTTGACGGCGTCCCATACATTCCAGACCAGCAGCATCGTAGCCAGCACAACGGTGTTGACCTGCAGAACATTCGTGTAGTAGCGGGTGACGATGGAGCCCATCAGGGCGAAGGTCATGCAGCCGCCCAAGTCACCGCAGGCGTAGCCGATCTTGTGCTTCATGGACAGACCGCTCGGGGTCTTTGTCTTTGCCATAATATCCTCCTTTTTGGATGCGGGTTACAATTCCTGTGCAGGATGCCGCAACACATACCTGCTTTTGTTGTCCTTATTATACAGTGCAAAAATGGAAATATAAATTGCAAAAATGACAATCAATATTGCAAATCCAGCAATTTTACTGTATACTATATCTGAATTACACAAAGAGAGAGGATAATTTTTGTGAAACTGCATGAAATCGCACGGCAGGCCCGGGCGCTGGGCATCGTCATGGGAGAGAACTCCGGCAATCGGGAGCGGCAGGAAAAGCTGCTGGAGATGCTGCATTTCAACTCGGGAAACTTCTATCAGGAAATTGAGATGGACGATCCGCTGGTGCAGACGCAGGAGGATATAAGCACCACGGAGGATGTGGTGGGGCTGCACAGCCATGTCTACTATGAGATCATATTTATCCGCAGCGGCAACCTGCAATATCTGATCGGCACCCGCCGCTACCGGATACAGCGCGGGGATATATTGCTTATCGCGCCGGGTGTCAGCCATCGGCCGTTGTTTCTTGAACGCCTGCAGGAAAAGTACGCCCGTATCGTTGTCTGGGTCAGTCCCGCCTGTGTGGAGCTGCTGCGCGCACAATGGCCGGATCTGGACGAATTGAACCGGCTGCCCTGTATGCTGCGCACCGGTGATCTGCCCACCGACAGCATCGCCGCCTATGAGGCTGCGTTCCGCCGCGGTGTGCGGGAGTACACGGCCGCAGAGCCAGGCTGGGAGGCTGCGGTATTTGCCAATACCCTGCAGCTGTTTGTATCGCTGCGGCGGGATTTCGGCGGCGGGCGCGTTGCCCAGTCCGCTGCTGAAAAGCGGGAACTGCTGGACGAGATCATGTCTTATGTCGAGGATCATCTTGCCGGGCATATCACGCTGGATGACACGGCCCGCCAGTTTCATGTCAGCGCCAGCACGGTCAGCCAGCTGTTCCGCAAGCGTATGGGGGTCAGCTACTACCGTTTTGTGACCCAGCGGCGGCTTATTGCTGCTAAGACGCTCATCAAGGAAGGCACCGCATTGGATACTGTGGCTGAATCCGTGGGTTTCTCGGACTATTCCGGCTTTTACCGGGCCTTCAAGCAGGAATACGGCATTTCCCCCACCCGCTTTAAAACGCTGTGACCGTCATAGGGAAACAATCTCAAGCAAAAACAACTAAGAGGCATCGCCGGAAAAGCGATGCCTCTTAGCAGATTTGGTGTTATTTGCCCAGATGCCAGATGTCGCGGTCGTACTCCGCAATGGTGCGGTCACTGGAGAAGAAGCCTGCCTTAGCAATGTTGATAAGGCACTTGCGCCGCCAGCCCATCGGGTCGCAGGCGTAGTCGCTGAGCGCCTGTCCCTTGCGCACCACATAGGCGTTGAAGTCCGGCAGGGTCTGGAACCAATCCTTGTGGATCAGCTCATTCTGCAGGCGCTTAAGGTTTTCCTCATGCCCGGCGGCCAGCATCTGCGGGCTGGTCAGGAAATCCACGGCGCGGCGGATGTTGGGGTCGCCCTCATACCACTGGGCAGCAATATAGTCCCCGGCGTCGTAGCGGTGGATGACCTGATCGGAGGTCTGACCGAAGATGTAGATATTGTCGTTGCCGACCTGCTGGCTGATCTCGACATTCGCGCCGTCCATCGTGCCAAGGGTCAGTGCGCCGTTGAGCATGAACTTCATGTTGCCGGTGCCCGATGCCTCCTTGGAGGCAAGGCTGATCTGCTCGGACAGATCACATGCAGGGATCAGCTTTTCAGCTGCCGTCACATTGTAATTTTCGACAAACACCACCTGCAGCCAGGGGGAAACCTCGGGGTCCTGCGCAACGACCTTGGAGAAGGTCAGCAGCGCATGGATGATGTCCTTGGCGATGATGTAGGCCGGTGCCGCCTTGGCGCCAAAGATGCTGACCAGCGGCGCAGCGGGCAGGTGCCCTGCCTTGATTTCATAATACTGGTGGATGAGGTAGAGCAGGTTCAGCTGCTGGCGCTTGTACTCATGCAGGCGCTTGGACTGAATATCAAAGACAGCCTTCGTGTTTACCGTGACATTCTGGGTGCGCAGCAGCCAGTCTGCCAGCTCCTGCTTGTTGGCGGTCTTTACGGCGGTCAGCTCGTTCAGCACGACCTCATTGCCTGCAAACGCCAGCAGCTTTTCCAGCTCGGCGGCATCCTTGCGGAAGCCGGAGCCGATGTGCTTTTCCAGCACCTGCGTCAGGCGCGGGTCGCATTCCAGCAGCCAGCGGCGGAAGGTGATGCCGTTGGTCTTGTTGTTGAACTTCTCGGGGTACAGCTCATAGAAGCCGTGCAGCTCGGAGTTCTTCAAAATTTCAGTGTGCAGGGTTGCCACGCCGTTGGTGGAGTGGGTAAAGTGGATGTCCATGTGCGCCATGTGTACCCGATCATCCTTGTCGATAATGGCGAGGCTCTCGTCCTCGGTGCGGGTGCGGGCCAGCTCGTCCAGCTTTTCAATGATCGGCATCAGCTGCGGCACAACGGCATCCAGATAGGCGCGCGGCCACTTCTCCAGCGCCTCTGCCAGAATCGTGTGGTTGGTGTAAGCGCAGGTCTTGGTGACGATCTCAACAGCTTCCTCAAACTCGATGCCCTTCTCGCCCAGCAGACGGATCAACTCAGGAATGACCATGCTCGGATGGGTATCGTTGATCTGAATGGCTGCATAATCCGCCAGATCGTGGTAATCGCAGCCGCGTGCGGCGCACTCTGCAAGGATCAGCTGCGCACCGGCGGAGACCATCAGGTACTGCTGGTACACGCGCAGACGGCGGCCTGCCTCATCGGAATCATCCGGGTAGAGGAACAGCGTGAGGTTCTTGTCAATGTCGGTCTTGTCAAAGGCAATGCCGTCATGCACGATGCTCTCATCAATGCTGTCCAAATCGAACAGGTTCAGCGTATTGGTGCGCGCTCCGTAGCCGGTGACAGCCAGCTTATACAGGCGGGCGGTGTATTCCTTGCCAGCCAACTGTACGGGATAGGTAATGTCGGTTTTCTCTGCCCAGCTGTGGGCGGTAAGCCACGGATCGGGCTTCTCGTTCTGCAGACCGTTTTCAAAGGACTGACGGAACAGGCCGAAATGATAGCGCAGACCTACGCCGTCACCCGGCAGGCCGAGCGTTGCCAGCGAATCGAGGAAGCAGGCCGCCAGACGGCCCAGACCGCCGTTGCCCAAAGACGGCTCCGGCTCGACCTCCTCAATCTCAGAAAGACTCTTGCCTGCAGCGGCGAGGGCGGCGCGGGCATCATCGTAGAGGCCCAGATTGATAAGGTTATTGGACAACAGCTTGCCGATCAGAAACTCAGCGCTGATATAATACAGTTTACGCCCTGTGACTGGCTGTACTTTATCGGCACTCTTATGCCGGACGATCTCCAGCAGGGCCAGATACAGCTCCTGATTCGTGCAGTCAGCCAACGGTTTGCCGGTGTAGCTTTGCAGCATTTCGGTAAAGTTCATAAACAAGTCCTCCTTTACTGTGACGACCAGAGTTTCTCTCTGTACCTAAGGTATACCACACAAAACAAGAAAAAACTTGCGCATTCGCTGCAAAATATGGTACTATCCTAACATCAGGAGGAAAAAACCATGGACAATCGATCTTCTCTGCAGGAAACCAAGCACCATGGCGAAGTGCGCTTTCCGTTCAATATCTACCCCTGCACCATACCGGGGGACTTTCGGCAGGTGGCTGTCCACTGGCAGGACAGCATGGAGCTGGTCTATATAAAACGCGGCAGCGGCCTTGTGCAGACCGGTGCGCAGGTCTGTACGGCACAGAGCGGGGACATCTTTGTGCTGACGCCGGGCACCCTTCACGCGATACGCCAGACCGAAAGCTGCACGATGGAATACGAAAACATTATCTTTGATGTCGAACTTCTCGGCGGTGCGGAGGATCTTTGCGCTGAAAAATATCTGTTGCCGCTGCAAAGCGGGCGGCTGGCACTGCCGGAGCATATTACCCCGGATGAGGCCTGGTACCCGCAGGCTGCCGACTGCCTCAAAGAGGCCGAGGAGGCCAACCGCTGCAAGCAGTTTGGCTATGAGCTTTGCATCAAAGGGGCGCTGCTGCGTTTTTTGGCGCTGCTGATTGCCCAAAGCAAGGCGCTGCCACCCGCTGAAAAGGCAAGCACCCAGCGGCTGCGGGCGGTACTGCAATGGATCTCGGCCCATTACAGCGAGCCTGTCTGCGTGGCGGATGCCGCCGCGCTGTGCCAGTGCAGCCCCAATCACTTTATGCGGTGGTTCCGCCAGATGACCGGACAAACCTTTATCATCTTTTTGCGGGAATATCGTCTCAACGCTGCCGCCGAGGCACTTCGCACAACAGAGGACACCATTTTGAGCATTTCCGAGCAGTGCGGGTTTGAAAACCTCTCCTATTTCAATAGAGAGTTTAAAGCGCATTTCGGGATGACGCCACGGGAATACCGGAAATAATAGGAATTCTTTCTATGAACGCAGGGAACGCACACTGTGCGGCCCTGCGTTCTCTGCAATGAGATACTGTGATTGCATCGAAACAATGGATAGGAATCTTTCTATCTGCGTGGCGGGCAGCTTTTTGCCCGCGCGAGTGAACCGTTTCCGCGATTATGGCACAATTCTTTGGCTATATTTACCAAATCGCACTGCCGTTCTTCGTGTAATTCAACAAAGTTAGTTATTTTTGCTATTTTTCTATTGATTTTTCATTGAAATTGGGATATTATTATGTCAATCCGATACGGAACCGTTTCCGGAGCGGACGCACAAATTTGTTTCAAAATGTTTTTCTTTAGAAGGAGGAAAAAACATGAAAACAAAAAAGACTTTATCCCTGACCTTGGCAGCCGCTATGACTGCCGGTCTGCTGGTTGGCTGCGGCGGTGGCGCCGCCAGCTCCAGCAGCACTGCCGCTGCTTCCAGTGAAGCCACTGCTTCCAGTGAAGCCGCAAGCAGCGCCGCCGCTACCTCTACCGCTGCAGGCAAGGTTTACTACCTGAACTTCAAGCCCGAGCAGGATGAGGCCTGGCAGAATCTGGCCAAGAAGTACACCGAGGAGACCGGTGTTCCCGTAACGGTCGTCACCGCCGCCTCTGGTCAGTACGAGACCACCCTGATGAGCGAGATGGCCAAGAGCGATGCGCCCACCCTGTTCCAGGTCAACGGCCCTGTCGGCCTGGCCAACTGGAAGGACTACTGCTACGACCTGTCCGGCACCAAGATCGCCGGTGATCTGACCAGCGACACCTACGCCCTGAAAGACGGCGACCAGATGCTGGGCATCGGTTACGTTATCGAGAGCTACGGCCTGATCACCAACAAGACCCTGCTGGAGAAGGCCGGCTACAGCGTTGACGACATCAAGAGCTTCGACGACCTGAAGAAGGTGGCCGAGGACATCACCGCCCGCAAGGACGAGCTGGGCTTCTCTGCCTTCACCTCCGCCGGTATGGACGGCTCCTCTGACTGGCGCTACAAGACCCATCTGGCCAACCTGCCCATCTACTTCGAGTATCAGGAGGACGGCATCGACAACACCGACGCCATCAAGGGCACCTATCTCGACAACTACAAGAATATCTTCGACCTGTACATCAACAACTCCACCTGCGATCCTGCTGAACTGGCTGGCAAGACCGGCGACGACAGCCGCAACGAGTTCCTGAACGAAGAGGCCGTTTTCTACCAGAACGGTTCTTGGGAGTACACCAACCTCGTCGGCGACGGCAAGCCCTTCACCGATGACGATCTGACCATGCTGCCCATCTACATTGGCGTCGGCGATGAAGCCAACCAGGGCTTGTGCACCGGCACCGAGAACTACTGGTGCGTCAACAAAGAAGCCAGCGAGGACGACATCAACGCCACGCTCGACTTCATGTACTGGTGCGTTTCCTCTGACGAGGGCACCAAGGCCATGGCTAACGACATGGGCTTCGTTATCCCCTTCAAGAATGCTGTCGAGTCCCCCAACGTCTTCGTCAAGGCCGATAAGGAAATGACCGCCGCCGGCAAGACCCCTGTGGCCTGGAACTTCTCCACCATGCCTTCCGAGAACTGGAAGAACGGTGTCGGCTCTGCTCTGACCGCCTACGCCGCCGGTACCGGCAGCTGGGATGACGTTGTCACCGCCTTTGTCGATGGCTGGGCTTCTGAGGCTGCTCTGAACGCTGCCGCGTAAAAATAATTCCTTAAAACACCGATAAGCGGGGCGGGCGAAATTCGCCCGCCCTGCTTTTTTATTTGAAAGTAAGGGGTGCTTTTCCATGGAAAAAGCAATAAAGCGCTATTGGCCCGTATTTGTGCTGCCTACCCTTATTGCCTTTATTATCGGCTTTGTCTGGCCGTTTATTTGGGGCACGGGGTTGTCCTTCTGCAAATTCACGACCGTTAAAAATGTGTCCTTTGTGGGACTCAGCAACTATAAGATGATCTGGTCCGATGCCACCTTCATGCATGCGTTCTGGTTCACCGCTGCCTTTACCGTGGTGTCCACCGTGCTGGTCAATGTGCTGGCCTTCGGCATTGCCCTGCTGCTGACCCGCGGCATGCGCGGCACCAATGTGTTCCGTACCGTCTTTTTCCTGCCGAACCTTGTCGGCGGTATCGTTCTGGGCTACATCTGGCAGATCCTGCTCAACGGCCTTTTGACCGCGTGGGGCAAACCGCTGCTGGCACTGAATGCCACCTACGGCTTCTGGGGCCTGATCGTTCTGATGTGCTGGCAGCAGATCGGTTATATGATGATCATCTACATTGCCGGCCTGCAGAATGTCCCCACCGATCTGATCGAGGCTGCCCGCATTGACGGTGCCACCTCCCGCCAGATCCTGTTCAAGATCAAGATCCCCATGGTTATGCCGAGCGTTACCATCTGCACCTTCCTGACCTTGACCAACTCCTTCAAGCTGTTCGACCAGAACCTGTCTCTGACCGCCGGCGAACCCGCCAAGCAGTCGATGATGCTGGCGTACAATATTTACGATACCTTCTACGCCCGCTCCGGACCCCAGTGGAAGGGCATCGGCCAGGCGAAGGCTGTCGTATTCTTCCTGTTTGTGGTCGTGATCTCGCTGATCCAGCTGCAGGCCACTCGTTCTAAGGAGGTTCAGCAATAATGGGTGCAACAAAAAAAGACCGCCGTATCAATGCGGTATTGTCCGTTTTGCTGGGTATTTTGTGCGTAGCATGGCTGTATCCGGTATTCATGATCTTGATGAACTCCTTAAAGACTGAGCGCGCTATCACCACCACCCATGCCTTTGAGCTGCCCAATGCAGATACCTTTGTGGGCTTAAAAAACTATATCTACGGCATTCAGGAGATGGACTTCTTGTCCTCTTTCTGGTATAGTTTTATTATCACTGTCAGCTCTGTCGCACTTATCCTGCTCTGCTGCTCGATGTGCGCGTGGTACATTACCCGCGTGCAGGGTGTGCTGTCCAAGGGCATGTACTATCTGTGCGTGTTCAGTATGATTGTACCGTTCCAGATGGTCATGTTCACGCTGGCCAAGACGGCTGACACCTTAAAGCTCAACAACCCTTATAATATCTGCATCATCTACTTGGGCTTCGGCGCAGGCCTTGCGGTGTTTATGTTCACCGGCTTTGTCAAGAGCATGCCCATCGCCATCGAGGAGGCCGCCATGATTGACGGCTGCAATCCCCTGCAGATCTTCTTCCAGGTGGTCTGCCCGATCCTCAAGCCCACGATGATCTCCACCGCTATTCTTGAAACCATGTGGGTGTGGAACGACTATCTGCTCCCCACGCTGGTGCTGGATATCAAAACCTTCCGCACCATTCCCATGGCGATCCAGTATTTCCGCGGCAGCTACGGCAAGGTAGAAATGGCCCCCATGATGGCCTGCATCATGATCACGGTTCTTCCGGTCATCGTGCTCTACCTCGCCTGCCAGAAGTATATCATTGACGGCGTGGTGGCCGGTGCAGTCAAGGGTTGATTACAACCGAAAGAAGGCCTCACCATGACGATCAAAGACATTGCACGAGAATCCGGCTTCGCGGTCGGCACAGTGTCGCGGGCGCTGAACAACGCCCCCGGCATCAGCGAGGATACCCGCCGGCGCATAATGGAGGTAGTCAACCGCCACAATTACGAGCCCAACGCCAACGCCAAGCACTTAAAGCAGCAGGCAAATGACGGCATTGTCCTGATCGTAAAGGGCATCCAGAATATGCTGTTCGCAGGTATTCTGGAGCAACTGCAAAGCGAGATCGCCAACCGCGGTTATGTACCCACTGTCTACTATATCGACGAGGAAGCCAACGAGGTCGCGCAGGCCAGGCGTATCTGCGCCGAGCGCAAGCCCTACGGCATTATGTTTCTGGGCTCCAACCTTGAGTATTTTACGACCGAGCTGGAAAGCCTGCGCATCCCCTGTGTGCTGCTGACCAACAGCGCCGCCAGCCTGCAGATTTCCAATCTGTCCAGCGTGACGGTTGATGATATGGCAGCGGCCGATCGTATGATCGAGTATCTGTACGATCACGGGCATCGGCGCATTGGCGTGATCGGCGGTTATCCCAACCTGTCAAGGCCCAGCTTATCGCGTCTGGCCGGTGTGCAGGGGGCCATGCTGCGTCTGGGGCTGCCGTTCTCCACGGATAAGCAGTATGCCCACGCGCGCTTTTCCCTTGCAGATGGCTACAAGGCGATGGAGCATCTGTTGGAGACTGCCCCGGACATTACCGCTGTGTTTGCCATGTCGGACATTATGGCGCTGGGTGCCATACGCGCCCTGCAGGATCACGGTCTGCGCGTCCCGCAGGATATCTCCGTCACGGGCTATGACGGCATCGCTCTCGGACAGTACAGCGTTCCCCGCCTGACGACCATCCGCCAGAATAAAGAGCAGCTGGCCCTGCGCAGCGCCAAAATTCTGCTGCACAAAATCAAGGAACCCGGCACCGCTGTGCATGAGGTGGTTCCTTTTGAACTCATCGAGGGAGAGAGCGTAACGAAACTCTCCCCGTAAGAAAAAGAGGTTTTCCGGATGAGAGCAAGCGGCATTTTAATGCCCATTTCCAGCCTGCCCTCCCCTTACGGTATTGGTACCATGGGGCAGCAGGCACGGCAATTCGTAGACTTTTTATCCCAAGCGGGGCAGGCATACTGGCAGATCTTACCCGTCTGCCCGACAAGCTACGGCGACAGCCCCTACCAATCCTTTTCCACCTATGCAGGCAACCCCTATTTTATCGACCTTGACACCCTTGCGGCGCAGGGTCTGCTGAAGCCGAAAGAGTACAAGCACATCGACTGGCAATGCACACCGGAGCAGATCAACTACGGCGCCTTGTATGAGAAGCGCTACGCCGTGCTGCGCACCGCCTGTGAGCGCCTGCTGGCGGCACCCCCGGCCGATTACCGGGATTTCGTCAGGAAAAACCGCTTCTGGCTGCCGGACTACGCACTGTTCATGGCGTTGAAGGACGCACACGGCGGTGCCTGCTGGCAGGAATGGGAGCATCCCCTGCGTAAGCGCGAGCCGGACGCCCTGAAGGCTGCCCGCAGGACCTATGCCAAAGATATTGCCTTTTGGCAGGCTGTGCAGTATCTGTTCTGCACCCAATGGCAGGCGCTGAAAGAATACGCCAACAGCAAGCATATCCAGATCATCGGGGATCTGCCCATCTATATCGCGCTTGACAGTGTCGATGTCTGGAGCAGCCCGCAGGATTTCCAGCTTGATGCCGATCTCAACCCTACCGAGGTGGCAGGCTGCCCGCCGGACGGGTTCTCCGCCACAGGGCAGCTGTGGGGCAATCCGCTCTACGACTGGGACGCTATGGCGCAGAACGGCTATGCTTGGTGGGTTCGTCGCATCCGCCACATGTGCAGCATCTATGATGTGGTGCGCATCGATCACTTCCGCGGATTTGCGGGGTACTATGCTATCCCCTACGGTAACAAAACGGCGGAGGGCGGACGCTGGCGCACCGGCCCCGGCTATGCACTGTTTGCCGCTATCAAGAAAAAGCTCGGTGAGCCCCGCATCATTGCCGAGGATCTGGGCTTTTTGACCGATGATGTCAATGCCCTGCTGCGCAAATGCGGTTACCCCGGCATGAAGGTGCTGGAATTCGGCTTTGACAGCCGCGATGGCGGCGATTACCGCCCCCACGGCTACCCGGTGAACAGCATTGCCTATGTTGGCACCCATGACAACGAGCCGGTCAACGGCTGGATGGCTACGGCCGCTCCTGAAGATGTGGCCCGCGCGGTGCGTTACCTCAACCTGACCAAGCAGGAGGGCTACCACTGGGGCATGATGCGCGGTATCTGGGCCAGCGCTGCCGAGCTGAGCATCGTGCAGGCGCAGGACCTTCTCGGTCTGGGCCATGAAGCCCGCATGAACACCCCCTCGACCTTAGGCGGCAACTGGTGCTGGCGTGCCAAGCGCGGCGCTTTTAATGACCGTCTGGCCGTCAAGCTGCACGATTTGACAGAGCTGTACGGCCGCCTGCCGGAATAATACCAGATCAAGGGGGGTCTCTCCCCTACTCCCCCTTAAAGCAAACGCCCGGAGTAAACAAGCCGTTTTCGGCTTATTTACCCCGGGCGTTTGCTTTCCTCAAGCAGCAGCTGGTTTTGTAAACAGCTTATGAATTTTTGCCGCAATTTCTTGACCTGTCCGGCTTTGCTATGCTTATAATAGGTGTATAAACTTTTCTACTTATGGAGGAACCCATGACAAAAAACACCCCTTCAACGGACAGGCCAAATCCCCCCGCGTCCCGCCCCAGTGTTATTCTGGATAAAGAAACTGCCCGCTATATATTCCGTGCGCTGCTGCTGACGATAGTATTTGCGTGGGCGCTGATAAATCTGCAGGCTGTACTGCAGTTTTTGGGCCGGGTGCTGGCAGTGTTTTCACCGTTTCTTATGGGTGGCGCCATTGCCTTTGTCATTAACATTTTGCTCTGCCCGTTAGAGCGCACTTGGCAGCGCATCTGCAAAAAAGCGCCCGACAAGCTGACGCGCCCGGTATGCCTGACCCTGAGCACGCTGTTGGTGCTGGGCATTTTGTTTGCCGTAGTGTTTATGATGCTGCCGAGCGTACAGGAATCCGTCTATGAATTTGCGCGCAATCTTCCAAGCTACGCTGAAAAACTGGGGCATTGGTGGGCAGGAACGGTGCAGTTTGCTGCAAAATACGGAGTCATTTTACCGGAATATGCGATGGATACCGATCTGTTGATGGATAAAATCACGGCGTTGCTCCACGATGAGGGCAGCGGTATCATCACCGTGACTCTGGGGGCGGCAACCTCGGTTTTTTCCAGCCTTGTAAATGTGCTGCTGGCTCTGGTGTTTGCTTTGTATCTGCTTGCCAAAAAGGAGGTCGTTTCCGCGCACCTGAAAACCCTTGCTGTGACGGTGCTGCCGCAAAAAAGTGCGCAGCGGGTACTGCATATTGTATCGCTGACCAGACAGACCTTTACCAATTTTGTGACCGGTCAGCTTACCGAGGCTGTTATCATCGGTATTCTGTGCTTTTTGGGTATGCTGATTTTGGGCATCCCATATGCCGGGGCAGTTTCTGCCTTTGTCGGCGCTACGGCGCTGATTCCGGTGTTCGGCGCGTGGATCGGCGGCGGTCTTGGTGCGTTTTTGATTCTGCTGGCCGACCCTCTCAAGGCGGTGTGGTTTGTGGTATTCCTGCTGATTTTGCAGCAGGTCGAGGGCAATCTGATTTACCCCAAGGTGGTGGGCAAATCCGTTGGTCTGCCGGGTTTGCTGGTGCTGATGGCCGTCACGCTGGGCGGTGAAGCGTTCGGCGTCTTGGGAATGCTGTTCAGTGTACCCGTCTGCGCGGTGCTGTACAGCCTGTATCTTGAATTTATCAAAAACGCACAGCCGCAAATGCCAGCCAGCGCTGAAACCGAGTCGTAATAAGGTTTTTATATGAAGAGGGAGATGCCCAAGAGTATGAAAAGCAGAAGAAAGTACGGCTTTCGGCTTATGACGATACTGTATTTTGCAATCGTGTTTTGTATGTGTATATCCCGCTTTAATATCATTATGACCCTTATCGGTGGTCAATTAACGCGAATTGACGCAATCAATATGGTGCCTTTTCATAGCATCAGAGAGAACTTGAGGTATGGCCACAGCCCTGTTTCATGGGATATGCTTTATAATATGGTTATGTTTGTGCCGTTCGGCATTGTATACTGCTATTACCAAAAGAATTTTTGCATATATAAAGCGATTGGATTATCTTTTTTAACGACATTTCTAATTGAAGCGTCGCAGTTTGTTTTCAAAACCGGCGTTGTGGACATAGATGACCTTATGATAAATACAATGGGAAGTCTGGTTGGGATTTTCCTTTACACTGTGTTTCGTAAAATGCTGCAACGGAAACAAGTTGGAGAAATACATGAAGTGATTGACACCATTGCAACGATACTTCCGCCAATATTTATTGCCTTTGTTATTGAGTTGATTTTTGGTGACGGCTCAACAAAGCTGTTTCCTGTTCATGGTATAATACTAACGGTCTACGGTATATACGATTATCTATTTTTAATAAAAGATTTTTCGTGGAAATCCAAGTTGCTTTACACTGTATTTTATGTTGGGATTTTCTGGTTGACGCTTATCGCACTATAAAATACATAGTAAAGAGAGAACAAATCAACTTTTATGGAAAAGAAAGCTGCTATTTCTCCCCTGCCGCTTACAGAAAAACGAGTGTAATTGTGAGGTGCCCGTTATGGACGAATTTTCGCATCTGAAAAGTAAACTATTAGCTGAGCAGGTCGAAGAACAAATCTATCATTTCATCCTTGACACCCCGCTAAGCCCCGGCAGCAAACTGCCCAACGAGTTTGAGCTGGGAGAAAAGTTCGGCGTGGGGCGCAGTACCATCCGCGAGGCGGTCAAACTGCTGTCCAGCAAGGGCATTGTGGAGGTGCGGCGCGGCTCCGGCACCTATGTTTTAACGACCGCCCTCGGCGTTGGTGACCCGCTGGGACTCAGTGCTGTACAGGATAAAAACGCCTTGGCACTTGACCTTGTGAATGTGCGCCTGCTGTTAGAGCCCGGCATCAGCGCCATGTCCCCGCTGTATCTGGCCTGCGTGACCGCTGCCATCGCGGGCGGTTCCACGGTCTGCTCTCACTTCAACGATTCCGGCTTCTGGCTGGTCAAGAGCCTTGTCGGCATGGACGAAAAGACCACCCTCAAGATCTGGACCATCATGGAAACGCTGGTCGGCGGCGTTGGATTCCTGGTTGCACTTGTCATCTCCTTCTTTGCATAACAGCATATATCCTCCGAAAGAGGGGCCGCTCAGGCGGCCCCTCTTTCCTTGCAGCAGTCCCCTATTGTCTGGCTCCGCAGAACAAGCGGAGTTCAATCCAGTATCTTTCCGTCAATAGAGATCGTCACGACCTGCCACGGGATAAACTTTCCGCTTGCCTGCAGTGCTTTTTTCGCTGCCATCTCCAAACCGCCGCAGCAGGGCACCTCCATCCGAACGATGGTCACCTCCTGAATTTCGTTGCTGCGGATGATCTCGGTCAGCTTCTCGCTGTAATCCACAGCGTCAAGCTTCGGGCAGCCGACCAAAGTAACCTTGCCGCGCATAAATTCCTGATGAAAATTCGCGTATGCGTAAGCAGTACAGTCCGCCGCAATCAAAAGCTTTGCCTTGTTGAAGTATGGTGCGTTGATGGGGGCCAGCTTGATCTGCACCGGCCAATTCCTGAGTTGGGGAGCCTGACGCATCGGCTCTGCGATATTGCTGCCAGCCTCCCCCGGCTGCTCCAGCATACGCATCCGGGAGCCGGGGCATCCGCCCTCATGCAGGTGCTTCATCTTTTCCTGTAATTCCTTTTTCTTCTTGCTTTCCTGCACGGCCGCCTCATCATATGCAGGTGCCTCTCGTTCTTCAAAGGTGATGGCTCCTGTGGGGCAGCCAGGCAGACAATCACCAAAGCCGTCGCAGAAATTCCCCCGCACCAGCTTTGCCTTGCCGTCAATGATGTCAATCGCGCCCTCATGGCACGCAGTTGCGCACAGACCGCAGCCGTTGCACTTGTCCTCGTCAATATGGATGATTTTGCGGATCATATTCTTACCTCCCGGTTTGCATAATTTTGCTTTTGCAGCCCTATTATAGTATAATAAAGCAAACCTGTATGTTTGATTTCAAACAAGGAGATTCCTTTTATGCAAAATCATCTTTCCGTCCTGCGGAGCTGTCCTTTCTTTACCGGTTTACATGAGGATGAGATTTTGTCCATTCTGCACTGTGTACAGGCAGTCGAAATTGCCCGCCAGCGCGGGGCCTATATTTTCCGCGCCGGGGATTCCACCGAGGTCATGGGCCTTGTGCTGTCCGGTACCACCCTTGTGATACAAGAGGATCTCTGGGGGCACCGCAACATCTTATCCAAGTGCAGCGCCGGGGACTTTTTTGGCGAGCCTTACGCTGCCACTCCGGGCGCTATTCTGAACATCAGCGTTGTGGCGGAGGAGGATTGCGAAATTCTTTTGCTCAATATCAAGCGGCTGCTCACCGCCTGTCCCACCGCCTGCGACCATCACCAAAAGCTTATCCGCAATCTCGTCAGCGTCCTTGCTAACAAGATACTGCTCTTCAATGATAAGGTTACGCATATCAGCAAGCGAACCACCCGGGAAAAGCTGCTCTCCTATCTTTCTGCTGAGTCGCTTCGGCAGGGGTCACTTTCCTTTGACATTCCCTTTGATCGGCAGCAGCTGGCGGATTTCCTCTGTGTGGAGCGCGCTGCCATGTCAGTTGAGCTGTCAAAGCTGCAAAAGGAGGGCCTTTTGATCACGAAGCGGAATCACTTTGAACTGCTGACCCACTGACCTTGCCCCTGCTCCTGTGGTGTAATCACAGTTATAAAAATACACCTGTACCCCCGCAGAAACAAGATAGACGCGGTAAAGCCTCCGTAAAGAATCTGTTTTGGCAAGAGAAAAAGCTCTGCTGCTGAACACAAGCGTTCAACAGCAGAGCATGATAAAACCGTCTATTTTATTGTGCCTTGATTTCTACACCGGCAGCAGGCAGCGCGGCAGATATCTTCCGCACAAAGGCCAGTGCCTTCGGCCCGTCCCCGTGGACGCAGACAGAATCTGCCTGCAGAGCAACGGCACTGCCGTCTACAGCACATACCGTCCCCTGCTTTGCCATCTGCAGCACCCGCGCAATGGCCTCATCCTCATTTTCAATCATCGCGCCGGGCTTACCGCGCGGCACAAGGGTGCCGTCGGGCTGATAACCCCGGTCGGCAAACACCTCACTGCAGACGCGCAGCCCCAGTGTCTGCGCAGCCTTGATCATTTCACTGCCCGAAAGCGCCAGCAGCATGGCCTCGGGGGCGGCCGCCTTGACTGCACGACAGATGGCTGCCGCCAACTCCGGATCCTTGGCCGCCATATTATAAAGCGCGCCGTGCGGCTTGACATGGTGCAGCGGCACCCCGGCTGCGTCGCAGAAGGCCTTCAGCGCACCGATCTGATAGATGACATCCGCCTCAGCCTCCGCAGGAGAGATTGCCATTTTGCGGCGTCCAAACCCCTGCAGATCTGGCAGGCCCGGATGCGCACCTACCTGCACGCCGTATTTTTTACAGAGCAGCACACTTTTTTGCATCACGGACGGATCACCCGCATGAAAACCGCAGGCAATGTTGGCAGAGCTTACAAAGGGCAATACCTCGGCATCCATGCCGATCGTATAGGCGCCGAAGCTCTCCCCCAAATCACAGTTCAAATCAATGGACGGCATACGAAGGCCTCCTTTTAATATTTCAGCGCCGTGTTTTTGATGTCGGTCAGGAACATATGCCCCGGCGCGTGGGTAATGCAAAATTCCGGCTTTGAGTTCATGACCACCGCCTGCGGTGTGACACCGCAGGGCCAGAATACCGGCATCTCACCGGGATAGATCGTCACGGCATCACCGTAATCGGGGTGTGCGAGGTCTGTAATACCGATGGCCTCCGGTGCGCCGATCTGTACCGGCGCACCGTGAACGCGGGGCATCCCGGCCGTAATGGCAACTGCTGCCGGAATCTTTGCATAGGGAATGGGCCGCATGCTGACCACCATCGTGCCGCTGAATCCCCCTGCAGATTCGCAGGGGATATTTGTGTTGTACATCGGCACATTGACCCCCTCCTCAATCTGCCGGACGGGAATGTCCGCCTCCAGCAGCGCAGCCTCAAAGGAAAAGCTGCACCCGATCAGGAAGCTGACAAGATCCTTCCGTTCTTCAAAATAGCGCGCAACATCGGTCGTTTCCTCTGCCAGCACACCATTTTTGTAGATGCGGTAGCGCGGAATATCGCGGGCGATATCGCTGCCCGGCGCAAACCGGGAAAAGCTGCGCTCCCCGGCATCAGCCACCTCCAGCAGCGGGCAGGCCTTGGGGTTGCGCTGGCAGAACAAAAGGAAATCCCATGCCAGCGCCTTAGGCAGTACAACAAGATTGCCCTGCGCATAGCCGTCACAGTAGCCGGTCGTGGGGCCGGTCAGTTCACCCTCTCGGATCAATGCCCGCACCGCAGCCGGGACGGCGGTAGAATACTTCATACGAAATCCCCCTTTTTCAGTCCAGCCGCGCAGCAACCGCCTGTAGCAGCTCTGCCTGGCGGCGCGCAGCCTGCACGGCCTGCTGCGGCGTTACAAAGGTGAAGCAGACGCTCTGTCCCGGCCGAAGCTGTGCAAGCATCGGCAGATCCGCAGAAATCACAGTGGCGATCTTTGCATAGCCGCCGGTCGTCTGGTGATCCGCCAGCATCACAATAGGCTGTCCGTTTGTGCTGACCTGCACCGAACCGGCCGCAATGCCGTCAGACAGAATATCCGAGCCATGGACTGTTTCGATGATCGGTCCCGCCAGTCTGCAGGCCATGCGGTCACAGTCCGGCGTAAGCGTATAGATACTGTGGGTAAAGTCGTGCAGTGCCTTGTCGGTAAATGCAGCCTGCTGCGGCCCCGCCACTGCGCGCAGCAGCGGCAGTTTTTTTGCGCCCTCCGCCCGCACTGGATGTGTACCATGGCAGACAAGGCCGTCATGGATTGTCCGATTTAAGCTTCTGGCTGTGATTTTCTCCCACAGTTCTCGTGTGTCGCACGGCCCTGTCGGCAAAAAATCATTCTTTGCCAGCTTGCGGCCCGCAAGGCCGCCGATACGGCATTTCAGGTCGGTAGAGCGGCTACCCAGCACCGGCGGTGTTGCGATGCCGCCGCTCACGGCCAGATAGCTGCGCAATCCGGAGGCAGCTGTGCCCATGCGCAGCACACTGCCGGCCCGTGCCAGCAGCGGTGCATAGTAGGCAGCGGGCGCACCGTCCAGTGCAGCCGGACTTTCCGCGCCTGTCAGTGCAAAAACGGTGTCTGTCTCAAAGCGGAGCGTCACGCCGCGCAGCGTACATTCCAGCACCGCCGCACCCGCCGGATTACCCACAAGCGCATTGCCCAGCCGGTAGGCGTAGCTGTCAGCTGCGCCGCAGCTACGGTAGCCTTGCGCTGCGTAGCCGGTGCGCCCTGCATCCTGCACGGTCGTCAGAGGGCCCGGCTCCAGCACGGTGATGCTCATACCGTTCCCTCCTTTTGTGCTATTGCGTCAAATTCATCCTGCGTAATGGGGCAGAACCGGATGCGGTCTCCCGCAGCATAGGGCAGTCTGCCGGAACTCGGGTCAAACAATTTGAGCGGTGTGCGACCGATCAACTGCCAGCCGCCCGGACTGGCGATGGGATAAACACCAGTCTGCTCACCGCCGATGCCGACAGAACCTGCCGGGATCGCAGTGCGCGGCGAGGCCAGACGCGGGGTAAACAGCCGCTCATCCAGCCCACCCAGATACGGAAAGCCCGGCAGAAACCCCAGCATATAAATACGGTACTCCCGCCCGGCGTGCAGCTCCATGACCTCTTTTTCCGTTAAGCCTGCATGCTCTGCCACAAACGGAAGGTCGGGGCCAAAGGTCCCGCCATAGCAGATCGGAATCTCGACGAGCCTCCCTTCCTCTGCTGCGGTATCGCTGACCGGTGCCTGCGCCAGCTTTTGCACGGCGTCAGCCACGGCATCGTACTCAGTCACCAGAGGATCATAGAAAATCAGCAGAGAGGCAAAGGCCGGTACGGTTTCCACCACGCCGGGGATCGCTGCGGCAGCCACACGGGCGTTCAGCGCCGCTGCTGCCGCGCCGATGGATTGTGCAATGCGCTGTTCAAAGCTCACCAGCAGACCGGTGTCCCCCACCGGGCAGACAGTAAACGGCAGCATGGCTGCACCTCCCTCGTCAGTTTTCGTCAAAAAAGTTTTTTGCCAGCACTGGCCCGAACCAATGGTCGGAATTGTGCGAGAACCGCACGGCGTAGGCGGTACACTGGCGCATCAGGCTGACGATGCCGACATTCATCCGGGTGCTGAACCCGTCGATGCCCGGCAGCAGCGAGCCTGTCATATCAATAAAGCCGCTGCGCGCGGCCACACGCATGACCTCGGATTCCATCTCCTCATGGTGCAGGATCTCCATATTCTTTTTCAGGTAGGCCAGCGCCGCCATCAGGCCGTAACAGCCCCAGTCGGAGCAGGTGGCCGTGATGATGTTATCCGCCGCCGTTGCACTCAGGATACCGCCGCCGCAGCCGCATTTACATTCCCCTGCATCGGTAAACGGCACATATTTGCAGATATGGGGCGCAATCGTCCCCATGCCGATCTCGTTGCCGAGATCACCGATGGCAATGTTCGGGACGCCCTGCTTCCGCAGCAGATTCCAGAGCGCTTCGCTCTTGGCCTGCAGCTCGGTCACATCCTTGCCGACGGCGTTGTGGTAAACGCCCAGCGCGTTGGCACCGCTGGCCTCCACCGAGATGACGGCGGCAGGCTTGCGGGCAGCCAGCGCTTCGGCCTGCGCCGGGGCGGCAGCCTTATCCTTGGTAAAGGCCACAACGCCCATGCTCAGGGGCAGCTCCTGCACGGTGTCCAGATCCTCGTAGATATGCAGCCCCACGACAGCGGCGCATTTCTCGATGGCCTGCACACTGTCAGCCGGGCAGACGATGACCGGCTTGGCATTGAACGCCATCACCAGCGCCCGCGCCAACAGCATAGCGCTGACCGTGCCGTCCATCTCCGGCACCTTGTGGGGCAGCAGCACAAAGCCGACCAAAATGTACACAAGATCGTTCTCTTTGATCGTATCACACAGCACCTGTGCAGCGTGCATCGTCAGCGGCTCGCCGGTAAAGGCGCGGCTGCCTGCATACAGGATACGGCAGACGCCGTAGCCGCGCGGATCAAGGTTCATCAGCGCATCAAGGTTTTCGCCCACGTTGCGTTTTTCCAGTTCATCGCGGGTCATGGTTACGCCCCCCTTGTTTTTAGTCGACGACGGTCGTTTTGCCGGTGTAGGCGTAGTATTCGCGCAGCACCTCGTCCTGAATGGCCTTGAGCGTTTCCGGGTCTTTGCCGCCTGCGGGTTTGCCGTCCACCTCGCAGGCGTGCAGGCAGAAGTTCGAGGACGAGGTCACGATGATCTCATCGGCGTTCTTCAGATCGTCCAGCGTAAAGCACTTCTCCATGACCGTGATGCCCAGCCGGTAGCAGGCATGGATCATGTGGGTCTTGGCGATGCCGCGCAGGATAAATTCATCGTTTGGATGCGAATAAAATACGCCATCCTTCAAAATCGAGACGTTGGAGTGTGCGCACTCGGTCACGATGTCGCCGCGGTGCAGCACGGTTTCCTGCACGCCGATGCGCTTGGCGTGCTGGGCGGCCACGACGCTGGGCAGCAGGTTCAGCGTCTTGATGTTGCAGTGATAGAAGCGGGTGTCCTCGGCGGTGTCCAGCTTGATGGGCACGTCGGGGTCGTTGAGGTGGTTCTGGCGGATGGACACCCACAGCTTGCCGGGCAGATCCTCGGCGTAGACGTGGTTGCGGGGCTCGACGCCGCGGGTGACCTGCCAGTAGACAAAATGCGTTGTACCGTCCACCTTGGCAAGCAGATCGGTCAGCAGCCTGCCAAGCTCCTCTTTGGGCATCGGGATATGGATGTCCAACGCCTTGGCGCTGGTGTAGAAGCGGTCGAGGTGATCCTGCAGCAGATACACCTTGCCGTTCGCACCGACCGTCGCGTCGTAGACGCCGTCACCGAAGAAATGTACCCGATCATTGAAAGGAACCATCAGTTCCTCCGGCGTGCCGATTTTACCATCATAATAGGCTAGTGCTTCCATAAGTCTTTCCTCCCCTTCTGTATGTTCCTCCCCTATCGGGCGGCGAATTTTTTATGTTGCGATAACGGCAGCGCTCTGCGGGACGCATATATGCGTCCCCTACAAACCGCCCGTGGCCGTTTCCCGTTACCGCGAACACTTCACCCCAAACCTCAGCTCAATGACCTTCTTGATAACCTCTACGCAGTTGTCCAGCCCGATGGCGGCACTGTCCAAGCAGAGGTCGTAATTTTCGACCCACTTCCACTGGCGGCCGGTGTGGTACTTGTAATAGCTCTCGCGGTAATGGTCGAGCTTGTCGATGTACCGGATGGCCTGATTGCGGCCGATGCCCTGCCGCTTTATCTCCCGCTCGATGCGATCCTCGTAGGGGGCGTCGATGTAAACGGTCAGCACGTTGGGCTTGTCTTTTAACACGAAGTCCGCCGCGCGGCCAACGCAGACGTAGCTTTCCGCGTCCAGCAGCTCCCGCAGGACTTTGGCCTGATAGTTGAACAGGTTCTGGTCGCTGATGAAGTTGCCGCTCTCCGGCGGGATGAAGCTGCCGTCGTAGACGTGCTGCGACACGCGGTAGAGCAGCGTTTTCTTGGTGTTCTCGTCAGCAGCTGCAAAGATCTTCTCGTTGATGCCGCTGTCCTCGGCTGCCAAGCGCAGCAGCTTGCGGTCGTACAGGTCGATGTCAAAATCCTTGGCGAGCTTTTTGCCGATGTAGCTGCCGCCGCCCGACCCGCAGGTGCGGGTGATCGCCACGGCGAAATAGGGATAGTTTGGATACATGGTGTTCCCTCCTTACTGCCCCAGATAGGCTTTTTTGACGCGGGCGTCGTTCAGCAGCTCCTGCGCGTCGCCCGACAGGGTGATATTGCCGGTTTCCAGCACGTAAGCGCGGTCAGAGATCGCCAGCGCCATCTTGGCGTTCTGCTCGACGAGCAAAATCGTGATGCCCTGCTTGTTGACCTCCTTGATGATGGCGAAGATCTCCTTGACAAGCAGCGGCGACAGTCCCATCGACGGTTCATCCATCAAGATCATCTTGGGCTTTCCCATCAGCGCGCGCCCCACGGCCAGCATCTGCTGCTCGCCGTCGGAGAGCGTGCCCGCCAGCTGGCGCTTGCGCTCCTTCAAGCGTGGGAAGCGCTCGTAGACGTCGGCCATCCTCTTTGCCATATCGGTGGGGTCGGTGAAGGCGCCCATCTCAAGGTTTTCCTCGACGGTCATCTGGGGGAAGATGTGCCGCCCTTCCGGCACGTGCGCCAGCTTCAGGGTGATGATCTTGCTCGGCTCGGTCTTGCGCAGGTCGTGGCCGTCAAAGGTGATGGAGCCGCTGGCCGCTTTTTCCAGCCCGGTGATTGTGCGCAGCGTCGTTGTTTTGCCCGCGCCGTTTGCGCCGATGAGGGAGACGATCTCGCCGTCCTTCACCGTCATGGACACGCCGTTCAGCGCGTGGACAGCGCCATAGTTGACGTGCAGGTCTTTGATCTCAAGCATGGGCGGCCTCCTCCGGTTCGTCCTTGCCCAGATACGCCTCGATGACGTGCGGGTCGTTCGCGATCTGCTCCGGCGTGCCGGAGGCGATCGTGGTGCCGAAATCCAGCACCTGAATGTGCTCGCAGATCTTCATGACAAGGCTCATATCGTGCTCGATGAGCAGGACGGACACTTTAAATTCGTTGCGGATGTAGTTGATGATCTCCAGCAGCTCCTCGGTCTCGGTGGGGTTCATGCCGGCCGCCGGTTCGTCGAGGAGCAGCAGCTTCATGTCGGTGGCCAGCGCGCGGGCGATCTCCAATCGGCGCTGCTCACCGTAGGGCAGGTTGTCGGCCTCCAAGTCCTCCTTGCCGGAGAGGTGGACGACTTTCAGCAGCTCCTTGGCGCGGGCGGTGATCTCCGCCTCCTGCTGCCAGTATTTCTTTGTGCGGAAGATGGCGTCCGCCATACCGTAGGTCGTGTGCTCCTGCATAGCGGTCTTGACGTTCTCGATGACCGTCATCTTTTTGAAAAGGCGGATGTTCTGGAACGTCCGGGCGATGCCCGCCTGCACGATCTGGTGCGTTTTTTTGCCGTTCATCCGCTCACCGCAGAGGTAGAAGGAGCCCTCGGTGGGCTTGTAGACGCCGGTGATGAGGTTAAAGACCGTCGTCTTGCCCGCGCCGTTGGGGCCGATGAGCCCGACCAGTTCCGACTCGCCGATCTCCATGTTGAAGTCATCCACGGCCTTCAGGCCGCCGAACTGGATGCCGAGATGCTGTGCTTTCAATACGGGTGCTGCCATAACGGGTTCACGCTCCTTTCGCGGCCTTGGCCTTGGGTTTCCCGGATTTGTTTAAAACACCCTCCAGCAGGTGGGTCAGGCTGAACTCCCACCGGCCGAAGATGCCGCCCGGCCGGAACAGCATGACGAGCACCAGCACGACCGAGTAGGCCAGCATACGGTAGGTGGAGAAATCGCGCATCAGCTCCGGCAGGCTGGACAAAAACGCCGCGCCGATGATGGAGCCGGTCAGCGAGCCGGTGCCGCCGATGATGACCTCGCTCAGCAGCTCGGCCGAATAGTTGAAGTTGAAGTTCGTGGGGATCATCGCCGTCATATAGTGGGCGTAGACGCCGCCGCCAATGCCCGCGAAGAACGCCGAGATGGCAAAGGTCAGCACCTTGTAATAGGTCACGTTGATGCCGGAGGCCGCCGCTGCGATGTAATCCTCGCGGATGGCCTGCACCGTGCGGCCGAAGCGGCTGCGCACAAACAGGAACATGATCGTCACACAGACTGCCATGATCCAGAACGCGCGGTCAAAGGTGGAAAGCTTGAGGATGCCGCTCATCGTCTTGCCGCCGCCGGTGAAGGAAAAGTTGCAGAAGCAGACGCGGATGATCTCAGCAAAGGCCATCGTGACGATGGCAAGGTAGTCGCCACGCAGACGAAGCGCAGGGATGCCGACCGCAACGCCCATAATGCCTGCCGCCAGACCACCAACCAGAATTGCCACAAGCAGCAGCGCCAGATCGGACAGGCCGCGCCCGGCCAGTGCGCCCGAGACGATTGCAGAGACATAGGCACCTACCGAGACAAAGCCCGCGTGCCCCATCGAAAACTCGCCCATGAAGCCCACGACCAGGTTCAGCGAAGTGACCATGATGATGGTGTAGCAGGCAGTCGTGCAGATGCCTTGAATATAGGTCGTGCTTTTGCCGAAGGCGTTACAGGCAAAAGCCAGCGTGAACAGCGCATACAGCAGCGCAACGCCCACTAAGTTCAGCCCGTAGGAGGCCAGCCGTCGTTTCGTCATCTCGTTCACGCTCCCTTACACTTTTTCGCCGACATTCTTGCCCAAAATGCCGGAAGGCTTCACCAGCAGAATGACGATCAGCGTGCCGTAGGTCACGGCCTCGTACCAGCCGGGGGCAAACAGCTTGACAAAAATTTCAATCAACCCGATGAGGATGCCGCCCAGCATCGCGCCGGGGATGATGCCGATGCCGCCGAGGACGGCTGCGATGAAGGCCTTCATGCCCATCATCGAGCCCATGTCGTTCGTGACGCGGGGATAGGTGGCGCAGTACATCAGCGCCGCCACCGCCGCCAGCCCCGAACCGATGGCGAAGGTCGTGGTGATAATTTTGTTGACATTGATGCCTACCAAAGTTGACGCATCCTTATCCTGCGGCACGGCGCGCATCGCTTTGCCGAGCTTGGTTTTCTTGACGAACAGCTGCAGCGCGATCATGATGCCCAACCCGATGGCGATCGTCAGCAGCACGTTCAACGGCAGCGCCACGCTGCCGACCGTGATGGTGGGCAGGCTGAAGATGGCCTGCACGTTGTGGGGCTTTGCACCAAAGAGCACCATCGCGAGGTTTTCAAGGAAGATGCTCATCGCCAGCGCCGTGATCAGCGCGGACATAGAGCCTGCCTTGCGCACCGGGCGGTAGGCGAGGATCTCGACCAGCACGCCGACCACGGCACAGACCGCAATGGCGAGGATGACCGCCAACCAAGCGGGCATACCCGCGTTGACCATCAGCGGGATCGTGTAGAACAGCGTGTATGCGCCGATCATGATAAAATCACCATGCGCGAAGTTGATCATGCGGATGATGCCATAGACCATTGTGTAGCCAAGGGCGATCAGTGCGTAGATCGCGCCCTGATTCAATCCATTGATCAGGCTTTGGAAAAACAATGAGAAGCTCATTTGTGGTCCATTCCCCTTTCCTACGGTGTTTCAAAAAAAGGAATGTACACGGCAGGCGTTCCTTGCGGGTTGCAGCACCACCGTGTACATCTCCCATCCGTCTTTGGACTTTACTTGTTATTCAGCCTTGGAAACGACCTTGCCGTCAGCGCCGAGCGTTTCCGTCCACTTGACCGCGCCGTCCACATAGGTGTTGACAGCAATGCTCTTGATCGCGTCGCCGTTCTCGTCCAGCGTGATGTCGCCGTTGACGCCGGTGAAGCTCATGCCGGTCATGCCCTTGACAAGGCTGGCCGTATCGGTGCCGCCTGCATTCTCGGCTGCCTGCACCAGCATGTACATAGCGTCATAATACAGGGCGGCGCAGGCGTTCAGGCTCTCGGTGCCGTACTTTTCGGTGTACTTCTGCACGAAGTTCTGGACAGCCGGGGCGGTGTCCTCGCTGGAGTAGTGGTTCGTGAAGTAGCAATCCTCAAACTGTGCGGCAAGGCCGGTCGTGTCGGAGCCGTCCCAGCCGTCGCCGCCCATGATGGCACCGGTAAAGCCTGCATTGCGGGCTGCACCGACCAGCAGCGGAACGGTGTCAAGGAAGCAGGGATAATACAAAAGCTCTGCACCGCTGGCCACGGCCTGCGCTGCCTGCGAGGAGTAATCGGTGTCGGTGGTCATGCACTCACCGGTGTAGGCGACCTCGATGCCGTTGGCCTCGCAGTTTTCAATAAAGGCATCCTTCAGACCGTTGGAGTAGTCATCGTCCTTGGCGTAGATGACCGCAGCCTTGGTAAAGCCCTTGTCCTTGGCGAAAAGCGCTGCCATCTTGCCCTGATACGGGTCGATGAAGCAGTTGCGGAAGATCGTGTCGCCCTTTAAGGTAACGTCGGCGTTGGTTGCGCCGGTCGCCAGCAGCAGCATGCCGTCCTTGGAGGCCTGCTCTGCCATGGGCAGTGTGACCGAGGAGAAGAAGCTGCCGACGATGGCCTCCGGAGAGTCCGCCATGACCTTGTTATAGGCGTTCATGGCCTGCTTGGCGTCCTTGGCATCGTCTGCGACCTTGCCGCCGTTGACGATCTCGATCTTATAGCCGGAGTCCCCGGCGTTGATCTCCTCGACGGCCATATCAATGGCGTTCTGTGCGCCCTCGCCGTAAATGGCGGAGCCGCCGGTCATGGAGCAGACAACACCAACGCGGATGACATTGTCTTCCTCGCCATCCGCTGCGGCAGTGGTGCTGGCCGGGGCCTCACTGGAAGCGGCCGCTTCGCCCTGCTGGGCGCTGGAGCCGCAGCCTGCCAACAGACTTGCGGACATAGCGGCTGCCACGGTAAGTGCTAAAATTCGAATACGCTTTTTCATTGTGTGACCCTCTCTTTCCGTTTCCCTGATATGCCCTCTTTCATCCAAAACAGAAAGGCGTGCAGCCCTGCGACAGGTACTGCACGCCTTTATGCTATAGGAAAAGGGGCCGCATACTTTGGTAAGTACGCGACCCCTTTGTCCCGTTCATCATCTGGATGATGTTGTTATTATAGCAGACTGCACAAGAAACGCAAGTGTTTTTCTACGATTCATGCGGAAGCACAGGATTTTTGAAGTTTTGCTTTCGATTGTTAGATTTATTGCGGCATCGACAGAAGATTTTTAGGGCAATACCGCATAATTCTAAGTGCCGATACGGCGAGCGAGGTGCGGCA
>UQGL01000009.1 GCA_900540595.1 uncultured Oscillospiraceae bacterium
TTTGCACCGGCTGCGCTTTCTGCTGGCGCCGATGGTACACTGGCCGGAGGTGATGGCAGCGTATGAAGAGGAGGAAAAGATCCTGTTCTCGGCGGATGCCTTCGGCCGCTTCGGTTCACTGGAACGGACTGCCCGTGCCCCCTGGGCGCCGCAGGCCCGGCGGTATTATTACAACATCGTCGGAAAGTATGGCGCACAGGTGCAGGCGCTGCTGAAAAAAATCTCCGCGCTGGAGATCAAAACGATTTGCCCGCTCCATGGCCCCATGCTCACAGAAGACTTGGGGGAGTATCTGCGGCTCTATGATCTCTGGTCTCAATGGAAACCGGAAAAACCGGAGGGCATCCTGATCGCTCACGCATCCATCCATGGAAATACCGCATATGCATCGGAGGCCCTCAAGAGCAAGCTGAAGGGAAAAGGTGCGCAAGTCACCATGTGCGATCTGACGGCAACAGATCTTTCCTATGCCGTGACCAGCGCATTCTACTGTGGGAAACTGGTGTTGGCCTGCTCCACTTATGACGGAGGACTGTTCCCGCCCATGAAGGCCTTTTTGGATCATTTACAGACAAAGGAATTCCGAAACCGCCGGATCGGCCTCATGGAAAACGGCTCATGGGCCCCTGCTGCCGCGCGGCTGATGCGCGCCGAGTTGGAAAAGATGAAGGAACTCCGACTGTGTGAAACAGATGTATCGCTGCGCGGCGCACTGAACCAAACCAGCGAAGCGCAGATGGACGCTCTGGTGGCGGAGCTCTGCGCGGAGTAGGCGGCGAGTCTGGCTTCGTCTGTCCGCCCGATGCCTCAAAAGCAAAACATCGTCGCTGATTTATTTACGGAAAGAAGAATCTGTCTGAGCTTATTTCGATGATACAAGATTACCATGTGAAAGAAAATGACGAGAATTTGATTACCTGTAGGATAGAAATGCAAGGAGAGCACAGGGCAATCAAATACACAGGAAAGCATTTCTTGGCTTTGCAAAAGGCCATCGGGTTTTATTCTGATGATGCTAAATGATGTCGCGGAAAACAAATACTCTGGAAAGAGACGCACCAGCTGTGATTGGAAGAACTACAAGATGCTTTTGAAGTGTTTGAGAACGCCGCCAATGGTGATTTGTTATCTAAAAACTTAGGAGCAGCATAGAATAACGCAATCTACCGCCTTATCGTGAGATGGGGCGGTATTTTTTTGAAAAAATTGCAGATTTTTCTCCAACTTTTACCTTCCTAAAGCGATATTCATATATAGAGGGAAAAAAAATCCCTCATTCCCCCTTTTCTGCACCTTGATAACCGAATATCCGAATCACCGGCTACATACAACTGACCTTGCCGCAACCCAAGGAGCGTTTCGGCAGGTGCGTCCCGGCTTTGACGCGATGAGGCTGCCTAACCGCAGCGGAGCACCCCCAGAGGCGGGAGAGGTGGCGTGGAACACATACCTCAAGCGAAGGGTCAGCAATCATGATACACACCGTGGCGATGCTATCAAGGCGTCGGCGGTACTGCCAACAATGTGGTACAGGAAGTGGGAGCTATTTCCAGCAGCCGGGCCGGTGGTTCGCCCTTTATATCCGGGAAGTAGTGTCGAATAGGGTATATCATTTGATTCCAGATTGTGGCGGCTACAAGTTTTCAACAAGTGACCGCCATGCTTGTGGAATTAAATCCGCAAATTTTCAAAAAAAGAGGTGTTTTGTATAAGCAGCAAAGGATTTAACCAGCGCGATGCCTACCGTGTGATGCTGCGCAAGTATCCCGATGTGATGAACATCGAGCAGATGTGCGATGCCCTGCGAATCAGCACCAAAACGGGGTACAAGCTGCTGCACGAAGGCAAAATCCCGGCGATGAAAATCGGGCGCTCGTATCGCATCCCCAAAGCCCACCTGTTTACCTACCTTCAGATTTGCGGTCAACACTGTCGAGCAGAGAATCGACAGTGTTGATTGTTTTGCGCCGATGCGTTATGCTGTTCTTGTCAACAGCAGATCGGGGGCGACCCAAACCGAAGGAGGTATTTATTTATGGTCGCAGGGCATCTGCAAGAAAAAAATGGTATCTATTATGTGGTATTAACCTACAAAACTTATGACGGCAAACGCAAGACCAAATGGCAATCCACGGGCTTGCCCATCAAGGGCAACAAGCGGCGCGCCGAGGCGATGATGCGTGAGCTGCAAGACGACTTTGAGCCACCCGTTGACCCCAACGGTCCGCCCAGCAAAGCCATGCTGTTTGCGGATTATCTGGTGCAATGGCTGGAAATCGCAAAGGCAACCGTCAAGCTGACAACCTACGCCAGCTACAAAGAACTGTCGAACAGCAGGATCATTCCTTACTTTAGAAATCTCGGCGTTACGCTGGGCGACCTGAAAGCGGTTCATATCCAAGCATTTTATCAGGAACAGTTGGAGCGTGTGAAGCCCAATACGGTCATTCACTATCATGCGGTTATCCACCGCGCCTTGAAATACGCAGTGAAAACAGACCTGATCGATGTGAACCCTGCCGACAAGGTAGACCGCCCAAAGAAAAACGAATTTACCGGGAACTTTTACAGCAAGGACGAAATGAACGCGCTGTTCGACGCTGTGCGCGGCAGTAAAATTGAGGTGGCAGTTATGTTGACTGCCTTTTATGGTCTGCGCCGCAGCGAGGTTGTAGGGCTGAAATGGGCTGCCGTGGACTTTGAGCAGAACACGATTGAAATCTGCCACACGGTCACAACGGTTCGGTTGGACGGAAAAGAAGTGCTTGTAGAATCCAATGGCACAAAAACCAAATCCAGCAAGCGCACCTTGCCGCTTGTACCGGTTTTCCGGGAACGGCTGCTGGCCTTGCAGGAGGAACAGAAAGAAAACCGCAAGCTGTGCGGTAGGTGCTACAACAAAAAATACGCAGACTACATCTGCGTAGACGCAATGGGCAATCTGCTCAAGCCGGATTATCTCTCCAATTCGTTCCAGATTATCTTGCAAAATTATCATCTGCGGCGCATCCGCTTTCACGATTTGCGCCACTCTTGCGCCAGTTTGCTTTTGGCAAACGGTGTCCCGATGAAGATGATTCAGGAGTGGCTGGGACACAGCGATTTCTCTACCACCGCGAATATTTATTCGCATTTGGACTACGCTTCCAAGGTTTCTTCGGCAGAAGCGATGCTGAACGGGCTTGGAATGGGTTCAAATCCGGAAAATGACACTTAAAAAAGTGTGATTTCTCTCCAAAACAGGGCGTTTTCTCTCCTCTAATGAAATTGTCAAACTCAAAAATTCCGTTTTTTGCATAAAAAAACGGTACAAAGTGCTCAAAAAAGCACGTTGTATCGTTGATTGGCGGAGCATCAGAGATTTGAACTCTGGCGGCGCTACAAACGCCCTATCGCATTTCGAGTCAAGTACATCAAGGTATTCGTCTTATATCTCTTTATTCCGCTTTGCGTTGAAACGTCTGTTTTCTGTTCTTACGCTTGTTTTTGATATTTTGACTTATTTCGTTTTATATGTTGCCCGTGGCTGTTTGGGCAACATTCGGGCAACAATCGTTTTTCGGGCAACACTTTTTGGCACAACACAGGGAAAATTGAAAATTTGTACAGAATTTGAAGATTTGGCTATATTTCAGTCCAAATCTTTTTTCTTTGTATGGAGATTTTACCGTGAAAAACACAAATTCTGCTGCCGAAAGTGGCGCTTTTATCCGCAAAACGCGAGGGTATTCTGTTGTGCAGAATGAGGCGCTGTTCAACGATAGTTTATCCATGAGCGCTAAGGGGCTGTATGCCTTGATTGCTGCCCGTATTGATTATACCGCAGTGCCGCTGACAAAGCAATGGCTGATGAACCACTGCACTGAGGGCGAGCGCTCCTTTAACCGCGCATGGGATATGCTGAAAAATAACGGCTATTTGGTTGCGCACGTTCGTCCAGCCAAGCACGGACGATTCTGCTATGAGTACGAACTGCGTGATTCAAATAACGGTTGGAACGGTGTGTATCTGATTTATTACGATGCACAGGGAAACATCAGTAACACCAATCTGACGAAAGCCAACCATACCCTACAAAATGTACCTACTGGTATGACCACCACCCACAAAACCGCACCGGTGGTAACCACACCTATGGTAAGCGCAGTGGCGGTAATGTAGGTAGTATTATAATTACTATAATTAAATACTCTTAGTAATTACTATATCAAATACTATAAATAAACCATCTGAAAAAGAAAAAAGGGCGGCGCAGAAAATTTGCCATACAACAACCTCTCTTTTTCAGAAGGCTTGCAGAATGAAAGGGTTACACAATGAAAATGGAATATGTGAATGTAAACGGCTATCTGATTCCAAAGTTGGAAAACGGTCCAATCGCAGACAACACCATTGGAAAATACGGCATGATGCGGGCGCGATACCTCGATGAGCATCGACCAATGGAACGCGACCAGATGTTGTTGGATGGAACGCTGGCACAGCACCTCACGGACATCGACTGCGAGGCACATCGTCAAGTTGAAAGTCTTACCAAAGTGTTGGCAACAGAAGCCAAAATCAACGAAGAAGTGAAACGCTGTAACCCGCTGGAATGGGCCGCAGCTATGCAAGGTTTGCAAGCACAGGCCGAAGAAATTGTGTGTGCTGAACTGATTTACGCTGAGGAAAACACGGGCGATTCACTCTCTTTACCGGGAAAGTGATAGCGTTCCCGGACAGTGCGGCAAGCACGTCATTATGCTGTCATGCCAGCATAACGACCGCTTGTTAGGGGCAAGCCCCTAAGACCCTGATAGGAGAAAGCAAATGTTAAAACGTCAAAAACAAGTAACGGTACGATTCACCGAAGAAGAATACCGCCAACTGAAAAACAAATGTGATACAGCGGGCATGAAAATGGAGCCGTTTCTCCGAGCCTTGGTGAGTGGCTGCACAATACGCGAACGCCCGCCGGACAGTTACAAAGCCTTGGCGGCGCAGGTGGCGGCAATCGGAAACAATTTGAACCAGCTGACGCGGTTGGCCAACAGCACCAGCAAAATCGAAAACGCCCAGCTTGCTGAGGCAAACCGACTAATGCAGCGCATCTGGCAGCTTGTGCGGGAGGGTCAGTAATGGCAATCACAAAGATTTTGCCGGTGCGCGGGCAGTTGAAAGGCTGCTTGGATTACGCCGCCAATCCGCAAAAGACGGAGTATCTGAACACCGCAGATATGCAGCGGCTGATGAACTACACGCAGAACGGCGATAAAACCGAGCACCAGCTCTATGTTTCCGGCTTTAACTGCGACCCGCAAAACGCCTATTATCTTATGCAGGCAACAAAGCGGCGTTGGGGCAAACCGTTGGACAGCGGCAATGTGGGCTACCATATTATTCAGAGCTTCAAGCCCAGTGAGGCAACACCCGATCAGGTACACGAAATCGGCTGCGAATTCGCCCGGCGGTTTCTGGCTGACCGTTTTGAGTGTACCGTCAGTACCCATCTGGACAAAGGACATCTGCACAACCATATTGTCGTAAACTCGGTTTCGTTTATGGATGGGCGGATGTTCCGCAATGATTTTACTACTTACTACAAGGGGATCCGAGCTGTTTCCGATGAACTGTGCCGCGAAAATCGACTGTCTGTTGTGGAAACGGATGGACACGGGAAATCCTACGGCGAGTGGAAACATGAAAAAGAAGGCTCGCCCACGCTGCGGGGCATGGTAAAGACGGATGTGGAAGTGGCAATGACCGCCGCGGACAGCTTTGCCGGATTTGTTGCGGAGTTGCAGAAAATGGGGTATGCGGTGAAATACGGACCCAAAACTGCGCATATGACCGTGCGCCACAAGGAAGCGCAGAAGAATATCCGATTGGACAAAGTCAGCACCCACTTCAGCGAAGATTCGCTGCGGAGGTACTTCCGGGAACTGCAAACACTTCCGCCTGAAATGCAGCAGGAATATAAGCAGCAAACAGCACCGGAGCCACCACGCCGGAAGCCGAAAGAGCAGCCTGTGCCTGTTCGCCGCCGCGCACGGTATCGCGATAAGCTGAATTATAAATGCCGCAAAATTACCGGGTTTATGGCTTGCTATTATCGCTACTGTGCATTGCTGAGAAAAGCATATAAAGGCAAAGTCGGCAAGCGGTGCTATTACCTGCTGCGCGATGATTTCTTGAAGTACAATCGCTACCGGCGGCAATGCGACCTTTTGTGGGAACGGCAAATCACAACGCTTGACGAACTGCTGACTTACAAAGAAAATCTGCAAACCGAATACGACAGCCTTACGGCGCAGCGTAAGGCGCTCTATCGCTGGAAGAATAAAACTTCCCCTGCCGATTATTCGGGGCAAATACAGGCGCTCACAGCCCGCATCAGAGAGCTGCGGCGGGAGATTGCCACTTGTGCTGACATTGAGATGGACTGCGAGATGGTGCAGGATAAGGTGCAAAGGGCAAAGCAACCGGAAAAAGCTGAATTACGGGTCGCAGAGAACACACATTACAACCATGTATGCGCATACGGCAGCCACCATTAACGAGAAAATAGGAATGTACTGTAAAGCGCCAAATTTTTCTTGGGGTTACCGGTTTTTTGTGCTATAATTATAAAAAGCTATATTCAGCTGAAATTGTGGAGTGTTTAGGCAATGGAAAATCTTGATAAACTGGTAAATGAACTGCGCAAACTTCCAACAGAAACACAGTGGTTGGAGTTTAAACACAATAACTATACTCCGGACATGATTGGTAAGGATATAAGCGCCCTTGCCAACAGTGCTTCTCTTTACGAAAAGAGTTGCGCCTATATGCTTTGGGGAATTGATGACGAAACACACGAAATTGTTGGAACAGATTACGACCTCCAGACCCTGAAAAAAGGAAATCAGGAGTTGGAAAACTGGCTTCGTTCTCTTTTGAGCAAGAATGCCGATTTTGAATTTCACACGGTTCAAATGGCAGAGGAAAAGCGTGTAGGTGTATTGATTATCTATAAAGCAACAAACCAAACAGTAATGTTTGATAAAGTTGACTATATTCGCGTTGGAAGTTACACAAAACGATTGAGTGAATATCCTGCAATGCAAGCTCAATTGTGGGACAAAATTCGAAACTCTCGATTTGAAGAACGCTATGCAAAGCAAGATTTAAGGTTGGAAGATGCCCTGCGAATGTTGGACTACTCTGTCTATTTCGATAACTGCGGAATCATTCAGCCGACAGATTTTGCGGGCGTAGCACACTATATGCAGCAAGATGAAATCGTTGTAAGGCAGGACAATGGTCTTTATGCCATAACAAATCTTGGCGCAATTCTTTTTGCAAAACACTTGTCAGAGTTCCCAAGACTATCAAGAAAAGCCGTTCGGATAGTTCAGTATGAGGGAAACAACCGGCTTTCGATGCTTAAGGAAAATATCGGAAACAAGGGATATGCAGTTGGGTTTGAGGGCTTAATGAAATTTGTTGAAGCTTTAATTCCAACGCAGGAACCCATTGTAGGCGCACTGAGAGAAAACAGATCTGCGTATCCTATCTTAGCAATTCGTGAGGCGGTTGCCAACGCATTGATTCATCAGGATTTTTCAATTCCCGGAACAGGACCGGTTATTGAAATTTTTGAAAAGCGAATAGAAATAACAAATTCCGGAACACCGCTCGTTGATGTAAGACGCATTATCGACAATCCTCCGAAATCAAGAAACGAAAAATTGGCTTCTTTGATGCGTCGTTTGAGAATGTGCGAGGAATTGGGTTCCGGGTGGGATAAAATTGTCAGCAGCTGCGAATTCGCACAGTTGCCGGCTCCGAAAATTGAACTGTACGAGGATAGCACTCGTGTAGTGTTATTTTCAGAGATTCCGTTTTCTGCAATATCCATCGAGGATAAGCTTTGGGCATGCTATCTTCATGCTTGTATTCGGCAAGTTGAGGGGGAGCAGCTTACAAATAGTTCTTTAAGAGAGCGATTCGGGTTGAAAGATTCCTCGGCAGGAAGCATTTCAAGACTTATCAAAGAAGCCGTTTCAATGAAACTTATTAAACCCCTTGATTCGTCAACAGCACCGCGCTATATGAAGTATATTCCTATCTGGGCTTGATTTAACTTGCTGGTAACTTGCTTGAAGTGCCTAATGTTTGAAGTCGCCGAAATGTCATCCTAAAAAAGAATCGTCAATTCGATAAAATTTGAAAATTTTCAAAGGGATGCTATATGCCTTTAACTTGCCTACAATTTGCGGCGCGCTTGCATGACGGAAAATCATATCGTCGCAGAGTACTGGCATCTATTTAACCTAAATAAGCACTTGCCTTGACCCGCGTGGAGTAAGGTAAGTGCTTATCTTTTTATATAAGTGAAGCGCCAAATTGCTGAATTACTTCATCAGAATCCTTGCCGGAAATCGTTCTTCCCGTAGCCTTTTCAATTGCATTCAAGAGCCTCTTTGCTCGATCTATAATAAAATCTTGGAAGGCATCTTGCCGCAAAAGTACATGATTAATCCAATGTGATTCCACGTATTTGTCAAGAACATCTGCTGATACAGAGCCCTTCTTTTCGAGTTTCTTCAAATAAGCAGAAGGTGCCACACCGCCTATTTCACGGTTGCTGGCCGCAGCAATTGGGGTTTTGTTTATGATGCTATTCCACTTGATTTTATCGTAATGCTGCCCTACACAGTAATCCTTTGGGAATATATGGTGGATATCTATTTTTTCATTAGAATAAGTAGAAAAGTCCATCTCGGCACCAGAAATAAAATCCATGGCGTGGTTCTTCAGGATCATGGCCATTATTCCCTTATAGGCAGCGGATTGTCTGGACTGGAGGCTGAGCAATCTTGTGGGATTGAAGAAAAAGTCAGTTACCGTTTTAGGTATGTCACCTTCATTAGTAATCCAGCAAATCACCTGCGCAATATCATTTGCATATCGTGTTTCGTTTGCAGATCCGTACAATTCACCAAATACGCCACACCAATACCACTGTTTTACTTTGTTCTTGACATTTGTGGTGTTGATTTTATTATTTGTCATCAGTACGGTACAAATTGCCGAAAGAGGAATCAGTTGTGTACTATAAGGCAAGTCTCGGCTGGAAAAAATACGTTCCTCCATCAAAAGTTTTTCGGCTATAACAAACCCTTTGCAAAGATCATCTGCATACTGCTTATAAGCCTGAAGGGGTAAAGCAAGGACATCTTTCTTTTTGCAGCTTACGGTTCCGCCCGATTTGAACGATGATAACAATGTAAGTGCCGTAAGAAAATCCGTTGCTGTCACAATATTTAATATATCCCCGGAAAAATACTTGCGCTGCCGGTCTTCCCAATCCTGCCGCAGTTGAAAATTATCCATGGCAAATATAGCGGTTACCAGTTCAAACACAGTGAGAGAAACGCCACCTGTATTGACATTCTCGAACACCTGGCAAACGGCTTCTTTTGGGGTGTCCTTATCGAGCAGAATAACTGGCATCTTATACCGCTGAGTTGGGCTGATAATGGTTGAAAATAACTTCGTGAATTGCTGTATTACTGCTGGATCATACTTGTGAAATTCATAGTATTCATTTTGCCATTTCTGCTGTTCGTTTGTATCCAGAATAATATTCAACGGGAACATTTTGTGCTCAAATTCATAATTTCTGGCAGACAAATCCAAATCAATATGCCTGCCAAAATCGGAGGTAATCTGCCGCGACTCTGGAACAGAAATTACGATTTCTTCATCATCGGCAGAGAGATCCAGTGCTTTGTCAATAGACAGATAGTAGAAACGATTTATGAGTTTTCCCTTGTCGGTTTTGGTGTGAACAGCGTTCTTGCTATATAGAGCATTATAGAGAGAAGTAAGGCGTTGCTGTCCGTCTAAAATCAGTTCGTCAGGAGCCACATCTTTGTTTTGGTTAGGTGACCCTTCTATCGGTTTATGCTTAAAGTGGATACTTTCGTTTCCATAGGACAGAAACATGGCAGCTCCGACGGGATAATTGTGAATGACACTGAGAATCAGGGCTTTAATTCTATTATCATCCCATACCCAGCCACGTTGAAAATCTGGTAACTGCGCTTTCCCCTCAGCTATTGCTTTCATTAAATCTGTAAGAGGTCGATCATTTGTTTGCATACAATCACCTACTGGCATATTTTGTGACACTATTATGAATTACTTTGTGCTACTCTACTATTTCTGGCGTTAACGAGGTCGATTTCTTGCTTGATAATATTCCTGATTGACGTTTTTGGAAATCGAAAATGTAATAATTGTCAATCGTTTTGCTGTTTCAGGTAAATAAAAGACTGTGGCACATGTGTAACACCATAATCTTTTAATGCTTTTGGCGTTTCATAAGCTCGAACATTTGTAAGCTTATACGCAACGGCCACTTCTCTGTTTTTGTAGTACTCCTTAAAAAAAGACACCGGGATGCCTGAACCACATCTGGTTTTCTTCCAAATTTCAGTGGGTTTTCCAACCAAAACACATTCTATTTCAGCTTCACCTACCACTTGACTTTTGGGGGCAGTGGCATAAAATATGATTTTTTTTATATCATCACGGCATTTTCGAGTACGAAACTCATACCTTTTTGTGCCTTCGATAATCATTTCTGCATATTGAGGCTTAATCGATAATAACATTGCTGACATCTATATTTCCCTTTTCCAAAATACTCTTAAATGCGGTTGAATTCAGTGGAATCAATGCAGGATATGTGTTTCCCCAATAGCCATTTCGATCAAGCCAATCCATATTCACATTATTTCCCTCGCCAAAATATCCGTAGTAGAGCATCTCAATAACAAGAAGATTTCGGTCATGGGAATACCGTTGTCGCAATTCTTCTTGGTTGAACACCGATTTGTTTCCAATTTTATGCAACAAGGTTTCGAAGGACATCAGATGATTCCAGTTCTCTTTTGCTTGGATGATTTTAGTTACCACGCAGAAGGAAGTGATGCACGAACGGTATCTCTTTCCGTATCCTGTTGTATATCTGCGATAGATAAGAATGGGATCTCCTACATCATATGGCAACTTAGAATACTGAGCACCGACATATACTTTGCTAAGGCCGTTACTTACATTCATAGCCACAGCATTTTGTAAAGTGTTATTTTTGAGTTCCGAATAAGGGAACATTGTATCATGGTAGGTATCATTGATAATAAGATACCCTGAAGAATGAAAGTTCGGATTGATAAAGGGAAAAGACTTATACGGGTCACTATAATCAATGTTATGACGGCTCTTTATGTACACGCCTTCTCCATTTAAATTGTATCCGGCTTTATGAAAGCCAAACTTTTCAAGCTGTGAAATCAACAGATCCTGCTTATCGAATGCTGTAACATAAATTTCATCCGTTCCGGATTTTTGCCATTTCCACAGAACTAATCCGATTGCACCTTCACCCAGTCGTTGTCCACGAAAACGCTCAGCAATCTTCATTGTACTAATTTTTACGCGATTACAGGCAGCTAGGGTGCCGCCTTTCAACTCAATCGGCTCATTTTCATTCTTTATACAGATAAAGGCACCAAGTCCCTGATCATCGGAAAACACCAATGCGGTACGACCTTCCTGCGCTTTGTTCTTAAACCAGACAGAAAACGACGGCGAGGACGCACTTCCCGGATAATCGTTTTTCAGGGTTGCGAAAAATGGATCATCAAGATTGATTTCACTGAACTTGCGAAGTGAAAATTTTCCAGGCACAAAAACGCCCCCTTTTTATAAATCCAGAGATGGTTTTATCGGTGATAATGGCAATTTCCCTAAAAGTAACGAGCATGTACTATCAGTACCTTTTCGTTACCGCTTTTGTCGTTTCAATCTTTTGGTTTGCATAAAGAACAACTTCTTTAATGACCAGTTTCTGAACAGCGGAAATCAATGTTTCCATGGTGGTATAATCCGGTTTTCCATCTTTTGCAGGAATCTGCATTTTAAAATGTAGACTTTGAGAACTGCGCAATTTTTTACCATAAGAATATTTTCCGTGCAAAGACCTTTCCATTGCAGTTGTAAAAAATAGCATCGTAGCTTTGGAATATGTGTGATCTGTACTCCAATACACACCAGTATCATCACCTGCGCCAAAATCATAGTTTCGATAGAAGCAATTTCCAAAAATATCAATTGTTATGGAGTTTTTGCGGAAAAAAGCAACAGGGTTTGAAATATAGCCTACTATACCTGAATTAGTTGTTCCGGACATAACGAATGGAACGTTTCCAGTAAGTTGATCTTCTTTCTTTAATCGGCGGCCTTGTTTGATATTATTGAATATTTCTATGAACTCGAACTCTTTGAAATGAACTTCTTTGTTTTTGATTTTTTCGATGGTTGCAATTTCCTTTTCTGTCAGCTCATAATTATCCAGTCCGCTTACTGCTAAGTAAGCGGACAGCTCCGCTACACGCTCCGCTTCCAGCTCCGCTACACGCTCCGCTTCCAGCTCCGCTATAAAAGAATCCATAAAAGCAAAATCGATTTTGCCATTGCTAACTGGAAGTGTAATAATATCTTCTTGGATTTTTGCTTTGCTTATACTATTTCCCCAAGAATATTTTCTGTGAAGGCTTTTATAAACACACGAAGCCATATAAAGAAATGCTGCTTTTGATGGAGTTCCTTTTTTCAAATACAGGGCTAAATTATGACTGTCGTTGGAATAGAAATCTTTACTCTGATAAGTTACGACAAAGGTTTTTCCTCCGATGAAGATACAATTGCCCTTTTCGAGATGTTCTTTATCATATTTAATATAAGAGCTTACTGCGTTGTTTTCAGAACTTGCACATAAATATGGCGTTTCTCCGCTGCCAGCAATAATGTCAGATGCCAAAAGATTCGATGTGTTTTTTACCACAAATATGTCTGTAAGCCGAAATTCGCCCCACTTAACGGCGCTTAGCTTTTCGCTAAGTGAGGCATTCATTTTCCCAGGCGGTCATCCTCCAGACTCTGATTTTTCAAAAGATTTGATACTTCCCATGCCAGATAATCGCTGACGGTTTTCTTGAAATCTTCCAGTGTCGGCTTTGTGTCGATGGGAGCCGTCTGATTCCAGTCTGCGCCATTTTCAGGGTCGATCGTTCCCTCGTAATATTCCTTTTCCGTAAAGATATTTAATTTGGCTTTTCCGAAGCGAACAAGGTCAACCAGCTCCTGATAACGCTCCTTGGCGTGGTCGGTATCACGTAGATTGCAGCTTGCTTTTTTACGGTTCGTTCTCGTATATCCATCTACGGAGAAATCTATGAACTTGACGGTATCATCTTTTTGGTGAGTTTCCCCGACGCGGAAAACATATATATTTGTCTGAACGCTGGACTTACCAATGAAAAGGTCTATCGGCATTTTGACGCTTGCAAGCAGAGTGCTGTGTTTCAAAATTCTCTTGTTATATTCCGTTGCCTTGCCGCTGCCTGCGGAGTTTTGGATGATGGCGGCGGCGTAGCCCCTACGCATCATGGAAAGGGCTTTTTCAACAAACACCATGCCATTGCCGGGAGCGGAATACGGTGGATTCAGAACAAACGCATCAGCTGGGAATTTTTCATCCGTTTTGCCAAAGCCATAGTTGCCGTTAAACTCTTTCAGAGAGTCTTTGTTCAAAATATTAGAACTGCCGTCACCCATCAAAATCATGTTGAGGATGGCAAGCATATACACCTCTGACAGAATCTCGAGTCCAAGAAGCTGATTGGCCTTTATTGCGGCAGATTTACGCGCAAATTCGTCGGGAGATTTAATTTTGTTTTTTGCATCGTTGAGCATTTCGTTCATGGCCGCAACGAGAAGACCTGCAGAGCCAGTTGCAAAATCCCATACATAGGAATCCATATTTACTCTAGCGAGCCTTGCTAAAAGAGTTGCAACATAGGCGGGCGTTAGAACGACATCGTTTAACTTGTCTTGAGAAAAGCCCAGCCAGCTATACATCTCATTGAATAACTTACCGGTAAAGTCCGTGGTAAGACCGATTTTATAGTATATACCAAGGTCATCAACAATTTTTGTAAATACACGTTTGAGCTGACTTTCTCCGGTTTCGACCTTGTTAATGTTATCCGTTGTCAGTGTATTCTGTAATGTGCGGACAATCATATCACGCTTTTCCTGCGGAAGATTCTTTTCGTCCAGAAAAGCCTTGATTTTGCGGAGGATAATATCACCGTCACGGTTTCCGGTTTCGGTTGAAGATTTCAACTCGGATTTTTCAAGAGCAGCCACTCTACCGGGAACGCCGAGCGTCGCAATGATGGACGCAGCCACAAGATATACGCGATCGCGCTCGCTCAAGCCTTTTTCGTTCTGATAAATATCATTATTCAGCTTTACAAGGCTTGCGTTGATTTCCCGCTCTCGCTGCTCTTTTAGTTTCTCGATTTCGTCTGGTGTAAGCTTGAGGCGCTTTACTTTTTCGATGAACTTATCAAAATTTGATTTCTTGAGGAATGAAAAATCTGTGTAATTATCGATCTTCTGCCCGATACCGAAGTTGCTTTTAGATACATAATATACGCCGATTTCATGTTCCAGCTTTCCGGCTTCTGTTTTGTAACCGGTCATTCCTATGGCGATTATGTCAGTATAGCTCGTATAATGCAGAAGTGCGTTTGCATAGTGAACGGCACCGTTTACCGCATAAGAATTGATATGCTTAAAATCGGGTTGGTTCTTGGCGGTTTTATTTGCAACTTTACCCTCGGAATCAAGGGCAACGAGTTTATCTTTATAGCCCTTGTACTCGATCAGGACGGGATAATTCACCATGTTTTTGTCCCGCAAAAGCAGCTTGGCATCCGGACGATTTCCGCCAACGCCGCCATTTTTCGAGAAGTATTCGTCTAGCGCCTGATCAATTTCTGTATTGAGCGACTCCTGTTCGAGCTTGTAATCAAGTTTGTAAGATCGCATCCAACCATTTGCTAAATCAGCAACGTTCGGTTCAACAGATTGAATTTTAGCCATTCTTTTCCCCCAAGGTAATACTTAAGTATCTAAATATAAATTTTCTACTTTTCCTTCTTCACATCTTCCAATATTTGCAATTTTACGATAGGCTCACATTCTCGCAATAATCTATCTGTCACATGGTTCCACATATATGGGCGCTTTTCTTTGTCTTCAATAAACGAATCGACTGAAAAATTGCATCGCAACGCCATTAGGTTACTTAGCATCTGGCGATAGTATTTGTCCTTATCGGCAATAAACTGTCTATAATCTGGTCTTTCTCTCAGGGCATGATATTTTCTTGTATCTACATCGCAAACAGTATAAAGGTATTCTTCCCCATAAGCACCAAACTTGATAAGAGAATAATCGTTATAAAAAGTTTCTGCTAATCGCTGTTGCTGTTCATTCAGTTGATAAGTATCCATAAAGGTTAATCCTCATCTTCGCTGTCATCCGGATATTGCTTACGAAGCGCCTTTCGATCAGCCTCGATTTGATTGTAATTCACATCTGGGCTATATAAATCTGTTGCTCGCAGCAACAGACCTTCTTGCTCTTTGACCCAGCGTTTCTCCTGCGCAACAGTAACGCCCGTATCCGGTAGAATTTGATTTTCGTCTTCGATGTCTTTCGCTGACTGGTATTCTGGATAAGGCTGGTATGTATAGTCGTCCAGAATTTTCTTGATCCTAAGCAACGATTTTTTTGCAGGCATTGCTTGTAAAGTGTTTGGCAAGCGGATAGAAACCTGTCCATCTTCTTCTACAATTTCCAAGCCATGGTAGCTGGTGTGCATTTCATAGATAATGCCAAGTAGACCATTTACGGTATCAACATCTAACGGTTGAAGCATACTTGGTGTGACATCTAATGCTTTTGCCAGCCGATTGAGAATTTCTTCTTTTGGGTGGCGTGTTCCGTATTCGTAGGCCTGTAAGTGGGTAGGTACAATTCCAACCATATCGGACAGGCGCTTTTGCGAAAGACCTTTAGCCAAACGCAATTTTTTTATTCTTCTTCCTTGGGTATCCATAACAAGTCTCCCAAATGTTAAAAAAATAAGAATTTATACCGAAAGCGGTTGACATACAAAAAGTGTGTCATATAATATGCTTGTAAACAAGAAATACAAAATGTATGTCTTGCTTACGAGAACCTTGAAAACTGAATATACCAAATCTTCAAGCCTTACAAATGATCGTGTTCCTGTGCTGTGCACAAGTACCACAAACAATTTGTTTTATAAATTATACCGCAGGAGGGATAGTTATGGCAAGATATGCAAAGCAAAAAACACCGCAAGCTGTGCGAAATCCGTTTGAACCGATGCTGAAAACTGTGGAACAAATGGCAGTTGTTTCCGGCATCGGAGAAAATCGACTGCGCCAGTTAATGGACAACGGCGAGTTGGAGTTCATCCAGAACGGCAACCGTCGCCTGATTTCCGAACAGGCGATTTGGGATTATTACAACCGTGCCAAGACCCCGGCAAGGTCTGTAAGTGGTGGGTGCTGATATGGCGATCCGCGAGAGAAAAGTCAAAAACAAGCGAAACAGCCAAGGAATTTTAACAGGCAGATCGGGCATCGTCTACGATGTCAATGTGAAAGTCTACGAGAACGGCAGGCAGAAAAGCATTGCTAAACGTGGTTTTGCAACGCGCAGGGAAGCAGAATTGTATGAGGCACAGATCAAGCTGGAGTTACAGACTGGCAGCGCCGCTATGGTCGGCTACGGACCGGAAAGCAAGCAAAAGCTAAAAGAGTATCTGCCCAAGTGGTACGAAAGCTACCACCATAACCTTGCAAAAAGTACGCGATACAGCTATTGGAGCGGCATAAACATACATCTAATTCCCATGCTGGGCGAAGTATCTCTGAACAAACTGACACCCCAAATGATTGACGATATGATTGCGCAACTGCGTGAGAAGGGACTGGCGGAGAATTCAGTGCGTTATTGCCATCGAATTTTAAGCTCTGCGCTGTCCTCGGCGGTAAAGTATGGCTACATTCCAAACAACCCAGCCAAGAACATTATGACACGGTTTAGTAAGAACGCCGGGCGCAAATATGACAAGTACACCGTGGAACAGGTGCAGCAGCTTTTGGCGTTTGTACATGGTAATGCACTTGAGACCGTGGTGCTGCTCGCTGTTCTGTTTGGGCTGCGACTCAGCGAAGCGCTGGGGTTACGCTGGCGTGATGTTGATTTGACGCACAGGCAAATTACCTTGCGAGGCCAAATTCCCTGTGACCTGCCGAAAGATGCTAAAATTGTGCCGCACTTGGAACCATTGAAAGACCGTGACGAAGGCGAAACACGTTCATTTCCCATTACAGAAGAAGCACTGCCAATCTTTTTGCGGCTTAGACAGGAACAAGCCGACCAGCGGCGGTTGTGCAAGCTCGGCGGGGTCAAGTATTACGATAACGATCTTGTTGTGTGCAAGCCGGACGGTTCGCCATACTTACAAAAGCGTATTTCGGTCAAGTTTAACGGATTTATGCGTAGCACTGGGATGCCGAAAATCCGATTTCACGATCTACGCGGCACAGCGGGCACCAATATGTACAATTTGACAGGTGATTTTTATGCAGTTAGCCAAATTCTCGGACATTCAGTGGACGATTTTTCCCAGCAAATGGGCGTAAATCTGAAAATCAACACCGTCACGACCCGCTATGTACAAGTACAGGAGCAGCGCAAACTCAGTGTGCTGACGGCATACCACCAAGCAGTATTCGCAACACCGAAAAACGCTGCTGTTGGAGATAACTCTTTATAAGTTATTATCCCTTCTCGCAGGAAACCATGAACTGTGGGCAACAATTCGGGCAACAAATGGCTTTTTGCAACAGATTATTGTTGCAAGTGGATTTTGGCTTGTAATAGTCATTGCGTAAACTTACAGCATCACATTTCAAAGCCGTAAACAAAAATATCCGTCGTAAAATCTTTCGATTCTACGACGGATATGGCGCAGATGGTGGGAGTCGAACCCACGCGACAGTCTCCTGTCCTAAAGCATTTCGAGTTAATCTTTGAAAAGGCAATATGGTGATAACCAAGGCTGATACAGGCTGGTTTGTCCGCTGATTTTGGACGATGTGTGTAGGGATAATACTGCTCCACAACAAAAAAACAATGTAGGTACGAAAATAAGCAAAATCACCCGTTTTGGGGCAAAAATGGCGACTTTTTGGGAGAAATGCAAGATAAGATGCAAGATAACCCCTACCTAAAAAGCCGGATAATGGTGCAGGTTCGCGGACACGAATGAGAAAAAATGCAAGAAGAAAAAAATGAAGTAGTGATTTTTCGGGTTCCACTTTGCAAACAAGGAGAACCCGAAATGAAGAAAAAAACTGTAAGCAAAGACCCTTTGGCAGAAAAGATTGAAGAAATTCTAGCGCCCTATCCGAACCCGATGAGTCGCAATGATTTCCGCATCGTATGCCATATCGGAACGCGCACTTCGCTTTATCTCCTGCAAAGCGGGCTTGTTCCCTGCAAAAACAACGGAAAGAGAACGCGCTGCTATAAAATCGCCAAGAAAGATGTTGCCGAGTATCTCTACCGCCGAGAGTCCGACCCGATGCGCTACACTCCGCCCAGCGGATGGTATTACAACTACCCCAAGCACAAGAAACCCGCCTCGTCGTTGGAGCGCAAGCTGAACTATAAGGGCGAAGAACGGCTACTGGCCAAGGAATGGTACGAGCAACAGTTAGCAAATTACCCGGATGTACTGACCGTTGCGCAAGTCTGCGAGGTGACAGGCTACCAACGCCACACAATTCTGAAATGGTGCAGCAAGGGCTTGCTGAAAACCATCTTGCAGACACCCAAGTACATGATTCCCAAGGTATGGCTGCTGGAATTTGTGGCGTCCGATTTTTTCAACGAGATCAGCCGAAAATGTGGAAAACACTATGCCGCAATCAAGGAAATCAGCAGCTCACGCAAAGCCAGATAAGATGACTATCCGACCTCATGTGAACGCTAACACTTTAAGACTGCTTCCATCAGTCTGATATGGTTCCCATTTCAATTTTCCAGTCACTGACTGGAAAATTGGATGTCTAAGATATGCAAGCCCAAAAATCTAGTTAGACAGATCTCCCAAGGCATATTCAGCTTTTATGCAGAACTCAATTTGCCAGACACTGTCTGGTAAATTAGATAGCCCAATACAACAGGCTTATATGCAACGATCCTGCGGTCATACAAATCAAGAAAAGCGCTCAGATACAGCTTCTTTATCACGGGACCGTCATAGTACTTAAACGCTGTGACATCGGTCAGCCACTTTTCATTGGGTCTGTCTGCGTAAAATTCACGATTCAAAATGTTTTCTGCTGTTGTTTCCGGTGTGGACGGAATATAGCTTGCCCGTTTTCTGCGGCAAACAGACTTTTAAGCGAAGGTATCTCATCAGCCGGCGAATCCGCTTGACATTGTATTGAGTATTTTTGTCACGGTTAATGGTTATCGTCATTTGCCGATAGCCAAGGATTCCATTCTGCTCTTCATACAATTCCTTGACCCATTCGATGATTCGTCTGTTCTCTGTTTCGACTTGGCTTTCCTTTCGCCGTAACCACTTGTAATAGGAAGATCGATTAAGATTAAGAATATCGCATAATCGGTTGACCGAATAGTGCTTCTCCTCATGTACACTGCGGACTGCAAGATGCTTCTTCTCTTGCCTTACTCCGCTCAGACATCCCACCTCTCCAATTCTTTCAATTTTTTTAACAGAGCAATCTCCATCTCCTTGTCTTTGATCTGTGCTTGAAGCAGCTTGTTTTGCACACGAAGTTTCTCGACTTCGGTCATTTCACTCTCCGGCTTGTTCCTGCCTCTGCCATCCACCAGACCTGCAACGCCTTTTTCTTCGTACTTTCGTACCCATGCGTAAATCTGTTGATACGATACGCCATAAGTCTTTATCGTCAGCGGATAGTTCTTGCCATGTTCAATACAAAACGCTACGATCTCCGCGCGTTCCTTTTCTGTTGTCTTTCTGCCCTTGGTCATATAAATCTCCGTTCCGGCTGCTCGCCTCTCCTTGATTTCTTTATGACCATTATACCACTTTATCCAGTTCCGCAGCTGCTTTTTGTCTTTAATCCCGTGTTTTTTGCAAATAGTCCGTAAACTGCCACCGCCTCCAAGATAATCCTGCACTGCTTGCAGCTTTAGTTTCCTGTCGTAGTACTTGTTCCTTCTTCTTGACATAATAAAGCCCCCTTAGTGTAGACTTGAAAATTTTTGCTTCTTTAGATGTCTACTCTAAGGGGACTATATCAGTTCATCCTTTGAACTGCCGGGACGTTGTTCATTCTTTTCGTCGCTGATACTCCGTAGGGGTCAGGCCGTACTGCTGCTTGAACTGCCGGGCGAAGGCGCTCGGGCTGGGGAACGCCAACAGATTGGCCAGCGTGGCGATGGTCGGAGAATAGTTGTCCAAAATATAGCGGGCGTAGTTCAGTTTTTGTGCGCGGATGTACTCGGTGGGGCGAAAGCTGGTTTCCTTAAGAAACAGTGCGGACAGATGATTGGGAGAAAGATTGACCAGCTCGGCCAGTTCCGTCAGGCTGATGGGCTCGTGGATGTGCATCAGGATATACTCGCAGCACTGCTTGATCTCCTTGCGGCAGGATTGCAGCCGCCAGTCCTGCATGACCTGGCAGTATTCCCGGAACGCGCTGAGGGATAAGAACTGGATCTCCTCAATGCTTTCGGTCTCGTCTAAGTGCAGCAAATAGGAATCGCTGATGCTGTAGGCGAGATTCTCCGGAAAGCCGTTGTCGATGGCCGTGCGGCAAAACAGCGTGACCGAAGCCACGGTGGCGTATCGCGCCTGCTGGATCGACGAGGTGCTCATCACCCCAAAGCGAAACGATTCCTGCTTGTTGTAAGCACGAGCCAGAAACTCATCGGCCAGCACGGCGTTGCCCAGTGCGATGAACGACAGAAAGCGTTTTTCCTTGACGCGATTCGAGTCTCCACTTGCCGTTTCCTCCAACTGTGCGTAGGTGCTCGCCCGATAACGCTCACGAATCTTGACCGTGACTTCCTTCAAGTGGTTGTTGGATTTTTCCTCAAAGATACCGGGCCGCATAAAAAATCACCTTTTCGTTGAAATCGTGTTGAGATAGTTTATACCATATAGTCATTATACGTCTTGCTGTGTAAAATAGCAAGTAAGGAATGCGCGGTACAATGCCGTTGCCAAATAACAGACAAGGAGAATAGAATATGAAGCGCGATTTGAAAGCATTGATCGGCCAAATGACATTGGAAGAAAAAGCCAGCCTTTGCTCCGGCTCGGATTTCTGGCACACGCAGGGGATCGAGCGGCTGGGCATCCCGGCCGTGATGGTGACCGACGGCCCGCACGGTCTGCGCAAGCAGGCAGGTGAAGCGGACCACCTCGGCCTGAACGACAGCGTCGAGGCTGTCTGCTTCCCGGCCGGGTGCGCCACCGGTTCCAGCTTTGACCCCGACCTTTTGGAGCACATGGGTCAGGTTTTGGGCGACGAGTGCCAGGCCGAGGATGTCAGCATCCTGTTGGGACCCGCCGTCAACATCAAGCGCAGCCCGCTGTGCGGCCGCAATTTCGAGTACATTTCTGAGGACCCGTATCTGGCCGGTAAGCTGTCCGCTGCGTACATTCGCGGCGTACAAAGCCGGGGCGTGGGGACCTCCATCAAGCACTTTGCCGCCAACAATCAGGAGACCCGCCGCCTGACCATCTCCTCGGACCTCTCGGAGCGTGCGCTGCATGAGATCTACCTGCCCGCCTTTGAGGAAGCCGTCAAGGCCGCCCAGCCCAAAACGGTGATGTGCAGCTACAACAAGATCAACGGCGTGTATGCTTCCGAAAACAAGATGCTGCTCACCGACATCCTGCGGGACCAATGGGGCTTTGAGGGGTACGTCGTCAGTGACTGGGGTGCCGCCAATGACCGTGTGAAAGGCTTGGAAGCGGGTCTTGACCTGGAGATGCCTTCCTCCAACGGTTACAACGATGCCAAGATCGTCGCGGCCGTACAGAACGGCTCGCTGGACGAGGCGGTACTGGACCGCGCGGTGGAGCGCATCCTGAAGGTCGTGTTCTCCTATGTGGATGCCCGCCGCCCCGACACCGTGTTCGACCGCGCCAAAGACCACGCCGAGGCCGTTGCCGTCGAGACGCAGTGCGCGGTACTGCTGACCAATCAGGGTGTTTTGCCGCTGGGCACGGATCAGAAGATCGCCTACATCGGCGAGTTTGCCGCGGCACCGCGCTATCAGGGCGGCGGCTCCAGCCACATCCATCCCAGCCGCGTGACCTCCGCGTGGGAGGTTGCGCAGCAAAAGGGCCGCAACGTCTGCTACGCCAAGGGCTTCTCGGCGATGCGGGACGAGATGACCGACGCAGAGTTGGCCGAGGCCATTCAGGCGGCACAAAACGCCGATGTCGCCGTTGTCTTTGCCGGTTTGCCCGAATTGTTTGAGTCTGAAGGGTATGACCGCACTTCGATGGAACTGCCCGCCTGCCAGAATCGCCTGATCGACGAGATCGCAAAGGTCCAGCCCCATGTGGTCGTGGTCCTGCACAACGGCAGCGCGGTCGAGCTGCCGTGGGCCGACCGCGTCTCGGCCATTCTGGAACTGTATCTCGGCGGCGAGGGTGTCGGTGAGGCCGCCGACCAACTGCTGTACGGCGAGGCCAACCCCAGCGGACATCTGGCTGAGACCTTCCCGCTCCGTTTGCAGGACAACCCCAGCTATTTGCACTTTCCGGGCAATGACAAGCGTGTTGCCTATGGCGAGGATGTCTTTGTCGGCTACCGCTACTACGATACCAAGCAGGTCCCTGTCCGCTTTGCGTTCGGTCACGGCTTGTCCTACACCGAGTTCGCTTACAGCAATTTGCAGCTTTCCGCGCCCGCATTGCAGGATGGCCAGACTGTCACCGTCAGTGTGGATGTGACCAACACCGGCAAGGTGGCCGGGCGCGAGGTCGTCCAGCTTTACGTCCGCGACAAAAACGGCACACCGGAGCGTCCCAGCAAAGAGCTGCGCGGCTTTGCCAAGGTACTGCTGGAACCGGGCGAGTGCAAGACGGTGACCCTGACGCTGGCGGCACGCGACTTGAGCTACTATGAGGAACGCCTGCACGACTGGTTTGCCCCCAGCGGCGTGTATGAGGTCATGGTGGGTCGCGCCAGCGACGACATCCGCCTGACGGCCGAGTTGTCCTTTACCACCGAAAAACAAATTCCCTTTGTCGTAACACTGACCACCACACTGGGCGAGTTGCTGACCTGCCCCAAGACCGCGCCGACCATCATGCAGTTGTTGGCCCCGCTTGCGCAAAGCGCCGGTACCGACGGGTTGGATGAAGGGTTGATGAACATGATGAAAAAGATGATCATGGAAATGCCGCTGAAATCTCTGGTCAGCGTGATGCCCGGTGATCAGATCGAGCTGCTGATCCAGCAGATGAACCTGCTGCTGGCGCAGTAAAGGGCTTTGTATCTGGAGTTCTCTCGTGATCCCCTGTTACACAGCGCGGGACATCCGGAAACTCAGGTGAAGAAAGAAGATAGTTTGTATGAAAAAAGTAGGAAAAGTCCTTTTGATCATTGCTCTGATCCTGGTCCTGCTATTAGCGCTGGCTTATGGTGCTCTGCAAGGTCTTTTGGGCCATGGGCCGTTCCGCTTCCTGAACACGATGTACCTCAAAAGCTTGCCCGGCAACGCCGAGATCTACCGCCCCGAAAACGTGGCGCCGGTGGAAAACAGCCCGTTGAGCGGTATGAACCTGTGCTTTTTGGGGTCCTCGGTGACCTTGGGGGCTACCTCGCTGGAAACCTCCTTTGCGGAGTACATTGCCGTTCGCAACAACTGCACCTATGTCAAAGAGGCTGTCAGCGGCACCACATTGGCCGACAACGACAAGAACTCCTACATCCAGCGGATGCTGCACAATATCGACCCCAACGCACAGTTTGATGCGTTCATCTGCCAGCTTTCCACCAACGATGCAAGCAGCGCGATCCCGCTGGGGGAAATCAGCAGTTCCCGCAATTTGGAGGACTTTGACACCAAAACCGTCCTTGGCGCGCTCGAATACATCATCGTATATGCCGACACCACATGGCATTGCCCGGTGGTGTTCTATACGGGCACCCAGTACGACAGCCCCGCCTACGGCAAGATGGTGGAGCAGCTGCTGAAGTTGCAGGAAAAGTATGAGATCGGGGTCATCGACCTGTGGAATGATGCCGAGATGAATCAAGTTTCTGAGGAAGATTACAAGCTCTATATGTTCGACGGCATCCATCCCACGCAGGCGGGCTACCTGAACTGGTGGACCCCCAAGATGGAGGCGTACCTGTACGATTATCTGGGTCAATAAAGGGCCGCGTTTTCCTTCTTGACACAACAGGAGGCACCCGAAATGGGCGCCTCCTGTTGCATTTTGAAACTATAAAAGCGGTGGTCTTGGCGCGGATCGCACCAAGACCACCGTTTGCTATGGCATACACCGGCGGGTGCGCCCAGAGCCACGCCTACCCGGATACAAGCCGTTGGTGTTCCCTTGCGGGATGTACTCCGCTTTCCCGGAACTGCGGAGAAAGCCGTTGAAATCATACAGGATTAGTTGTTTCCGTGTGGTGGCAGCACGTGGAGCGTGCTATAATAATGGCGAGAACCAACCCAACAGCGTAAAAAAGTCGGCATCAAAGCCGATGACTGACCATGGACGGCACGCTCTTTGGTTTCCGTTGGGGTAAAGCAGATTTCCCGTAAGATATTCGTAAAAGGGAGGACGAAACGGGTATGAAAATCGTTTGTGGGGCATTGGCCGCTCTTTTGTTCTGTGTGGCAGGCGCGATTTGGTATGTGTATCAAAAAAAGGCGGTGTTTCTGCCGGCACTTTTCGGCTTATGCGGCTTCCCCAAAATAAAGGAAAGCTGTTATTATGATGAAAGCGGACACTTCCGACCGGCAACCAAGGAGGACAAGGTCGGTTTTTTTATGCAGCATCCAATCTTTGGCGGCTTTAATCATATGTTCTTCAATCTGGAGGATAACGCGCTAAAAGCCATTGCCCCTGCAAAGTACAAGGATTTCATGCAGGCACAGGGCCGTGCGGAACAGACCGACACCGCGCTGGATGCGTTCAATTATCTGACGGGCCTTGTGGAGAAGGGACAAGCCAAATTGGTGTCCGGCCTGTACCCGCAGGAAGCCATGAAGGACCATCCCTATCGAAGCCATCTGACGGGAATGTTTTACTACGGGCAGCCGGGCAAGCCACTTGCCATTGTGGTTCCCGGGGGCGGTTTCATTTCTAATGTGACGGATTGCGAGGGATACCCCATCGCGATGGAACTGCATAAAATGGGATATTCCGTCTTTGTCCTCAGCTATCCGATCGGCAAGCAACTGGGCGAAACAGAGCCGTTGAAGCAGGGGCAGGCAGCTGCTAAGGAACTGACACAGGCGATCCGTTATCTGACGAACCATCAAAAGGAACTTGCGATCTGTATGGACGATTATGCCATCTTCGGGTTCTCGGCCGGGGGACTTATGACGACAGCCTATTCTTTTGCAAGCTATGCCGATTGCTGCCACAATCATCACCTGCCAAGACCGAAGGCGATTTTTCCTATGTACGGACTGGATTGGAATATCAAAGCACTCCCGGAGGATCAAGGTTTGGCCGTGTTTTCCATCGCAGGGCGTCAGGATGAGTTCGGCTTTGCCAACGTAGAAGCACAGCTTCCGGCGTTGGAAAAAACACTGGGCAGAGAAAATGTGAGCGTCAAAATCATTGACGGTCTGGGGCATGGCTTTGGCATTGGGTCAGAAACCAAAGTGAAAAACTGGCTTCAGGAAGCAGTTGTCTTTTGGGAAGCGCACAGATAACAGAGAAGCGAGGAAAACCGTATGGGCGAGATTTATGCTGCAAAAACCAATCACATCACAAACCCTGTAGGCTATGCTCTGAAGCCGCTGGTGTTTTCGTGGAAGGTAAAAGGGTGCAAAGGGCAGGAACAGCGCCACGCAAGGATCGTGATCAGCAAAGAGCCGACCTTTACCACGCTTTGCTTCGATACGGGAGAGGCCGCACTTGACAGCCGCGCCGCAAGGGTAGAATTTAATCCACAACCCTACACAAGATATTACTGGAAAGTCCTTGTGGCAACGGATGCCGCAGAAACGATCGAGTCCGACGTGCAGTTTTTTGAGACCGCCAAAATGGAGGAGCCATGGACAGCCCAGTGGATCACCTGTGACAGCAGCCAGCAACGTCATCCGATTTTTTCCAAGCGGATCAGCCCGACCCGGGCAGTTGCACGCGCAAGGCTGTATATTTGCGGTCTGGGATTGTACGAAGCATATTTTCTGGGGGAAACCAGCAAAGTATCAAGCAAAATCGGCGACGAGTATTTAACGCCGTACTGTAACAATTATGCACAGTGGATTCAGTACCAGACTTATGATGTTACGGAGCAGGTATCAGAAGGTGGTATGCTGTCGATCCTGCTGGGAAACGGCTGGTACAAAGGGCGGTTCGGATTCAGCGATCCTGAGCGGAAAGAATACTATGGAAGTGAATGGAAGCTGATCGCGGAGATTCACATTGCGTACCAAGATGGCACAAACGAGGTGGTCGGCACCGATGAGACTTGGTCGGTAAAACGAAGCAACCTGTGGTTCTCCAACATTTATGACGGCGAACGGCGGGATGATACCTTGCCGCCTACCCCGGAATGCTGCGCACGGATCGCACAGGCACCGAAGGGGCGGCTTATGGAACGGCTGTCTATCCCGGTCAAGGCACAAATGCTGCGGAAGCCGGTGGCGTTGATCCATACGCCGCGCGGTGAAGAAGTATTCGATTTGGGGCAGGAAATCACAGGAATTTTCCAACTGCGTGTGCGGGAACCGGCGGGGACAACGATTCGCATTCAAACCGGCGAGGTGCTTCAAGATGGGTGTTTCTATAACGAAAACCTGAGAACGGCACTTTCGGAATATATCTATGTCTCAGATGGAAAAGAAAAAACCATTGTTCCCCATTTTACATACTATGGCTACCGTTATGTAAAGGTCAGCGGTGTTTCCAACCTGTCATGCGAGGATTTTACAGCCATCGTGCTGCACAGCGATTACGAGAGCATCGGCAACGTGAAAACGGGCAATGCGCTGGTAAATCAACTGATCTCTAATGTAGAATGGGGCATGAGGGGAAACTTTCTCGATGTGCCAACCGATTGCCCGCAACGCGATGAGCGAATGGGCTGGACCGGCGATACGCAGGTCTTTTCCGCAACGGCAAGCTATCTGGCCGATTCGTTTGCCTTCTATCGGAAATATTTATACGATCTGTATCAGGAACAGCTCTTGGCTGGCGGTATGGTCCCCGAGATCGTCCCCACATTCGGGCCGAGCAAGTGTTCCTGCGCATGGGGCGATGCTGCGTGTATCATTCCGTGGAATGTATATTTGTTCAGCGGTGACAAAACGATCCTTGAAAACCAGATCGAGAGCATGAAAGCATGGGTCGATTATATCCGCAAGATCGACGGCGATCACCATGGATGGAGACAGGTTTTTCATTACGGAGACTGGCTGGCGCTTGACCGTGCCGGGGCCGTTGCAAACAGCGTTTACGGGGCGACGGATGAAGCCTACATCGCTGACATCTACTATGCGGCAAGTGCCCAGATCGTTGCCAAAGCGGCCGCAGTTCTCGGTCTGGAAGAAACAAGACAGAACTACCAGGCCATCGCCGACCGCCAGTGGCAGGTGGTGAAGGAAGAATATTTTACCGCTACCGGCAGATGTGCCGTGAAAACGCAGACAGGGCTCGTCCTTGCACTGAAATACCATTTGTCGGACAATGAACGCCTGACGGAGCAGATGCTCCGAAAACTCCTTCGGGACAACAAAAATAAGCTGAACACCGGCTTTGTGGGGACCCCGCTGCTGTGTAACGTCCTGACCGAGCATGGCATGACGGATTTGGCTTATCGGCTGCTCCTGAACGAGGAGTACCCGGGCTGGCTCCACGAAGTAAAGTTAGGGGCCACAACGGTGTGGGAGCGCTGGAACTCGCTGGATGAAAACGGTCGCATTTCCAGCACCGGGATGAACAGTCTGAATCATTATTCCTATGGCGCTGTATTGGAGTGGATCTTCCGCCATGTAGCCGGGATCGATGTGACGGAGCAAGGCCCGGGCGGCAAGATGATGCGCATCAGCCCCAAGGTGGATCACAAGTTGGGCTCGGCAAGCGCGGTTTACGATTCGGCCAGCGGATGCTATCGCTGTGGGTGGCAGATCGCAAACGGCGACCAAATCACAGTCACCGTCACCGTTCCGTTCGGTGCAAAGGCGCAGGTGATCCTTCCGTATGCGCCAGACTCCGTATACCACGATACGGATAACCCTTTGTTTGAAACAGTGGAAAACGGGATCTGCTGCGTAAAGGCCGGGCAATATACGGTCACCTACAAGGCCGCAAGCCCCTTGAAAAAAAGCTACAGCGTAGACTCCACGCTGGAAGACTTGTTGGCTGAGCCGGCGATCAGGGCGTTCCTTTCCAATATGATGGAGGTGGATATGATCCCGGATCTTGCGTATGGGCTTACGCTGCGGCAGGCCGCAGAAGCTTTCGCGGGCGGGGTGAGCGCAGAGCAAGCACAACGTCTCAACGCATTGCTGGAAGAATTTTGAACGTTTCAGGAACACGTTCCCGATGAAGGAACGCTAATTTCTACAAGCACAGGAGACCATTATGGAGCTTACAAGACTTAAAGCAAACAGTCAATACAGACCATGCGTGGACGAAAAGCCATATTTTTCATGGGTCCTAACCAGTGAAAAAAAGAATGTGATGCAGACTTCCTATCATATCACAGTGACAGACCCCGAAGAAGTCGTGTGGGATTCCGGAATCGTGGAAAGCGACAAGAGCATTTTTGTGGAGTACGCCGGTCCCCCTCTGAAAAGTCTCTGCGAGTACCGCTGGACGGTGACTGTGACAGACAATACCGGCGACTCTGCGGTTGCTTCTTCCTCCTTTGAAACGGGATTTATGCAGAAAGAATGGTCGGCGCAATGGGTCAGATCCCCGTTTCCGATGAAAAAAGCGAAAAAAGGAACCGGCGGGCAGAACGCGGCAGAGTATTTCCGCAAAGCATTCGTGGTCAGAGACCGCGTCAGATGGGCGCGTGTCTATGCCACCTGTCACGGGGCCTATCAGCTCAGTATAAACGGCACCCGCCCCGATGACAGAGAATTTGCACCGGAGTTTACCGTTTACTCCCAATATCTGTGTTACCAGACCTATGATATTACGCCCCTTTTACAGACAGGCGAAAATGTCATCGGGATGCTGGTGGGTGATGGCTGGTATAACTGCGCGAATTTTAAGCCGTTGAGCAGGAAATTCAAACCCGAACACGCGGTTCTGTTCCAGGTCAAAATCGAGTATGAAGATGGAACCAACGAGATGGTGGTTTCCGATGGCGGCGTAACCGTCTCCGATAGTCCGGTGCGCTCCTCTGACCTGTTTGCGGGGGAACTTTACGACGCACGGATGGAACAGGAAGGCTGGGATTGCCCGGGATTTGACGACAATTCCTGGAAAGCCGGCATCCTGTCAGGCAATGATCCCGCAAATCTGGTCGCCCAGTACGGGGAGCCGGTGCGCCCGGTTCTGGAACTCCCGGCGGTTGGGCTGACGGTCAGCCCCAAGGGGGAGACGATCCTTGATTTTGGTCAAAATCTGGCCGGCGTGCTTCGTGTAAAGACTTCTCTGCCGTCCGGGGCAAAAATCGTACTGGATCATTTTGAAACGCTGGATCAGCACGGGAATTATTTCAATAATATTATGATGGCCGAAAAAATAGGTCGTACCCAGCGCGATGTTTATATTTCAAACGGAAAGGCGTCCTTCTATCAGCCGCATTTTACGTATCATGGGTTTCGCTACGTGCGCGTGAGTTGTGACGTTCCGATCCGCCCGGAAGATTTCACCGCGATCGTCCTGTCCTCCGACAATGAGGATCTCGGAACGTTTGAAACCTCCCGCAAGGACATCAATCGACTTTACGAAAACACCCGCTGGTCGCAGCGGTCCAACCTGTTCTCGATCCCTACGGACTGCCCACAGCGAGAAAAGGGTGGCTGGACCGGTGACATCCAGATTTATGCGGAAACAGCCCTGCTCAATGAAAATGTGACTCCGTTTTTAACGAGGTGGCTGCGCAACGTGACTTGTAGCCAACAAAAAAACGGCGCAGTCCCCGCCGTGGTTCCCAACACCGGCATTTATGATTTCTTTGAACGAGTGAACCGTATTGCGTACCGCAATTTTTCGCCGGTCGGAGAGGCGGGATGGGGCGATGCTGCCTGCATCGTACCGTGGAGTATGTACCAAATGACAGGAAACGTCAGGATTCTCCGGGAACAGTATGACACGATGAAACGCTGGTGTGACTATATCATCACGACAGCGAAAAAGCTCCGCGGGAAAATGAAACTTCCCAAAGAGATCGATCAGTATCTTTGGAATACCGGGCACCAATATGGAGAGTGGCTGATCCCCAGCCAGACGGTAGACGGAGTCGACCGCACCAATGCAAACCATATTGATACGGCAGCGTACTGTGCGCCGATTTTTGGATGGAATTCCTGCAAGATCATAGCAGATACAGCAGCGCTTCTTGGGCACAAGGCGGATGAACGATATTACAGGGGGATTGCCTCCAAAATGAAGACCGCCATCCAAAAAGGTCTGATCGCCGAGGACGGAAAAATGCCGTTTGACATGATGGGCGGCTATGTACTGGCGATTGCCTTTGACCTTGTGCCCGAAAGCAGAAAAAAGAGCATGGCAGGGCATCTGATTCGCAAGATCGAAGAAAACGGGGGCTGCCTTGACACTGGTTTTCTTGCGACGCCGTATCTGCTGGATGCGATTTGTAAGACCGGCAGGGTCGATCAGGCCTATCAACTTTTGCTCCAGACCAAGTGCCCGTCATGGCTCTATGAGGTGAAGCATGGGGCGACAACGATTTGGGAAAACTACATCGCTTACAAGGAAGATGGGACCCCTGTTATGACAAGCCTGAACCATTATGCCTTTGGCTGTGTGGACGACTGGATGTTCCGTAAGATCAGCGGCATTCAGCCAGCGGCACCCGGCTTTAAGGAAATCGTGATCGCACCGGAGTTGAATGACGCATTCACCAATGCAAAACGCGCCTATATGAGCGAATACGGGAAAATTGCAACTGCATGGAATCTCAAAGATGGCAAGTTCCATATAGAAGTGGATATCCCCTGCAACACTACGGCAGTGGTAAACCTGCCAGACGGAAGTTCGTACAAGATCGGAAGCGGTCCCTATACGTTTGATTGCGATGTAAAGCAGTAATTCCGGGCAAAAACGTCAGATCAGCGGGCGGCACCGCGATGGAACGCCCCATTTTCCAACACACGGAAAGGAAGGATAACATAATGGAAAACACTGTTACCAAAAGGGAAAAATTCAGCTACGGTATGTATTTTATGGGCCAGAACGTATTCTACGGCCTGATTGGATACATGACCACTTATTTCACGGATGTCGGCATCACGGCGGCTTTGGTTGCGGTCGTGGCACTGATCACAAAAGTATGGGATGCCATCAACGATCCCATCTTCGGCATGATCATGGATAAGGTGCATTTTAAGAAAGGAAAATTTCTCCCCTGGCTCCGAATGTCTGTCATCGCGATCCCGGTCTCTACCATTCTTCTTTTCGTGATCCCTACGGGCATCCCGTTGGTGGCCAAGGTCATCTGGGCGACCCTTGCCTATATGCTGTGGGATACGGCCTATACGCTTTGCGATGTGCCGATTTTTGGCATTGTCACTACAATGACGCTTGACCAGAAAGAGCGCGTGTCCCTGAATAGCATCGGAAGATTTTTTGCAATTTTTGCCGGCATTGTGACCGGCATCCTTTTGCCACTGGTCCGACAGAGTTTGGGCGGCTGGGCTACGACTGTGATCGTGTTGTCCATTTTGTCCGCTGCCATGATGATCCCGATGTGTCTGTTTGCAAAAGAGCGCGTGATCGAAAAAGAAAAAGCACTGGATGGAGGAGCCGAGGAAAACTATACGCTGCGCGATATGGTCGAATGCCTGCGTTCCAATAAATACCTGTTGATTTTCTTTGCTGCTCCTCTTATCAGCAGTCTGCTCAATGTTGGTGCCACCTGGGGGTTATACATTGCTCGGTATTGCCTCGGCGGCGAAGAAATTGCTTCCTTTGTCTCGATGGCGGTGATCGTTCCGACACTGATCGGTGCGGTAATTGCTGTACAACTATGCAAGAAATATGACAAATTCAAAATTCTCTATTTCTCCTATATGTTTGCTTTGATTTTGGGCTTCGTTCGCTACATAGCCGGATATGAGAACATGATGGTCTATGTGATCCTAAACGCACTGGGTGGATTTCCTCTGGGCATCTCCGTGATCCTGCAATACCAATTCACCCCCGATTGTTATGAGTACGGGCAGTACAAAACCGGACTGAAAATGCGTGGCGTTACTTTTGCGGCGCAGACGTTCTTTACCAAACTGAACGGTGCGATCGCAACCGCCGTCAGCGTTTTTGCCCTGACTCTGATCGGTTTCAAAGAAGGTGAGGGCGTCATTCAGGCGGCAGGATTTGCCGATAAATTGTGGACCTTCAGCTGCCTTGGCAGCATCATTGGGGGGATCTGCACGCTGCTCATCCTGCGCCTGTACAAACTCAACGACCATGATGTTCAGCTCATGTCCAAGTGCAACAATGGTGAGATCACCCGCGAGGAAGCGGAAGCACAGATGATCAATCGGTACTAAGTCATCTCTACGTCAATCCCTTGCGGCTGAGAAGCACTTTTTCCTGCATCCCTCCCAAAAATCCAATCGGCATCAGAATCCCGGATTTTTTGGGGGGGATTTTTGCCGCATGATCCCGTTGGACGATCTGATCGGCTGTTTCTCGTTTGTACGGGAGAACAGCATAAAATCATTTATTTTGCTAAACTTTGGAGGCAAGCTGCAACACATGAATGGATAGGAGCGTATTAAAATGAAGGCGAAAAGTCAGAAAATCGGCGCGCTGGAAAAGGTCAGTTTCTTCTTGGCCAATGTCGGCAATATTCCTTTGATGTCTCTGCTCTCGTCGTTTTTCACACTGTTTTATACCACGATCGTTGGTCTTGATCCGGCAGCGCTGGGCACTCTGTTCCTGATTTCCAAGGTAGCGGACGGCATCAGCGACCCGATCATGGGCTATTTTCTTGACAAATTTCCCGTGACCAAAATGGGAAAATTCCGACCTATGTTGATCCTTGGCACGGTGATTTGCGTAATCAATTACATTTTCCTGTGGTTTGGTGCGGTATGGAGTCCCGTTGGAAAATATGTGATCGTATACATCACATACCTCCTGCTTGGGTGGACCTTTGACATCATGGACATTTCCCTGAACAGCCTCTTGCCGGTCATGACAGCCGAAAACAAGGAGCGAAATTCCCTGTCCCTCATCAAGGCACTCGGATACGGCCTTGGCGGCGCGGCGATTTCTATTCTCGCTCCCATCATCGTTGCGTCGGGCACACTGGAAAGCTACTATATCCTGATTTTCGGCTCCATGGCTGTCACCTTAGTGTTCTCCATCCTTGGCGCTTTGGGGGTCAAGGAGCGCGTAACGCCCAAAGGCACCGACGATGAACGGTATAGCCTGCGGGAATTGTTTCAGTTCCTTCGCTTCAAGCCAGTCTGGACGCACTTCCTCACGATTCTGCTATCCACGGTCGGCACCTCCCTTGGCAGTGGCACCGGCACCTTTTTCTACACTTATATTATGAAGGATCTCAAACTGATGTCAGGTGTTTCGGTTGTTTCCCTTGTGATTACTCTGCTCGGCATGGCTGTGGCACCTGTTTTGGCAAACAAACTCGGAAAGAAAAACGTTTTTCTCGCGGGGATCATCGTTGCCGTAGGTGGGTCACTGATCCGTTTTATAGATGTCCGGTCTCTGCTGCTGATCTATGTGGGCGCTGTTTTCGCCGGGATCGGTGGGGGCTTTATCGGGCCCCTTGCCTACGGCATTCAGGCCGACAACACGATGTATGTGCAATATAAAACCGGCAAACGAGCCGAAGCCGCCGTCGCATCCCTGTCCTCTTTTGTCTCCAAAGCCGCCCAAGGCGTTGCGGGGGCAATCCCTGGATATATGTTGGCGGCAACAGGATTTATTGGAGGAGCAGCGCAACAACCGCAGAGCGTCGAAGGCGGCATCATCTTCTGTTCCATCACGCTTCCGCTGATCCTGTGCGCTGCTGCCGGGCTGGTTTTTGGGACCTTGTACCCTCTTGGAAAAAAAGAAGTCGATGAAATAACTCTGGCGATTGAACAGGGTGTCTCCACAAAATGACACCCCCAAACACTTTTTCTTACACGCCATCCACCAGAAAATCCAATCGGCATCGGAATGCCGGGATTTATTACGGAAGCAACGCAGCAACCACAGAGCAATGAAGCATAATGCTGCTCAAGAATGCCAGCGCAGAGGAAAAACGGGAGTTCGCGCGGACCTTTTCTGTTGTCTTTCTGCCCTTGGTCATATAAATCTCCGTTCCGGCTGCTCGCCTCTCCTTGATTTCTTTATGACCATTATACCACTTTATCCAGTTCCGCAGCTGCTTTTTGTCTTTAATCCCGTGTTTTTTGCAAATAGTCCGTAAACTGCCACCGCCTCCAAGATAATCCTGCACTGCTTGCAGCTTTAGTTTCCTGTCGTAGTACTTGTTCCTTCTTCTTGACATAATAAAGCCCCCTTAGTGTAGACTTGAAAATTTTTGCTTTTTTAGATGTCTACTCTAAGGGGACTATATCAATTGTCAGCGCATTATCAGTGAATACAACTATTCAAAAATGAGCATTTTGATATATATCATAGGAGATTACGGTACAATTCCCCAAATTCTTTGTCACCCCCGCTGTATCACCCGATACAGCGGTATTTTTTTATCAAAAAGGAGTTTTCTACCTGATAAACGAGAACAAAATCCGTATTCTGTATGTTCAGCCGGGCAAGCATCCGGAAAAACGGTTCGCTATGAATAAGCTGCGCACTCTTCAGCAGCTTGTCGGTGGGGATATGCAAGCCGTATACCCATGGTCAAAGGACGATGTGGCGCTTATCTGCAACGATTCGGGCAAGGTGGATGGTCTGCCGCTGAACCGTTCCCTTGAGGATTATGATATTATCGCGGGCAATTTTTTTATTTGCGGTTTTTCCGGAGAGGAATTTTGCAGCCTGACCGACAAGCAGCTCCGACACTACGAAAAGCTGTTTCGTGACCCGGAGCTGTTCTTGCCGACCCCCATTGGCATTATGGGCATCGCCCTGTCCATTGAACACGGGCAGGGTTATTCCTGCCGTAGCCACATACTGGCAGCTGTCCCATGGAGAATCGTTGCGGCCAGCCTTGAGCAGCTTCAGCACTACTGTCCTGTCAGCAAATTCCGCGGCGGTTTTGGCTGCGGGATCTGTATCTGTGTCGCTCAGATAGTAGCAGTTGGTGGGGTTGTTATTAGCTTGGCCGTAGCCTACGATTTTACTAACATAATTGCCACCAGTGATTTCGCCGACATTATAGCAGTTGAAAATTCGTCCGGAAAGATTATAACCGCAGATACCGCCGGTGTCGCTACTGCCGGTGATGTTGCCGATGTTATAGCAATCGCAGATTATTGTCATAGAACTTGAACTGGGGACATATCCGACAATTCCGCCGACTCTGGCATCTTTGCCTGTGTAGGAGACCGTGCAGAGGCTGGCGCAGTTTTCAATGGTTTCTCTCTCAGCGTAGCCCGCAATGCCGCCGCACCACCCCTGGTCAACAGTACATGACACCGAGCCTGCCACCGTCAGTTTCCGGATGGCACCGCCTATTACGCAGCCGAACAGATCGGCGCGCTTGACATCGCCGGTTATGCTCAGATTCCTGACGGTGTGTCCCTGCCCGTCAAAGGTACCGGTATAGGCACTGGATTCACTCGGGCCGATGGGCGTCCATTCCTCATTATTCAAATCAATGTCCGCAGTCAGCACAGCGCAGATTTTGGTTTCATCTGGGGTTTTGGCATTATTCACCTTATCCCGGAACCATTTCAGCCCCTCGGCGGTGGAAATCTGATAGGGGTCGTTCTCCGTGCCGCTGCCGGTGGCAAGCGCGGGGGTGCCGGTGATCGTACCGTTGAATGTGCCGCCGATGATGGTACCGTTGTTGGTCACCTTGCCGTTGTACATGCCGCCGGTGATGGTTCCGTTGTTGATGACCTCGCCGTTGAATTTACCGCTTTCGATGGTGCTGCTGGGGGTAACGGTCACTTTGCCATTGAACACAGTCCCGCCGGAGCCTGTAATGGTACAGGGACCGTCTATTGTATCTCCCAGCACGACGTCGCCGTCAACCGAACCGCCGATGGCGTAAAGCTCCCCATAGCTGGAATTATTCTTAGAGCCGGTGATGTATAGTCCGCTTCCGTTTACCGCAGCACATTGGGAAATTTGCGCGTTGCCCTCCAAGGTGATCCACCTCATGCAAGCGGCGCTCACGCCGCCGCCATAGGTTTCGCCGGGGTTGATGGAATGTTCTGTTGGAACAGCAGACATATTATAAAACGGAAAATGAATAACAGCCGCAAATAGGATCCTCACACAAAATCATCTAAAACCAAGGAAAGCACACGCGATACTAATCCATCTGATTTTTTCAGCGGATTTGGTCGTGTGTGCTTTTCTTGGTATATGATTTTATGGATGGTTATGGAACGCGGTGATACCTTTTATTTGGCTTTTCTCCATTTTCTTTTCGGTTCGCGCTTCCCGGCCATATCGGAGGAAGCGGGCCATTGGAGCAACCATTCGAGATACTCGGATTTTGTGATAGTGCCGGAGGCGAGTTCCTGCTTTCGGGTAAGCCACTCCTTCATGAGGTCATTAAAGAGTGGTACATTCACCCACAGTACGGTTGCGGGTGCGATTGAGTCGCCCCATGTGGTGCAGGCGTTGCCGCGCAGTTCGATTGTTTTACTTTCTATCGGCGCAATCGAAGCATCAAGCGTGGTTTCAGCCAGTTTGAAAGATCTTCTATGTTCAAAATCATACCACATAATTGTCCGCAGAATATCCGGAAGAAACTTGTCGCTCACGAAAAATGTTTCTTCTTTGACATCCAAAACTTTTGCGATTTCTTTTAGTAGAGATGGCTTGGGAACACGGTATCCTATTTCATATTGTGCGATTCGATTTGCGCCGCCGTCCCCAAGATTGAGAAGGTCACCCAGTTGTTTTTGTGTCAGACCTCTATGAAGTCGTACTAGTTTGATTTTTTGACCTACTTCCATAAAAAAAGTCCTCCCATAAATTTTCTCTATTGTAACACACTATAACATGAAAGCGCAAGTAAAAAATCGAAAAATGAATTTTTTGTGACTTCTATTGACATTCGCTCGTGGGCGAAGTATCTTATATGTATACTTCGCTTGCAGGCGAAGGAGAAATACTGATATAAGGATGGTGATCGAATGGATTGTAAAGAAATCAGAGAAATGTACAAGCTCATGTTTGCGGAGTACCCGGACATTGTAACGGTCAAGGATCTGCAAGCCATGCTGGGCATCAGCCGCCACGCGGCCTATGACCTGCTGGGGGAGGGCGAAATCAGCTGCATCCGGCTGGGAAACGCCTACAAAATCCCCAAAATCAATGTGATCAATTATGTTCTGAAAAGTCCGTGCGGTCAGACCCGCGTGAGCGCGTAGGAGCTGCCTTGATTCTGGCAAGAGCACCTCCCCGTCTCAAATAGATTCGGCACCTTGAAAACTGCATATCCGACAAGCAAGGTACATTCACCACATTGCCGTCAACTTACGAGTACGGCAGCGCAGACAGAGTACGCGCCATGACTGCCACCGGGCACGAGCGATTCAGTCTCTGGTAAACACCCCGTGGCGGAGTGGAGCGCAATGACAGATGTGGTCGTAAAGATACTTCCGTCCAGTCATAGTTCACACAATGAGGGCGGCAGGCAGAGAACCTGGCTGGGGTAAAAATACCCATGATGCCGTTGCAGCCGAACGGCAGCCTTGCAAGTCGTCCCCGCAGCTGGGGCAAAGTGGACAAATGCAGCTGCAAATCGAAAAGTTATCCCGAAAGTATGCGAAACCGATTCGCGTTTTCCAGTCTAATAAAAGTAGGGAATCAAAACCGTATACTTTCGGGGAATTTATTGCAAGTGAATCAGATTTGATTCACTTTCCAGAGCGTAAGGCATAAAAGTGAATCAGTTCTGATTCACTTGCAGTAACCGCCCAAATCCGCCCGGTGTGGGGCGGATGCCCCGCGTCGCACACGGACGCGACATCACCCGCAGACCCGCCGTTGGGCGCGTTTGTGGCGCTGTGGGGCGGCGTGAGCCGTACAATTTAACACTAGAGAATAAAACTTACTACACACAAAAAGACGATAGTATGAGATAATAGATATATACCAAAACAGAAAGGACGATGCGAATGAATTATGAAACACTTCCAAAAACGATCTCTGCCGAAGAACTGCTCTCCACGCCGCTGCCGCCGGTCAAATGGATCATCCCCGATCTGCTCCCGGCAGGTCTGGCGCTGTTTGCCGGCCCCAGCAAAGCGGGCAAAAGTTGGCTGACTTTGTGGCTGTGTTTGCAGGTCGCGCAGGGCAAGCCCATGTGGGGACGCGAAATTGAGCCGCACACCGTGCTTTATCTCTCGCTGGAGGATACCTTTAACCGCCTGCAAAAGCGCCTTCTCCAGCTTGTGGGCAGCGAAGAAGCCCCCGAACGGCTGGTCATGCAGACGGAATGCAGCAGCATCGGGCAGGGGCTGGAGGAACAGCTTGTCAGCTTTATCTACCAGCACCCAGATACCGGGCTGATCGTCATCGACACCTTGCAAAAGGTGCGTTCCAGCGACCAGAACAACAGTATGTATGCCAGCGATTACAAGGAAATCAGCGCCTTGAAAGCACTGGCAGACAAGTACAATGTCTGCATTTTGCTGATCCACCATCTGCGTAAACAAGCCGCAGATGATCCGTTCCAGCAGATTGCAGGCTCCAACGGTTTGATGGGCGCGTCCGATACCAGTTGGGTCATGCAGCGCAAGCGTATGAGCCAGACCGCCAGCATCTTGGTGACCGGGCGCGATATGGATAACAAAACGCTGCGTCTGCACGAAGAAAACTGCGTTTGGATACTGGACGAGGAAGAAAGCACCGAACAAATTATCGCTAAGGCTGTGCCGAGTTACCTTTGGAAAGTGGCTGACTACATCGATAGTGTCGGAACATGGCAGGGCACAGCCACCGAACTGCTTTCCGCAGCCGATATTGAGGGCGTTTTGCCCCACCAGCTGACCCGAAAAATCGTGGAACACTTCGATACGGTGTTCACGCCAAGAGGTATCCGCTATGAAACCCACCGCACCTCGCAGGCGCGGCAGATGAAGTTCTCCCATGACGGAAATGACGCAGATGACGCTAATGACGCTGAAATTGACATAACTCAGCTTTTCAAATGGGATATCTCACAAACAGCGTCATCAGCGTCATTAGCGTCACAAAGGTCGCGTAAGGAGAGCAAGCATGGGCGAAGTGTTGCCACAGGGCAACCCGCCGAAAAGCCTACGGGGACAGCCCCGAACCCCTGTGAGGCTGCTGGCGCATGAGAAAGCGCAGCGTTGGAATCAATGTCCGCGTCAGCGTCACAGAGAAACGAAAAATGACGCTGATGGCTAAACGATGCGGGCTGTCGCTCTCGGAATACTTACGCCAGCGGGCGCTGGGATATGAACCGGGTGAACACCCGCCCAAGGAGGCATTTGATGTGCTGGATAAATTGGATGAAATTGCAGAGAACTGTTCTGCACGGGAAGGGGCGGCCATCAACGCCCAGACTGACCGCTTGAGGGACCTGCTCATTGGCGGTAACTAAGATCTGGGCAATCAAGGACAGCTTACAGCGCGTCCTTGACTATGCAGCCAATCCGGACAAAACCGAATACGATGCTCTTGCCCAAGCGCTGCACTACGCAGAAAACGATGCCAAGACCAAGTTGAACGAGAGCGCCCAGCTTGTCACCGGCATCCATTGCAGACTAGACCACGCATGGGAAGATATGCGGGCTGTACAGGAACGCTTTGGTAAAGCAGACGGCGTGGTGGCGCTCCACGCCTACCAAAGCTTCCGCGAAGGAGAGATTACTCCAGAGCAGTGCCACGAAATTGGCGTGGCGCTGGCCCGCAAAGTTTGGGGCAAGCGCTTTCAGGTGCTGGTCTACACCCACATGAACACGGATAACCTGCACAACCACTTTGTCATCAATTCCGTATCGTATGTGGACGGCAAGAAGTACGAGCAGCGCCGCAGCCAGTATGCCGAGTTCCGGGCAGCATCCGACAAGCTGTGCCGGGAGTACGGCTTGTCGGTGGTGGAGCAGCCCAAGGTAAAAGAACCTGCACGATATGCCCGGATGCGGGAGGCTATCGACCAAGCCTGTGAGGATGCCAGCGCCGCCGAGGATTTTCACAGAGCGCTGTATCGGCAAGGGTATATTTTCGGCAGTGACCCTAACCGTAGGTACGCAACCATCCGGGCGCGGGATGGCGGCCGTGCAGTGCGGCTTTATAGGCTGGGAGAAGAATACGATTTACCTGCCATAGATGACCGACTGCGCGGGAACTACTTACTGTATGGGCCAAGGCTGTATGAGTTGAAACACCCGCCCCGGCAGTACACGCCGAAACGGTATCGTCCTACGGAAAATAGAAGCATCCTCCAAATTTTCTTTGAGGTATTCTTCGGGGAATCCCAGATGCACCGCTTATATCTGTACTACTGTTACCAACTGGGCATCTTACCCAAGAAGCAGCAGCCCCGCATCAACCGCCCGGAATTAGAGCGTATATGGAAAGACACTGAGAGAATCCTTGCCGAACACGCCTTCGTTCATGACCACAAGTTCCCATCTTTGCAGGCCATCGTGGACTATCGCAAGGGCTTGTCCCAGCAGATGGAAACCCTTACCGCGCAGCGTGCCGAGGTCGTCAAGCAGATGCGCCGAAAGGATGCTCCGCCGGAACTGGCAGACCAACGCATGGCGTTGACCTGTGAGATTGCCAAACTCCGCAAAGAGGATAAGATTGCAGAGGGAGCAATCAAGCGTATTCAACGCACACGCGAATCCAACCGTATTGACCGGGAAAACAGAATGCCGCAACATCCCAGACCACGCCGTCGCAGCCGGGAACAGGAGCGCGAATGATGTCAGTTTGCACCCAATGTGCAGGACGGTTCTTGTGCAATTCTGTGAATAGCTTTCCGGCAGGATTGCTGGTATCGTTGTACCGAACCCAAAATGCAGCAACTTGAAAAAAGGAGAGATGCCTATGGTAGCAGGACGCTTACAGGAGAAAAACGGATTTTATTACATTGTGCTGAGTTACACGGACTCGGCGGGCAAACGCCGTCAGCCGTGGATCGGCACAGGGCTGCCCGTCAAGGGCAACAAAAAACGCGCCGAAAAAATGCTGGCGGATACGCGAAAGGATTTCACGATTCCCAAGGGTCAGGTGTCCGAACTCAGCCCCGATATGGCATTCAGCGACTATATGCGGTACTGGCTGAAAATGATGCGCACAGCCGTAACGGAAACTACTTACTCGTCCTATTGCTTCAATGTGGAAAAGCACATTATTCCTTACTTTGAACCGCTGGGCGTAACGCTGGCAGGGTTACAGCCGCGGCAAATCCAGAGCTTCTATCTGCACGAAGCGGAAACGCTGAAAAACACCTCTATCCTGCGATTCCACGCCAATCTTCACAAGGCGCTGAAATACGCTGTGCGCATCGACCTGATAGCCAGCAACCCGGTGGACAAGGTGGACCGCCCCAAGCCGCAGGCGTTCATGGCAAGCTATTACAGCGCCGAGGAAATGGAAAAGCTCTTTGAAGCCGCCCAAGGCCATAAGCTGGAACTGATTATCCAGCTTGCAGCTTTTTACGGCTTGCGCCGAGCCGAGGTGATGGGCTTGCGGTGGGAGGCCATCGACTTTGAAGCCAAGACGCTGACCATCCGCCACATCGTGACCAGCACCCGCATTGATGGCAAGAAGATTTTGGTGGAGGCTGACCGAGCCAAAACAAAATCCAGTCTGCGCACCTTGCCGCTGATAGACCCGATTGCCGAACGCTTAAAAGCCGTCAAAGAGCAGCAGGAATACAACCAGAAAATCTGCGGCAACTGCTATAATCAAGAGTACCTTGGCTATGTATTTGTGGATGCAATGGGAAATCTGATCCAACCGGATTCCGTGACGACAGGCTTTCCGCAGCTGCTGAAAGAGAATGGTCTGCGCAGGATCCGATTCCACGACTTGCGCCACTCCTGTGCCAGCCTATTGCTGAAAGAGGGCGTGCCGATGAAGCAGATTCAAGAGTGGCTGGGTCACAGCGATATTTCCACCACAGCCAACATTTACGCGCATCTGGATTCGCAGTCCAAGAACCTGAGCGCCCGGACGATGGCAAACACGCTGACATTGCCGGAGGCACAGCCCATAAAGAAGTGGTAATTTGAACAGCGGCGGCACCTGAGAAATCGGGTGCCGCCTTTTTTGCTGTTAATTTGTACCCAAGCTGCGGGAAGAATCTTGTGTAGTTCTGTGAATAGCTATTTGCCGCGATTGCTGGTATGATTTGTACCGAACCCGAAAATCACTACTTGAAAATAAAGGGGAGATGCCTATAAGAAAAGCATGAGGATTTTGCAAAGCGGCAATAAAAAATCACTACCCAATGTAGAATTGGGTAGTGATACTTGGCGCAGGCGGTGAGATTCTCCCGCGCCCTTGCAACAGTCCGCAGGACTGTTGCAGCCCGGCGGGACGCAAAGCGCCGGGCACGGGCTGTTCGAATCCCACCTTGCAACCCTTGCATAGTTTGTTGCAAAAATAAAAAGCAGCGCCCCGCAGGGTGCTGCTTTTGGCGCAGACGGTGGGATTCGAACCCACGTGGCATTGCTGCCAAATTGATTTCGAGTCAATCTCGTTACGACCGCTTCGATACGTCTGCTTATTTAATTTTTATCGCACCGCCTCGCATAGCGTTTGGAAAAATGCGAGATTTCGATGCAAGATAACGATGAAAAGTTGAGTACGCGACACCCGATAAAGCCCGCCGTTATGGGATTTCCTGCGGACAAGGTGACCTGCCGGATGCAAACTTTCGAGTGCTCCCTCTTACGACCACTTGAGTACATCTGCCTATTTAATTTTGTTGCAAGGGACTTCCCGCAAGGCGTGATTTCGAGTGCTCCCTCTTGCGATTGCTTGCGTACATCTGCTTATTCAGCAGCCTGCTGTACAAGGCAAATCGCGTATACAGTATTATACCAGCTGCAGCGGGGATTGTCAATTCTTCGGGGGCGGGAAGTTGGAAAATTTGGCGGGCGCTGTGCGGATGGCGGTGCTTCTAAGGTGCGGCCGGTGCGTTTGCGTAGATAGGCGGGGAAAACAGTCGCAAAAACGCCGCGCGGGACTCCCGGGGTGGGAGACGCCGTGCGGCGTTGTGTTGGATGGATGCGGTAAAGACCCTGCGCGATCAGGCGCAGTTTTTCAGGATGTCGAAGGCGGCGGCTACCAGCGCCAGAGGCAGCAGCAGCGGCAGCAGGCTGCCCAGAATGGCGAAAACCACCAGCAGCGGCAGTGCGATGACGAAGAGCAGCGTGGCGACAATTTTGGCAAGGCCCCAGGTGACATGAAAAGCCAAGCCGACCGATTTGACGAAAAGCCAGACAAAAACAAAAATGACAAACAGGGTAAACATACGATCTATCTCCTTTTTTCTGCGTGTCGATGCAAGCTGCAGACAGGCAAGCCACCTTCGAGATGTCGGGACGATCGGGGCTGCCTTACTGTGTAATACGATTCTAGCATGCGGCTTATTGCAAAAACAGGAAGAAAAAAGAAAAATAGAGGGCTTTATTCTCTCCTGTCAGAGAAAATAGCGGCTGCGCGGCGGCGTCTTATGGCTGCGACAGCTTGGCCTTGTAGGCCTCGGCATCGATCTGGCCGTTGGCGAGCATCCGCTCGGTCCAGAGCTGCAGCGTTTCGACGGTGACCGAGATGCGCTCAAGTTCCTGACGGATGCGGATGAAGTCATCGATCTCATCGCTGGAGATCTGGCCATCGGCGGTGATCTCGATCAGGCGCTCCTTTTTCTTGTCCATTGCGTTCAGGGAGGCCAGCATCTCGAGCACGATGGCGGACAGCTCCCGCACCGAGACCTGCGGCACATACTCCCGGCCGATGGGGCACTGGCGCGAGCAATAGTAGTTGCACAGTGCGGGCCGCTTGTATTTTTCGGCCATGGTCAGCACCTCATCGGGGCGGGGCACGGTGCGCTCGTTCTCAATTTTTTCAATGCGCTCGGGGGCTATCGTTTCCAGCAACTCACTGGCCTTTTCCCGGGTGAGGCCCAGTTCCTCGCGGGCAAGCTGATAGCTGTTTTTGTTTTCTTTGGTGGATGTACGTCCCATGTTTGGCCTCGTTTCCTTATTATAGATAAAAGCGTAGCACATTTTCCGGTTTGCCGCAAGGGATTCGACAGGGAATTGTTGCACTTTGCGCGCGAAATTGCTATAATATATTCTGTAAATTTGTATGCAACGGAGGGCTTCTCCCATGAACTGGATCGATAAACTCGAACGCCGCTATGGCAACCTTGGTATACCGTACCTTATCAACGGGCTGATGATCGGTCAGCTGGCAGCGGGCCTGATCGTGCTGCTGTTCGACTGGAAATTTGCCTCGATGATCTCGCTCAGCCGCATTTCGGTGCTGCAGGGGCAGATCTGGCGTCTTGTCACATTTTTGTTTCAGCCCATCTGGCTGGGCGGCGTGCTGGGCGTGTTGAACCTTGTGTTTTACTTCTGGATCGGCAACGCGCTGACCCGCGTCTGGGGCGATTTCCGGATGACGCTGTTTATGGCGTTGGGCGTGCTGGGTGCCTGGGTGGGCTGCTTCCTGACCGGCTCGGCCGGGCCGAGCGCCATCTTCCAGAGCATGCTGTTTGCCTACACCTGGCTTTGGCCGGACCAGATGGTGCTGCTGTTCGGCATCATCCCCTTTAAAATGAAGTATCTGGGCTGGTTTGAGCTTGCCTTGTGGGCCGTCAGCTTTGTGATGGGCGACTTTGCGACCAAGATCAGTCTGGTGCTGGGGCTGTCCGGTTTTCTGGCGTTCTACGGACGCGAGGTCTTTGACTGGTGCCGCGACGCCCTGACAAGCTGGAAGCGCCGCCGCGACTGGGAAAACCGCAACCGCTGATTTTGCATGGATACCAAACTACCGATAGAAAGGGCGAATGTATTATGAAACTGATCACTGCGATCGTCAATAAAGAGGATTCGAGAAATGTCTGCAATGAGCTGCTGAAAAGCAAGTTCTATGTCACCCGTCTGGCCACGACCGGCGGCTTTTTGATGGCGGGCAACATGACGCTGCTGATCTGCACCGAGGATGAGCGTGTCGATGACTGCATCAATGTAATCTCGAAGTGCTGCAAGCAGCGCACCGAGATCGTGCCCGGCACCGCCACGATGGGTCTGGGCATCGAGAGCGCCATGCCGATGGAGGTCACGGTCGGCGGCGCTACCGTGATGGTTACGAACGTCGAGCGCTTCGAGAAGCTGTGATGCTCGAACGCCTGGCCGGCAATGACGCGCTCAAGCGTGAGCTTGGCACGGCGCTGCACAGCGGGCGGCTGCCCCATGCGGTTTTGCTGGTGGGGGAGCCGGGCTGCGGTGCGGGCTTTGCCGCGCGCTGCCTTGCGGCAGATTACCTCTACCCGGCGGGCGGCCCCCATGCCGAGGCCGTGCTGAAGGGGGAGGATACCGAGTGTCTGGCCCTGCGGGGCGAGGGCGCCAGCGGGCAGATCCCCGTCAAAAGGGTCCGCGAGGCCCGCGAGGCGATCCAGCGCTCGGCGCTGTCCACCGATGCGGCGGGCCGTGTGCTGTTCATCTACGGTGCGCAGAACCTGAACGGAACGCAGGGCTCGTCTGCCAATGCGCTGCTCAAAATCATTGAGGAACCGCCCGAGGGGGTGTTGTTTTTGTTGACGGCACCCAGCGCAGCGGTGGTGCTGCCGACCATTCGCAGCCGGTGTGCGGCCTATACGATCGCGCCAGTGCCGGTGGCGGACTGTGCCGCCCACCTGCGCGCCGAGCGGCTGCCTGCCGCTGCGGCCGAGGAGCTGGCCTTTCTGTATGAGGGGCATATCGGCACAGCACTGAAAAGCTGGAACGACCCGCCGACAAAGGCGGCGCTGGGCATGGCAAAAACGCTGTGCGGCTATGCGGCGCAGGGGGATACCTACCGGGCACTGGCGCTGCTGACAAAGTACGAGCGCGACAAGGAGGGCTTTGCCGCGCTGCTGTGGCAGCTGGACCAGCTGTGCAGTGCGGTGCTGCGCCGCCCCGCCTACGGGCAGGAGCAATGCGGCGGCCTGACGCCCGAGGGTGCCGCTAAGATCCTGCGGGCCGATGCCGGGGCGCGCCGCAGCCTGCAGGGCAACGGCAACCTGCGGTTGAATGTCGCCGTGCTGGCGGGGAAATTGACATAAACATCTGCCGCTGCGTTCCCGGGTCGTCGGGGACGCCGCCCCCTACACTTATTTTCTTATATACCAACAATAAAAGGACCGACCCATGAAAGTAGTTTCCGTTAAATTTAAAGAAAATGGCCGGGCATATTATTTTGACCCGGGCGAGTTCAAGATCAAGGAGGGCGACTTTGTGGTCGTCACAACGGCCCGCGGCACCGAATGCGGCGAGGTCGTGCGCGCGGCGCATGAGGTGCCGGGCTTCTCCCGCGAGGTAAAGCCGGTGCTTCGGATCGCAGATGCCGTGGATGTGCGCCGTATGCGCCAGAACCGCGCCGATGTGCAGCAGGCCTACCAGATCTGCGAGCAGCGCATCGCCGCCCACGGCCTGAAGATGAAGCTGGTCGATGCCGAGTACACGCTGGACCGCAGCAAGCTGGTGTTTTATTTCACCGCTGACAACCGGGTCGATTTCCGCGAGCTGGTCAAGGATCTGGCATCGCAGTTCCACACCCGCATCGAGCTGCGCCAGATCGGCGTGCGCGATGAGAGCAAGATGCTTGGCGGTCTGGGCCTGTGCGGCCAGCCGTTCTGCTGCAGCCGGTTCCTGAAGAACTTCCAGCCGGTGTCCATCAAGATGGCCAAGGAACAGGGCCTGAGCCTGAACCCCGCCAAGATCAGCGGCTCCTGCGGGCGGCTGATGTGCTGCCTTGCCTATGAGCAGAAAAGCTACGAGTACCTCAATTCCATCACCCCGCAGGTAGGCAGCATCGTCCGCACGCCGGACGGCGAGGGGACCGTGATCGAAACAAATGTGGTCGCCGGTACGCTGAAGGTGCGCTCCAATGTCGAGATTCTGGCACCGCGCATTTACAAGCGGGAGGAATGTGTCTATATCCGCGGCGGCAAGCGCGCGCCGCAGCCCGCTGACCCGGAGGATTGACGGCCTGCGGCTGTGGGAGTTGCTTGTGTCTTACCGCTGAAAAAAATCAAGATATGGCACTTGCCAAAATCGAACGGATATGATACACTATGTATAACGCAGTAGGCAGAGCAAACCGACTGTGTGCCGATCCGGGGAGCAGCCGTGCAGGGCCGGATAGGTACAAAATATACAATTAGCACGGAGATAAGGAGTACATGATGGCTCATTCCGTTAACGAGTCCTGCGTTGCTTGCGGTGCATGTGTTGACACCTGCCCTGTTGGCGCAATCACTCTGGAGGACAAGGCTGTTGTCAATGCAGACACCTGCATCGATTGCGGCGCTTGCGAGGGCGTCTGCCCCACCGGTGCTATTCAGGCTGAGTAAGCTACATTAGCACAAATTCAGCGCGTTCTCTCCGGCAAAGAGAGAACGCGCTTTTTTGTTTTGAGAACAGGCGTTTTTTATTGCAGCAGTGCCGTAGGGGCCGGGCATGCCCGGCCCGGCGGTGTACGGTAGACGGGCGCTTGCGGGAAGGCTGCGGGCCGGGCATGCCCGGCCCCTACAGGTGCGTTACAGGTGCGCGGTTATCAGCTTCGCCTTCAGCAGATCCGCGGGCGGCTGGCCGGGGGCGCTGGCGGCTGTGCCGGAGGTCACGCCGAAGGTGGCGCAGCTGCCGAAGGCCCCGCCGCAAAAGCGGGTGACGGCACCCAGCGGGCCCATGCTCATCGTGATAAGCGGTGTGCCGGGGCGTGCGGCCATGGCGCAGGCGGTGGCCTCCAGCAGGCGGGCGGCATCGGCGGCGGTGTGGGGCATGACGGCCAGCTTGGCAATGTCAGCCCCGGTGTCCGCCATGCCGGTCAGGGCGGCGGTCATCGCCTCGGTGGCGGGGGTGCCGTCAAAGTGATGCTCGCTGAAAAGCGCGGCGGCACCGGCGGCGCGGGCAGCGCTGCGCAGGGCATCGCGGTGGGGGCCGCAGGCGCGCCACTCAATGTCCAGCACATCCACGCCGCCGCAGGCCAGCAGGGTGCGGCAGCAGGCTGCGTAGGCATCGGGCGTCAGGGCCAGCTCACCGCCCTCGGCCCGGGTGCGGATCGTGACGATAAGCGGCTTATCGGTAAGGCTGCGCACCAGCGCCAGCGCGGCGGTGTGGTCGGCGGCGGGCAGCGGGTCAAGGCGCAGCTCCACCAGCTCGGCGGCGGGGTCGGCCTGCGCGGCGGTGGCCAGAGGACGCAGGGCGTCAAGGCTGCGGGCGAACAGCGGCACGATGATGCGCGGCGCAGCGGCGGTGAGGGTAAGACCGCGAAGGGTCAGCATGAAGATCATCCTCTCGGGGCGTTTTCTCCATTTTAGCACAATTTGGCCGAAGTGTAAAACAGTCTCGTATTTTCGCTTGAAACCCGTTTGTCAATACGGTAAAATGCTGAATATGAGGTGAATTTTATGAGCAAAATCACGATACCGGAAAATTCGATCCTGCTGCTGGAGGGCGGCTCGCTGCGTGGGCTGTACACGGCCGGTGTGCTGGATACATTTATGGAGAACGGGCTGTATTTCCCGGCGGTGGCGGGTGTGTCGGCAGGGGCGCTCAACGCGCTGAACTATGTCTCGCACCAGCCGGGGCGGGCGGCCAGCATCAACCTGCGCTACCGCCATGACCCGCGCTACTTCGGACCTAAGGCGGCGCTGCGGGGCGGCAGCCTGTTCGGCCTGAAATTCATGCTGTACGATGTTAAAAAAGAGGTTCCCTACGATGAGGACACCTACCGGCACGGCGGTATGCGGATGATCGCCGTGGCAACGAATGTCGAGACCGGCAAGCCTGCCTACTTTGAGAAGGGCAAGACGGATTTTGATTTCAACGAGGCGGTGCGCGCATCGGCCAGCCTGCCGCTGGCGTCCACGCCGGTCATGCTGGATGGCCAGCCCTATCTGGACGGCGGCTGCTCCTGCCCCATTGCGCTGAACTGGGCGCTCAAGCAGGGGTTTGACAAGATCGTTGTCGTGACCACGCGGCAGAAGGGCTTCCGCAAGAGTCAGCCCGGCCAGCGGATGGTAGACCTCTACGATGATTTTTACGGCGATAAGCCGCTGTTTCTGGCCACGATGCTGACCCAGGAGCTGCGCTACAACGCCCTGATGGATGAGCTGGACGAGCTGGAGCAGAACGGCCGCATCTACTGCCTGCGCCCGCAGGAGCCGATCACGATCAGCCGGTTTGAGGGCAATGTCGATACATTGACCGAGTTGTACGCCCGTGGCCACCGCGAGGGGCGGCAGGCACTGGCGGGCCTGCAGGCGTATCTTGCAGGGCCTGCCCTGCAGGGGTGAACACCGGCGGAGAATGCCGGAATACCCCCGCAAAAGAAACCTGAAACGCCGCGGGCCGGGGTGTTGCGTGAACGCCAAAACTGCGGTACAATAGCCTTGAACAGACAAAACAAAACCGTGAAAGGATGACCCCCCGATGGTTAAAGGCGTTATTTTTGATATGGACGGGCTGATGTTTGACACCGAGCGGCTGTGGGATACCCTGTGGGAGCCGGCCTGCCGGGAGCTGGGACTGCCCCTGCCGCCGGATATGCAAAAGTTTACGGCCGGTGGGCGCGGGCTGGCGGGGGAAAACCTCTGCCGCCATGTGGCGTCCTACATACCCGGCGATCCGAAGAAGCTGCTGGCCAAGGTCTGGCAGCTGGCCGACACCCGCTTTGCCGAGGGCGTACCCTGCAAAAAGGGGCTTAAGGAGCTGCTGACGGCGCTGGAGGATCTCGGCATGCCGCGCATCGTGGCAAGTTCCAGCCCGCGCAATATGATCGAGATGAACCTGCAGACCACCGGCACGGCGCGGTATTTCCATGATGTCGTCTCCGGTACCGAGGTCGCGCACAGCAAGCCCGCGCCCGACACCTTTCTGCTGGCGGCACAAAAGCTACGGCTTGCCCCTAAGGACTGCCTTGTGCTGGAGGACAGCTTCAACGGCATCCGCGCCGGCCGCGCCGCCGGCTGCGTGACCGTGATGGTGCCGGACCTTATGCAGCCGACCGAGGAAATCACGCGGCTGTACGACCGGAAATGTGACGATCTGCTGCAGGTGCGGGATCTGCTGATCGAAGGAAAGCTGTGACCGCCAATTTCCCTCTTGCGTTTTGACGGATATTGCGCTATACTAAGCGTTGGCGGCCCGCCCGGGCCGTACATTTGCGCTGTACTCCCGAATTGTAGGAGACGGCAGCAGGAGGAAAATTGAATATGAAAAACCGTACCAACATCCGTTGGCTGACCCAGCTTGCACTGCTGGTCGCCATTCTGCTTGTGCTGAACTACACCCCGCTGGGCTACCTGCAGATCGGCCCGCTGTCGGCCTCACTGCTGACGGTGCCGGTGGCGATCGGCGCCATGACGATGGGCCCCACGGCGGGCGCGATCCTCGGCGGCGTGTTCGGCGCAACGAGCTTTATTCAGGCGCTGGAGGGCAAGTCCGCAATGGGCAGCGCCCTGTTTCAGGTCAGCCCGTTCGGCACCTTTGTGGTCTGCTTTGTGGCCCGCGTGCTGGTGGGCCTGTGCGCCGGCCTGATCTTTAAGGCGCTGTGCAAGGCACTGCCCAAAAAGGAAAAGCTCTGCTGCTTTCTGGGCGGTCTGGCAGCCCCCGTGCTGAACACCGCATTCTTTATGGGTTTTCTGGTACTGATCTTCTATAACTGTGAGTATGTGCAGAATCTGGCCGGTACGCTGGGCGCTACGAATGCGTTCATGTTTATCGTGCTGCTGGTCGGCGTGCAGGCGATTTTTGAGTGGGTCATCTGCTGCCTCGTGGCAGGCGCGGTTTCCCTGCCGGTGCGGAAATATTTGAAGATGAATTAAAGATTTATAATAAAAAAGCGATGGAACGGGAAATGTTCCATCGCTTTTTATTTATGGAGATGTAGGAGCCGCACATGCCCGGCCCCTACGGTGCGAGTGTCACACCGCACCGTAGATTCCCCTGACGCTGACCTCGCCGGTGAAAACGCGGGTGTCGCCGCGCTCATCATGGACGATCAGGCGGCCGTCGGTATCGACATCGGTTGCAATACCGGCACCGCCGTCATAGGTCACGCGGCGGCCCAGATTGACGCAGAGGGCCTTGTAACGCTCCCGATAGGGGGCAAAGCCCTCGGCCTCATAGGTGTAGAGCGCGCGGTCAAAGCCGAAATCCGTCAGATACTGCGCCAGCCACTCGGGGTCGGCGGTCGTATCGACCGGCACACCCTGCAGGGCAAGGCTGGTGCCGTGGGGCAGGCCGGCGGCATCGAAATAGGACTGCGGCTGGGCAAGGTTGATGCCGATGCCCACCACGATGCTGTGGCCGTCCGGCGCGCCCTCGCAGAGGATGCCGACGATCTTTTTGCCGTTCAGCAGCAGGTCGTTGGGCCATTTGATCTGACATTCCACGCCGTAGCGGGCACGCAGGGCATCGCAGACGGCAAGGCTGGCAAAGAGCGGCAGGGTAGCGGGCTGCACAAGGTCTACCCGGATGACTGCCGTGTAATAAAGCCCCAGACCCGGGGCATCGGTCCAGCTGCGGCCCAGACGGCCGCGCCCGGCGGTCTGGTGGGTCGAGTAGACCGCGCCGACCGGGCCGAATTTGTCAAGGTTTTGCTTGGCCCAGAGGTTGGTGCTGTCTACCTCCGGCAGATAGATAACGCTTTCATTCATAGTGAGGGCACCCTCTTCCAGCTGAATTCACAATGGCCGTCCTTAATGGTGATGACGCCGTAGCTGCCGCCGTCCCGCAGGCTGCCGGGGTTAAAGACGGTGGCCGCCGTGCCGACGCCGCGCACCAGCTCCCGGCGGTGGGTGTGGCCGAAAAGCGCAACATCGGCCCCGCGCTCACCGGCGGATTCAGCCAGACGCTCGCTGCCCATCTTGACGCCGTAGTGGTGGCCGTGGGTGTAGAAGAAAAGCACCCCGCCGAAGGGGGCCAGCCCCTCAGACGGCTCGCTGTAGTTGACATCGCAGTTGCCGGCCACCCGGTAGATGGGGTAGGGGATCGGCGGTTTGCACATCTCAAGGGCGGCGTTCAGGTCATACAGACCATCGCCCAGATAGAACATGGCATCGGCGGTCTCATGCGCCAGCACCCAGCGCAGGTCCCGCAGGCGGCCGTGGACGTCAGATACGACGAGGATTTTACACATAGAAATACTCCTAAAAAGATACAAGGTAATAGATAAAAGATAATAAAATTGGTGGATCGCACCGCTTGCGCGGCGCTTAAAATTTGTTTTTGCCCCGCGGGGCAAAAACTCCACACTTTTTATTATCTATTATCTTTTATCTATTCTCTAAAAAATCACCCATTGATGAGTTGGCGGTACACCTCACCTTTACTGAACGGTGTCCCGGCGGCAGCCTGCTTGGCGGCGGCGGCGGGGGGCAGGCCGCCTGCCTGCAGGGCGCGGGCGGCGGCTACGGCCTGCTCCAGCGTGGGGGCGGCGGCATCGGTCACGGCGGCGGGGTCGGCACCGGCCAGCACCAGCACATACTCACCGCGGGGGTCGTTTTCCTTATAGTAGGCAACGGCCTCGCCCAGCGTGGTCTTTTTGATCTCCTCGTGCAGCTTGGTCAGCTCACGGCAGAGGGATACCGGGCGGTCCGCGCCGAACGCGGCAGCAAGATCATCAAGGGTGCCGCGCAGCTTGTGCGGTGCCTCGTAGAAGATCATCGTGCGGGTTTCGTTCTGCAGAAAGGTCAGTCGCTCCCGCCGGTCGCGCTTGGGGACAGGCAAAAAGCCCTCAAACACAAAGCGGGCGGTGGGCTGACCGCTGGCAGCCAGCGCCGTGACGCAGGCGGATGCGGCCGGGATGGGCACGACCCGGATGCCGCGCGCATGGGCCTCGCGGACGATCTGCTCCCCGGGGTCGCTGATGCAGGGCATACCGGCGTCACTGCAGAGCGCGCAGTTCTCCCCGGCCTCAATGCGGTTTAAGATGGCCTCGCCGTGGTGGAGGGCATGCTCGTAGTAGCTGACCATCGGCTTTTTGAGGCCGAGATGGTTCAGCAGACGCAGGGTCACGCGGGTGTCCTCGGCGGCGATGAAGTCCGCCATGCCGAAGGTGGCAGCCACGCGGGGCGGCATATCATCAAGATTGCCGATCGGCGTGGCGACAAGATACAAAGTGCCGGGCAAAACGGCACCCCCTAACTTTTGATATAATATACTATTATACCCGTGCGGAAACATCTGCGCAATAAGATAATAGATAAAAGGCGGCAAAACAGTTTGATGCCCGATAAAATCACACACAAATATCATGAAAATGTGAGTGATTTTATTCTTGCGGGCCGGGACGGTATTTGGTATAATAATTCCAAACACAATAGAGGTGTAATTGTGTTTGATTTTACAGAAGAAGTAGGTGAGACGGTGGGCATAAGGGAACAGGTGAAAGCAGTGCTTGACGAAAATGGCGGAATTGCAAAGTCGGCAGATTTTGTCTCGTCTGGCATCCGTGCGATGGAGTTGGTCAATCTTTGTAACACCGGGTATCTTACCCGTGTAAGGCACGGATACTATGAGCTTGCGAAGAACAGCGAGGTTTCGGAGGAAAGTATGCTGGCGGCGCTGGTTCCGCAGGGGATTGTATGTGTCGAGTCGGCACTGTTCCACTTTGGATATGGTGACTTCGCTCCGCGCAAGTGGTCGGTGGCCGTTCCTCGATCAATGTCACGAGCAAAGCTGAAGATTGATGTCCTTGCCATTCAGCCCTACTATGTGAAGGAAAATTTGTACGGACTGGGGAAAACGATAGAAGATTTTAATGGTGTTGCGTTGCCTGTGTATGACCGGGAGCGTACGATTTGCGATTGTTTTAAATACCGTAACAGACTGGATAATGAGCTGTTTGGAAAAGCTTTGCATGCGTACGCAAACGATGCAGATAAAAATTTGAAAAATCTATCAGAGTACGCAAAGCAACTGCGTGTCTATAAGAAAGTTACAGAATTGATGGAGGTGCTGCTCAATGGCTGATAGGGCGGCGTCTGTGCTGGCACGGCTCAAGAACAAGGCGGCGGAAAGCGGAAAAAGCTATCAGCTTTGTTTGCAGCTTTTTTGCCAGGAGGAATTTCTGCGCCGTTTGGAGCGGTCAAGGTATTCAGGAAATTTGGTCCTCAAGGGCGGCTTGTTTATCTACTCCCTCACAAATTTTGACAGCCGTGTGACGATGGATGTTGATTTCTTGCTTCGCAGTATTCCCAATACGCCGGAGCAGTTACAAGCTGTGCTGGAAGAAATTATTGCAGTTCCGACAGAAAACGAATTTATTACATTTAAAATCAAGAGTGTAGAGCCTATCTCTGTGACTAAGAAATATGCGGGTGTGGGAGCGTCTCTTGTCGCAAGAATCAAAAATACCCGAACGCCGTTCAGCATTGATTTTGGTGTGGGCGATGTCATTGTGCCCAAGCAGGAAACGCGGAAAATCCCTACACAGCTGGACGATTTCCCGGCACCGTTGGTCAACACCTATTCGCTGGAAACAACCGTTGCCGAAAAGATTGATGCTATTTTGACACTGATGGAATTTTCCAGCAGGATGAAGGATTATTACGATATTTATTACCTTGCCAACAGGTTTGATTTTGACGGCGCAACGCTGGCAGAAGCACTGAAAAAGACATTCGCAAATCGTGGACACAGTTTTACCGCGGCGCAATTTGAGCAGGTGATAAAGTTTGCCGACGATGCGGCAATGCAGAAGAAGTGGAAGGCGTTTTGCCGAAAAATCGATACAAAAACGGATGTATTTGGCGCGGTGCTGAGAACGATACAGGTGTTTTTGAGTGAACCATTTAAGGCGGCTGTAGAACAAGATGCGTTTGAAATGAAATGGTCGGCCGAGATGCAGGAGTGGCTGTAAAGCCTTCGAAAGACTTGCAAGAAACGCATATGGAGGAAAGCGATATTATGGCAAGAGTATCATCTAAAACCGAGGATCAAGTTCGGGATGAAGCAAAAATTATATTAGGATTTGATAAAAAAGAAGCAAAAATACAGCAAGGAACGGGACAAATCACAACATTTAATCAACTTGGTTTTAAGGGGGTCGTTGATAAGCCTGATGGATGGTACCTTTCTGACGACCTAAACTCTCCAGCTATCATTTTGGAAACAAAATCGGAGGCAGAAGATATATCACTGCAGAAGTGGGCAAACGAGCTTTTTAAAAATTGCAAAATTGCTTTGTCCAAGTACAAGCAGGTGGTAGGAATCTTATATAATGGTGTTGATGTCCGGGTTTTCTTGAATAACAGTGAAATATCCGATGTGGCGCCAACACTGCAGAACAAGACCTATTACATGTCTCTGTTTACAAAAAATGCAATAGATAAGAAACGCATTTATAATCTGACGAAGAAAATCAATGACTGCCTGCATATTGACTTTGGCATCAGGAATTTATATCACCGAATGATTTTTACGGCGTGTGCACTTGTTGGAAAAAGATATGGTGCTATACTCATAAAAGGAATGGATTTTACACTGATGAAAAACTCCATTCTCAGTACCTTATCGAAATCCTTGGGGGATGATCGAAAACAGAACCTAAAACTCGATATTTTGATTGAAGTGTATGCGGAAATCAAAATGAACAATACAACAAATCAAGAAGCTATTGATAACTTCATTGAATGGGTTTCTGAAATATCCGACTGCGTCAATTCTGACTATTGGAATGGCGAGGATGTTATGGGAATATTCTTCAATGAGTTTAATCGTTATAAGAAGAAATCTGAAAGCGGACAGGTATTTACACCAGACCACATCACTTCTTTTATGTATCGGCTCATAAATGTGAATAAGAATGACAGGGTCCTTGACGCGGCATGTGGTTCTGGGGCGTTTCTTGTTAAGGCCATGTGCAATATGATAAAAGAATCTGGCGGTATTCAGACAAAGAAAGCGGCAGATATTAAGAAAACGCAGCTATTTGGTATTGAATTTGATAGAGAAATATTTGCCCTTGCGTGTGCCAATATGCTGATTCATAAAGATGGGAAAACAAATTTGGAGCAGTTTGATAGCCGTTCGCAGGAGGCGTGTGATTGGATAAAGTCGAAGCAGATTACCAAAGTACTTATGAATCCGCCTTTTGAATCAAAATATGGTTGTCTTACCATTGTAGAAAATGTTTTGAAGAATGTGCCAGAACATACGAAGTGCGCTTTTATTCTTCCAGACAAGAAGCTTGAAAAAGATAAAAAGGGCCCTAAACTGCTGAAACACAGCACCCTTGAAAAAATAATTAAGCTACCAGAAAAAGTGTTCGCCGAGGGAGTTACAACATCTATATTTATTTTTGAAGCTGGTGTACCCCAAAACAAAAAAGAAATTTTTGCCTGCTATATAGAGGATGACGGACTTGAAACAGTTAAAAATCAAGGTCGCCAAGATATAAAAGACCGTTGGCAGGCGATTGAAGACAAGTGGGTTGAAATTATAAGAAAGCAATCCGGAAGCAATACCATCCAGTGGATCAAACCTGCAGACCATCTTAGCTACCAAATGCCAGAAAAAGAATTTGAAATCTACGATGAGGATTTCACCAAAACGATGATGGATTATCTGATGTTTAGAGAAGGCGTTGATGTTAAAGTGTTTGGAGAAAAACTACTAGCAAAAGTATTGTATAACAGTTCTGTGGAGTCAATAGGGGATGGTGTTTCAATTATGCTGAAAAACAGGGATGATAACAATGAGTAAAATTGATACCTCCAAGTGGGAGCCGTTTCCGATAGGTAAGCTGTTTACAGTTGTTAAGGGAACTCGTTTAACAAAAGCAAATATGAGAGACGGCAGTATAAATTTTATTGGGGCAAGCGCTATAAATAATGGGATAACGGCCCATATATCAAACAACGAACACATTCATCCGAAAAATACTATTACGATTACATATAATGGCTCTGTTGGTGAGGCGTTTTATCAGGATACTCCTTTTTGGGCATCAGATGATGTGAATGTTCTATACCCGGTCTTTACTTTGAATAGGTATATTGCGCTTTTTATCATACCGATTTTAAAACAAGCCGGGAAAAGGTACGCATTTGTCGATAAATGGAAAAAAGAAGATATGGAAAGGGATTGCATTTTATTACCAGTTGATGAGAATCATCAACCTGATTTTTCATATATGGAATCATATATGAAAAATCAGGAAATTGCAGTCAGCGCTTCGCTGACTAAATTGCAGTCAGCGAAGTATTGTCTCAGATCAAAAAATGTTGATGTTGAAAAATGGAAAACTTATAAAATTAAGGATATTTTCCCGGAAATTGTAAAGCCGATGGTCTACCATACTCGTGAAGTAAAAGAAAGCCTAGGCGGAATCCCTTATGTTATCAGAAGCAAATTTAATAATGGCATTAAATATAATGTGAAACGTCCGCTTGGAAAGGTCAATCCAGCAAGGGTGATTTCGTTTGGTGCTGAAAACACAACATTCTTTTACCAGAAAAAGGAATGGATATCTGGGAGAGATATGTATTATATTGACACCAGAAATATTGACGAATATGCTTGCCTATTTATTACATCGTGCTTACAACCGATAGCCCAAAAGTATTCATATAACTATGGTATGTTTCCAAACTTGCTTAAAGAGGAAAGCATCAAACTTCCGGCAAATGCAAGCGGTGCGCCTGACTACGAGTATATGGAAAAATATATGAAAGAAGTTGAAAGCAAATCTTATAATGTGATTAGGTGTTTGGGGGTAGTATAATACCGTACCTAACCTTAAACAGCCAAGGCGGTAGGGAATTCCCTGCTGCCTTGGCTGTTTTGTTTGCATTTATTCACCGCTGCGCACAGTAAAGCCGTACTCGCGGTCCTTGGCGGGCAGGTCGGTGACTTCAACGCCCTCGATGCGGGCCCAGCGGTTCGCGCGCTCGATCGTGGGGACAAGCTCGTCCAGCGCGGCGCGGGTGCCCTGAGCCTCCAGCGTGACGCTGCCGTCCCAGTTGTTGGCAACCCAGCCGGTCAGGCCCAGATGCTGGGCGGCGGCGCGGGCGTAATAGCGGAAGCCAACCCCCTGCACCTCGCCGGTAAAGCGCCAGCGGCGGCGGATGACACTCATGCGTCGATGCCCGTGACGGTGTAGTCCTTGGCCTCCACGGCGGCCTTCAGGTCGGCATCGGCTACATCGCGGCTCAGGGTGACAACGGCCGTGCCGGCCTCGTGGCTGACCGCGGCGCCGGTCACGCCGTCCAGCGCCTCCAGTGCCTTTTTCACGGTGGCCTCGCAGTGGCCGCACATCATGCCTTCAATATGAATGGTCTTGTTCATAATAACTTCCTCCGTTGTATCGTTTGTTTCGGCGGGCTGCACAGGGCAGCTGCCGGTGGGGCAGGCAGCAGGCGCGGCGGCCGGTGCGCGCGCCGGGGCTTTGCGCTTCGGCGGGGCATCGTGGGCGGCGCTGCGCGGATCAAAGGTGTTGAGGCGCAGTGCATTCGTGACCACGCAGACACTCGACAGGCTCATCGCGGCCGAGGCAATCATTGGGTTGAGGGTGATGCCGAGGCCGGTGAAAACACCCGCCGCCAGCGGAATGCAGACGGCGTTGTAGAAGAACGCCCAGAACAGGTTCTGGTGGATGTTGCGCACGACCGCGCGGGACAGCCGCACGGCGGCGGGGACATCGGCCAGATCGCTGCGCACCAGCACGACATCGGCGGCATCAAGCGCTACATCGGCACCGGCACCGATCGCAATACCGGTCTCGGCGCGGGTCAGGGCGGGGGCATCGTTGATGCCGTCACCGACCATGGCCACGCGGCCCTGCTTCTGCAGGCGGCGGACCTCGGCCTCCTTACCGGCGGGCAGGACCCCAGCAATGACATGGTCGGCGTCCAGACCGACCATCGCGCCGATGTGGCGCGCGGTGGCCGTGTTGTCACCGGTCAGCAGCACGACCTGCAGGCCGAGCGCCCGCATCTGGTCGATGGCGGGCTTGGAGGTGGGCTTGACGACATCGGCCACGCCGATGACACCGGCCGGCCGCCCCGCCAGCGAGAAGTACAGCGGGGTAATGCCGTCGCGGCTCATCTCGGCACCGGCCTGTATAAGGTCATCGGGCAGGGTGCAATGCGTGGCGATGAAATCGGCGTTGCCGCCCGCGATGACCTTGCCTGCGACCTTGCCCTGCAGCCCCTTGCCGGGGATGGCAGTAAAGTCCGACACCGTGGTGTAGGAGAGCTTGTCGGTGTCGGCGCGCTGCAGGATCGCGCGTGCCAGCGGGTGCTCGCTGCGCAGCTCCAGCCCGGCGGCCATGCTGAGAAGGAATTTTTCCGGCACATTGCGGGTGCCGATGATCCGGACAACGCTCGGCTCGCCGGTGGTGACGGTGCCGGTCTTGTCCAGCAGGACGGTGTCAGTGTAGCCGGTGGTCTCAAGGCTGGCGGCTGTTTTAAACAGGATGCCGTTTTTGGCACCCACACCGCTGCCGACCATGATGGCTACCGGCGTGGCCAGCCCCAGTGCGCAGGGGCAGCTGATGACCAGCACGCTGATGCCGCGCGCCAGCGCAAAGGTGAAGGTCTGGCCGAGCAGCAGCCAGATCAAAAAGGTGGCCGCCGCAATGCAGATGACGGTGGGTACAAAGATGCCGGAAACTTTGTCGGCAGTCTTGGCCAGCGGGGCCTTGGTGGCGGCGGCATCCCGCACAAGGCGGATGACCTGCGACAGGGTGGTGTCCTGGCCGACACGCTCGGCCCGGCAGGTCAGTGCGCCGTTCTGGTTGATGGTGGCGGCGCTGACCGGGGAGCCGGGGAACTTGTCCACCGGCATACTCTCGCCGGTGAGGGCCGCCTCGTTGACCGAGGAAAGCCCCTCGGTGACGGTGCCGTCCACAGGGATGCTCTCGCCGGGGCGGACTAAGAACAAATCGCCGACAGCGACCTCACTGACAGGGACGGTGACCTGCTCCCCATCGCGCAGTACGCAGGCGGTCTGGGGGGCCAGCTTCATCAGGCTTTTCAGCGCATCGGTCGTTTTGCCCTTGCTGTAGGCCTCCAGCGTTTTGCCGACTGTGATCAGCGTTAAGATCATCGCCGCCGACTCAAAGTAGAGGTCGTGGCGGTACTGCATGACGAGGTCGTCATTGCCGGAGGAAAGGCCGAGGCAGATCATGACAATGGCAAACAGGCCGTAGGCGAGCGAAGCGCCTGCGCCGAGGGCCACCAGCGTGTCCATGCCGGGGGCGCGGGTTTTCACGCCCTTCCAGCCAGAAATGAAGAAGGCGCGGTTGATCCAGCAGACCGGCAGTGTCAGCGCAAGCTGCGTGCCGGCGTACAGGATGGCATGCCAGCCGCCGCCGTGGAATACGCTGCCGAGCGGCAGGCCGATCATGTGGCCCATCGAGACATACATGAGCGGCACAAGGAAGCAGAGGCTCGCAATCAGGCGCTTTTTCAGCCGGGGGGTCTCGGTGTCCTCCAGCTCAGCGCTTTCGCTCTCGGCGGTGGCGGGGGATGCGCCGTATCCGGCAGCATCCACGGCGCGGAGGATGCGTTTGGCGGTGGCGTCAGGGTCGGCATCGGGGGCATAATCGACCTGCATCGAGTTGGTCAGCAGGCTTACCGTGACCGATGCCACACCCGGCACCGCCGCAACGGCTTTTTCTACATGGCCGGCGCAGGCCGCACAGCTCATGCCGGTGATATCGTAGCGTTGCATGTGGATAGGACTCCTTTTCTATACAGCCTTCCCCTGCGGGGGAAGGTGGCGCAAAGCGCCGGATGAGGGGAAAGTATAGGGTTGTCTGCCGTTTGCGGGCAGCGGTGGCAGGGCCGGCCCTCATCAGTCTGCTTCGCAGACAGCTTCCCCCGCGGGGGAAGCCATGGGGCTGCTTCCATTAAAACAGCCCTTCCGGCAAAACAATGTCGTTTTTCGGCACCTTGGCCCAGTCGAAGGTGCGGGCCAGATCCTGCGGGGTCGCGGGGGTCGGGCGGTCCTGCAGGCCGCAGGCAAAGGCCAGCCTGCCGATGATCTCCTCGGGCGAATAGCGGGCGCGCAGGTGTTCAAGGCTCTGGTCGCCGTCCCGCTTGGAGAGGCGGCGGCCGTCACTGGCCAGCAGCAGCGGCAGATGGTAAAACTGCGGGGCGCGCAGGCCCAGCTCGCGGTAAAGCCAGAGCTGGCGCGCCGTGCTGGACAAAAGATCGCTGCCGCGCACGACCTCGTTGACCCCCATCAGGGCATCGTCCACAACGACCGCCAACTGGTAGGCGAACACGCCGTCCGCCCGGCGCAGGTAAAAATCCCCGCAGTCCCGGGCCAGATTCTCGGCGCAGGGGCCCATGTGGCCGTCCTCAAAGGCGATGACCTCATCGGGCACCCGCACCCGCCAGGCGGGGGCACGGGTCTTGGCGCGCTCGGTGATCTCAGCAGGCGTCAGGCTGCGGCAGGTCCCGGCGTAGACGACCTGACCGTCACTGCGGTGGGGCGCACTGGCGGCGTGAAGCTGGCTGCGGCTGCAAAAGCAGGGGTAGACCAGCCCGCAGCGGGATAATTCGTCGAAATACCGCTGATAAATTTCGCTGCGCTCGCTCTGGTAGACCGGCGGTGTCGGGCCGTCGGCGGCAAGGCCCAGCCACGCCAGATCGTCTATGATGGCGTCCGCGTAGCGGCGCGGGCAGCGCTGGGCGTCCAGATCCTCTATGCGCAGCAAAACCTGCCCGCCCTTGCTTTTGGCGCTCAGCCAGGCGAGCAGGCAGCACATCAGGTTGCCCAGGTGCATCCGCCCGCTGGGGCTGGGTGCATAGCGTCCGGTCGTCATTCCAGCGTGTAGGTGCCGTCGCCGAGGGCACGCAGGTGGACGCGGTAGAAGGCGGCCACGGCCTTGGTCATCGCCTCGGCATCCGCCACGGAGGCCGTCTCAACGGCGCTGTGCATGGCCAGCTGCGCACAGCCGATGTCCGCCATCGGGATGGGCAGGGTGTGGCTCTGCAGGTTGCCCAGCGTGCTGCCGCCCGGCTCATCGGCGCGGTTGGTAAAGACCTGCACCGGCACGCCGGCCTTCTCACACACAGCGCGGAAAACCGCACCGCTCACGGCGTTGGTCGTGTACTTCTGGCTGGCGTTGTACTTCAGCACGACACCGCCGCCCATCCGCACGGGGGCGCAGGGGTCAGCCTTCTGCGGGAAGTTCGGGTGGGTGGCGTGGGCGTTGTCGGCGCTGAGCATAAAGCTGTTCGCCATCGCGCGCGCGGCAGCCTGCCCGCTGTGGGGCACAGCGTCGAGGATGCGGTCCAGCACATCCCGCAGGAAGCTGCTCTCGGCACCCATCCGGCTGGAGGAGCCGACCTCCTCGTTGTCAAACATGGCCCAGACGGGGGCGCAGGCGCTGTCGGCCTCGCCGGAGGCATCCAAAAACGCGAGCAGCGTTGTGGCGGCGCACTCCAGATCGTCGATGCGCGGGGCCATGAAATATTCGTTGTCGGGGCCGATCTGCACGGGGGCCTGCCGGGTGACAAGCTGCAGATCCCAGTCGAGGATCTCCTCCGCCGTGATGCCAAGCTCCTCACAGACAAGGTCGGTCAGCGTGCGGCTGCCTGCGGGACCCCACAGCGGCTGCATGTCGATCTGGGAATTGAACACCTTGCCCTTGTTCACATCCCGCTGGAAGTGGATGGCCAGTGACGGAATGACGAGCAGGTCGCGGTCGATGTAGACAAGGCGGCTCTGCACGCCGTCCTGCGTTTTGACCAGCACGCGGCCGCCCACGGTCAGCGGGCGGTCCAGCCAGCTGGCCATGATCATGCCGCCGTAGCCCTCCACGCTCAGTCGGCGGCAGCCCTCATTCTCGGGCATGTCGGCCTTGATCTTCCAGCAGGGGGAGTCGCTGTGGCTGGCAGCGATGCGCCAGCCGCCGATGGCGTGCTGCGGCACCCGCCATGCAATGACAGCCGAGCCGTTGCGGGTGATGTAATAGCCCTTGCCGGGCTCCAGGTTCCAGTAGTCGGCCTCCTCCAGACGGGTGAAGCCGGCAGCCGCAAGCCAGCTTTCAGCGGTGGCGGCGGCGTGGAACGGGGTGACGGATTCCTGCAAAAATTCTACGAGTTCATCGTACATAGGTTGTTTTCTCCTCTTACACATTTCCCTGCGCGAAGGGCGGGGCGATCGTTCGATGTATGCTACTATTCTAACGCAAAAGCGGTGCAGAAACAAGTTGCAAACGCGGGAAAAATGCTCTATACTCAGTATATTCCAATGGTCGCTTTTGACAAGTACGCACTTTTTGGAAACCGCTACCCAAAAGGAGAGTGTGACAATGCACCCGAACGAACACTGCAACTGCCGCTATGCCGATGTGGGCTGTGACAAGATGGAACAGGTCATGGACCAGATCAGCGGCAAATGGAAGATGCGCATATTATTTATGGTGGGCGCGCACGGCACCCTGCGCTATGGTGAGCTGCGCAGGCTGCTGGACGGTGTGACCCACAAGATGCTGTCCAACCAGCTCAAGGAGCTGGCCGCAGACGGTCTGGTCGAGCGGATCGACTACAACGAGGTCCCGCCCCGGGTCGAATACCGGCTGACCCCGAACGGCGAGGCGCTGATGCCGATTTTTGATGATATTCAGGAGTATATCCGCAAAAATACCTGCAAGAGCTGCTGCGCCCCGGATACAAGGCGGGGCTGCTGCGAATAGTATACGGCAGAGGAAAAGTACCACACAGGGGGGATCATGATGCGCAGGCTTGCAGTTCTTTTGGCGGCGGCAGTTCTTTTGGCGGGGTGCGGCGCGGGGGCGGCCCCGCCGACCGGGCCTTCACCAGCCCAAAGCGCAGCTGCCGGGGCACCGTCTGCCGCAGACACCGCAGCGGCGGTGCTGGACGGCTTTGTCTGCTATGGAGCGGATACGGCCGGCTGCAGCCTGAAAAGCGCACAGGCGGCGGCCGTGCTGGTAGAATACCTGAGCCGCGCCGACATCAGCGCCGAAACCGTGACCGACTGGCAGGGCGGGCTGGACGCGCAGCAGCAGGAGCTGCTTGTCTTGAACTGGGACGGCATCCTGTACAACGCCCGTCAGATCTGCGAGGACCCGGCTGACGGGAGCGGCCTGTTGGAGGCTGCCGGCGTGACAACGGACTTTGGTACCATCGACCTGAGTGCAGTGCCCCAAAGGCTGGACGCGCTGGACGAGGTGCTGCGGCCTTCCGCATAGCGGAAAAACGCTTTGCAGGGCTGGGCGTGTGACCGGCCTTTTTCGACAGCGGAAAACAACCATCCCCAAAATAAACCGGCGTTCGGTCTTATAAACCAGCAGGATTCGACAGCGCGCTGTGTTACGATATACCTGCAAGCCGAAGAAAAGCAGACTAAGGCAATACCGCACAATTCCCGCCTGACGGCTTAAGCACCGCTCCGGCGGCTGCGGCACGGCATCTGCGTTGCCAAAATGCTCGATAAGACATCCAGTATTATCTGCGCTTTTGGCTTAGCAGCTGCCGCACCTCGCTCGCCGTATCGGCACTTAGAATTATGCGGTATTGCCCTAGTTCATCCGTTGTTTTCCTTCGGGGCGCGGGTGGCGCACTCGGGGCCGCAGCTGCACTCGTCAATGCTCACATGGTCCGCGCAGCAGCAGCGTCCCTCCAGATAGCGGCAGCCCTTGTCGTCACAGTGGATGTCGGTCTCGGGCGAGGCGGGCGGGTTGTCGGTGGCGACATTGCCGCAGCCCTCGCTGTTGCGGTAGCTGCCGCAGACAGCATCCCCGGGGCCGGTGTGGCGGACCTGAATGCTGTTCAGGCAGCAGCAGCCCGCCTTATTATGGCAGCAGTCATACTGCGCACAGTCAAGATAGTTCATAGCTAAACACCTCCGTACCGACAGTATGCGCAGGGGCGGGGGTGTTTATGCAGGGGACATTCGTTCAAAGGGGCCGCTCACCTCAGACCACCGCCCGCTCTGCCTTGAGCGCCCGCTCATACTCCCGGAGGAAGGCGGCAAACCCGGCCACATCAGCGGCATCGGGGGTCACGGTCGTGCTGCGTGCCCCGGCAAAGACGCGGGTCTTGAGGTAGTCGGCCAGCGTCTCACCCTCGGCGCGGTGCAGGCGGTAGGCTGCAAGCAGGGCCATGCCGTAGGGGCCGCCCTCGCCCGCCGTCTCCATGCAGGTGACGGGTGCGCCCGCCGCCGCTGCCAGATACCGCTGGGCAACGCCCGGCGTCTTGAACAGCCCGCCGTGGCCCAGCAGGGTATCCACGGCCACATCCTCGTTCCTCAAAATCTCCAGCCCCATGGCCAGCGTGGCAAAGGCCGAGTAGATGTTGGCCCGCATGAAGTTGGCCAGCGTAAAATCGGCATCGGGGCGGCGCAGCAGCAGCGGCAGGCCGGCGTCAAAATGGGTCACGCTCTCGCCGGAGAAGTAGTTCACCGGGGTCACGCCGCCGCAGTCGGGTGCGCCACTGAGCGACGCATTGAACAGCTTTGTGAAAAGCGTTCCCTTATCGACCTCAACCCCGCAGAGCGCCGCGCTCTCGGCCAGCAGGCTGACCCACGCGTTCAGATCGCTTGTGCAGTTGTTGCAGTGGACCATGGCCACAGCCTCGCCGCTGGGGGTCGTGACCATGTCGATCTCGGGGTAGACGCGGGAGAGCGGCTTTTCCAGCACGACCATTGCAAAGATGCTGGTGCCGGCGCTGACATTGCCGGTGCGCGGGGCCACGCTGTTCGTGGCGACCATGCCGGTCCCGGCGTCCCCCTCCGGCGGGCAGAACGGCACGCCGGGCTGCAATGTCCCTGTGGGGTCCAGCAGGCGGGCGCCCTCCGCCGTCAGCGCACCGGCATCGGCACCGGCGGGCAGCACTGCGGGCAGCAGCTCGGCCAGCTCACGCCCGAAGCCGTGACCGGCGATCAGTCGGCTGCAGGTCTTGAGCATTTCGGCATCATAGCCGCCGGTGGCGCTGTCGATGGGGAACATGCCGCTGGCATCGCCCACGCCCAGCACCTTTTGCCCGGTGAGCTGCCAATGGACATAGCCCGCCAGCGTTGTAAAGAAGGCCAACTCACCCAGATGTGCCTCCCCATTGAGAAGCGCCTGATAGAAATGCGCGATGCTCCACCGCTGGGGAATGTTGAAGCCGAGCGCCTCGGTCAGCTCGGCCGCTGCCGGGCCGGTCATCGTATTGCGCCATGTGCGGAAGGGCACCAGCAGACGGTCGGCCCCGTCAAAGGCCAGATAGCCGTGCATCATCGCAGAGATCCCGATGCAGCCCACCGTTGTAAGGGGCTGCCCGTATTTTGCCTGCACATCGGCGGCCAGCGCGGCGTAGGCGTGCTGCAGGCCGGTATGCACAGCCTCCAGCGGGTAGGTCCAGACGCCGTCCTTCAGCTGGTTTTCCCAAGTGAAGTCCCCCTGCGCCACCGGGGCATGGCTGCCGTCCACCAGCACCGCCTTGATGCGGGTCGAGCCGAATTCAATACCGAGTGCGCACTGTCTGAGGTCGAGCATGGTATCACTCCTTGCCAAATTCTGTCTGTTTTGTATGCGGACATTCTGCCGCCAGTATCGTGCTTTTATTATAACAGACAGCGCAGCCGCCGACCAGTGCCTGCTGTTTTAAAAGGTGGATTTTTGTTCAAAAAAGTGCAGTCGGTCCTGCCGGGCTTCTGCGGGCGGGGTGCGGTGGCTTATCTGCACTCCTTCTTCATAGCGGAATAGCCGATCAGCACCGTCCAGACATAAGCGCAGGTCTTGGGGATCATCAGCATACCGATCATCGGGATTGCATCGGCCCACAGCACGACCGGGATATAGAAGCCAAAGCTCAGCACGATGGTCAGCCACATCCAGCGGAACGCTTCGTCGTTATGCTCTTTGGCGCTGCGGAAGAACAGCACGATGATCAGAAGGCCCATCAGGGCAAAGGGAATGTTGCGGTAGATGCCCCAAGAGAGCGGGGATTCGGCGCTGAGCCACTGGTTCTGCGGCATCATGCAGAGGATGACGCGCACGGCGGCCAGCCCGTAGACGGCGGCGGTCAGGCCCTTCCGGCCCTCGACCTTATAGCGCTGACGCCACACATAGTAGAGCAGCACATAAAAGATCGTCATCGTGACCGAGGTGATCCACTTGCCGAGGCCCAGCGGCACGGTGTAGTTTTCCAGACCCGTGGTGCAGAGCGCCAGCGCGCGGGGCACCAGATGGAAGGAGTCACCGGCGCCCAGCACAACGGCCATCAGGCCAAACAGACGGAACTGCGGGTTACCCTTGCTCCCACGGATCATCAGGATACCGATGGTGATGACAGATACCAGATAGACGGCATCAAATACAGTTTCTACGATTGCTTGCATAGCTCAATTTCTCCTTTTTGCTGATGTTTTTTGTAGGCATTGTGAACATTGTTCAGTTTGAGGCATTTAAAATTCCCACACGCTGGTGGGAATGAAAAGCCGGTGGTCAATATAAGGTTCTTCGCACGATCTCCAGCACGGCGCTGGGGTCATAATCCTGCCGCAGCAGCGCGGACAACAGCTGTGAAAACAGCACTTCGGCAAATTTTTCTGCCGTGAACTGCTCATCAAAGGCATCGGGCCGGATTCTGGCATCCTGCCTGAGGACTGCGCACAGCCCCATGAGCATGTGGTGCCAGGCCTGCTGCATATGGCGCTTGCCGTCAGCCTTTTCGTCCCGCATAAAGCCGAGCGAATGCAGTGTGAAAAAGCCGGGATACTGCTCACAGCCGTAGGCCATCCGCTCATACATCCAGATCACGCAGGCCTGCACATCCTGAAAGACGGCGGCATCCTCCGGGCGGTGGAAGATCTCGCACCAGACGCTTTCAACGGTGGCGCTGACCAGCTCCGCCTTGGAGTCAAAATAGTTGTAAATAGAGCCTACCGACACCCCGCACGCCGCCGCAACAGAGCGGATGCTGACAGCAGACCACCCCTGCTCTTGGATCAGCGCACGGCTGGTTTTCAGGATCTCCTCTTTGGATGTGACGATCGTATTCATGGGCACCTCAATATGAACATTGTTCACTTACGGCTTTTATTATAGCTGCGCCCCTGCCCCCTGTCAACAGGAACGGAAAGGTTTTTTATGAACTTTTTTCACAGGGAAGGCCCGGCCGCGCAGGGCACGGCGCGCCGCCTTGCCATAAAAAAAGCCCCCTAGAAGAATGCCGCAAACCAACTTGGCTGCGTCATTTTCTATGGGGCATGGTTGGGCCGGCCGGATTTGAACCGACGGATGGAGGAGTCAAAGTCCTCTGCCTTACCGCTTGGCGACGGCCCATTATAAAAAGAAAAGACCGCGCAGGAACGGGCCTGAACGGTCTTTGGTGGGGTGCCTAGAGAGATTCGAACTCTCGGCCTCCAGAGCCACAATCTGGCGCGCTAACCAACTGCGCCATAGGCACCACATAATGCGCCCGAAGGGACTCGAACCCCCGGCCCACTGCTTAGAAGGCAGTTGCTCTATCCAGCTGAGCTACGGGCGCTTATTGCGGGTTCTGCCCACAAGGGACATACTGCGTAAGTTATTATAGCAACGCAATCGGTCTTTGTCAAGCTTTTTCGGTAAGTTTTTTACAAAATCGGCGGTTTTTGCTCTACAAAGTACACCTCATACCATTCTATAAAGCAGTAAAACGCCCATATCTTCGTCATAGCGTTTGTTTTACCTGCCCGGTGGTCATCCAGCAGGGCGCAGAGCGCCCCGGTGTCGAAAAAGCGCTCGGCCACCGGGCCGGTGAATTTGGCCTTCACCCGCGCATAGTATTCGTCCTGCCGCAGCCAGTCGGCCAGCGGCACGGGGAACCCGCGCTTAGGGTTTGTGGCCAGCGCCCGGGGCAGGCGGCGTGCCGCAGCGGCGCGCAGGGCAATCTTGCCCCGCCGCGCGGTGCAGCGGTACCGCCGGGGCAGCCCCAGCGCCACAGCCAGCACCCGCCGGTCCAAAAACGGCACCCGCAGCTCAAGGCTGTGGGCCATACTCATCCGGTCCGCCTTGCGCAAAATGTCCCGCGGCAGCCATGTCTGCAGATCCACCCACTGCAGGGCCGTCGGCTCATCCAAGCCGCGCACCTTATCAAAATACGGCTTGCAGCGGTGGGCCGGGTCGGGCGTGTTGGGCGAGCGCTTCAAATATTTATCGCGCTCCTGCGGGGTCTCAAACACATAGTTGGCCCGGGCGCAGCGCTGCCAGCGGGTCTGTGTGCCCCGGCGCAGAAGGCCGCACCCCGGCAGCAGTGCAGCCAGCGCGCGGCGCACCGGGCGCGGCATCCGCTGCCAGCCCTCGGCCCAGACGGCCTGCCGGTACAGCGGGTAGCCGCCGAACAGCTCATCCGCCCCCTCACCTGACAGCACCACTTTTACACGCTGCCGCGCGGTTTTGCACAGAAAATACAGCGGCACCTCCGCCGGGTTGGGCATCGGCTCGTCAAGATACCACTGGATCGCGCGGTTGGCGTCAAAGAACGCCTCGGCCGTAACAGTCGTTTCGGTCAGGGGCACGCCCAGCGCCGTCGCAGCCGCGCGGGCGGCGGGCAGCTCGGAATACTTTTCCTCCCGATAGCCGACCGAAAAGCACTGTACCGCAGGCTGGTTGCGCGCCGTCTCCCGCACGACCAGCGAGGAATCCACCCCGCCGGAGAGAAAGCACCCGACCTCCACATCCGCGATGCGGTGGGCGGCGGCGCTGTCCGCCAAAGCATCGCCGATTGCTTGCGCCCAGCTGCGCAGGCTGCGGCCCCGCTGTACCCGAAAGCGCGGCGCGGCGTAGCGCTGCAGGGTCACGCGGCCGTTTTGCCAGCACAGCGTATGGGCAGGCGGCAGCTCATACACGCCCGCAAACAGTGTTTCCCGGTCGGGCAGGTACTCCATGCTGAGCCAGTCGGGCAGGCGGGCCTCGTTCAGCCGCTTTTCAAAGGCCGGGTGCGCCAGAAACGCCTTGATCTCGCTGGCAAAAAGCAGGCACGCCCCCTTTTGGTAATAGTACAGCGGCTTGATGCCGAAAAGATCCCGCGCGCAGAACAGGGTACCGGCGGCGCGGTCCCACAGAGCAAACGCGAACATCCCGCGCAGATGCCGGGGCAGCGCCGCGCCCCATGCCTCATACCCGTGCAGCAGGACCTCGGTGTCGGAGTCAGTGGCAAAGGTGTGGCCCAACCGGCGCAGCTCTGCGCGCAGCGGCTTATAGTTGTAGATCTCGCCGTTGAACACCACCACAAGGGTGCCGTCCTCGTTGAACATCGGCTGGCCGCCGCCGTTCACATCTATGATCGACAGACGGCGGTGGCCCAGTGCGGCGCGCGTGTCGGCATAATAGCCCTCGCCGTCCGGCCCGCGGTGGCGGATAAGCGCTGCCATTGCCTTGGCCGTTTGCCGGGCCGATGCCGGGTCAAGGTATTCTGCCGTAAAACCGACGATGCCGCACATGTCTGCTGTCACCCCTTTTCCAATCGCTGTCGCTGCCCCTGCAGCTTGCGGGCATACCCGCATTGCCGCATCACAAACCAGATCCGCCGGGGCGCGCCCTCCCCTGCCGCCAGCAGATGGGCGCTGGCTCTGCCGCGGCGCCGCAGGAGAGCGGCGCGGTGCAGCAGCAGCCTGCTGGAGCAGTGCCGCCGCACCACGCACCATGGCGCAGTGTGCCAGACGGCGGGGCGCAGCTTAGGCGGCGTGACAGGGCCGCAGCAGAGCAGATCCTCCACCAGCGGCCTTGCCAGCGGCGCACCCGCGGCATCGCAGTAAAACGATGCGCGGCCCGGGCGGGGGTTCAGCTCAAACAGAACCGGCTCACTGCGGCGGTCGTATTTCAAATCAAAATTGGCGTAGCCGCGCCAGCCCGCCGCCTGCAACAGCCCCCGCAGGGTGTCCAGCAGGGCGGTGTCCTGCCGGGCAGGCTCCACCAGCACGGCGGCATAGTTGCCGGTGCCCTCGGGCGTGCGCTCCTGCAAAAGGGGCTGCCCCTGCACGACCCACGGCACGCTGCCGTCCCGCGCACAGTAGGCATTCACGACCCCCAGACGGGTATCCGGGCCGGGGATGTACTCCTGCAGGAGCATAGCGCCGCAGTAGCTGCTGCGGCAGACTGCGTCCAGAACAGCGCGCAGCGCGGCGGCGTTCCCCGCCAGATACACCTTGCGTTTCCCGGGAAAGCGGCAGCGCGCCCACGCATCGGAGTCCGCCGGCTTGACGATGACCGGCCAGCCGAACGGCAGGTCCGGCACCGCGCCGCCGGGGCAGAATACCACCGTTTGGGGCGTGCGCAGCCCGGCAGCGCGGCAGGCGGCGGCAAAGCGCTGCTTGTCGCTGAGTGCTTCGACGGCCTCGGGCGGCGGGCAGGCAAAGCGGTAGGCCCCGCGCAGGGCATCGGCATGGCGTGCCAGCAGGCGGGTGTAGCCGTCCGCACAGGGGACGAGCAGCCGCGTTTTGCCGGGGTGCTGTGCGGCCAGACCGAGCAGCGTGGCGGTGAACACGGTGTCCTGCGCAAACGCCGGGTCCTGCACAGCAACGCGGACAAGGCGGCTGCAGGCCAGCGCCGGCAGCGCACGGCGGCAGACGGCAAGGCTGCGGACACCGCAGGTTTCATAAAAGCTGCGGGCCATGCCGTAGACATTGGCATCCCCGCCCAGCAGCACCGGCAGAATCTGCGGCATAAAAATCCCCCCTGTGGCAGTATATGCCGCAAGGGGGCGTTTATTCTTTTTGCCTTCTCCCATAGGGAGAAGGTGGCCCCGCAGGGCCGGATGAGGGGCAGGTATACCACAGCCGCCCGGCAAATGGGTTCTGTTGGCAAGGCTGCCCCTCATCCGCCCTCGGTCGGGGCCTCGGGCACCTTCCCCCAAGGGGGAAGGCTTTCTGTTATTTCTCCGTCAGCGGCATTTCCTCCGTCCAGACATTTCCATTCGTGTCTGTCACACGCACAACGTACTTCGGCAGCGTCTCGCCGTCGTACTCCCAGCCGTTGATGACGGCATCATCGTAAAACGTGCCATTCCAGACGCTCTCGGTGCGGGAGGAATTGCCATAGCTGTACTCGCCCTCGCAATCCAGTACGGCGGTGGCTGTCGGCTCCCCGGCGTCGCCGTTCAGACGCAGGTCTATTTCCACCTGCGCAATCTGCATCCACGGCGGGGCGTCCACCTGCACCTCCACAGGGTAGCAGGTCAGGGTCAGGCGGTACTGCTTATTGCCGACCCGCCGCACGGAATACCCAAAGTCCAGACTGCTGCCCGCCGCACCCCAGACAATCGTCGGCTCGGTCATTTCGTCGTTGAAGTCCACCGTGCCTAAGCCCTCACTGGTGGTCATACTGTCGGCGGTCCACTGCACGCTCAATTCATAGGTGCTGCCCACCGTAAAAATGATACCGCCTGCCGCAAAGCTGCCATCGGGCGCGGCGGTCATCTCATACAGCTGCGTATCATCACCGCAGCGCACGGCCAGCCGTGCGGTCGTGCCCGCGGCGGCTGTGCGCGGCGTGACCTGCACCTGCACAGGCATCCAGCTGCCCGCCGCGTCCCTGTGCAGCTTATCGGCAGGCAGCCAGCGCCAGTCCAGCACCGTGGTCTCCCCCATGCGGACGGCGTCCTGCAGCTCCGAAATCTGCGCCGAAAGGTCCGCCTGCTGGGCCGCGTAGCTGGATTGGATCGCAGCGTAATTCTGGTTCAGTGCGTTGATCTGCCGCTCATACTGCAGCGCCGTTCCGGCCAGCAGCCCCGCCAGCACAAGGAACGCCGCGCCCGCGGCACCGCCCCACAGCCGGCGGCGGCGCTTTTCCTCGGCATCGCGGGCGGCCAGCAGGTCGCGCAGGGCGTCCAGCGTCACGGCAGGCGCGGCGGGGTCGGCCTGCTCTGCCCCCAGCAGCGCGTCCACGCCAGTGCCCAGCTCCGCCGCCAGCGCCTGCAAATTGTCCAGCCCGGGCAGGGCGGTGTCCTTCTCCCACTTGCCCAGCGCCTGCCGGCTGACGCCGATTTTTTCGGCCAGCGCCTCCTGACTCATTCCCTTTGCCTTGCGCGCGTTCTGGATGTTCTGTCCCAGTGTCATTGTCTCGCCCTCTTTCCGCTTTGTTCTGACAAGATTTTACCACAGCCTGTGGTAAAATGCCAGCAAGTCGAGTGTACAAAACGGTAACGGCAGGTTGCTCTGCCGGGAAAGGACAATGATCTCATGTGCGGAATTGCGGGATTCATCGCCGGGCAGGGCGCAGCTGATGCCGGGGCGCTTACCCCCATGCTGGCGCGCATCGCCCACCGCGGCCCGGACGGTCAGGGCACCTTTGTGGAGGGGCCTGCCGCCCTTGGCCACTGCCGGCTGGCGATCATCGACCTTGCGGGCGGTGCCCAGCCGCTGTACAGCGAGGATAAAAATCTGGTCATCGTTTTCAACGGCGAGATCTACAACTACAAAGCCCTGACCGCCGAGCTGACGGCGCTGGGCCACTGCTTTGCGACCCGCACCGACACCGAGGTCCTGCTGCACGGGTGGGAGCAGTGGGGCCGCGAGCTTTTGCCCCGGCTGCGCGGCATGTTTGCCTTTGCGCTGTGGGACCGCCGGGCCGGGACGCTGTTCTGTGCGCGGGACATGTTCGGCATAAAGCCGCTGTACTACTGCCGCTGTGCGGACGGCACGCTGCTGTTTGCCAGCGAGATCAAGGCATTTCTGGACCACCCGTCCTTTGAAAAGCGGCTGAACGCGGCGCAGCTGCCGCTCTACTTATCCTGCCAGTATTCGCCGGGGCGGGACACCTTTTTTGCCGGGGTGGAGAAGCTGCTGCCCGGGCATTTTCTTATCTTCTCTGACGGCATCGTGCGCACAACGCGGTGGGTGCAGCCCGCCTTTCTGCCCGGGGAGACGCCGGTCCCGCCGTCCGAGCTGGAGGCTGTTCTGCGGGACAGCGCCGCCGCCCACAAGGTCGCCGATGTTGAGGTCGCAGGCTTTCTCTCCGGCGGGGTAGATTCCGCTTACATAACGGCGCTGGCACGCTCCGGCCGCACCTACACGATCAGCTACGCCGAGCCGCGCTATGACGAGTCCTTCCCCGCCCGGGCGCTGGCGCGCAGCCTCGGCGTGCGCAACCGGGTGCGGCGCATCAGCCCCGGGGAGTTCTGGGACGCCGTGCCCGCCGTGCAGTACCACATGGACGAGCCGCTGGCCGATGCCGCTGCCGTGGCGCTCTACTTCCTGAACCGCGAGGCCGCGCGGGAGGTCAAGGTCTGCCTGTCGGGCGAGGGCGCAGATGAGCTGTTCGGCGGGTACAACATCTACCGCGACCCCTTTACCGCGCAGTGGTATGACCGTCTGCCGCCCTGGCTGCGCGGCGGTCTGGGCGCGGCGGCCGGGCTGCTGCCGCCCGGGCCGGGGGTGAATTTTCTGGTGCGGCGCGGCTGCCCGCTGGAGGAGCGGTACTTTGGCCCCACCGCCCTGATGACCGAGCGGGAAAAGCGCCGCCTGCTGGCCGACTATGAGGGGGACGGCGACCCGATGTTCCTGACGGAGGCCCTGTGGGACAGCACCGAGGGGCTGGACCCGGTGAGCCGGATGCAGCAGGTGGACATAAACCTCTGGCTGGCCGGGGACATCCTGCTTAAGGCGGACAAGATGAGCATGGCCCACAGCCTTGAGCTGCGGGTGCCGTTTCTGGACAAGGAGGTGTTTGCCCTGGCCGCTGCCCTGCCCGCCGCCGCCAAGGCCGATGCCCGCATGACGAAGATTGCCCTGCGGCAGGCGGCTGCACGCGCACTGCCCCCGGCCAGCGCCGCCCGCAAAAAGCTGGGCTTTCCCGTGCCGGTGCGGGACTGGCTGCGGCAGGAGCCCTACACCAGCCGGGTGCGCGCCGCCTTTGCGCGCCCGGCGGCTGCGCAGTTCTTTCGGCCGCAGGTGCTGCATAGTATGTTGAACCGGCACCTGCACGGCGGCGACTGCTGGCGGCAGATCTGGTGCGTCTACAGTTTTCTGATCTGGTATGAGCAATTTTTTGGAGCGTGATGCCGAATGGATCTGCGCCGCCTTATCCGGGATACCGGCTGCCGGCTTTTGCGGGGGGACGCCCTGACCGAGATCACCTGCGTCTGCTGCGACTCCCGCAGCGCGGAGCCGGGGGCGCTTTTTGTCTGTCTGCCCGGCCGCCACACCGACGGCAGCGCCTACGCCGCACAGGCCGCCGCAGCCGGGGCGGCGGCCGTGCTGTGCGGGCCGGGCTATGCCGGGCGCGATCTGCCCGACCGCTGCGCCGTTTTGCAGGCAGACGACCCGCGCCGCATGATGGCCGTGCTTTCGGCGCGGCTGTACGGCGACCCCGGCGGGCGGATGACGCTGGTGGGCATTACCGGCACCAAGGGCAAGACGACCACCGCCCACCTGCTGGCGGCCATCCTGCAGGCAGACGGACGGCGGGTGGGGCTGATCGGCACAAACGGTGCCTGTTGGCCGGGGCACCGCCACGATCTGAACCACACCACGCCCGAGAGCTGCGACCTGCAGGCGCTGCTGCGCCGGATGGCCGATGACGGCTGCGACACCTGCATCATGGAGGTGTCCAGCCTCGGGCTGAAGGCCGGCCGGGTCGCAGGGCTGGCGTTCGCCGTCGGCATCTTTACGAATTTTTCCCCCGACCACATCGGCCCGGGGGAGCATGCGGATTTGGCGGAGTATCTGCACTGGAAGGCGGCGCTCTTTCCGCACTGCGCAGCCGGAGTTTTCAACAATGACGATGCGTGGGTGGGGAAAATCCGGCAGGGCGCACCCTGCCGCGCCGTGACCTACGGCATAGACCGCCCGGCCGATCTGCGCGCGGACGCCGACATCACACTGACCCGCACCGGCGGACGGCTGGGGGCAGCCTTCACGGTGGACGGCGTACCGTACACAGTGGGCATGCCCGGGGCGTTCAGCGTTTACAATGCGCTGGCGGCGCTGGCGGCGGCGCGGCTGCTCGGCGCCGGGGAGCAGGCTGTCCGCCGGGGGCTGGCCGAGGCGGTCGTGCGCGGCCGGGTCGAGCCTGCCGCAGTCGGCGCGCCGTTCACGGTGCTGATCGACTACGCCCACAACGAGGCCGCCGCAGAGAGCCTGCTGCGCACGCTGCGGGCCTATAAGCCCGCGCGGCTGATCGCTGTGTTCGGCTGTGGCGGCGACCGCAGCCGGCTGCGCCGGTTCGGGATGGGCAGCGTCTGCGCGCGGCTGGCGGATTTCTGCGTCATCACCGAGGATAACAGCCGCACCGAGCCTGTTGAGCAGATCCTGGCCGACATCCGCGCGGGGCTGCGCTTAGGCAACCCGGCCACACCGTTTGCAGAGATTCCCGACCGGCGGCAGGCGATCTATTACGCCCTCGACCACGCCCAGCCCGGGGATATTATTGCGATTTTAGGCAAGGGCCACGAGACAACAATCGAGCGCAACGGTGTCAGGGAGCCGTTTGTGGAAAGGGAGATCGTGGAGGAGTATTGGGAGGTGAAGAAGATATAAAGGCAAGGTTGCAAAGCCGGAGGGGCTTTACCCGTTCACGGGCGCTTGTAGGGCGGCCAGCCCTCTGGCCGCCGCGGAGGGGTCAAGACCCCTCCCTGCAAATCTACCGCAAAAGGGGTTGCAACGGCAAAGTTACGGGCCGGGCATGCCCGGCCCCTACCGCACAGCAAAAAACACCCCTGCGCCATCCCAAAAACGGCGCAGGGGTGTTGCCTATCCTTGTAAAATCAGACCAGCTTATACAGCCGGCCGCTGAACGGGGCCAGCGTCACCTTCAGCGTGCCGTCGCACGCCTTGCCGGCAGCCCGCTTCGGCTTTTCGGTCTTGCCGCCGAAGCACTGCCAGTCGGTGTCCAAAAGCAGGGTCAGCTTGCCGGCGCGGGGCAGGGTCAGGGTGTAATCCTCCAGCGCGGTATCGCCAAAGTTGAACGCAGCCAGCACAGCCCACTCGTTCCCCTCGCGCCAGATGGCACAGGCGTCCAGCTCGGGGTGGGCGCAGTCAAGCCACTGGAACGCTGCCGGGTCATACTCGCGGCTCCAGAAGGCCTCGTTTTTGCAGTAGGTCTCGTTCAGCGCTTTGCGGTAGCGGTGGAAATCATCGTGGTTGGGGTACTGCAGCACCATCCAGTCCTGCTCGCGGCTTTCATCAAATTCACGCAGCTGCGCAAATTCGTTGCCCATAAAGTCGAGCATCTTGCCGGGGTGGATTGCCATATACAGATACAGCGCCCGCGCCTGCGGGAACTTGCCCTCGTAGTCGCCGTACATCTTCTGTACGATGGTCGCCTTGCCGTGGACATTCTCATCATGGCTGAACGGCAGGATGTAATGCTCGTTCCATGCGTACATCATCGAGAAGGTCAGCTTGCCAAGATTTTCCCGGCGCTCCTCGCTGGTCTTTTTAAAGTAGTCCAGCGTGTCGTTCATCCAGCCGAGATCCCACTTGTAGTCAAAGCCGAGGCCGCCGTACTCCACAGGGGCGGTGACCTTCGGGAAGCTGGTCGAGTCCTCGGCAATGAGGATCGCCGTGGGATGGCGCTGCTGCAGCCCCTGATTCATCCCCTTCAAAAATTCCAGCGTTGAGCCGTTCACGCCGCGGTTGGGGTCGCCCTGCCAGTAGATCAGGCGGGAGACCGCGTCCATGCGCAGGCCGTCCGCGTGGAACACCCGCAGCCAGTAATCGGCGCAGGACTGGATAAAGCAGCGGATCTCCCCGCGGGAGTGCATAAAGTTGCAGCTACCCCACTCGCTCTGGCCCACGGCGGCGGCCGGGTACTCATACAGCGGGGTGCCGTCAAATTCCTTCAGGCCGTAGGCATCCACGGCAAAATGCACCGGCACAAAGTCGAGGATGACGCCGATGTCCTGCTTGTGGCAGGCATTGACAAATTCGGCCAGCTCGTCCGGCGTGCCGTAGCGGCTGGTCGGCGCAAAAAAGCCGGTGATCTGGTAGCCCCAGCTGCCGTCAAACGGATGCTCAGCCAGCGGCATCAGCTCAATATGAGTGAAGCCGTTCTCCTTACAGTAGGCGGGCAGCAGCTCGGCCAGCTCGGCGTAGGTGTACCAGCTGCCGTCCTCCTTCTGCCGCCAGCTTCCGGCGTGGACCTCATAGATATTCATCGGCTTATCAAAGCATTTGGTGCGGCTCTGCATCCATTTGTCATCGCTGAAGCCCTTGGGCGTATCGGTGATGATGCTGCGGCCGTCGGGGCGCAGCGTCATGGCGGTGCCGTAGGGGTCGCAGTGGGCCACGGTCTGGCCATTTGCGCCGCGCACCCAATACTGGTAGACCATGCCCGCGTTGACGCCGGGGGCATCGCACTCCCACACACCGGGCTGGGTGCGGTGCATGTCAAAGGTGCCGGCCTCGGTATCGACCGCGATATGCTGGGCGGACGGTGCCCACAGCGCAAAATGTGTGCCGCCGAAGTAGGTGTGCGCACCGAAAAACTCATACGCATCAAAGGCGTGCCCGGTGTAGAAATCCTGCATGTTCATGATGAAAACTCCTGATTGTAAGGATGGCTTCCCCCCCTTGGGGGAAGCTGTCAGCGGCCCCGACCGCTGACTGATGAGGGGCGGCGCTGGTCATTATTGCCCGGTAAAGGGGCTGCTGCGGGAAGTCTGCCCCTCATCCGCCCCTTCGGGCCACCTTCCCCCCTCAGGGGAAGGCTTTTTCTCTAAAAAAATTGTACCACACCCGGGGGTGTGGTACAACCTACAATATTGAACACGGTGTCTAAAATTAGATTTTCAGCAGCGTCCGTGCGATGTTGAAGTAGACGAGCAGCGTCGTAGTATCGACAATGGTGGTAATGAGCGGCGATGCCATGACGGCGGGGTCCATCTTGAGCTTCTCGGCAACGACCGGCAGCAGACCGCCGATCAGCTGGGAGAGGATGACCGTGCAGAGCAGTGTCAGGCAGACGACCGCTGCGACCGGGGGCACGATGCCGTCCAGAAAGATGAGCTTTGCAAAGTTGCAGAGCGCCAGCGTGCCGCCGCAGAGGATGGCAATGCGAAACTCACGCCACAGGATTTTAGGCAGGTCGTGCGGCTCAATATCGCCGACCGCCATGCCGCGGATGATGGTGGAGGTACTCTGGCTGCCCGCGTTGCCGCCCGCATCGGTCAGCATCGGGATGTAGGCGGTCAGCACCGTCACGGCGGCGAGGGCATCCTCATACCCGCGGATGACCATGCTGGAGAAGGTGGACGAGATCATCAGGAACAACAGCCACGGTGCACGGCTTTTGTACAGATCCAGCATAGACTGTTTAAAATACGGCTTGTCGGACGGGCCGATAGCGTTCATCTTGGCGATATCCTCGCTGGCCTCGTCCTGCATGATCGAGATAGCATCATCGATCGTGACGATACCGACCAGACGCTTCTCGTTGTCCACAACAGGAATAGCCAGATAGCCGTACTTCTCGAACATCTGGGAGACATCTTCCTGATCGGTCGTGGTGTTGACGCTGACCACATTGTCATCCATCATGTCGCGGATCAGCTCATTGTCCGGATCTTTGGAGAGGACGAGTGCGCGCAGCGATACAACGCCGATGAGGGTGCGGTCGCGGTCGGTGACATAGCAGTTGTTGATGGTCTCCTTGTCAAAGCCGTTCTTGCGGATGGCGCTCATCGCCTGCGCCACCGTCCAGTCGGGGCGCAGCTCCATCAGCTCGGTGGTCATGACGCCGCCGGCGGAGTCCTCGGGATATTTAAGCAGTTCGTTGATCATGCGGCGGGTCGCAGGATCGGCCTGACCCAGAATACGCTTGACTACATTGGCAGGCATTTCCTCGACAAGATCCGTCGCATCATCGACGAACAAATCATCTACAACGGCCTTCAATTCCTTATCAGTCAGGCCGTCGATCAGGTTTTGCTGGGTTTCGGTCGTCAGTTCGGCAAAGATCTCGGCCGCCAGATCCTTGGGACACAGGCGGAACAGCACCGGGAGCTTCTCGGGCGGGAGATCCTCAAACACGGCGGCCAGATCGGGCGCGGGCAGGGTGGACATAACATCGCGCAGGCTCTGGTACTTTTTGGCATCATCCAGATTGGCAAGCATGGCGCGCAGGGTTGCGATCGTGGTGTCGGACATAAAAAAGCTGCCTCCTTTTCAGGCGGCAGCCGAGCACATTTAATTTTAGGCAATGCAAAGCACAGCAATACCGTGCGTTTTTTAACGCGCAGTTTGCCTCAGGTTGCCCGGTATAAACATGGTGGCTGCCTTATTCAAGATACATCGGTACACAGGACTGGGACTGGGGGTATCCATTGTGACAACCACCTCACCTTTGTTTGAATTTTTACAAAGCGGCGCTATTCGCACCTATAGTTACTTTACCATCTGGGAACGGATTAGTCAACGGTAAATTTCGGTAATTTGCGCAAAAAAACAAAAAAGCCGACCTCCGGTAAGCTGTAGGGGTCGATGCTCACATCGACCCGCGGGCGGATGCAAGCATCCGCCCCTACAACCTGCCGGAAGTCGGCAGTTTTTATTTCACAGCAAAGCTTACGCCATCAGTTCCTTGACGGTGGCGGCCAGCTTCTCGTCCTTGCAGGCGGGGAAGAAATACTCGGCGAAGTGCTCACCGGCGAAGGCGCCCTTGACGAGATCGCGGTCGAGGTCCTTCAGAATGTCGGACAGGTCGCGGAACGCAACGGCGCGCACGCCGTCCAGAATCTTCTTGTTGCGCTGCTCGGGGACAACGCGCTCCTTCGGGTAGCCCTGACCATGGCCGAAGCCGAACAGCTTCTCAAAGATGTACTCAAGGTTCAGCTCACCGCCCCAGCCGAAGCCCTTGGCAAAGGGCAGCGCCACGGCGTTGCCGTCGTTGACATGGGCGAAGGTGTAGGCGTCCACAGGATCCTCGACATGGCCGCAGATCACACCGGGGAAGCTGTTCAGTGCCAGCATGGCACCCTCGCCGGTGCCGCAGCCGGTGATGACATAGTCGGCTGCGCCGGAGTTGAGCAGCACAGCGGCCAGAATACCGTTCTGGACATAGGTCAGCTGGGCGGCATCGTCGGCGGTGTACATGCCGTAGTTGACGACCTCATGGCCCATCGGCTCCACGACCTTGCGCAGCGTGGATTCGATCAGTGCGTTCTTGGCAGCCTGGCTATTCTCATTGATCAAAGCGATTTTCATAATTTTTTCTCCTTTTATCGTTGTATATCAGCGGACAAGCTGACGGAAATATGTGGTATTGATGCTCTTGTCGTTCTTGGCCATCTTGGCAATGCAGCCGTCCAGCGTGCGGGCTACATCGTCCAGACTGTGCCAGTCGGCAGCCTGAGGCTTGACCTCCTCCTCGAGCCAGGGGGCCACATCGGTGTGGGAGCAGGCGCCCTCGATGAGGTAGGCGCCCGGGCGGGCGGCCTGAGTCTGCGGCTCGTAGCCATCGGCGCTGCCCAGCATCGTCATAACGAACTCGCCCTTACGGTTGCGCCCGCCCACGATGAGCCGGACGCCCACTGGCTGTACCTGAACCTCGGCGGCCTTCTCACGCAGGATCTTGACGACCTTTTCCAGCGTCAGGTACTGGGTCTGGTACTCGTCCACGGCATTGATGATCTGTACGGCGGCCAGCGTATCGCCCGCAAAGCCGACCACCACATTGCGGTTGATCTTGCGGACCTTGGGCAGGTCGTTTTTGATGACATGGGGTGTATCGCCGGTGATAGGCTCCTCGACAAAGCGGCCATCACTGACCATAGCGCAGAAGCCGTCACCGCACACTGCTAAAATCGCACTCATTGCTTTTCGTCCTTTGCTGTTTAATGATAAGGCTATTGTAGCACGAAATTTGCGCGGGTGCAATGGGCTTGACTTAACCTGCGGTGTGCGGTATAATAATAACAGAAAAGGCGCTGCGACAAGCGGTTGGCCCTTTCGGTGAATATGTTAAAAGGTTAGCCTAATAACCGTCACCTGCCGGGGTGGCGGTTATTGCTTTTTACAACTAAGCTCAAAGTAAAGGTCTTGCGACCGATATAGAACGTAAATGTAAATCGCATGGTCTCACCTCCTTTCGGGGGTGGGGCCAACCGCCTGCCGTTGTGTGCAGCGCCTTACCGCCTGTTGAAACAGGCGGTTTTTGTATTATAGCAGAAATTTCGATGGTATGCAAGAAATTTTGCAGCGATCCGCCGGACGCTGCGGGCGGATATGGAATCCGCCCCTACGGTGTAGGGGGCGATGCTCGTCATCGCCCCGGAAGCGTTGTGACCGCCGCCATGTGCCGCGGGCGAACAATGTTCGCCCCTACAGCACCCCTTTTGAATTGCATTGTAGGGAGGGGTCTTGACCCCTCCGC
>UQGL01000010.1 GCA_900540595.1 uncultured Oscillospiraceae bacterium
CTTGCAGGGTGTAGTCCCAATCTTCCGGCAGGGAGAGCATTTGGGAGAGTAAGCCTTTGGCTTTCAGGGACAAGGCTCGGTTCCGCAGGTGATGGTTCGACATGACCGTGTAGCCGCTGTTCTTTTCTACACGAAAAACTGCCATTTCACGGATGCCTCCTTTCGTTGCAAACAAAAAAGCAGCGTCCATTTGATCCCGGTGATGGGAGAAGTGAACGCTGCGCGTACTTGATAATTTTTAGGTTGTGTGGTATATAAAAGGCAACTGTTTTTTCAATACAGCCGCCCATCGGGGTGCGATACAAGCAAGTTGCTATTCGATGGTATTAAAAACGAATTGTAATACGATGGTTTTCGAAAAATGCTGTATCACTACTCGCACCAAACGGAAGCCCCGAACTTAGGTTCGGGGCTTTTCGTTTGGTGCTTTGGCTATGGGACGACCCGAATCATCAAGTCTGGCAAGCGGTCTTTTCTGTTGGATAGCAAGGAAGTTCCTTGGCCTAATGAAGGTGTAGGGGCGACCATTGGTCGCCCGCCAACTTGGCGGAACCACGCGCTTTCCGGGAAAGCTTTTTTCGCAGATAAACGGGCAGGGGCGAGCAATGCTCGCCCCTACAAGAGTTTTTTGACAGCCTGCGGCGAACATGGATTGCCCGCAAGCTTGATTCGGTACCGCCCTCCCGGAAAGGCTATTCACATATACTGCGGGTGTGTGCAGACACTGCACCCCTACAAAGATATGCTTGAACGAGATGGAGAAATTTACCCTGTACGGCTCTTACATTATAATATTGCCAAACTCCCCGGTACAGCTATAATACAGAAAGCTTCTCAGACAAAAAAAGAAACCACCTAAAAACTTTCGTTTCTAGGTGGTTTCTTTGGTGCGGATGAAGGGATTTGAACCCACACTCTTTTAAGGGAACTAGAACCTGAATCTAGCGCGTCTGCCAGTTCCGCCACATCCGCATATTTTGTTTTCGTCTTGGCCGTTGGCCTGACGACAGATATTATTATAGCCAAACAACCGGTAAATGTCAAGCGCTTTTTGCAAAAAAACAGAACTTTTTTATATTTTTGTGAACAAACTCAAAAGATGACGCTGAATCGACAAAGAGATGCGGCGCAATACTTGCTTTTGCGCCATAAACTGCTATAATATAAATACAATATTCTGCACAATTCCCGCCTTGTGGTGCTTACAACGCAGGGAATATGCTGTATGAAATAGGGAGGTAAACGCTTATGTGGACACGCGAACTTTTAAAATCCAACGCCAAGCAGGCACTGCAGGGACGGTACTGGCGCAGCTTTTGGGTCTGCCTTGTGCTGAGCTTTGTCGGGCTGGGCGGGGCCAGTGCCAGCAGCGGCAGCGCGGCGCGGCAGACCGTGGATACCGCCGGTGGGGACACAGCCTCGATTTATGATATGTTCAGCAACATCCCGGATAATATGCTTGCGGCACTCGCAGTCGGTGCGTTTATTGGTGCTATTATCAGCATCTGTTGGGTGTTGTTCGTCTTGTATCCGCTCAAGGTCGGCCGCTGCCGCTATTTTATGGAGAGCCGCCAATCCCTGACCCCGGCCTCCACCGTTGTCAGCACCTTCCGTCAGCCCTACGGCAACCCCATCCTCGTGCAGCTGCTCACCAACTTAAAGGTTTTTCTGGGCTTCCTTCTGCTCATTGTGCCGGGAATTTATTGGGACTACTGCTACACGCTCGTACCTTATCTGCTGGCCGAAAATCCCTACATGTCCGCTACCCGCGCCATGGAGCTGAGCAAGGAAATGATGGAAGGCGAAAAGTGGAATTACTTCGTCCTGCAGCTGTCCTTCTTTGGCTGGCTGCTGCTCTGCGCGTTCACCTTCGGCATCGGCGGCTTCTTTCTGGAGCCGTACATGCAGGCCACCTATGCGGAGTTTTATGCCGCTATGCGCAGCAAGGCGCTGGCTGCAGGCATGACCACCACCGAGGAGCTGGGCGGCTTTGTGCGCCACGATACCTTCTGAGCTTACTTAAAGAAACGCCGCGAAAACGGGCAGCTGCCTGTATTTCGCGGCGCTTTTTGCTGTATCGGTGCGCAGGATTTCACACTTCTTCAAACCATTCACGCAATTTTTTCACATTTTCAAATTATAATAAAAGTCTGGGCATCCCTGCACAATTTCTGCACTGCAGCAATGCCCTTGAACCCAAGTGATAAAGGAGAGTGCGCACTTTGATTGAGGTAGAGCATCTGACAAAGCGCTACGGCGGCCACACCGCGGTGGAGGATATCAGCTTCACCGTGGAGGACGGCTGCATTTACGGGCTGCTGGGTCCCAACGGGGCAGGCAAGTCCACCACGATGAATATCATAACCGGCTATATTTCCGCCACAGACGGCACCGTGCGAATCGACGGCCATGATATTGCAGAGGAACCCGCTGAGGCTAAGGCCTGCATCGGCTACCTGCCGGAGCTGCCGCCGCTCTATCCGGAGATGACCACGCGGGAGTATCTGCTTTTTGTGGCCGAGCTGAAGGGCACCCGCAAAAAGGCAGAACGCATTGCGGCGGTAGAGCATGCCGCTGCCCGCGCGGGTCTGCAGGGGATGGAGCAGCGGCTCATCCGCAACCTTTCCAAGGGCTACCGCCAGCGTGTCGGCATTGCCGCCGCGCTGCTGGGCACACCCAAGGTCATCATTCTGGACGAGCCGACCGTCGGCCTTGACCCCGCGCAGATGATCGAGATCCGCTCCCTGATCCGGGATCTGGGCAAAACCCACACGGTCATTTTGTCCAGCCATATTTTGAGCGAGGTGCAGTCCGTTTGTGATCGGGTGCTGATCATTGCCCACGGCAGGCTGGTGGCGCAGGGCACACCGGAGGAGCTGGCCGCCAGGCTGACCGCGAAGGGAACCATCACCGCTACGGCTCAAGGCAGCCGGGAGGAGATCCTTGCGGCGGCGGGCACCGTGCCGGGCCTGACGAACCTGACCGTGACCGAGGAAAAGGACGGCGAGGTCAGCTTTACTGCCGTCAGCACCGAGGGCACCGACCTGCGCGGTGCGCTTTCACAGGCGTTGGCCGGGGCAGGCTGCCCGGTGCTGGACCTGCGCGCCGAGACGATGAGTCTGGAGGATGTATTCCTGCAGCTGACCGAGACCCAGCAGACCTCGCAGCAGGACCATACAAAGGAGGGTGACGAGCAATGACAGCTATTTTCAAGCGCGAATTCAAGAGCTGCTTTACCGGTATGATCGGCTGGGTCATTGCCGCCGTCAGCCTTTTCTTTCTGGGTTTGTACTTTACAAATCGAAATCTTCTCTATGCTTCGTCTGATTTCGCCTCGGTGCTCTACACCATGACGATGATCCTGCTGTTCCTGCTGCCGGCCATCAGCATGCGCAGCTTTGCTGAGGAACGCAAAAACAAGACCGACCAGCTGCTTTTGACCAGCCCGGTCAGCATCCCGGCCATTGTGGCGGGTAAGTTTCTGGCAGAACTCGCTGTTTTTGCGCTGCCGCTGGCGGCGGCTGTGGTAATGCCCCTGCTGCTGCAGGCATTCGGCACGGTGTCGCTGGTGGCGGCCTACAGCGCCCTGCTGGGCTATCTGCTGCTGGGCGGCGCCTGTCTGGCTGTGGGCACATGGATCTCCGCTCTGACCGAAAACCAGATACTGGCCTATCTTGCTACCTTCGGCGCGCTGCTGGTGGCCTACCTGATGAACGGCATCCAGACGATGTTCACGACTGGCAACCTGCTGGCGTTTATTGTCTTTATGATCGTGCTGCTGGTGGCGTCTGTTCTGGTGGGCGTCATCTGCAAACGGCTGGCGGCAGGCGCTGTAGTATTCTGTGCGGGCGCGGTGGTGCTGTTTGTGCTGTTTCAGCTGCGCCCGGCATGGCTTTTGACAGCCTTCAATGCGGTGCTGTCCGCGCTGGCCCTGTTTGAGCCGTTCAAGGACATTGTGGGCGGGATGTTCAGTATCCCGGCCATTGTCTACTATCTGTCGGTCATGGGGCTGTTCCTCTTTTTGACCGGGCAGGCGCTTGCACGCCGCCGTTGGAACTGAGGAGGTACACTGAGCATGAAAAAACAGAATGGTATTTGGCAGGGCGGCAGCAAGCGCACCCTGCACAGCGGCCTGTACGCCAGTGTGCTGGCAGCGGTCGTGCTGGCGGTGGTCGTGCTGCTGAACCTTGTCGTCCGCGCACTGCCTACCAAATATACGCAGTATGACATCTCCACGACCGCACTCTTTACCTTGAGCGATACGACCGAGAACCTGCTGCATGAGCTGAACACCGATGTGACCGCCTACTATCTGGCCGAGAGCGGGCAGGAGGACGCCAACATCACCCGCCTGCTTGACCGCTATGCGGGCGAGAGCAGCCACTTTAGCTGGCAGCAGCGGGATCCGGTGCTTTACCCGACCTTTGCCCAGCAGTATGACGGTGCCTCCACCGGCAGTGTTGTGCTGGTCAGCGGGGAAAACAACACCGTCCTTTCCTACAATGACATGTATGAGATGGACCTTGAAAGCTACTACACCACCGGCACGGCAAACTACAGCTTTCAGGCGGAAAACGCCATCACCTCCGGCATCGCCAAGGTCACCCGCACCGAGGCTTACCAGCTGTATGAGCTGACCGGCCATGGGGAGACGGCTCTGACCAGCGATTTTACCGAGACTCTGAACAACGCCGGCGTCACGGTGACAGAGCTGAACCTTGTGACGAGCGGCAGCATCCCGGCCGACGCCGGCGCACTGCTCATCAACGCGCCGGGGGCAGACCTGACCGATGCCGAGGCAGCGCTGCTGAACGAGTATGTTGCAAACGGCGGCAAGCTGTTTGTGACCACCGATTTTACGACCGCAACGCCGAAGCTGGATTCTGTGCTGGCCGCCTGCGGCATGAACCGCCAGCCCGGTCTGCTGATCGAAACGGACGCCGACCGTTACCCCTACGGTTACCCGCAGACCTACCTGCTGCCCACGGTGGTCAGCAATGAAATCACGGCGGGCGTGTCGCAGAGCATGATGGTCTACACCCCCATCGCGCAGGGCATCACCACCGATGAGGACAGTGAATTTACCTTTACCCAGCTGTTGACCACCGGTGATACAGCCTACGCGATGGAAAACTACGCCACTGCCGAGACCGCCCAGAAGGCTGACACCGACCCCGAGGGCAGCTTTGCCGTGGCCGTTGCGGCTGAGAATGCCGCGACCGGGGCGCGGGTCGTCTGGGTCAACTGCCCGAACCTGCTGTTGAGCAGCATCAACCAGCAGGTGTCGGGCGGCAATGCACAGCTGCTGGGCAGTGCCGTCAACTGGCTGAACGGTGCGCAGACCACGGCAGTCATCAATGCCAAGAGCATGAGCGCCGCCTCGCTGAATGTGCCGGTCTCGGCGGCTGTGCCGCTGGGCGTGCTGTTTACGCTGGTGCTGCCCATCGTCTGTCTGATCGCGGGTGCGGTGATTTGCGTGGTGCGCCGCCGCAGATAAAGGAGAGCCATGAAGAACAACGCAAAAAAAACAAAAAAGCTGCTGCCGTTGGCCGTGCTGCTTGCCGCAGCCGCCCTGCTGGGCATCCTGCTGGCGGTGCTGACCCGCAGCAGCACGGATGCCGCAGATACAACGATCCCGCTGTGCGGCTTTACGGCAGAGGAGATCGACCGGCTGGCCTACTCCGGCAATAATATGGATGTGACGCTGCTCAAGGGCAGCACAGGGGACTGGATGCTGGATTCCGACCCGGCCCTGCCGCTGGATCAGGCAAAGGTCACGAGCCTTGTGGAGCAGTATGCCGCGCTGGCGGCGCTGCGCAAGCTGGAGGGCAGCGACCTTGCCGAGCTGCCCGAAAAGAGCGCTGCACCCCAGATGACCATCACCATCGGCGCGGGGGAAAAGACCCTTGCCTTGACGGTGGACCAGCTGAACACCGTTGCCGATGTCTACTATATCTACGATGAAAGTGGTGCAGCGTATACCGTTATGCGCAGCGACCTTGCGACCCTGAGCAAGTCCCCGCGGGATCTCTACAAGGCGCAGACGCTGACTGACAAGACGCTGAGCGATGTGGCGGCGATGCAGGTGAACGACCTGCAGTTTACCCAGACGGACGGCAGCTGGACGCTGACCGATGACCCGGACTATCCCGTGAGCCAGAGCAGCATCAAAAAGATGGCCAGCACGATTTTGCAGATGCAGACGGTGTGGACCGTCACCGCGCCTGAGGCCGATACCGCCTACGGTTTGGACAGCCCCGATGTCACGGCTGTGCTGACCTTCACTGACGGCACAAGCCTGACCGTGCGGTTCGGCAATGCGGTGGCCGCTGCTGCGGACGGCAGTGACGGGGACAGCCTGTGCTATCTTGCCAGCGATGCCGCACCGACTGTTGTGTATGAGGTCAACGCCGATTCCAAGCTTGCCTACGCGGTGACAAAGGAAAGCTTATACGAGGAAACGGCCACCGCCGAGACCGCCGCCAGCGACCCGGTGGCGCAGTACCCCGTCGGCGGGGAGGATGACTACGCCGACAGTTTGCCGGAATGAAGATACAATGCGCTGCCCCGCGTCGGGCAGCGCATTTTTCTTGCCCGCGGCCGGGAAATATGCTACTATATAATCAGGCTGTCAAAAAACTCTTGTAGGGGCGAGCATTGCTCGCCCGCTCCCCCCGGAAAGGCGGTATTCCATGAAAAAGCGCTTTTTTCTGCCCGTTCTGCTGGCGGCTCTCTGCGCCTGCAATGCGGCTGTGCCAACGCCTACCCCGATGCCCGCCCCGACAGCAACACCGGCTGTAGAAGCGCAGCCCGCCGATGCGCTGACGCTGGAAGAAAAGGTCGGCCAGCTTTTCATCGTCCGCCCGGATGCGCTCGATCTGAGCCTTTCGCAGGAAACGATCAACGATGCCAAGGCCGATGGCGTGACCACTGTGACGAACGATATGCGCAGGGCGCTGCAGCAATACCCCGTGGGCGGCATCTGCCAGTTTGGCAAAAACATCGAATCGCCGTCCCAGCTGGCGCGTTTTAATAAAGAGTTGCAGGACGCAAGCGCCACGCCGCTGTTTATCACGGTGGATGAGGAGGGCGGCCTTATCGCCCGTCTGGCGAATAGCGATGCGTTTACGCTGCCCCGCTACGCCAGCGCCGCAGCCGTGGGCGCAAGCGGCGACCCCGAGGATGCCCGCGCTATGGGGCAGACCATCGGTGCTTATCTGAAGGAATACGGCTTTACTATGGACTTTGCGCCCGATGCCGATGTGAACACCAACCCGGATAACCCGATCATCGGCACCCGCGCCTTCTCGTCCGATGCCGGTACCGCTGCTGCCATGGCCGCCGCTATGGCAGACGGACTGCGGCAGAACGGCATTCTGCCGACCCTCAAGCATTTCCCCGGCCACGGCGACACCGCCGAGGACAGCCACACAGCGCTGGCCGTGACCTACAAAACGCAGGAGGAGCTGGCAAGCTGCGAGCTGCTGCCCTTTGGGGCAGACACCGGCCTGCACGCCGTTATGGTGGGGCATATTGCTGCGCCGAATGTGACAGGCAGCGATACCCCGGCCACACTCTCGCCGCAGCTGGTCGCAATGATTCCGAACGCCGAAGACACGCTGATCATCACCGATTCGCTGGCGATGGATGCCATCGCCGATGCCTACACCCCCGGTGAGGCTGCTGTACTGGCCCTGCAGGCGGGCTGTGATGTACTTTTGATGCCAAACTCCCTGCCGGAGGCCTACGCTGCCGTGCTGGAGGCCGTACAAAACGGCACGATCACGCAGGAGCGCCTTGACCAAAGCGTCAACAAAATTCTGCGCTATAAAGAGGTATTTGCTCATGTCTGAAACTGTCTGGGCCGTTGACGGCTCCTTTTTTGCCCAGCGCCTTTCCGGAATCCAGCGGTATTCCATCGAGCTGCTCGCAGCACTCGACCGCATTGTGCCGCCCGGCCTTGTGGAGATCGTCACCCCGCAGGGGGTTGAGACACCGCCGTATACAAACATAAAGACCGTGCCCTTCGGCACGCACAAGGGCGGCGTATGGCAGCAGCTGGATTATCCGCGTTATCTGAAGCAGCGCGATGCCAAGGGGCTTGCCACCTGCAATGTCATTCCGCTGTTCGGCTTTCGGGGCATTGCGGTCGTACACGATGTTTGCTACCGCGCCCGTCCGGACTTCTATACCGATCCGCGCGGCCGGCTGAGTGCGGCGTGGCACCGCCTGCAGTATCGCCGCATTGCCAAAATGGCCGAGCGCATCATCACGGTATCGGAGTTCTCCAAAAGCGAGATCACCAAATATTACGGCGTGCCTGCGTCCGAAATAGAGGTCGTCTACAACGCCTGGCAGCAGATGGAGCGCATCACGCCCGATGACAGCATCTTTGCAGCCTACCCGCAGCTGAAAGCAGGCACGTATTATTTCAGCATGGCGAATCTGCTCAAGAACAAGAATTTCCCGTGGGTGCTGCGTGCAGCCAAGGCCCGGCCCGATGCGGTGTTTGCCATTGCAGGCGGCGGCAGCCTTGCGGCCCAGGCAGAGCGCCTCGGGCTTGCCGATCTGCCGAATGTGCTGTATCTGGGCTATGTGTCGGACGGTGCGGCCAAGGCGTTGATGGCCCGCTGCCGTGCATTTTTGTTCCCAACCCTGTATGAGGGCTTCGGCATCCCCCCGCTTGAGGCTGCCGCCTGCGGTGCGCCCGAGATCATTGTCAGCGATACCCCCTGTATGCGCGAGGTCTACGGCCCCAGTGCCGCCTATATCGACCTTGCCGTCAACCACGGCGATGTTGACAGCATCACCCCCGCGCAGGCACCCGCCGCCGCCGTGCTGGCCCGCTACAGCTGGGACCGCAGTGCAGAAAAGCTGCTGCAGATCCTTACGGTGTAACCACACTGTTCCAAACGCTGCCCCGCGCAGCAAAAGGCCGCCCGCCGCTTTCCACTGGAAAGCTGCGGGCGGTATCGGTTTTATCGCATCCCAAATTTCCGGTCAAGGCTCCGGTACTGCAGTGCCTCCGAAAGATGGGCGGTGTCAAGCAGTTCACTGCCGTCCAAATCGGCCACGGTGCGGGCTACCCGCAAAATGCGGTCATAGGCGCGGGCGCTGTAGCCCAGACGCTCAAACGCGCCGCGCAGGATCTTTTCGGCGGCGGGGGTCATGCGGCAGTACCGCCGCAGCGCGGCCGAGGGCAGCTGCGCATTGCACCGCACACCGGGCAGGGCTTGGTAGCGCTCCCGCTGCAGGGCGCGGGCAGCAATGACCCGGGCGCGCACATCGGCGCTGGACTCGCCGCCCTGCTCAGACGCGAGATCGTCATATTCGACCGGAAGTGCCTCCACATGCAGGTCGATGCGGTCCAGCAGCGGCCCTGAAATGCGCCGCCGGTAGGCGTCCACGGCGCTGGGCGTGCAGGTACACTCTCGTGTCGGGTGGCCGAGATACCCGCATTTGCAGGGGTTCATGGCGGCCACCAGCATAAACTTGCAGGGGTAGGACGCACTGCCGTGTACGCGGCTGACGGTGACCTTGCCATCCTCCAGCGGCTGGCGCAGCACCTCCAGTGTGTCGCGGGCAAACTCCGGCAGCTCATCCAAGAACAGCACGCCGTTGTGGGCCAGACTGACCTCGCCGGGGCGGGGTACGGACCCACCGCCCACGATGGCCGTGGAGCTGACACTGTGGTGCGGGCTGCGGAACGGCCGCTCCCGGATAAGCCCGGCGCCGCCCCGCAAAAGCCCGGCCACTGAATAAATCGCGCTTGTTTCCAACGCTTCCTCATAGCTCAGCGGCGGCAGAATACCCGGTAGCCGCTTGGCAAGCATCGATTTTCCGGTCCCCGGCGGGCCTACGAGTAAAAGGTTATGCCCGCCGGCCGCTGCAACCTCCATGGCACGGCGGGCCTCGCTCTGCCCGCGCACATCGGCCATGTCAGGCCCGAGCCAGACGCCGTTTTCATCGTACCCATCGGGTGCGGCGGGGGTGATGGGTTCCGCGCCGCAGAGGTGCAGCACAACATCCTGCGCACTGCGCGCGGGATAGACGGTCAGCCCCTCCGCTACGGCAGCCTCGGCGGCGTTCTCGGCGGGCAAAAACAGCTCCTTTACGCCGTTTTGCACAGCGGCAAGGGCCATCGGCAGCACACCGGTCACGGGGCGCAGTGTGCCGTCCAGCCCCAGCTCACCCAGAAATGCCCGCTCGCCGCCGGGGGCGGGCAGCTTGCCCTGCGCGGCCAGTATCCCCACAAATACCGGCAGGTCATATACCGGCCCGGTCTTGCGCACATCGGCGGGGGCCAGATTGATCGTGATGCGGCTGGCGGGCCACGCATAGTGCAGGTTTTTCACGGCGCTGCGTACCCGCTCGCTGCTCTCCTTGACGGCGGAGTCCGGCAGGCCGACCAGATTGAACTGCGGCAGCCCGCCCGCAAGATCAGCCTCGACCTGCACAAGATACCCCGCCAGCCCGGTTACACCAAGGCTTGTCACTTTTGCATACATAGGCGGCTCCCTTTACAGTTTTTCCACGCCGGGAATCAGCGCGGGGTCATACATGACTTCGGAATGGTTGTCCAGTACAAGCTCCCGATGCAGCAGCTGCCCGGTCTGTGCGTCCAGTGTCTCCTTGTAAATCTTCGACACACGGTAATATTTGCCGCCCTCTTTTTGGAAGTGGTGCCCTTCCTCCACAATGCGGTAGCGGCAGGGCAGGGGGCGCTCACAGCGCAGCTCGGCGTAGAGGTTGTCCTCATCGCACCACAACAGCAGCTGGAACGTCTGGTCCGTCTCATTTTTAAAACGGTAGTCGCCGTTATTGTAAAACACCGACGTGCCGGAACTGAACGGCACCCGCAGCCCCTCGTCGGTGGCCAGCGCGTCGGAGTGCTTGTGGAACTCGGTCACGGTCAGAGGGCTTACCAGCACAACGCGGTGAATCGTGTTTGCCAGGTTGCACAGCCCGCCGCCGATGCCCGGCAGAATATGATTACGCACCAAAATCCGCCCATCCCGGTAGCCCTTGTGCTTGGTCGTCTTGCCCACCCGATGCCAGAAGGAAAACGTCTCGCCCGGGCGGATGAGAATGCCGTTGAGCCTTTCATTGGCAAGGCGGATGTTGACGGCCTTGTTCTCCTGCAAGACTGGGTCGATGCCCTTGCCGCGCTTGATGAGGTGCGAACTGTACTGCGCCACTATGCAGGGCAGAGGCGCGGTATCCTGCGTGTCGGCATAGTTTTCCTGTGCGAAAAAATTCTTGATATGGCGCTTGCAGATTTCCTTTTGCAGCGCAATTTTGTAACAGGTCGGGCTGATATCGCAGAACATGAAACTGCCTCACTTTCCTATGCCGTCCAAACGGCCCCGGCGGCGCGGGTCACGGTGGTAAAACCAGAGGATGGCTTTTTCCAGCACACGCTTTTTGCCATAGTGCGTCTCGCCGGGCAGCCGGATGAAATCCACCAGAATGCTGTCCAGCCCGGCGCGGTTCGCGCCGCGGATATCCCGGAACAGCTGGTCGCCGACGCAGACGACCTGCTCGGGCGGCAGGCCCAGCATGGCGCAGGCCCGGCGGTAGGCAGCGGGGTCGGGCTTGCCCGCCTCGGCAATAAAAAGCGTGCGGATATTGCGGTTGAATCGCTCAATGCGCGCGGCAGAATTGTCGGAGAGCAGCAGTGTTTTCAGCCCCAGGCTGTGGATATGGCGGAACAGCGCGTCCACCTCGGGCGTGGAATCGTCGCCGTGGTGGACAAGCGTGTTGTCAATGTCAAACAGAATGCCTTTGTAGCCCAGCGCGGCCAGCTTTTCATAGTCGATGGCAAATACGCTGGGAACATGGGCCGTGGGGTACCAACGCTTAAGCATGCGGGGCCTCCATATAGTCGCAGACGGTGTTGATCTGGTCGGCGATATCCCCGCCAAAAGCGTGCGCAAAAAAGGCACTGCCGATGGTGAAATACGCGGCCCCGGCAGCTTTGATTTCATCCAACCGGGCAAAGCTGTTCACACTGCCCGCCAGGCAGATCGGCGCATGGACCGCCGCGATGAACGCACGGTTCAGCGCCGCCGCGTCGCCGGTATAGCGGTAGCCCAGCAGATCAATGCCATCCACGCCCTTGGCTAAATAGCCCTCGGCCTCGCAGATCATCCCCGCCGGGGTGCCGTGCAGGATAGAGGGACGGCCAGAAATTTGCCCAACGAAGGGCATATACCGCAGCCCATGGGCGCGACAATAAGCATGGACGGCGTCAGAGTAGACCGTACCCATCAGGATATCACACCCGCAGGCAGCGGCCATTTCGGCCCCGTGCAGGCATTCAGGCTCGGTGTAGGCGACGACCTCCAAACAGGTCGTCTTGCCGCAGACTTTCATCCGGGCAAACAGGGCCTGCATCTCGGCGAAGGGAAGCCCTTCCTCTTTAAAGCCCCAATACCGGGCGCGGGTGTGCTGACACCGGGCAAAGACTGCGGCGGCATCGGGCACAGTGACATCGTTGTGAGTCAGCATGACGATGAGTTCAGGCGTATGTTTCATATAGGTCCACGGCTTTCCTTGGATACAATCATCGAGGTGCAGAGCAGATACCTTCACTATACACTGGAAAACGCCGTTTGGCAAGGGCAAAAGGCGAAAGAAACTGTAAAAATCAGGCAAAAATAAACAAAATTCGATTGACAGGCTACGGCAAAGTTGGTATATTTAGAGTATGCCTAGTTAGTATTTCCTATGGAAAGTGAAGGTGTTTTACTTATGTATCAGGATATGTATGAGCGTTGGCTGGCTGCCGAGCTGGACGATGCAGACCTCAAGCCCGAGCTGGAAAGCGTTAAGGGGGACGATGCCGCCATTCAGGACCGCTTTGCCGTGGCCCTGAAGTTCGGCACCGCCGGTCTGCGCGGCGTCATCGGCGCGGGCACCAACCGCATGAATATTTATGTTGTCCGTCAGGCAACACAGGGCCTTGCCAACTGGGTCAAGACGCAGGGCGGCAGCCAGACCGTTGCCATCAGCTATGACAGCCGCATCAAGAGCGATTTGTTTGCCAAAACGGCCGCCGAGGTGCTGGCTGCCAACGGCATTAAGGTCCGTATCTACAAGGCTCTGATGCCTGTTCCCGCGCTGAGCTTTGCCACCCGCTATTACAACTGCAACGCGGGTATCATGGTCACCGCCAGCCACAACCCTGCCAAGTACAACGGCTACAAGGCCTACGGCCCGGACGGCTGCCAGATGACCGATGAGGCTGCCGACATCGTCTACGCCGAAATTCAGAAAACCGACATCCTGACCGGTGCCAAGCTTATCTCCTTTGAGGACGGTCTGGCGCAGGGCCTGATCGAGTATGTCGGTGACGACTGCATCAACGCGCTGTATGCCGCCATCGAGGCGCGCTCCATCCGCCCGGGCATCTGCAAGACTGCTGGCCTCAAGCTGGTCTACAGCCCGCTGAACGGCTCCGGCCTTGTGCCCGTCACCCATGTTCTGGGGGACATCGGCATCACCGACATCACCGTCGTGCCCGAGCAGAAGGACCCGGACGGCAACTTCCCGACCTGCCCGTATCCCAACCCCGAGATCTTTGAGGCTCTGCGCCTCGGCCTTGAGCTGGCCGAAAAGTCCGGCGCTGACCTGATGCTGGCCACCGACCCCGACGCGGACCGCGTTGGCATCGCCGTCAAGTGCAAGGACGGCAGCTATGAGCTGCTCTCCGGCAATGAGGTTGGCGTTCTGCTGCTTGACTACATCTGCGCGGGCCGCATCGAGCAGGGCACGATGCCCAAGAACCCCGTCATGTGCAAGTCTATCGTCTCCACGCCGCTGGCTGACAAGGTCGCTGAGCATTACGGTGTCGAGTGCCGCAATGTGCTGACCGGCTTTAAATGGATCGGCGATCAGATCGCCAAGCTGGAGGCTGACGGCGAGGTTGACCGCTTTATCTTCGGCTTTGAGGAAAGCTACGGCTATCTGGCCGGTCCCTACGTCCGCGATAAGGACGCTATCATCGGCTCGATGCTGATCTGCGAGATGGCCGCCTACTACCGCGCCAAGGGCTCCTCCATCAAGGAAGAGCTGGAGCGTATCTACACCGAATATGGCCGCTACCTGAACAAGGTGGACAGCTTTGAGTTCCCGGGCCTGTCCGGCATGGATAAGATGGCCAGCATCATGCAGAACCTGCGCGACAACCCGCCGAAGGACTTTGCCGGTGACAAGGTCGTCAAGGTCGTGGACTACAAGAAGCCTGAGGAGACCGGCCTGCCCGCTGCCAATGTCCTGATCTATACGCTGGAAAGCGGTGCCACGGTTGTCGTGCGCCCCTCCGGTACCGAGCCGAAGATCAAGACCTACTTTACCACCAAGGGCAAGGACCTCGCCGAGGCCGAAGCCCAGAAGGAAAAGCTGGCCGAGGCCTGCAAGCCGCTGCTGGCGTAAAATTTAGCATAGCATAAGCAAACGCACCGTGTCCGCTTTTGGATGCGGTGCGTCTTTTTGTTTATCCTGACGGCAAACGGGAAAAGCCCCTCCGGGCATCGCTGGCGCTCGACCACCTCCCCAGAATGGGGAGGCATCCTCGCGGGCACTGCCCGCGTAAAAAGGCGCCCCTTTCAGGGGAGCTGGCCGAGCTTGCGAGGCCTGAGGGACTTTGGCGGCTCTCCGCCACCGCGCACTTTCCCTAAAAACTCCCCGCAAAATTCGTCGCCTACGCTACTTGATAATGAAATTCTACACTTGTAGAATAAAACTATCCTCTACATCTGTAGAATAAAAAGGGGGCTTACCTGTGTATCAAGCTGTTTTTATCGCCTACTTAACACAAGGCCTGCTGCTCGGTCTGGCCGCGCTGGTGCTGCTGGCTGCCGCGCTCAGGCTGCAAAAGCGGTACGGCCCGCAGTGTTTCTGCCGGCTGTGGACCAAACTGGCTGTGCTGGCCCTGACCGTCTGCTGCGCGGGCGGTATGGTGGCCTGCAAGACGGTGGAACCGCTCCCGGAGGAACCAACAACCGCCGTGTCGGCACCGTCCGAAACGGACACCCCCGTTGTGACACCGGAGCCGCCGCCTGTTTCGATGGAGGCGGGGGCCACAGCCGTTCGCCGCGGTGCGGACTTCCTTTGGAGCGAGTACCTGATCGACGGAAACGGCTACTACCACCACAGCGGTGCGTGCGGCCTTGTGGAGCCTGCAGATTACGACAGCGAAGAAATCGCCGCTCTGCTGGATGCACCGCGCACGGACGGCACGAACTGGCGTGACTATCTGAACGATGGCAAGGGCGCGCTGGTCAAGGCAACCTTTGAGGTCGAACTTTCGCCCGAGGCATGGTATAGGGGGCCGCAATATGGAGAGGGGCGTTTCCATGTTTATCTGATTGTGCCGTTCGATGAAGCGCAGCCCTGTGAGGTCATCAGCGGCTGGCAGTCGGCCAACGATCCGAATCAATCGGCTCATTTTGAGATCCTGCCCATGGCGCGGGAGTTGGATCTAACCAACAACCAGTACCGCATGCTGCTGCACCAGTGCAACACGCTGGCACAGGCGGGGGCGCGGGACTTTGGCAACCCCGGCGACTGGCCGCAGGATGAGTTGGAAACCTACCTCTATTATCGCAGCCGGTATTACAGCGGTCAGGCGGACGCCCTGCTGATGCTGAATACGGATTTCAGCGATACAATGGACTGGAACCGCCTGCCGGTCTATCTGACCTATGACGAACTGAACGCGCTGGACTTTTCGGAACCAAAGACAGCCGCCATACCGGGCTTCCCATCGCCGGAAAGCCTCGAAAGCGATGACCCCGGCGTCTGGAGCTTTACACGAGAGGGTGCGTATCTGTTTGCCGAGTGGCCGGGTGTACAGGAATATGTATTCAATGTCTACAACGGTGACGCCAAATTGGAATTTGATGCCCGCACCGTTTGCGTGTCGGGCCGCAGCCTGTCTTAAAAAGGAGTCGCTCTGACGCGGAACGAGTATCTGCCCGCCGAGAGCAAAAGCGTGTGGCACCGCCTGTTCGGCGGCAGCCCCCGCAGCTTTGTAGCCGCCCTTGCCGAAACCGATACCCTCACCGATGCCGACATCGACGAGTTGGCGGCATATCTGGAGGAACTGAAAAAAGAACGAAAATAGAGTAAAATTTGTAGGGGCGAGCATTGCTCGCCCGCAAATGTCCCGGTCTCTGCATGGTTCCAGGGTCGATGACGAGCATCGATCCCTACAGCGTAGGGGCGGATTCTATATCCGCCCGGGAGCCTTGCTGGTTGCACCGGCTTTGCGGGCGGGCACTGCCCGCCCCTACTTGCAATCCTCCCTCGACTTGTAGTATAATAATATGTCCCATAGTATCCACATTCGCAAGTGAGGTGACGCTTATGCCCGGTGACCTGCATACACATACGACATTTTCCGATGGCTCTACCCCGGCGGACAAGCTGCCGTTTCTGGCGGCCTGCGCGGGAATGACGCATCTGGCAATCTCTGACCACGATTCCATCCAGAGTGTGCGCTATGCCCACGACCATCCGCTGCAGAACGGCGTCCACCTCATCCCGGCCACCGAGCTGACCGCCTACGACTATGAGCGCGCCCACCGCGTGCATTTGCTCTGCTATTGGCCGGACGACTGCGCCGCACTGGCGGACTTTTCCGCCATGATGGCGGAGCGCCGTCTGACCGCCATGCTGCAGAGCTGCAAGGAGCTGGAGGCGATCTGCCCGCAGTTTTGCACCGAGGAGGCGCTTGCCCTTGCGAAGGACAGCGGTACGCTGTTCAAGGCCCATGTCATGCGGGTGCTGTGGCAGTACGGCTTGGCGGACGGCATGTACAATACCGTCTATAAGTCGCTGTTCGGGCTGAAGCCTGTGCGCGGGCGCATCCTGCACACGCCGCGGTATGAGCCGGTCGACACGGTGCTGGATGTCATCAAGGCAAGCCGCGCGGTGGTCGTGCTGGCACACCCCAGCGTCTACCACAGCATGGAGCTTGCGCGGGAGCTGATCGCCGCCGGGCGGTTGGACGGTGTGGAGATCGACCACCCCCGCAACACGCCGGGGGACAAGGCCGAGCTTGCCCGCCTGGCAAAAGAAAACGGATTGATCGTTACCGGCGGCACGGACTACCACGGCATCAACACCGTGACCCCGCGCCCGGTGGGAGCATTCTCCACCAGTGACGAAATGATTGCGCGCATCGGCGATATTGCCAAGGCGCGCAAATCGACCTACAAGAGAAAAAAATAAGGAGCAAATAAAATGACATACACCTACAACAATAAAGGCACCTGTTCCGTCCGCACCATCGTTGAGCTGAACGATGACCACACCATCAAGAGCGTTCAGGTCATGGGCGGCTGTGACGGCAACCTGAAGGGCATCGCCAAGCTGCTGCCCGGCATGAAGGCCGAGGACGCCATTGCCCGCATGGAGGGCACGACCTGCGGCCGCAAGCCCACCAGCTGCCCCGACCAGATCGCTCAGGCGCTCAAGGGCGCGCTGGCGGAGATGGGCTGATAAAGGTCCGTAGGGGCGGATTCCATATCCGCCCGGGCCGTCTGCGGCAGCCGCACACCTTGCGGGCGCATATAGAATGCGCCCCTACATTTTGCCCACAAGGCTTATTACTATAAAAGGAGCTTCCCATGGACTGCTTCCAGTATCCGCTTGATACCGAGACCCTGCTGCGCAAAAAGCGCAGACTGCGCCGCGAGCTGCTGGCCCAGAACCCGCACCCGCTGCACAAAAAAATCGCCATCCTCGGCGGCTCTACCACCAATGAGGTGGCCGACCAGCTGGGGCTGTTTCTGCTGCAGTACGGCATCGAAGCGGAATTTTACCAAAGTGAATACGCCCAATACTGGCAGGATGCCATGTTCGGCACGCCGGAGCTGGACGAGTTCCACCCGGATGTTATCTATATCCACACAAGCTGGCGCAACCTGACCGCGCTGCCCACGACTGCCGACAGCGAGGCAGACATTGACGCCATGCTGGACGAGCAGTATGCTCACTTTGAAACCATGTGGCAGGCGCTGGAGCAGAAATTTGCCTGCCCGGTCATCCAGAACAACTTTGACCGGCCCAACTACCGCCTGATGGGCAACCGCGACATCTGGGACCCCCACGGCCGCTCCAACTTTATCAGCCGCCTGAACCAGCGGTTCTATGCCTACGCGGCCGCACATGAGCATTTTTATATCAATGACATCGACTATCTGTCGGCGGACTACGGCCTGACCGCATGGGGCGATGCCTTCTTCTGGCATATGTACAAATATGCCATGTGTCTGGACGCGATCCCGTCACTGGCCAACAGCGTGGCCAATATCATCAAGTCTTTGTACGGCCGCAACAAAAAGGCGCTGGTCCTCGATCTGGACAATACGCTCTGGGGCGGCATTGTGGGGGACGATGGTGTGGACGGCCTTGCCATCGGCCCCGAGGTGCCGGAGGGGCAGGTCTTTGCCGAGTTCCAAAGCTACTGCAAGGCGCTGAAATCCATCGGTGTGATTCTGGCGGTCGATTCCAAAAATGAGGAGGCCAACGCGATTGCAGGCCTCAACCACCCGGACGGCGTGCTGCGTCCCGATGATTTTGTCGCTATCAAGGCCAACTGGGAGCCGAAGGATCTCAATCTGAAGGCAATCGCCGCAGAACTGAGCCTTGGTGCGGACAGCTTCGTCTTTGCCGATGACAACCCGGCTGAGCGCGCCATCGTGGCTGCGCAGGTGCCGGGCGTGGCGGTGCCCGCGCTCGACGGTGCCGAGAACTATATCAAGACGCTGGACCACGGCGGTTATTTTGAGGTCACGGCTCTCTCTAAAGAGGATCTGAAAAAGACCGAGCTTTACCACCAGAATGCCGAGCGGGCCAAAGCACAGGCGGCCTTTACCGATTACGGCCAATATCTGGACAGTCTGGAGATGACGGCCACGATCCACGGCTTTGAGCCGCTTTACATCCAGCGCATCGCCCAGCTGACCAACAAATCCAACCAGTTCAACCTCACAACGCTGCGCTGCAGCGAGGATGACATCCGCGCAATGGCGGCGGATGCCGATGCGCTCTGCCTGTGCGGCAAGCTGGTGGATAAATTCGGCGACAACGGCATTGTCACGGTGGTGGCGGGCAGGCGTCAGGGTGATCTGCTCGACCTGACGCTCTGGCTCATGAGCTGCCGCGTGCTTAAGCGCGGTATGGAGGATGCCATGATGGACACCCTCATGGCGCAGGCTGCCGTCGCCGGTGTGAAAACCGTTGTGGGCCACTATTACCCCACAGCCAAAAATGCTATGGTGCGTGATTTTTACGCACGGTTCGGCTTTGCCAAAACGGCAGAGGATGCCGAGGGCAACACCGAGTGGAGACTGGAGGTCTCCGGCTATGAGCCGAAGCACCCCCACATGAAGATCGAACGCTGATACGACAGGGAAGATGCTATGAAACGAACCATCCTGCAAAAAGCGGCGGCTGCCGCGCTGTTTGTGCTGCTGACGGCGGCACTGCTGGCGGCTGCGGATTTTCTGCTGGTGGACGATGTACATTCCTACTCCCGGGTCATGCTGCAGGAGCTGTATGCGGACGCGGGCAATATCGACACCCTGTTCCTCGGCTCGTCTCACTGCTACCGCAGCGTAGACCCGGCCGCTGTGGACGCAGCGCTCGGCACCCACAGCTTCAACGCCGGGTCGTCTCAGCAGCTGCCGGATGGCTCCTACTACATGCTGCGTGAGGCTGCTGCCGAAAACGACCTTAAAACGGTCTACCTTGAGATGTTCTACACCGGTTATAACGAGAGCCGGTCCGCCAATGTGCCGATGGCCTGCTACCTGCTTACAGACCACATGAGCGCTGCCTCCCCCAACCGGTATGAATACCTGTGGGAGATGGGCGGCCTTGCGGGCTTTGCCGACCTGCTGCTGCCGGCGCGGCACGGCATTGCCTCGCCAAGGGCGATGCCCGCCCTGTGGCGGGCCAAGCTGACGGACGGCTACGACCCGGGCAGCTATGCCTATGTCAGCTATCCCGACAGCGGGGAGGCCTACCGCGGCCGCGGCTTTGTCTACACGCAGGGTGTGCCGAAGGACGGCTTCGGCACGCTGCTGAACCTGGACGCCGATGCGCCGCTGTCCGACTTCGGCTGGGAGTATCTGAACAAAATCGCGGATTTCTGCGAGGAAAACGGCATACGGCTCGTCCTCTTTACGGCGCCGCTGCCCAGTGGTTATCTGTATAACACCGACAATTATCAGTCCTATGTTGATGCCCTCAACACCTTCTGCGCGGCGCGGGACGGACTTGTCTACTGGGATTTCTCTCTCTGGCGCGACTGGGACACGCTGCACCTTACGGTGGGCGATTATTCCGATGCGCACCACCTGAACGGTGCAGGTGCGGATAAATTTACCGCTGTTCTCTGTGATACTATCCGCCGCGATGCGGCAGGGGAGAATGTCGCCGACCTGTTTTATGATACGGTCGAAGATAAGCTGACGCTGACGCCGGATGAATCCATCCTGATGAAGGATGTACACTGATACGAAGGAGGCCCCGCCATGATTGCTGTGACATCACCCGGCTTTGTGCTGTTTGCAGCGCTGTTGGCGGGGCTTTGGTATGTCTGCCCGCCGCCGCGCCGCTGGCAGCTGATGCTGGGGGCAAACCTTGTCTTTTATGCCGTGCTGTGCTGGCAGGTATTGCCGGTACTGCTGGCCTGCACCTTTCTGGTCTGGTGGTGCGGGCGCAGAACGGCCGCGAAGGGCACCTTTTATGCAGGGCTGGCGGCTGCGCTTTTTCCGCTGCTGCTGCTCAAATATCTGCCTGCGGCCTTCGGGTGGCAGGGCAAGCTGGCCAATGCGCTGGGCATCGGCTACTTTACGCTGCAGCTTATAAGCTATCTCTGTGATGTGCGCCGCGGCAAGCTTCTGCCGGAGGAACAGTATGCGCGGCTGCTGTGCTATGCCTCGTTTTTTCTTTCTATCACGCAGGGCCCCTTCAACCGCTACGACGAACTGATGCCCCAGATGGACCGCCCTGCACGATGGGACACCGCCCGCGTCTGGCGCGGCGTGCAGCGCAGCGCATGGGGATACTTCAAAAAGCTGGCGGTGGCTGACCGTGCCGCGGTTGTGGTAGATGCGGTGTTTGCGAACCCCGCCGCCTATGACCGCACCCAGCTTTTGCTGGGGTCTGTGCTGTTTACAGTGCAGCTCTACGCGGATTTCTCCGGCTATACGGACATCGTTCTCGGCGTCGGTGAGGTGCTGGGCCTGACGCTGCCCGAAAACTTCCGCCAGCCCTTCTTTGCGGATTCAGTCAAGGATATCTGGGCGCGGTGGCATATCAGCCTCTCCCGCTGGCTGCGGGATTATGTCTATATCCCGCTGGGCGGCAGCCGCTGCACCAAAGCACAAAAGGACCGCAACCTGCTGCTTACCTTTTTGGTCAGCGGCCTGTGGCACGGTGCAGGGTGGACCTACCTTGTCTGGGGCGGGCTGCACGGCCTGTGTCAGGCGGCGGAAAATCACCTCCCGCCTCGGCGCGGTGGGCGTATCCGGCATGCCTTGCGCATGGCAGGGGCTTTCGGTGTTCTGGTGGGGGCGTTTGTCATCTTCCGCGCCAGCAGTCTTGGCAATGCCGCACAGATCTTCCGCGGCATACTCTGCAACGGCGGGCATGCTGTGTTCAGCAACTATTGGGAGCTGGGCCTGACCAGCATGCAGGAGCAGCTGACTCTCTACGCGGGCATTGTCTGTCTGTTGGCGGTGGATATGCTGCATGAGCGCGGTATCTCGCTGCGGGAAAAAATCGCCGCGCTGCCCGTTCCGGCCCGCTGGGCGGTTTATGAGGCAGCTGTTTTTGCCTTTCTCTTTATGGGGCGCTTCCTCGGCGGCGGCAGCTTCCTTTATGCAAGATTTTGACGATACGGCAATAAAATAAAAGGATGCGAACCGCAGCGGTTCGCATCCTTTTTGTTTATTTCAATCGCTGGTCAGCACCGAAGAATTTGAACATCTTGCAGCCGCCCAGCATACGGCTGGCGACCTTTTCGGTGTAACGGGCCATAAAAACGGTCTGATCCGTGATGTTGGTCGTGTAGATCGTGGGGCGGTGGGTCAGCATACGGGTGTTGATCAGCTCATACAGTACACTGATGGTCAGCGGCGTGATGTACTCTGTGCCCAGATCATCAAGGATCAGCAGGTCGGCCTCCTGGCAGGCGGCCAGCCATTCATCCTTGGTGGAGTAGTCGAAATGCTCCCGGCCCAGCTGGGCTGCCAGTGCAGCGGCGCTGGTGTACAGTACATCGTGGCCGCCCTCCAGCACAGCATCGGCAATGGCCAATGCCAGATGCGTTTTGCCAAGCCCCGTGTGCCCCATAAAAAGCAGGTTCGGGCTGTTCTGGCTGAACCGTGCGGCGTAGGTCTGGCAGTAATTCAGCAGCTTGCCCATATACTCGCGCGGGGAGATGCCAAGCTCCGGCTCAACAGTTTCGCTGTAGCGCGCAACCTCAAAGCTGGCAAACTGGCAAAGCCCGAGCGGACTGGCGGCGTTGATCTCCTCGCGGCGCAGGCGGCGGGCTGCCTCGGCCACGCAGCTGCAGGGGATACCGCCCCGCATGCCGGTGTCCTCACACAGGGGGCAGCGGTAGGCGGGGGTAAAGGCGTTCTCCTCATAGCCGGCCTCCCTTACGGCGGCGGCCAGTGCCTCGTCCGCGCGGGTCAGCGCGGCGCGGGCGGCCTCGATGCTGCCCCCCAGCGCGGCAGCCTTGGCAAGGCCCAGCCCGGCCCGCATGTGGGCGTTGTCAGCCTCGGCCAGTGCCGGGTGGGCGGCATAGGCGGCGCGGCGGGCAGTCTCAGCCTGCATGACAGCCTGCTGACGGCGGGCGGCTACCTCGCGCTGCGCGGCGCGGAACAGTTCGTCTTTTGTGCGCATGGATCATCCCTCCTCGTCAAACATCGCAGCCCAGTCGCGGTTGAACAGGTCCTTCTGGGCACTGGCGGCGGGCGGCTGGGCGCCGGGGCGCTCAGTCATGACAATGTTGCTGCCCTCCAGCTGGCCCTGCTTGCGGGCGGCATCGATGGTCGTGATGCCCTGCGCGCGCCATGCGCGCAGGATGCCGTCCACATACCGCACCGTGTTTTTGCCGTTGGCCCGCAGCAGCGCCTCGTCGATCATCTCGTGGCCGATGCCCATTTCCTCATGCCAGCGGGCAATCGCGCGGCGCTCCCAATTTGTCAGGGCGCGCGGCTCAACACCAAACTGGGCGGCGGCGTCAGCACACCAGTCCTCGCGCTGCTTGGCGCGCTTGAGCCAGCGCTCGGCGTCCTCGCCGTTTTCCACACCGTCCTCACGCCAGCGGGCCAGAAGATGCGCCACGGCGGCAACGCTGCGCCGACCGATGCGCGTTACCTCGGCGCAGCAGAGCAGAATCACATCGGGCTTCCAGCCGTCAGCCAGATATAGGTCAACAAGCCGCTGCAGCTCGCTCCGGCTCAGCGTCTTGCCGAAGGCGTTCTGCGCCTCCTGACACAGCACCGCTACATAGGGGTCGTTGATCGCGCTGGCTAAGTCCACATGGGCAGGCTCGGCCGGGGCGGTGGCTGCGCTGCGCTCGTTCACCAGCAGCCCGGCACCCGCCCAGTACTGCAGCGCGCGCTTGGCGGCCTCGATACTGGGCAGCGCCAGCGCCCGGGCCATTGTGCGGGGGTCGGTGTCGCGGGTCTGCAAAATATACAGCGCCGCCCGGATTGTATCGCCGTCAGTCTGGCACAGGTGTGTCAGCACAAGCTGCGGCACCGCAAGGGTATCGCCGGTGTTGTCCGCCAATCGGTAGCCCATATCCGCAAACCTCCCCACTTTAATAATTTAATAATTATACCACGCGGCAGCCGATTTGTCCACTTTTGCCCGAAAAACTGCCCAAAAATCAGACTGTGATTTTGGGTAATGCGTTTCTTGTTTTTTGATGCAAAAATTTGTACAATAATACCATAAACAGTTTAAGCATTAAGGGGGATTCCACCATGGCGATGAATCTTGTAAAACTGCCCACCGGTAAGCCGAACCTGCAGCTGCGCGTCAGCAAGGGGCATTATGCCACCAGCCACAGCCATATCAACTATTATATTGATGTCACGCTGACAAAGTTCCGCCTGTCGGAGGCACGCGCGGCCGCAGCGGAGCTGGTGCGGGCCTATAAATCGACGACCATCGTGGATACCATCCTTTGTCTGGACGGTACCGAGGTCATCGGTGCCTGCATGGCAAGTGAGCTGACCAAGGCCGGCTATACGAATATGAACGCGCACCAGACGATCTATGTGGTCACGCCGGAGCATACCACCGGCAGCCAGCTTCTTTTCCGTGAAAACACGGCCCCTATGATCGCGGGCAAGCATGTACTTGTGCTGGCAGCCTCGGTCACCACCGGCTATACGGTGCAGGGCGCGGTCGAGGCCATCCGCTACTACGGCGGTGACCCGGTCGGCATCGCGGCAATTTTTGCCTCAGTCAAGGAGTGCGCGGACTATCCGGTGGCAAGCATCTTTGACCCCCATGACCTGCCCGACTATGAGACCTATGACGCCCACAACTGCCCCTGGTGCAGGCAGGGCAAGAAAATTGATGCCCTTGTCAACAGCTTCGGCTATTCCAGTCTGTAAGTTTGTGACGATTTTGCCCCCTCGAAGGAGGGGGCTTTTTGTTGCTTTTTATCGGTTGACGCTCCGTGCTCTGCCCTTTATAATAGGAAGGCTGACTTTTTATAGGAGGAATTGGTTTGAACACGGAAAATCTCAATGGAATTCTTGCACAATACATCCAGCACTGCAAAAGCCGCATGGCGGCGGATGAGGGTACGATCTGGCGCGCGGTGGACTGCTTTGGCGTAAACTGGGATATAGATGACAGTGACTTTCCTGTCATGTTCGGCGATGCAATGCAGCAGGCAAAGCAGGCGCTGGACAATCCGGCGCTGCAGCCTGTCGGCGGTCTGCAGGACCTGATGCTGCGCGATGCAGAGGTGGAGCTTGTGCGCGAGTGCTTCCGCTGGCTCTTTAAAGAGGATGACGGCGATATTGCAAAGCGCCGCGGCCGCGCCGAGCTGTTTGCGGATCAGATCAACGGCCGCTTCCGCCGTGTGTTTCCGCGGTTGAGCAAATACACAATGAATGCCGCGAACGCGCTCTTTTTCCTGAACCTGTGGGAGCCGCACGACAACTACTTTTACCATGCGGCCGAAGCCAAGGCGTGGGCAGAGTATTTTGACTATGAGGCCGATTTCGGCGGCGGTGCAGCGCTGGATCTGCCCCGTTACTATACCATGTGCAATGACCTGCTGCGGGAGCTGGAAAACTACCCCGAGCTGATCGCCCTGCACAAGGCGTATGCGGCGCAGGAACTGGGCGGCATAGAGGACAGCCTCCATTTGCTGGTCTACGACATCCTGCACACAGCCTACACCGAGCAGTTTTACCCCAAGGGCTACGCCCGCAGCGCCACCACCAAGGAACGCGCCAAGGCTGTCAAGGAGAAAAATACCCGCGCCGAGCTGTGCATCCGCATCGGCGAGTGCGAGCAGACCTTGCAGGAGCTGCTGGCCAGCCCTGCCGAGCTGCCCGATCTGACCGGCTGCAAGATCACCCACAGAATGTTCGGTGCCGGCACCGTGCAGCCCGCAGAGGGACAGTTCATGGTCATCGACTTCAACGGCACACTGAAAAAGTTCAGCTACACGGCCTCGATGAACAGCGGCTACCTCAGCGCCGAGGATCCCGCCGTAGAAGCCCGGCTGCAGGCCTATCAGGACTACAACAAAGAAAAAGACCGTCTTGAAAAAGAGCTGAAAAACCTGAAGGCAGAACTGATGAAGCTGTAAGCTGCCCACTTGACAAATGGCGGGGAGAACGATATAATACTAGTTGTTGCGCGGCTGTCGTACAACGGCTAGTACATCAGCCTTCCAAGCTGAGGACGTGGGTTCGACTCCCATCAGCCGCTCCAAAACAAAGCTCCCAAACCGGGATACGGTTTGGGAGTTTTGTTTTGGACTTGCTGTAACATTTTTGCCACTTTATTTTACATTTTGCGCTCTTGACAAGGGCGCGGGAAAGCCCCATAATAAATACTGAATCTGTGTAATTTGAAAGGAAAGAGGTGCGGCACCATGCGCGTGATTGCCGGAACAGCCCGCGGTAAGAATCTGCAGGCACTGCCGGGCGAGGATATTACCCGCCCGACCATCAACCGTGTGAAGGAGGCTATGTTCTCCAGCGTGCAGTTCCTTGTGCCGGGGGCACGGGTGCTGGATCTGTTTGCGGGCAGTGGGCAGCTGGGTATTGAGGCACTGTCCCGCGGCGCTAAAAGCTGCCTTTTTGTAGACCGCTCTGCCGAGGCACTGGCTGTAGTCAGGGCCAACTGCAAGACAGCAGGGGTCGAGCGCCAGAGTGATATCCGCCAGAGTGAGGCCGAAGGCTTTTTGGCTAACATTCGCGGCCCGTTTGAGCTGGCGCTGCTCGACCCGCCGTTCTACCAGAATACCGTGGCCGCTGTGCTGCCGCTGCTGGCCGCTAAGATGGCCCCCGGCGGTGTGGTCCTCTGCGAAACAGAGCGGGAGGCCGACCTGCCCGAGCAGGCCGGGGCACTGACTTTGGTAAAGCAATACAACTACGGCAAGATCAAGGTCAGCCGCTATGAGAGAGGGGAAGAGGCATGAACGTAGAAGAATTGCTGGAATTGATGGAGGAAACGCTGGAGGCAGGTACGGCTGTGCCGTTCGCCGCATCTAAGCGGGTGGTCGATGTGGACCGTATGCGCGATATTATTGACGAGGTGCGCAACAACCTCCCTGATGAAGTCCGCGAAAGCAAGAAAATCGTCAATGACCGCGAGCAGATCATGAAAAACGCCCGTATCGAATCGGAAAGTATCATTCAGCAGGCCGAGGAAAAAGCCCGCAACCTGACCAGTGAGCAGGAGATCGTCCGCCGCAGCCAGCAGTATGCGGCGGAGATCGTTACCAAAGCGCAGGCGCAGGCCAAGGAGCTGAGCCGCAATGCAACCGTCTACTGTGAGGGCATTTTGAAAAACTCTGAGGAGGTGCTGGCCCGCAGTGTGGCAGACATCAAGAATGTCCGCATGAACCTGCGCAGCGCCGCCCGCCCGAACCGCGGACAGCAAAAGTAATCACTGTTGTTATTTACGGCACAATTCCGCTGAAAAAATCCATATCTTTACAAAATAGACGCCGCACCGTGTAAAACGGTGCGGCTTTTTTGCGCCTATGGGCGAAAAAGCGCAGCGGCTGCGCATTTGCTGCAAACCGCTGTGTGCAGCCAGCGCCCCTTTGTACAAACTGTGAAAAATCAGTTTGCGGCGCAGTTTTTCCCCGTCTGCCCTTGCTTTTTGCAGGATAAAATGGTACTATTATCTTACCACAGGTGGGTAATTGTGGTGAGAATAACAACAAAAGTGGTTAAGCGTGGGTAGTTTTCCACGTTATCCACAGAGTTATCCACAAAGAGAACGCGGCATCGTAAAAAATCTTGCCGTAAATTTGTGCAGCCTGACGAAGGGAGGGAAAGGACAGATGCTGGTCGGTCAGTATGATTACGCCATCGACGCCAAGGGTCGTCTGAATTTCCCCGCCCGCTTCCGCGATGCGATGGGGGAGACCTTCATCGTCACCCGCTGGCTGGACCACTGTCTGGCCGCCTTCCCGGCCGAGGAATTTGAAAAGGTCGCTGCCAAAATCGAGGAAAAGGGCCTTGTCAAGGGCCGCAAGGTCAGCCGTATGCTCTACGCTTCTGCGGTGGAGGTCAGCCCGGACAAGCAGGGCCGCATCCAGCTGCCCGCCAAGCTGCGGGAGTATGCAGGCCTTGACCATGATGTGACGATCATCGGCAGCCGCAGCTTTGCTGAGATCTGGAACACCGAGGCGTGGAACGCCAATCAGGAAACGAGCGATGAGGATTTCACCGCCGCGATGGAAGATCTTGATTTCTGATATTATAGGACGATAGAACATGGAATTTTCACATATCCCCGTACTGCTGCAGCCCTGTCTGGATGGGTTGAACATTGACCCCGCCGGCATTTATCTGGACGGCACCGCCGGCGGCGCAGGCCACAGCAGAGAGATCGCAAAACGCCTGACCACAGGACGCCTGATCTCGCTCGATCAGGACCCGGATGCGGTGGCAGTGGCCACCGAAAGGCTCAAGGGTCTGCCGGCGCAGGTGGTACAGGTCAATTTCCGTGAGGCAGCCCGTGTCCTTGCGGAGCTTGGCATCCCGGCGGTCAACGGGGCCCTGCTAGACCTCGGCGTATCCAGCCATCAGCTGGATGATGCGGCGCGCGGCTTCTCCTATCATGCCGATGCACCGCTTGACATGCGCATGAGCCAGCAGGGCCCCACCGCCGCGGATCTGGTCAACACCCTTGACCGTGAGGAGCTGACCCGCATCCTGCGTGACTACGGCGAGGAACCCTACGCATGGCAGATCGCCGGCAGGATCGTATCCGCCCGCGCAGAAAAGCCCATCACCACAACGATGCAGCTGGCGGAGATCGTAGCCTCCGCTGTGCCCCCGGCTGAGCGCCGCAAGGCAAAGAACCCGGCGCGCCGTACCTTCCAGGCCATCCGCATCGCCGTAAACTCCGAGCTGGATGCACTGAATGAGGGCCTCGACGCCATCTTTGACTGTCTGGCTCCGGGCGGGCGACTCTGCGTCATCACCTTCCACAGTCTGGAGGACCGTCTTGTCAAGAATAAGTTCCGCCGCTGGGCGCAGCGCTGCACCTGCCCGCCGGAACAGCCTGTCTGCACCTGCGGGGGTGTGGCCAAGGCAAAGCTGATCACCCGCAAGCCCATCGAAGCAGACGCTGCGGAGCTGGAGGCCAACCGCCGCAGCCGCAGCGCCAAATTGAGAGTGTTGGAGAAAGTATAAGAGGCAAGAACCATGACAACTGTTATGCTGCATGACGGTGCAGCCGCGCCCCGGCTGGAGCGCCCGCAGCCCGCTGTTAAAGTAGTGCGCGGCGGTGATTACGGGCTGAACCGTGCCCGCCGCTTTGCCCGCATGGTGGCGCGCGTGCTTGCGCTGGCCATTGTGCTGGGGCTGGTTATCAGTGTGCTGTACAGCCATGCCAAGCTGACGGAGCTGAGCGGCGAGATCAACGAGGTCAACACCCAGTTGGCTGCTGCCCGCAGCGAGTATGATTATCTCAGCACCCGCATGAGTGATATCACAAGCCGCGCCAGTCTGCAGGAGGTGGCCGAGGGTCAGCTGGGCCTTGTCAAGCTTGATCCCAGCCAGATCACCTATGTCCAGCTGGAGGACGAGAGTGTGATCCAGAAAAGCACCAACACGGCAGGCAAGTTGCTGGGTGAGGTGCGCACTGCGGCACTGAGCCTGCTGAACAATCTGAACCCGTAACAAAAAATATGCAGCTATGAGCCTTTTTGCTGCGCGGCGCGACAGCCGACGGCAAAAAGGCTTTTTGAAATCCTGCACCCACCAAACAGGGGAATGCCGATGCCACAACCAACGAATCAACCAAACATTCCGCCCAGAAGACGCCGCGCCCGCGCGGACAGCGGCATGAAGGCCCGCACCATGTTCTGCGTGGCGGTGTTCATCATTGCCGGGTTCGGCCTGCTGATCTATCAGCTTTATGCGCTGCAGCTGCGCGATGCCGAGCTGTACCGCACCGAGGCTGTGACCCAGCAGATGAAGGACATTACGCTGCCGGCGCTGCGCGGGTCAATCTACAGCGTGAACGGCAAGCTGCTGGCTAAGAGCAACACGGTATGGAACATTGTTGCCGACCCGTCCTCCATTGCAAAGAGCGGTGCCACTGAGGCACAGTTGCGTACCGCCGCACAGGGGCTTGCGGATCTGCTCGGCGATGGCACCACGGCGGACGCTCTGTATGAGATCCTGACCGCCAAGAATGCAAACGGGACGCCGTACCAGTACCGTATGCTGGCCAAGGGCGTGGAAAAGCCGGTGGCAGATGCCATTGTAAGCTATGCTGATACCTACCGCATGGAGCCGGAGAAGGATGGAACGACCGGCAAGCGCATCCTCTATCTTTCTACTGAGCAGGCCAGTACGCGCAGCTACCCCTACGGAGAATTCCTTGCATCGGTGCTGGGCTTCTGCAACAGCGACGGCGAGGGTGCCTACGGTCTGGAAAAATACTACAATGAAACGCTGGCCGGAACGCCCGGCCGCAGCGTGGCCGAAACCGATGTCAACGGCAATGCTCTTGCGTCAGGCCAGTCTGATCTGCACGAGGCCATTGACGGCAACGATCTGTACCTGACCATTGACGAAAATGTGCAGGCCATCGTCGAGCAGTACCTGATCGAGGCAATGAACACCTTCACGGTACACGGCCGCGGCAGCGCCATCGTCATGAATGTCAAGACCGGCGCAATTCTGGCTATGGCATCCATCGAGCAGTTTGACCCCAACGACCCCTACAAAATCACGGACGCCAAGATGACGGCCATACTGGATAAAGAGGAGATCGACGCCGAGGACATCGACTGGCTGGAGGGCCGCCTTGGGGAAAAGGCGGTCAAGGACATCATCGCTGACGGCAAGATCAGCCGTGATAAAACGGTTGATGAGGACGGCAATGAGGTCGCCAGCGAATACACTCAGCTGCAGGGTATGATGCGCGAGGCCCAGTGGAAGAATAAGAACATCACCGAGCTGTATATGCCCGGCTCTGTCTTTAAGCTCATCACCGCATCTGCAGGACTGGACTCCGGCATCATGAGCACGAGCCAGACCTTCTACTGCGGCGGCAGCCTGACCGTCAATGAGGGCAGCGAGCTGTGGGAGCATACCTACCGCTGCGCCAACGGTGAGGTCCACTATGAACAGGACATGGCGGGCGCGCTGAACCACAGCTGCAACCTCTGGTTCATTCAGGCGGCCGAAACACTGAAGCCGCAGATCTTCTACGACTACATTCAGGCGTTCGGCTTCACCCAGCCCACCGGCATCGACCTGCCCAATGAGACCCGCTGGACAAGCGTCTACAACGCCGAGCAGATGGCAGAGGTCGATACAAACCTCTATACGGCAGCCTTCGGCCAGAACGAGTCCATCACCCCGATGCAGATGGCCACGGCCGTGGCGGCCATTGCCAACGGCGGCTATCTGGTCACCCCCTATGTGGTGGATTCCGTCACCGATAAGGACGGCAACATCGTCACCCAGACCGAGACAAATATCCGCCGTCAGGTCATCTCCGAGGAGGTCAGCCGCCAGCTGCTTTCCATGATGGAGAACAATGTCCACGGGGAAGGGAACTACCACTCCTGCGCCAACGCCTATGTGGCGGGCTACCGCATCGGCGGCAAGTCCGGCACAGCAGAGCGCACCGACCGCCACCTGCGCGGTGACGGCGACTATTATAAGATGATGAGCTTTGCTGCTGTACTGCCCATCGATGATCCGGAGATCGAGGTGTTCGTTCTGCTGGACGACCCGCGTTGGTTCAAGGACTATGCCAGTCAGGTCGTGGCACCGGTCGTAGGCAACATCATCAGCGAGATCGCACCCTATCTGGGCATCGAGCAGGACGCCGCCTACAACCCGACCGGCACCGTAAAGGTGCAGACCTGTCTGGAGTACACATGGACGAATGCACAGGTCACCCTGAACCGTCTCGGTCTCAAGCACAAGCTCATCGGCCCGAGCAGCGGCACCATCGTCTACCAGTACCCGGTGGGCGGCAGCGTGGTCCCTGCAGGCTCGACCGTCTATCTGTACACTGCCACCGATCAGAACGCAATGACCACAGTCCCCGATGTGACCGGCAAGACCGGTACCTTTGCCGAGCAGATGCTCCGCGCAGCCAACCTGAATGTGCAGTTCAGCGGGGACAGCAGCGGCAAGGTCGTGGCGCAGGATGTTCAGTCCGGCACGACCGCCGCTTACGGCACCATTGTGACCCTGACGATGGACACCGGGGCCGAAGCCCCCGCCGAGGAAGCTCCCGCCGTGGAGGAGAACATCGACCCTGCAAACGAGGAGGGGTGACCCGCCTGCTGCGGCTGCACCATCTATACCAGTAAACCCATCCAAGGAGGTCCTTTTTCATGCAAAAGATTCCTGCCAATGAGCTGCTGGCCGGCCTAACGCTGGCCGAGCCTGTCAGCATTCATGCAGTCGTTACGGACAGCCGTAAGGTCGAGCCGGGCTGCGTCTTTGTCTGCTTCCCCGGCGAGCGTGTCGATGGACACGATTTTGCCGCCGGTGCCTACCGTGACGGTGCCGCCTATATCATCGCCAACCACCCGGTCGAAGGTGTCCCGGCGGATCGCACCGTTATCGTGCCGGACAGCGCCCGTGCCATGATCCGTATGGCCGCCAACTACCGGATGCTTTTCAGCCCCAAAATGATCGGCGTTACCGGCAGCGTAGGCAAGACCACGACCAAGGAATTTTGCTACGCGGTGCTGTCTGCGTTCGGCACCACACTCAAGACCGAAGGTAACCAGAACAACGACATCGGTGTGCCCAACACACTGTTCCGGCTGGACGATGCCACCGAGTATGCCGTGGTTGAAATGGGGATGGACCATGCGGGCGAGATCGAGCGGCTGAGCCGCTGCGCCCGTCCGTCCGCAGGTATTATCACGATGATCGGTGTCTCGCATCTGGAAAATCTCGGCACCCGGGAGAATATACTGAAGGCAAAGATGGAAATCTGCACCGGTCTGCCGGACGGCGCCCCGCTGGTGCTGAACGCCGACAATGATCTGCTGCCTGCCGCACAGGTTCCGTCCCGTCTGCTGGCTGTCTGGTTCGGCATTGAGGCCGAGAACGCCGATGTCCGCGCAACGGACATCACGGCCGGGGCCAACGGCACGGCGTTCCGTATCGTGGACCGTGAATACGGCAGCTTTGCGGCAACCATCCCCACGGTGGGGCTTCACACAGTCTATGATGCGCTGGCAGCCTATGCCGCCGCTACCCGCATGGGCTTGGATGCGGCCCGCTGCGCGGCAGCCTTGGCCGACTACCAAACGACCGGTATGCGCCAGCATATTGTGGAGCACGGCGGCGTGACCTTCATCGAGGATTGCTACAACGCCAGCCCTGACAGTATGCGGGCAGCGCTCTCGGTGCTGAAGGAGCTGCCCAACCCCCGCAAGATCGCCCTGCTGGGTGATATGCTGGAACTGGGCACCGCCAGTGAGGAAGGCCACCGCAGCACCGGTGCATGGGCCGCAGACGCAGGGGTCAATCAGCTGATCGCCTATGGCCCCTGCAGCGCAGCCATGGCCGAGGCCGCCAAGGCGCACGGTGTTGCAACTGTGCATTGCCAAACGGCAGCAGAAGTGCTACAATATTTACGGCAATTCGTGCGCCCCGGTGACGCTGTACTGGCAAAGGCCAGCCACGCCATGGGCCTGGAGCAGCTGCTGCAGGATTTCTACAAGGAATTGCCGCAGGGGTAAAAAAACAAAAGGGCTCCTCCGCAGGGGCACCTATGGGATCGCGCAGAGCGATCCCCCCTGTACCTATTGATCGGAGGAATCATTGCATGGAGCAAATCTCATACCTGCTGGCGGCAGGGGCTGTCGGCGGCTTTGCCATCACGGCGGTGGCGGGCAAATTTATGATCCCGGTGCTGCACCGTCTGCACTTTGGGCAGACCATCCGGGAGGAGGGTCCCACCTGGCACAACAAGAAAAACGGCACCCCCACCATGGGCGGTCTCTGCTTTATTCTGGGCATTCTGGCGACATTGGGCCTTACTTGGGCCATGTTCCGCCCCAAACTGCCCGACACACTGGGCCTGCCCCAGATGCAGGCGGTGCTGCTGGTGCTGTTTTTGGCGTTCGGCTCGGGGCTGATCGGCTTTTTGGATGACTTTATCAAGGTCATCCGGCACCGCAACCTCGGCCTGACCGAGGCACAGAAGATGATCCTGCAGATCGCGCTGACCTTTGGGTTTATGCTTGGCCTTAACAGTCTGGGCCTGCTTACAACCGAGGTGCAGCTGCCGATCTTCGGGCTTGTGGATATGGGTCTGCTCTACTATCCTATTGCGTTTTTCGGCATCATCTTTTTGGTGAACGCCGTCAACCTGACCGATGGTCTGGACGGCCTTTGCACCGGCGTGACCTTTGTGTCAATGATCGGCTATCTGCTGGCGGGCAGCCTGCTGGGCTTTGTCCATGTTTCGCTTGTTGCGGCTGTCACGGCGGGCGCCTGCGCGGGCTTTCTGGTATGGAACTTCTACCCGGCCAAGGTGTTCATGGGGGACACCGGCAGCATGTTCTTCGGCGGCATCGTGACGGCGCTGGCCTTTGTGATGCAGCGCCCTGAGCTGGTGCTTTTCTTCGGCATCGTTTACATCTGGGATGCCATGACGGTCGTGATCCAGCGCGCCTACTTCAAGGCAACGCACGGCAAGCGTATCTTCCGCATGACGCCGATCCATCACGCCTTTGAGATGCGCGGCTGGCGTGAGGTCAAGATCGATGGCTTTTTTGCCCTGATCGCCGCCATCGGTGTGGCGATGGGCATGCTGTACATCTGCGTGGCATAACACAGGGCCGGGGCAGCCCCCGGCCTTTGCTTTTTGATTTTAGAAGGGGAGGTGACGGCCCGTGAATACGGCAACCAGCCTTTTGGGGCTTTTATTTGATCATACCATCGGCAACATTCTGCGCATGCTGGCGGTCATCCGCCTGCCTAAGCTGGAGCGTGGGCCGGTCTCCCACGGGTTTGTGGCAACGCTCATCGTCATTATGGGCTACGGCCTTGTCATGCTGTTTTCGGCCAGCTATTCCAGCGGCTATGCGAACTACGGGGATGTCTACCACTTCATCCGCCCGCAGGGCGTCATTGCGGTGCTGGGCATTGTGGCAATGTTCATCATCTCAAACATCAACTATCGCGCCCTGCGGTATATGAACGAAAGCTTCTACATCATTACCGTTGTGCTGCTCATCGCGGCGCTGCTCAGCCCGGAGGATACCAACGGCACCTACCGCTGGGTCTACTTTGCAGGCGGTTCCTTCTCGCTGCAGCCGTCTGAGCTGGCCAAGTTTTCTGTGATGCTCTGGACGGCTGATATGCTGGACCGCGACCATGCGCATAAAACATCAATCTGGTACGGCCTTCTCAAGCCTGCACTGCCGCTTGTGCCGATCCTTATCCTGCTCAAGCTTGAGCCGCACAACTCGGCGATCCTGCTGCTCTGCGCGATCTTCGGCACGATGATCCTCTGCAACGGCTCCGCCATGCGATGGTGGCCGATGGTCGGTGCGGCGGGTGTGGCAGGCGTGATTGCATTCTTAAAGCACCTCGCCAGCGGAGATGGCTATGCAGCCGGCCGTCTGGGCGGCGTCTGGGGTCTGACCCCCACAAACACAGCCGGCATGCAGTGGCAAACTTTGCAGAGCATCTATGCGATCTGCACCGGCGGGCTGTTCGGTGTCGGCATCGGCAACAGTGTCCAGAAGCACCAGTGGCTGCCTTATGCCGAAAACGACTTTATCTTTGCCGTGATCGGTGAGGAACTGGGCTTTGTCGGTGCGCTGGCGCTGATCGCTCTCTTTGCGGCGCTTCTGGTGCAGGGGGTCTGCATTGCGCTGCGCGCCCCTGATTTGTACGGCACCCTGCTGGGCATCGGCATCATCTCTCAGGTGGGGTGGCAGGTATTTCTGCATATCGGCGTTGGCACGGCGCTGCTGCCCAACACCGGCATCAGCCTGCCGTTCTTCTCGTCCGGCGGCACAAGCCTGCTGCTCCTGCTTGGCGAGATGGGCGTTATGCTCAGTATCTCCCGCGCGGGCAATGCGCGGGAAAAGCGCCTTGCCGACCAGCACCGCGCCGAGACGGAGCGTATACTGCAGCACAGCCGCTACCGCAAAACCACGGTGTAACGGTTTGCATCTTTGCGGCAGATTTTTATATACGGAGGCCAATCATGCGTGTTTTAATTGCTGCCGGCGGCACCGCCGGTCATATCAACCCGGCGCTGGCCATCGCCGGCGCCCTGAAGGCGGCGGACCCAACGGCAGAGATCCACTTTGCGGGCCGGCGTGAGGGGATGGAGTACGGCCTTGTGACGAAGGCCGGCTACCCGTTCCATCATATTGAAATCAACGGCTTTCAGCGCAGACTCAATCTGGAAAACATCGGCCGCAACCTTGTCGCGATCTGGCATCTGGCACTGTCCGGTCCGCGCACCCAGAAGATCCTGAATCAGGTCTGCCCCGATCTAGTCATCGGCTGCGGCGGCTATGTCAGCGGGCCAATCGTCCGCGCCGCCGCGCGCCGCGGCATCAAGACGGCCATCCATGAGCAGAATGCCTTCCCCGGTGTGACGAACAAGCTGCTTGCCAGAGAGGTCAACATCGTGCTGGCCGCCAGTGCCGATGCAGTCGAAAAGCTCGGCGCACCGGATAAAACAACCGTTGTCGGCAACCCGGTCCGCCCCGAGGTCCTGACGGCAGACCGCGCCGCTGCCCGCGCCAAGCTGAACGCCGGGGACCGCACAGTCATCCTCAGCTTTGGCGGCAGTCTGGGTGCCGACCGCATCAATCAGGTCGTGGCGGATCTCTGCGCATGGGAAAAGCAAACCGGCCGGAACACGCTGCATCTGCACGCCACCGGCAGCCGCGGCGTCAAGCTGTTTGAGGATCTTGAAAAGGAGAAGGGCTTTGCCCCCGGCGAAAACCTGATCGTGACTGAGTACATCAACAACATGCCCCAGCTGCTGGCAGCGGCCGATCTCGTCACTGCCCGCTCCGGTGCGCTGACGCTGGCAGAGCTGGAGGCCGTGGGCCGCGCCTCGGTGCTGATCCCCAGCCCCAATGTAGCCGAAAATCACCAGTATTATAATGCGCTGGAGCTGCAGAAGGCCGGTGCTGCTGTTGTCATTGAGGAAAAGAACCTGACCGGGGAAGGGCTGGTCAAGACGGTGGAGGAGCTGCTGAACACCCCCGGCAAGCTGGCCGAGATGGGTGCCAACGCCAAGACGCTGGGCAACCCCCACAGTCTGGACCTCATCACCGAAAAGCTGATGGAACTGATGAAGAACTGAAAAGGCAGGCAGTATTTATAGTGCCCTGCTCTGTATGCCAAATCCCAAGCGAAAGGAGCCGCTCATATGGGGAACGACCAGCGCAGCCGCAGGCAGAGAACCGTGAGCGGCTCCGGTGCGCAGAGCAACCGCCGCAGCCTCGGCAGCCGCATGGGACTGGAAAAGAGGGAGGCACCCCGCAGGGAGCCACCCAACGGACAGCCCCGCGAGCCACGCGCTAGGCGCCCGCAGGCGACCCAGCAGATCAATCCGCAAAAGGCCGGCTACCGCCCCGGCAGCCCCAGAAAGCAGCGGCGCGTAACGCAGGCAGAGCTGATCCGCCAGCGCAACCGCCGCCGCGCGCTGGGTATTCTGGGTGTATTGGCCGTATTGGCCGTGGGCGCATTCGTGTCCGTCAATCTGCTGTTCAAGGTCACGATCTTCCGTGTCGAGAATTTCGACCGCACCACCCCGGCCGACACCGGCATCTACACGGAAGAAGAGCTGGTCAACGCCCTCGGCATTGAGAAAAACTCCAATCTTTTTGGCTTCTCCACCGCAGAAAAAACTGCACAGCTTGCGCAGCAGTTCCCGTATCTGGAGCAGGTCGGCGTTGAGATCCAACTCCCGGCAACGGTCGTTATCAAGGTAGAACCGGCAGTCGAGCGGTTTGCCTGCATGTACGCGGGCGGCTGGATGGTACTGAGCGATTCCCTCAAGATCCTGCGCACCGAGGTGAGCCAGCCCGAGGGACTGATCCTGCTGTCACTGACATTGCCTGCGGACTTTGCACCGGCAGTTGGGCAGAGCATCGTGCCGGAAAGCTACAACTCGCTGCTCGGCGGGGAGCAGGCCACCGCGGAAACAGCAGGTCTGCAGGCCTCGGCTGCACAGACGCTCAAAGAGCTGCGGGACGGTCTGCTCTCAAACGGACTGTTTGACGGCGCGACCGCGCTGGACATACGCGACCTGAGTGATATTCAGTTTACCTATCAGAACCGCATACAGGTGCGCCTTGGCAGTGAGATGAACCTTGCCTACAAGCTGCGGCTGGCGGCTGCGGCGCTGGCCGACCCCGAAAAGGGCCTTTCTGCCAGCGATAAGGGTGTGCTGGACATCTCCAACCAGCAGAGCAACGGTGATATCCGCGCGTATTTCTCGCCCGATGACCCTGCACCCACGCCCACGCCCGTACCGGCCGAGACACCGCCTCCGGAAGAATCGGAAGAAAATCAATAAAAAAGGCACCGCCTGCTTTCAATCGTAAGCAGACGGTGCTTTTTTATGCAGCTTTTAGTGGTGTGTACAGGCTGAATCAGACATTCAGCTCGACGTGCTGGCCAACATCCTCGGCATTGGCGTCCAGAACAGGCTGAATAACATCGCGCAGGAACTCGGTGACCTGCTCGGCACTGCGGCCGGTGAAGGCCTCGGGACTGAGCTCAGCCTCAATTTCCTCGCGGCTCAGGCCGAAGGCGGGATCAGCCTCGACACGGGCAATCATGTCGTTGGGCTTGCCCTCCTGCTTGACAACGGCGGCAGCAGCCACGGCATGCTCGCGCAGGCGCTCGTGCAGCTCCTGACGGTCGCCGCCCTTCTTGACGGCCTTCATCATGATGTTCTCGCTGGCCATGAAGGGAAGCTCGGCCATAACGCGGGCGCGCACGACCTTCGGGTAGACGACCAGACCGTCAGAGACATTCAGCAGAATGTTCAGGATGGCGTCTGCCGCAAGGAAGCCCTCTGCCATCGCAATGCGCTTGTTGGCAGAGTCGTCCAGCGTGCGCTCGAACCACTGGGTACCGCTGGTCATGGCGGGGTTCAGCACATCCACCATCAGGTAGCGGCTCAGCGCGCAGATACGCTCGCAGCGCATCGGGTTGCGCTTGTACGGCATGGCGGAGGAACCGATCTGGTTCTTCTCAAACGGCTCCTCCATCTCCTTGAAGTTGGCAAGCAGGCGGATGTCGGTGGCCATCTTCATAGCGCTCTGGCCGAGGCCGGCCACAGCGGACAGAACATTGTAATCCACCTTGCGGCTGTAGGTCTGGCCACAAACCGGCACGACCTTGGCAAAGCCCATCTGGGCGCAGACATCGGCCTCAACGGCCTTGATCTTGGCGGAATCGCCGCTGAACAGCTCCACAAAGCTGGCCTGAGTGCCGGTCGTACCCTTGACGCCTCGCAGGGCCAGCTGGCTGATCTGGTGGTCGATCTCCTCCAGATCCATGTACAGCTCGTTCATCCAAAGGGTGGCACGCTTACCAACGGTGGTCAGCTGCGCGGGCTGGCAGTGGGTATAGGCCAGACAGGGCATGGCCTTGTACTCCTCGGCAAACTTGGCCAGATTGGCCAGCACGCCGATGATCTTCTTGCGCACAAGCTGCAGTGCCTCGCGCATGACGATGACATCGGTATTGTCACCGACATAGCAGCTGGTAGCACCCAGATGGATGATGCCCTTTGCCTTGGGGCACTGCAGGCCGTAGGCATAGACATGGCTCATAACATCATGGCGGACGAGCTTTTCGCGGGCGATGGCGTCCTCATAGTTGATATCGTCCTTGTGGGCCTCCAGCTCGGCGATCTGCTCATCGGTGATGGCAAGGCCCTGAGCCTTTTCCGCCTTAGCCAGTGCGATCCACAGCCTGCGCCATGTCTTGAACTTGTTGTCGTCCGAGAAAATATACTGCATCTCATCCGAAGCATACCGGGTAGAGAAGGGGGAAATGTAACGGTTGTGTTGTGCCATAGGGTCAAATCCTCACAATCTTTAAAACTTATAGTTTCAGTATAGCAGAATCATTCCGAAATATCAAAGTTTAAAGTAGTTTACGCCGCCCTCAAAGATCGGCTGGTATTTGTCACCGGTGACATTTTTGTAAAGCTGCTCGCCGCTGCGCTCACTGTGGCCCATCTTGCCAAAGACGCGGCCGTCCGGGCTGGTGATACCCTCGATGGCCAGCACAGAGCCGTTCGGGTTGTAGCGCATGTCCATCGTCGGGCGGCAGGTCAGGTCCACATACTGCGTTGCGACCTGACCATTTTCAATCAGCTGGTTCAGCAGCTTTTCGTTGCAGACAAAGCGGCCTTCGCCGTGGCTGATGGCGATCAGATGCTCATCATTGATGTCGCAGCGGCTCAGCCATGGGCTCTTGTTGCTGGCAACGCGGGTACGCACCAGCATGCTCTGATGGCGATGAATCGTGTTGAAGGTCAGCGTCGGGTCCTCCTCCGTGATGGGACGGATCTCGCCGTAGGGGACAAGGCCCAGCTTGATGAGTGCCTGGAAGCCGTTGCAGATACCTAAGGCCAGACCGTCACGCTGGTTCAGCAGCCGGTTGACCGCATCGGCCACGGCCGGATTGCGGAAGAAGGAGGCAATGAACTTGGCAGAGCCATCAGGCTCGTCACCGCCGGAGAAGCCGCCCGGCAGCATCAGGATCTGCGCCTTATCAAGCTCACGGACAAGTGCCTCGCAGCTCTCGGCGACATCGGCGGGGGACAGGTTCTTCAGCACAAGAATGTGCGGGTCACCGCCTGCACGGCGGAAGGCACGGGCCGTGTCGTACTCGCAGTTGGTGCCGGGGAAGACAGGAATGATGACCCGCGGCGTTGCCAGACGCACGGCGGGAGCCACGCGCTTGTTGGCGGGGCAGTCATGCTCAAGTGCAGGCACAAACTCACCGGCCTTGCGGTAGGGGAAAACAGGCTCAAGCTTGGCCTCCCACAGCTCCTGCAGGCGGGACAGGTCAATGTTGCTGCCCTCGGCCTCCAGCGTATAATCCACGGTGGTAAAGCCGAGGAACTCGCCGGCGGAAGCGTCCAGCAGCTCCAGAATGACCGCACCGTAGGCAGGCTTGAACAGGCTGTTCAGGTCAATGTCATTGGACAACTGCAGGCCGACATGGTTGCCGACACACATCTTGAACAGTGCCTCGGCCACACCGCCGTAGCCGGGGGTGGCAGCGGCCAGCACCTTGCCCTCGTCGATCATCTGCTCGACGGTCTTGTAGATCGCAATCAGGCTGCCGATCTCAGGCAGGCCGTTCTTGTAGTTGGGGCGCAGAATAACAACAGAACTGTTCGCCTTCTTGAACTCAGGGCTCTGCACATCGCGGGTGTTGCCGATGGCAGTGGCAAAGCTGACCAGCGTCGGGGGCACATCCAGCCCCTCAAAGCTGCCGGACATCGAGTCCTTGCCGCCGATCGAGGCGATGCCCAGACCCATCTGGGCATCCAGCGCACCAAGCAGGGCGGCCATCGGCTTGCCCCAGCGCTCGGGCTGGTTGTTCATGTGCTCGAAATATTCCTGAAAGGTCAGGTACATATCCTTGTGGTGGAAACCGGCGCAGACCAGCTTGGTCACGCTCTCGACCACGGCCAGATAGGCGCCGCGGTAGGGGTCGGCCTCAGTCAGATAGGGGTTAAAGCCCCAGGCCATGCCGCTGCAGGTGGTGGTTTCGCCGTCAACGGGCAGCTTGGCGGCCATAGCCATCGTCGGGGTCAGCTGGTACTTGCCGCCGTAGGGCATCAGCACGGTCGCGGCGCCGATGGTGGAGTCAAAGCGCTCGCCCAGACCCTTCTGGCTGCAGACATTCAGGTCGCTGACCATGGATTCCAGCTTCTGCTCAAACGTTGCGCCGGCAAACTGCGGCTGCCAGACATGGCCGGGCAGAATATGTGCGCTGGCGTGGCGCTCGGCACCGTTGGAGTTCAGGAACTCACGGGAAAGGTCAACGATGGTCTTGCCGTTCCAGACCTCGCGCATCCGCTTCTCCTCGGTCACGGTGGCAACGATGGTCGCCTCAAGGTTTTCCTCGGCGGCGTACTTCATAAAGGTCTCGGCATCCTCAGAAGCCACGGCCACAGCCATGCGCTCCTGGCTTTCGGAGATCGCCAGCTCGGTGCCGTCCAGACCCTCGTATTTGCGGGTGACCTTGTTCAGGTCGATGTGCAGGCCGTCAGCCAGCTCGCCGATGGCAACGGACACACCGCCCGCACCGAAGTCGTTGCAGCGCTTGATCAGGCGGCAGGCGTCCTCGCGGCGGAACAGGCGCTGCAGCTTGCGCTCGATGGGGGCGTTGCCCTTCTGGACCTCGGCACCGCAGGTCTCAAGGCTTGTCAGCTTGTGCGCCTTGGAGGAGCCGGTTGCACCGCCCACGCCGTCACGGCCGGTGCGGCCGCCCAGCAGGATGACCACATCGCCGGGGGCGGGTTCCTCGCGGCGGACATGGCTGGCCGGGGTGGCACCCACGACGGCGCCGATCTCCATGCGCTTAGCGGCGTAGCCGGGGTGATACAACTCTGCAACCTGACCTGTGGCAAGACCAATCTGGTTGCCGTAGCTGGAATAACCGGCGGCAGCGGTCGTGACCAGCTTGCGCTGGGGCAGCTTGCCGGGCATCGTTTCAGAGACGGGCTTCAGCGGGTCGGCTGCGCCGGTCACGCGCATAGCCTGATAGACATAGCTGCGGCCGGACAGCGGGTCGCGGATGGCACCGCCGATGCAGGTTGCTGCACCGCCGAACGGCTCGATCTCGGTGGGGTGGTTATGGGTCTCGTTCTTGAAGAGGAAGAGCCAGTCCTGCTGCTCGCCGTCCACATCGCACTTGATTTTGACGGTGCAGGCGTTGATCTCCTCGCTCTCGTCCAGATTCTTGAGAATACCGCGCTGCTTCAGGGCCTTGGCACCGATCGTGGCGCAGTCCATCAGGGTGCGGTTCTTCTTGTCGCGGCCGGTCTCGGCGCGCAGCGCCATATAACGGTCAAAGGCGGCCTGTACCAGCTCGTCATCGATCTTGACATCGTCAATGATCGTGCCGAAGGTGGTGTGGCGGCAGTGGTCAGACCAGTAGGTGTCGATCAGCCGGATCTCGGTGATGGTGGGGTCACGATGCTCGGATTTGAAGTAATCCTGGCAGAACACGATGTCGGCGTGATCCATAGCCAGACCCTTCTCGGTGCGGAATGCCTCCAGCGCGTCATCGTCCAGCGCGGTGAATCCGTTCAGCGTCTCGACCTCGGTGGGGATGGCGAACTCCATCTTCAGGGTGGCGCGCTCTTCAAGGGCGGCCTCGCGGGCCTCGACCGGGTTGATGACATACTTTTTAATAGCGGCCAGATCATCGGCAGTCAGCTCGCCGTCCAGCAGATAGACGCGGGCAGAGCGGACATCCGGGCGCTCGCCCTGACTCAGCAGCTGGATGCACTGGCTGGCAGAGTCGGCGCGCTGGTCAAACTGACCGGGCAGGTACTCGACCGCAAAGACCGTTTTGGCCTCGGGCAGGGTGTCGTAGGTCACATCCACCGGCGGCTCGCAGAACACAGTGGGGATGGCCTGCTGGAACAGTGTACTGTCGATACCCTCGACATCATAGCGGTTCAAAAGACGCAGGCCGGTCAGATTTTTGATGCCGACCAGATCGACAAGCTCATGGAGCAGACCCTGCGCTTCGCCATCAAAGCCGGGCTTCTTCTCGACATAAATACGATATACCATACTATTTCCTCCTGAGAGTTGATTTTGCAGGAAGTGACGGACGGAAAGCCTTCCCCCTTGGGGGAAGGTGGCCGAGGCCCCGTCCGAGGCCGGATGAGGGGAAGGTGTACCGCTATATCCCGTTGACGGATTGCTGCGGAAAGTTTGCCCTCATCAGTCACCTTCGGTGACAGCTTCCCCCGATGGGAAAGCTTTTTACTGCATTGCGGCCAATGCCCGTGCGCCGATGTCGCTGCGCTTGTGCAGCTTGTCAAAGTGGATGCTCTCGGTTGCGGCGTAAGCCTTTTTCAGGGCCTCGGGCAGGGTGTCGGCAGTGGCCGTTACGCCCAGCACACGGCCGCCGTTCGTGACAAGGCGGCCCTCCTTGACGGCGGTGCCGGCGTGGTAGACGGTCACATCGGCGGCGTCCAGCTGGCCGTTGTCAAGACCGGTGATCTCCTTGCCCTTCTCGTAAGAAAGGGGATACCCGCCGCTGGCGAGGATGACACAGGCCGCCGCGCCGTCGCGGAATTTGACCTCGGTGTCGGCCAGCGTGCCGTTCGTCGTTGCCTCCATCACGGTCAGCAGATCGCTCTCCAGCAGGGGCAGCACGACCTGCGTCTCGGGGTCGCCGAAGCGACAGTTGTACTCGATGACCTTGGGGCCGTCGGGCGTCAGCATCAGGCCGAAGTAGAGACAACCCTTGAAGGGGCAGCCCTCAGCCTGCATGGCGGCCACTGTGGGCAGGAAGATCTCCTTCATGCAGCGGTCGGCCATCTCGGGCGTGTAGTAGGGGTTCGGGGCCACAGTGCCCATGCCGCCGGTGTTCAGACCCTCGTCATGATCCAGCGCGCGCTTGTGGTCCATGCTGGAAACCATCGGCTTGACGATCTTGCCGTCGCAGAAGGACAGCACACTGACCTCGGGGCCGGTCAAAAACTCCTCAACAACGACATGGTTGCCGGAGGCACCGAACTTTTTGTCCAGCATGATCTCCTTGACGCCGTCAGCAGCCTCCTGCTCGCTCTGGCAGATCAGCACGCCCTTGCCGAGCGCCAGACCGTCTGCCTTGATGACAACGGGGTACTTGCCCTCGGCCTTGATGTAGTCCATGACCTTTTCAGGATCATCGAATGTCTCATATTTGGCGGTGGGGATGCCGTACTTCTTCATTAAATCCTTGCTGAATACCTTGCTGGCCTCGATGCGCGCCGCAGCCTTGTCCGGGCCGAACGCGGGAATGCCGACAGCGGCCAGTGCGTCCACCATGCCCAGCGCCAGCGGGTCGTCCTGTGCAACGACCACATAGTCAAAGGCTTCATCCTTGGCAAACTGCACCATGGCGTCCACATCGGTGGCGGGGATAGCCTTGCAGCGGGCATCATAGCTGATGCCGCCGTTGCCGGGTGCGCACCAGATCTCGGTGCAGCGGGGGCTTTTTTTCAGCGCGCGGATGATGGCGTGCTCACGCCCGCCGCCGCCTACAACCAGAATTTTCATGATGTGACCTCCTAACATAAGGCTTCCCCCTAGGGGGAAGCTGTCACCGAAGGTGACTGATGAGGGGCGGTCTTGCCGCAATATCCCATGTGCGGGTGGCTGCAATACTGCTGCCCCTCATCCGGCCTCGGTCGGAGCCTCGGCCACCTTCCCCCGCAGGGGAAGGCACACCTCTTACAAACATCAACAGCCCGCGACGACAAAACGCCGCAGGCGCGTTGAAAAAGGCTTAGTGGTGGAACAAGCGGATGCCGCAGAACGCCATCGCAATGCCGTACTTGTTGCAGGTGTCAATTACCTGTGCGTCGCGGATGGAGCCGCCCGGCTGCACAATGGCAGTCACGCCGCTGCGGCGTGCGCGCTCAATGTTGTCGCCGAATGGGAAGAAGGCATCGCTGCCAAGGCTGACACCGGTCACAGCATCCAGCCATGCGCGCTTCTCCTCAGCAGTCAGCGGGGCGGGCTGCTCGGTAAAGGTCTCAGCCCACACATCATCACCGATGACATCCTCCGGCGTTTCGCCGATATAGACATCAATGGCGTTGTCGCGGTTGGGCTTGGCAATATCCTCGCGGAAGGGCAGGCCCAGCACCTTCGGCATGTGGCGCAGCTGCCAGTTGTCGGCCTTCTGGCCTGCCAGACGGGTGCAGTGTACGCGACTCTGCTGGCCGGCGCCCACACCGATGGTCTGGCCGTCCTGCACATAGCAGACGCTGTTGGACTGGGTGTATTTCAGCACGATCAGGCTGATAATAAGATCACGGCGCTGCTCGGCGCTCAGAGTCTTGTTCTCGGTGACGAGGTTCTGCAGCATCGTGGCATCGGAGATTTCCAGATCCTGACGGCCCTGCTCAAAGGTCACGCCAAAGACGGTGCGGGTCTCAAGAGGCTGCGGTTCATAGCCGGGGTCGATGGCAACGATGTTGTAGTTGCCCTTCTTCTTGCCCTTGAGGACCTCGAGGGCATCGGCATCGTAGCCGGGGGCAATGATGCCGTCGGAAACCTCATGCTGAATGAGCTTGGCGGTGGCCAGATCGCAGACATCGGAAAGTGCGATCCAGTCGCCGAAGCTGGACATCCGGTCGGCACCGCGGGCGCGGGCATAGGCGCAGGCCAGCGGGGAAAGCTCGGTCTCGGGCGCAATGTGGTACATGGCGCGCAGCGTGTCATCCAGAGGCAGGCCGATGGCCGCACCGGCGGGGGAGACATGCTTGAAGCTGGCAGCGGCGGGCAGGCCCAGCGCCTTCTTCAGGTCGCGCACCAGCTGCCAGGAGTTGAAGGCATCCAGAAAGTTGATGTAGCCGGGGCGGCCGTTCAAAATCTGAACCGGCAGCTCGGAGCCGTCAGCCATATAGATGCGGGCAGGCTTCTGGTTGGGGTTGGTGCCGTATTTCAGCTGAAATTCGTTCATGTTAGCCCTCCACAGCGGTGTATTTGTTCAGAATAATATCCTCATAGCTGCCGGTCTCCAGTGCAATGCTGCGCACAAAGAGGCTGACCTTGTTGTCATCGTTCAGGCTGGCCCACAGCTGCTTGGCAAACTGGTCGGCATCGTTCGTGTCGATGGCAACGCGCAGCGGCTCCCCCGCAAAGCTGGGGATGGGTGCACCGTTCTTGACATAGGTGCTGATGAAATGTCCCTCACCGGCCACAGGCTGGGGGTAGTCGAAGGTCTGGCGCTGGACGCTGGCGGCGTTGCCCTCGTTGGATTTGACAATGGAGAGCTTGTAGCCGCCGCGGCGCATATCCACCACGCCGGAGATGCGCGGCGTAAAATTGGGGGCATCATCCTCATAGGTGCGGGTGGCCAGCGCTGCCTCAAAGCTGTAGCCGGGGAAGAGATTGCCGTTCATGAACTGTGCAATCGTGTCGGTCTGGTCGCCGTTGGTCACAACGGTGGTCTCCCGCAGGGTCAGCACCGCATTGTAGATGATCAGATGCGGATCCTCCAGCTTGGCGGGATCGGCGGCTACCGTGCGGATGCCGCCCGTGATCGGCTCAAACACGCGGTTGCGGCTGTTGGCGCTGCGGCCCATGATCCAATAGGCAACAAATGCTTTCTGGCCATCGGGGCTCTGCCCCAGCACAATGCCGCGGCCGGGGTAGTCGTTCCCGGCAAGATATTTATAGATGTTCTTTTTCATGGTTTATACCTCGTCACTGCACACCATGGCCAGCGCCTTGGGCAATAGCTGCCACTCGGCCTCGACCATGACGCGCTTCTGCAAAGTCTCGGGGGTGTCGCCGGGCTGTACAGCCACAGCCTTCTGCAGCAGGATCGGCCCGCCATCGCATTCCTCGTTGACAAGATGGACGGTGGCACCGGTCAGCTTGACGCCGCGGGCCAGCGCAGCCTCATGCACTTTCAGCCCGTAGAAGCCCGGCCCGCAGAAGCTGGGGATCAGGCTCGGGTGGACATTCAGGATCCGGTTGCGGTAGGCCGCAATGACCTTTTCGCCCAGCACGCTCAGGAAGCCGGCCAGCACCACAACATCAATGCTGTGGCGCTGCAGCTCCTCCAGCAGGGCAGCATCAAAGGCAGCGCTGTCTGCATACTCCTTACGGCTGACAACAGCGCTCTCCACGCCGAAATTGGCGGCCCGCTCCAGCGCGTATACGCCGGGCTTGCTGGCAATGACCAGCGTGATTTTTCCGTCAGGGTTTTCGCCGCGGCGCTCACTTTCCAGCAGGGCCTGCAGGTTGGTGCCGCCGCCCGATACCAGTACCGCTACACGCTTCATACCAGCTCGACCCCGTCACCCTCAACAATGGTGCCCAGACGGTAGGCGTCCTGACCGTTGGCCTGCAGAATCTCGATGGTCTTGTCTGCATCCTCAGCGGCGACGGTCAGCACCATGCCGACACCCATGTTGAAGGTGTTGAACATGTCATGCTCGGTGATGCCGCCCTCACGCTGCATTACCTCAAACAGGGCAGGGGTGCGCACATCGGCCTTGGCGATGCGGGCTGCACAGCCCTTCTTCAGGCTGCGGGGGATATTCTCATAGAAGCCGCCGCCCGTGATGTGGGACACACCCTTGACCGTGACCTGCTCCATGACAGCCAGAACCGGCTTGACATAGATCTTGGTGGGGGCCAGCAGGGCCTCGCCCAGCGGCTTGTCCATGCCGTCAAAGGTCTTTTTCAGTACATCGGGGTCATTGTCGATGTCAAAAATTTTGCGCACCAGCGAGAAACCGTTGGAGTGTACACCGGTGGAGGGCAGGGCAATTATGACATCACCGGGCTGCATCGTGGAGTTGTCAAGGATCTTGGCCTTATCCACAACGCCAACCGTGAAGCCGGCCAGATCGTACTCCTCCTCCGGCATCATGCCGGGATGCTCGGCGGTCTCGCCGCCTACCAGAGAGCAGCCCGCCTGCACGCAGCCCTCGGCTACGCCCTTGACGATCTCGGCAATCTTCTCAGGGATGTTCTTGCCGCAGGCAATGTAATCCAAAAAGACCAGCGGCTTGGCACCGGCGCAGATGACATCATTGACGCACATGGCCACGCAGTCGATGCCGATGGTGTCATGCTTGTCCAGCAGCATGGCGATGCGCAGCTTGGTGCCGACGCCGTCCGTGCCGGAGATCAGGACAGGATGCTCGATGCCGGTGCAGTCCAGCTCAAACAGACCGCCGAAGCCGCCCAGACCGCCAATGCAGTTCTCCGTCATCGTGCGGGCAACATACTGCTTCATCAGCTCTACCGAGCGGTATCCGGCGGTAATATCCACGCCCGCAGCGGCGTAGCTGGCAGAATAACTTTTTTCCATAATCGAAATATCTCCCTTGCGAATGGATTCGTAGGGGCGGATTCCCTATCCGCCCGTGGGTGAGATTGCCGTTTGCAGGCGCATAGGAAATGCGCTCCTGCGGTTACAATTTCTTATTCGGGTTCGACACGCTCAACGGCTTGTCGTAGATGATCTCCATCGTCTCGGTGGGCGGGTTGACCGGATATTTGCCGGTAAAGCAGCCGGTGCAGTAGCCGCAGCTGCTGTGGATGCCCAGCTGCTGAACATGCTCAATGCTCAGGTAGCCCAGCGAATCAGAGCCGACCATCTCGTTGATCTCCTCGACCGTGTGGCCGGTGGCAATCAGGTCTTTTTCATCGGGAATGTCGGTGCCGAAGTAGCAGGGGTGGGCAAAGGGAGGGGCGCTGATGCGGTAATGCACTTCCTTGGCACCGGCCTCGCGCAGCAGGCGAATGGTGCGGGCGCTGGTCGTGCCGCGCACGATCGAGTCATCGACCAGCACAACGCGCTTGCCCTTGACGGTGGCGGAGATGGCGTTCAGCTTGATGCGCACGCTGCTCTCACGCTGGGCCTGAGTGGACTGGATAAAGGTGCGGCCGACATATTTGTTCTTGATAAAGCCAACGCCGTAGGGGATACCGCTCTCCTGCGCATAGCCGAGCGCGGCGTCCAGGCCGGAATCCGGTGCGCCGATGACAACATCGGCCTCTACAGGATGCTCCTGCGCAAGGAAACGACCGGCCTGCAGGCGGGCCTCATGCACGCAGGTGCCCTCGATGATGGAATCGGGGCGGGCAAAGTAGATGTACTCAAACACGCACAGGGTGTGGGGGGCGGTGCCGCAGTGATCCTCGATGCTGCGCAGACCCTCGTGGTCGGCAATCACGATCTCACCGGGCTTGACATCGCGCACAAACTTGGCACCCACTGCATCCAGCGCGCAGCTCTCACTGGCAAAGGCCCAGCCGGAGCCATCGGGCAGCTCGCCGATGCAGAGCGGGCGGAAGCCGTGCGGGTCGCGCGCGGCGATAAGCTTGGTGTGGGTCATGATGACCAGACTGTAAGCACCCTCAATGTCATCCATCGTGCGGCTGACAGCCATCTCAATATTGGGGGTCAGCAGACGGTTCTGGGTCAGCAGGTAGGCAATTACCTCGGTGTCGGAGGTGCCGTGGAAGATAGAACCGCTCATTTCCAGCTTGCGGCGCAGCTTGGGGGCGTTGACCAGATTGCCGTTGTGGCAGACAGCCATGGCGCCCTTGCAGTGATGCAGGATCATCGGCTGCGCGTTGGACCGGCTGCGCTGACCGGCGGTGGCATAGCGCACATGGCCGGTAGCCATCTTGGCACCATGCGGCAGCTCCTCCAGCACGCGCTTGGTGAAAACCTCGCTGACAAGGCCCAGATCGCGGTAGCCGGAAAGCACACCGTCCACATTCAGGGCGATGCCGCAGCTCTCCTGCCCGCGGTGCTGCAGCGCGTACAATGCGCTGTAGACGGCGCTGACCATATCGGTCGCGCCGGTTTTATCGTAGATACCAAAGACGCCGCACTCCTCGTGCAGGCCCTCGGCATAATGGGAAAATTCGCTCATCTTTTGCTCCATTTATCGGAATGTAAAATACCGTAGGGGCGGATTCTATATCCGCCCGGGGAAACATGCCTCTTGCGGGCGCATATGGAATGCACCCCTACGGAAAAGGCGCATAATGGAATGTGCGGCAGCCTGAGGGCAGGCCACGCTGCACCTCACCTGTAAAAATGACTTAGCCCAGCAGGCGCTTCATGACCTCCTGATAGGCGTCGGCCTCACCGCCCATGTTGCGGCGGAAGAGGTCCTTGTCCAGATGGGCACCGGTGGTGGCATCCCAGAAGCGGCAGGTGTCGGGGCTGATCTCATCTGCCAGAATGATGGTGCCGTCAGGCAGGCGGCCGAATTCGAGCTTGAAGTCAACCAGACGGATGTTGGCGTCCAGCATGATCTTCTTCAGCACTTCGTTGACCTTGAAGGCGTACTTGGCGATGGTGTCCAGCTCCTCCTGAGTGGCCAGGTCAAGGGCCAGGGCGTAGTAGTGGTTGATGAACGGATCATGCAGATCATCGTTCTTGTAGCTGTACTCGAGAATGGGGGTCTTGAAAACCTTGCCCTCGGGCACGCCCATGCGCAGGCTGAAATGACCGGCGGCAACATTGCGGACGATGACCTCCAGAGGAACGATCTCGACCTTCTTCACGAAGGTGTCGCGGTCGTTGACTTCCTCGACATAATGGGTGGGGATGCCCTCTTTTTCCAGCTTCTGCATCAGAGCGTTGGACAGCTTGTTGTTGACGATGCCCTTGTCGCGGATGGTGCCCTTCTTCTCGCCGTCACCGGCGGTGGCATCGTCCTTATAGTGGACCATGACGATCTCGGGATCATTGGTGGAGAAAACCTGCTTTGCCTTGCCCTCGTACAGCTGCTCTTTGACTTCGTAGTTCATGATAAACGCTCCTTTTAAAGATTGATGATGGATAAACAAGTGTGACGGACTTACAGCGCGGCGGCCTCAGCGGCGATGGCTGCGTCCTTTTTTGCAATGGCGGCGGCGGTGTCAGCCCGGAACGCATCCAGCTTTTCAGCCAGCGCGTCATCAGCCACGGCGAGGATCGCCACAGCCAGATAGGCTGCATTTTTGGCACCGTTCAGCGCCACGGTCGCAACGGGGAACCCGCTGGGCATCTGCACGGTGGCCAGCAGGGCATCCAGACCGTCCATGGCACCGCCCTTCATCGGGATGCCCACAACGGGCAGCGTGGTGTTGGCGGCAAAGGCCCCGGCCAGATGGGCAGCCATACCGGCTGCGCACAGGATGACGCCGTACCCGTTGGCGCGGGCCGACTTCGCAAAGGCGGCGGCAGCCTCCGGCGTGCGGTGGGCGGAAAGAATGTGGGCCTCATACGGCACGCCGAATTCCTTCAGTACCGTGCAGGCGGACTTGACTACCGGCCAATCGCTGTCAGAGCCCATGATGATCGCAACTTTTTTCATGCGGTTAATAACCTCCCTTACAAAGCAAAACAGCGCAGTGGCCTGTCAGGGTACACTGCGCTGCGGTCATAATGTGAAAAGGGTATGATGGTACAGAACGCCCGCGCCAAAACCAAGCTGCTGCATTGCAATTGCCACGGAAGATCCTCCTTTATATAAAGTAAGATATTGTCCTGTGCTTTAAGTGTAAACTCTGGGAAAAGAAAATGCAAGCACCCCGCGGACATTTCAGCCAAACTACCACCCGGCCGGGTTTTAAACGGTACTTTTTGTCGTTTTTGATGGGTTCTTTAGGGCAAATGTCATACTTTGTATAATACCGCGAAATCCTGTCTGCCGATACGCCGGAAGCTATGCGGCAGAACCTGCTGAATAAGTTTCCTGTAATATTCGGCGCAAATGTCGCCCTGCATCAAAAAAGCTGCGCAGGCAGGTGTTTTCCTGTCTGTGCAGCTTTGGTAAAGACTGCGCGGCCGAGTTTGCGCCCCTTATGCATGGCGCTTTTTATCCAGACGGATCTTGTCCGAAATCATGGCAATAAATTCCGAGTTCGTGGGCTTGCCGCGGAGATTGTGGATCGTATAGCCAAAGTAGCTGTTCAGCGTGTCCACATCACCGCGATCCCATGCTACCTCAATGGCGTGGCGGATGGCACGCTCCACGCGGCTGGCGGTGGTCATGTTGCGCTTGGCAATCTCCGGATAAAGTCGTTTTGTGACTGCATTGATGTAGCCGTGGTCCGCAATGGTCAGCAGGATGGCATCGCGCAGGAACTGATAGCCCTTGATGTGGGCCGGCACACCGATCTGGTGCAGGATCTCGGTGACCGTCAGCTCGTCACTGTCGAGCGAGGTAAGCTGCGGGCGGGCCGTGTTGCCTGCCGCCTTCAGCACACGGCTGACCAGCACGGTCTCGTCAAACGGCTTGACGAAGAAGAACGAAAATCCGCTGTCCAGCAGCTCCTGCTCGATCTCCTCGCTCTGGAAGGCCCCGGTAACGAAGAAGGTCGTGCGGGTGCTGCTGGTGTTCTGAGCCTCGTAGCGCTGCTTGACAGTTATGGCGTCCAAGTCCGGCATAAAGGCATCCAGCAGCACAGCCTGCGGATGGATCGTCAGCAGGGTCTCCAGCGCTTTGGCACCGTTCTTTTCGCAGATGGTCACTGAGACGCCCTTTTCCTCCAGAACATGGCGGCAAAGTGCAGACACCTGCGGGTCCGTGTCGGTCATTACAAATTTGATCTTTTCCATCGTCACATATCCTCCATACTTTCTGAGTTGCGCGTTGTCCGCGCATCGACCCCGTTTTGATGGGCTCCTCGTTTACAATGGAAATTTTACCATAAATTACCAGCTTTCGCAAGTGGTTCGACACGACTTTTCTCTTATTTAAGCAAACTTTCGTTCGACAGCTTTCTCTCTATTTCGCCGTATTTCGGCACGGATTTACATAATCCCTCTCGCTTTTACGCTTTTTGCACGCTGTCGGCTGCAGGGCGCGGCGGTCAGGCCTTTTTCTGTTTTTCCCGGCGGTGAAGTCAGGCGGCAGCGTCTGCCTTTTCCAGCATCGTAGCCGCAAAGATCGCATACCCCTTCGCGGGGTCGTTTACCAGCACATGGGTCAGCACTGCGGCAAGGCGGCCGTTCTGCACAATCGGTGAGCCGCTCATTCCCTGTACGATACCGCCTGTTTTTTCGAGCAGCGTCTGATCGGTTACGCGGATCAGCAGATTGCGGTTTGGGTCTGTTCCGGTCATAGTCACCCGCTCAATGCGCACTGCATAGGCTTTGGCGGCCGTTCCCTCCACGGTAGCCCAAAGCTCGGCGGGGCCTGTGGTGACCTCCTGCAGGTTGGCGACTTCCACGCTTTGCCCTGCTGCCGGGCCGCTGTAGCTGCCGTACACCCCCGCGGTATCGTTGGCCAGCACTCTGCCGACCGGCGATGCTGCAAACTCCCCGCGCAGCTCGCCCGGGCTGCCGGCAGCGCCGCGGACACAGCCCGTTACCGTCACCGGCACGATCTCACCGGATAGCAGTGTCAATTCTGCACCGGTGTCGGCATCGCTGATGGAATGGCCCAGCCCGGCAAAGGTGCCGTGCAGGGGGTCGATAAAGCTGAGCGTTCCGATACCCGCCCCCGAATCCCGCACCCAGATGCCCGCCTTGTAACAGCCGTTCTCGTCCAGAGTCGGCGTCAGCACCGCCGTACATTGGCTTTCGCCGCGTCTGTAAAGCACAGTCAGCGGCGCACTGCCCGCCGCCTGTATGGCGCTGGTCAGATCCTCATTGCTGCGCACCGGCTGCCCATTTGCCGAGATGATGAGATCCCCCAGCCGCAGCCCCGCCGCCTTGGCGGGATTCTCGCTGCCCAGCGCCGTGTACCGGTCGGAGAATGCCACGACCAGTGCGCCATCGGAAAACAGCTTGACCCCGAAGGGGGTACCGCACAGCTGCACCGTGCGCCGCGCCGTGGTGACTGCACGCACCGTCTTGACAGGAACCACCCCGAACAGTGCCAGCGTAACATTGCTGCTTGCGTCGGGCGCTGTGCTGTCCGCAGGCACAGCGCCCTGTTTTTTGCGGGCAGAAAGATACGGCAGCGAAGCGATGCGCAGCTCTGCTGCCGGTTCATCGGTGTAAAGTGTATCCGGCAAAGCCGCCGCCAGCCCGGCAATGACTGCCGCTCCCAGCAGTGCCAGCAGCGCCGCCGCTGCCGCCGCCAACCGCCATTTTCTTTGCATCTGCATCCCTCACTTTGGGATAGCATGTGCAGACAACAGGCGGATTATGTCGGCTATTCTTCACTAGACAACAAAAAACAGCGCAGATAAGCAATTACGCCCATCTGCGCTGTTTTTTTATGGTGCAGCCAACAGGACTTGAACCTGCACGTCTTGGACACTGGACCCTAAAACCAGCGCGTCTGCCAATTCCGCCATGGCTGCACAGCAGTATTAGTGTAGCAACTTTGGCGTGTTTTGTCAATGGTCTTATTCCGCCGTATCTGCCGGAATGACACCGCTTGCATCAGCGCTGACAGGGTCGGCATAAACGGCATAGCGCTGGGTCGTGTGGGTCAGGATACCGAAGGGGTAGCAGGTGTACAGGATAACGCTGGGCTCTGTTGCCCCCAGACGCACCTTGTCGATGTCGGTTTCCAGAATGACCTGCATGTCGGTCACCTGATAGGTGAAATCGCCCCAGTCGGTTTCCAGATGGATTATTGCCCCAAGCTGAACGGAGCCGAGGTCTGAGAAGTAGGTACCGGTATGCGCACCGATAAGAACGGTGCCGTTCTCGCCGGGCAGTACGCAGTCGCTCTCTGCGCGGCAGCCGGCGCCCCGGCTGAACTGGCACTCGCTGTCGCCCCAGTAGAGCGCACAGTCCACCTTGGTGCCCTCGACCCAGATGCGGCCCAATTTGTCCCCGTAAGCAACTGTGTCATGCGCGGCCTGCGCGGCATCGACCTGCTCCTGCCGCTTTGCGGCGGCTGCCTCCGCTGCCAGACGCTCCGCCTCTGCGGCGCTTGCAGCCTCGCTGGCAGCGCGGGCTGCCAGCGAGGCTGCTTTTGCGGCAGCCTCACTGGCTGCTGCCTGACTGGCCGCAGCGGCAGCCGCCTCGGCCTCCCTCTGCCGATTCTTGGAGAGGACCAGCGCCGCACCGATGCCGATGCAGACCGCCAGCGCCAGCGCGCAGAGGGCAAGACATCTCGTCAGCCGGGGGTTCATGTGCGGCTCTCCCGAGCGGCAAGGTAGGCGGCAGGGCCGCTCTGGTAGAGATCGCCGCCGTGGGCGTCCAGCAGAACGGTCAGCGGGAAATCCCGGACGACCAGCCTACGCACAGCCTCGCAGCCCAGATCAGGCCATGCGATAACCTCGCAGCTCTGGACGCTGTTGGCCATAAGGGCACCGGCCCCGCCGATGGCCGCCAGATAGACTGCGCCGTTCTGCACGACTGACTGCTTGACGGCCTCGCTGCGCTTGCCCTTGCCGATCATACAGGCAAGGCCAAGATCGAGCAGCCGCGGGGTGTAGGCATCCATCCGGCCCGAAGTCGTTGGCCCGGCAGCACCGATGGCACAGCCCGGGCGCTCCGGCGTGGGGCCGACATAGTAGATTGCTGCGCCCTCGATGGGGAACGGCAGCGGCTTGCCCTGATCGAGCAGCTCCATCATGCGGGCATGGGCGGCATCGCGGGCGGTGTAGACCACCCCGGACAGCAGCACGGTATCTCCGGCCCGCAGCGGGGCCAGATCCGCCTTGGAAAGCGGTGTTTGTAAAATGTATTGCATCAGCGGCCCTCCTGTTCCCGCGCACGGCGGCGCAGCTCCTTGTATTCCTCATGGTGGCGGTTGACAAATTCCAACTCTGCCATCGTAATGTCGAGCGGCTCGGCGCGTTTGCCGTCCTCATCCAGCGGGATGTCTATGCGGGAGGCTTTTCGTTCCTGCGCAGGTTGTGCCTTTTCCTCCGTTTCGTCCAGCGGAATATCAATGGTCGGTTTCGGCATCGGTTACACCTCCCGGCTGGCGCGGCGGGTCACATGGCAGCTGATGTTGACTGCGACCGGCAGGCAGGCCACATGGGTGGGCTTCTGCTCAATGGCAACGCCCAGACAGGTCGTGGCACCGCCAAAGCCCTGCGGGCCGAAGCCGGTCGCGTTGATGGCGTCCAGCAGCTCTTTTTCCAGCGCAGCATAATACGGGTCGGCGTTCGGTTTGTCCAGCGGGCGCAGCAGCGCCTTTTTGGCAAGGGCTGCGCAATGGTCAAAGCTGCCGCCGATGCCGATGCCCAGCACAATGGGCGGGCAGGGGTTGGCCCCTGCCTGCTCCACCGTATCCAGCACGAATTTTTTTACGCCCTCCACGCCATCGGCAGGCTTGAGCATGGCAAGACGGCTCATGTTCTCACTGCCGGCACCCTTGGGGGCAACGGTGATCCTGCAGCCGTTGCCGGGGACGAGATGCACGGTCAGGAACGCCGGCGTATTATCTCCCGTGTTGACGCGCTGCAGCGGGTCCGCTGTGATGGACTTGCGCAGAAATGCCTTTTCATAGCCGCGGCGCACGCCCTCGTTGACGGCCTCCGTCAGATCGCCGCTGATGTGGGCATCCTGTCCTAATTCGATAAAGACACAGGCCATGCCGGTGTCCTGACAGATGGGCAGTTCCTTATCGGCTGCCACGACCAGATTTTGCTGCAGCAGACCGAGTGTCTCGCGGGCAAGCGGCCACGGCTCGGCAACCTCAGCCTGATCGAGCGCCGCCTTCACATCGGCGGGCAGCTTTGTGTTTGCTTCTATGCAGAGTGCCTCCACCGCATCGGTGATGGCAGCAGCAGAAATTTCACGGATGCTCATACGCGCGCCACGCCGCTTTCCCGTGCAGCCTGTGCAACGGCTGCGGCTACAGCATCGGCTACACGCGGGTCGAACGCCTTGGGCAGAATGTTTTCCTCGCTCAGCTCATCGTCAGGGATGAGGCCCGCAATGGCCTTGGCGGCTGCCATCTTCATGGCGGGGTTGATGTCCCGGGCGCGGACCGAGAGCGCACCCTTGAAGATGCCGGGGAACGCCAGCACATTGTTGACCTGATTCGGGAAGTCGGAGCGGCCGGTGCCGATGACCCGGACACCCGCCTGTTTGGCAAGGTCAGGCATGATCTCGGGCGTGGGGTTGGCCATGGCAAAGACGATGGCATCCTTTGCCATTGTGGCGGCCAGCTCGGGGGTAAGTGCCCCCGCAATGGAGGTGCCGATAAAGATGTCAGCGTCCCGTATGGCCTCCGCCAGACCGCCGGACAACTTTTCGGGGTTTGTTTCCTCGGCCAGCTTGCCCTTGTGACCCTCCAGCCCGGCGGGGCGGCCGGGCAGCAGAATGCCATGCTCATCGACCGCGATGATGTTTCTGGCACCCGCGACCTGCAGCATGTGGATGATGGCTGTGCCGGCGGCGCCGGGGCCGTTCTGGACGATCTTGACATCCTCGATGCGCTTGCCGACGACCTTCAGCGCGTTGAGCACACCTGCCAGCACGATAATGGCGGTGCCGTGCTGATCGTCGTGGAACACGGGAATATCAAGGTCGCGTTCAAGCTCTGCCTCGATCTCAAAGCACTCCGGGCTGCGGATATCCTCAAGGTTGATGCCGCCGAAGGTCGGCGCAATGGCCTTGACCGCTGCGATGACCTCCTCCTTTGTCTTGGCGTTCAGGCAGATGGGGAACGCATCGACACCGCCGAACTCCTTGAACAGGACGCACTTTCCCTCCATGACTGGCAGACCGGCCTCGGGGCCGATATTGCCAAGCCCCAGCACGGCGGTGCCGTTGGTGACTACGGCCACGGTGCGGCCCTTCATCGTGTAGGTGTATACATCGTCGGGATTCGCCTTGATCTTGCGGCAGGGCTCAGCCACGCCGGGGGTGTAGGCGGTGGACAGCGCATCGCGGTCCTTACATTCGCAAAGGCTCTGTACGGCGATCTTGCCGGGAAATTTGCTGTGGAGTTCAAGCGCTGCTTTGTTATAGTCCATGGGGATGCCTCTCCTTACTATATAATTTTACTTTCCGTAATGGTGCTCGGTAGGGGCCGGACATGTCCGGCCCGCAGCCTTGCCGCCAAATCGCTATGGATTTTATGTTGAGGGCAGGGCATGCCCTGCCCCTACAGAGTTACTTCTTTTATTCATGGTGTACCGGCGCATAGTCCGGTTCCAGTTTTATGACGCAGAAATGATCCGGCCATTTTTCCTGCACGGAATTGCGCAGAGCGCTGACAAGCCTGACACCGCGGTGCTGCTTGTCGGTCATGTACTCGGCAGGCACGGCGCAGTCAAAGATTACATTGGTATGGGTCGGGCCGGGCACGATGCGCAGGTCGTGAATGTTCGCCAGCGGCTCAAGCTTGCGGATCTCCTGCTGCAAGAACGCCTTCAGCTCGTCCGCATGGGGGTCGCCGGTCACGACCGGGTCAAAGTGTATCGTGGCAATCAGGCCGTCCTGCACCAGCAGGTCGCGCTCAATGCGGTCAATGACATCATGGCTGTGCATGACATCATCCTTGGAATCCATTTCCAGATGGAAGCTGACCAACCGGCTGCCGGGGCCGTAATCGTGGATCATCAGATCGTGTACGCCCAACACACCGGGGTAGCTCATTGCCTTTTTTTCGATATGCTCGACCAACTCCGGGTCGGGTGCCGCACCGAGCAGCGGATTGATGGTATCGCGCACAAGTGAAGCGCCGCTGTACAGGATGAACGCCGCCACACCAAGGCCCATCAAACCGTCCAGACGGGTAAAGCCGGACAGCTTTGTCAGCACTGTGGCAGCAAGGACCGCGGCTGTGGTGATGACATCGTTGCGGGCATCGGCGGCGGTGGCCAGCAGGGTCTCAGACTCGATGTCCGTGCCGATTTTGTGGTTGAGCCTTGCCATCCAGAGCTTGACAAGGATGGAGGCCGCCAGCACCGCGACCATGACCCAGTTGAAGTCCACGGCTGTGGGGTGCAGCACCTTTGCAAAGCTCTCCTTCAGCAGCTCAACGCCGATGACGAGGATCATGACTGAGACGGCCAGCCCGGCCAGATACTCATACCGGGCGTGGCCGTAGGGATGCTCTGAGTCGGCCGGGCGTGCGCCAAGCTTGAAGCCCAGCAAACTGACGATGTTGGAGCTTGCATCAGACAGGTTGTTCATACCGTCGGCGGTCACGGCCACACTGCCGGTCAATACGCCGACAGCGATCTTGCCGCCTGCCAAAAGCAGGTTGCATACCACGCTGACGATGCAGGCCAGATTGCCGTAGGCCGTGCGGACGGCGCGGTCCTCGGTCTTTTCATGGTTTTTGATAAAGGTTTTTATCAGAAATTGTATCAAACAGAAACGCCCCTTTTTAGAAAACGGCAGACCGTGTCAGGGTCTGCCGTTTGTATGGATAGTATTGATCGGGCGCGATTTAGTCGCGGACGATGCAGGCGTCGCGCTCGGGTCCGACAGAGATGTACTTGATCTTGCAGCCGACCAGCTCCTCCAGACGCTTTACATAGTCCTGAGCAGCCTTGGGCAGGTCCTCAAACTTGCGCACGCCGGTAATGTCGCAGTGCCAGCCGGGCACGGTCTCCACAACAGGCTGGGCATCGTCCAGCGCCTTGCCCATCGGGAAACGGGTCGTGGTGGTGCCGTCGGTCAGCTTGTAGGCAGTGACGATGGGCACCTGCTCCATATAGTCGAGGACATCAAGCAGGGTCAGGGCCAGTTCATCGCAGCCCTGGCACTGTACGCCGTAGCGGCTTGCCACAGCGTCAAACGGGCCGACGCGGCGGGGACGGCCAGTGGCAGCGCCGTACTCGTGGCCGTGCTCACGCAGGACATCCTTGTCAGCCTCGGACATAGCCAGCTCGGTGGTGAAGGGACCCTCGCCGACACAGGAGGAGTAAGCCTTCATGATGCCGATGGAGAGGTTCAGCTTGTGGCCCGGGATGCCGGCGCCGATGGGGGCGTAGGCAGACACGGTGTTGGAGGAGGAGGTGTAGGGATAGATGCCGAAATCGATGTCGCGCAGCGCGCCGAGCTGGGCCTCAAACATGATCTTCTTGCCCTCGCGGTCGGCCTTGTCGAGGTAATCGCCCACATCGCAGATGTAGGGGGCAAACAGCTTGGAATATTTCTCGCACCATGCCCACATCTCGTCAACGCTGACGGGCTTCTGGCCGTAGATCTTCTCCATGGTCAGGTTCTTGGACTCGACGATGGTCTCCAGACGCTTCTTGACACCGGCGTCCATATGGACGAGGTCGCCCATGCGCAGGGTCTTTTTCATGTACTTGTCGCCGTAGCTGTAGGCGATGCCGCGCTTGGTGGAGCCGAACTGAGCGCCGGTCTTGGACAGGCGCTCCTCCTCCAGACCGTCCTGTGCCACATGGAAGGGCATGGTGATGGTCGCGCGGTCGGAAATCTTCAGGTTCTTGGGGCTGATCTCAACACCCTTCTCGGTCAGGGAGGCGATCTCCTTCTCGAGGTGCTCGGGGTCGATGACCATGCCGCCGCCCATAACGCAGACAACGTCGGGGCGCAGAATGCCGGAGGGAATCAGGTTCAGGACGAATTTGCCGCGCTCGTTCTTGACGGTGTGGCCTGCATTGTCGCCGCCCTGATAGCGCGCAACAATGTCATAGTTCTGGCTGAGCAGGTCGACCATGCGGCCCTTGCCCTCGTCGCCCCAGTTGATGCCGGTAATGGAAGTAAGCATACGTTTCTACCTCTTTTGTAAGTAAATAGGCATTTCAGCCTTTTCCGGAATCCCCGGGATCCGCTGCCGTCTTCTATTATAACATAGTAGTCAAGGGATTGCTATAGCCTTTTTGTACAAGATTTCGCGGCATCGTTTTCCGGCGGCGGGGTTTTCATCAGATTTTCATTTTACTTTTTCAAAAAAGAGTGTATAATGTTGTGGTATGCAATTTTATAAAGAAACAGGAGATACCCATGAAACTGACTCATATCCATCGTCTGACGGCCCTTGGTCTGGCTGTCGGCATGACCGCTGCCCTGACCGCCTGCGGCAAGGGCAAGGACGAGGCAGCTGCCTCCACCGCTGAGACGGCTGCAACCTCCGACACCGCCGCCACCGGCGAGACCGCTGATGATTCCGCCTACGCTTATCTGGCTGACTTCAGCTTTTCCGATGCGTTTGATGAGAACGGCTACCTCAAGGGCGTGACCGCTGCCGACTATGTAAATCTGCCCGATGACTACGCCGACATCACGATCAGCGCTGATCTCGGTCAGGTCAGTGAGGACGACATCACCAACTATATCAATACGAATGTCCTTGCCAGCTTTGCCACCGACACGCAGGTCACCGACCGCGCCGCGGCGGACGGCGATACCGTCAACATCGACTATGTGGGCCGCATCGACGGCGTTGCCTTTGACGGCGGCGACAGTCAGGGCAAGGGCTACGACCTGACCCTCGGCAGCGGTACCTTTATCGACGGCTTTGAGGATCAGATCGTCGGCCACACCCCCGGCGAGACCTTTGATGTCACCGTCACCTTCCCCGAAAACTACGGCAACGCGGACCTGAGCGGCAAGGAGGCTGTCTTTGAGACAACCCTGCACTACATCAAGGAGTCCGTCACCCCGGAGCTGACCGACGACTGGGTGAAGGAGAATCTCTCCGCCACGATGAACCTGAACAGCATTGACGAGCTGAAGGCGTTTGTCAAGAGCACGATGCTCTATGACAATCAGTCCAGCGAGGTCTACTCCGCCCTGCACGATAAGGTCAGCTACACCGATGAGCTGCCCCAAATTGCGCTGGACTACTACCGCGATGTGCTGCTGTACCGCATCTACACCTACGCGCAGAACTACGGCACCACCATGGACGCCCTGCTTGCCTCCGGCATGATGGGCAGCAGCTATGACAATGTAGACGCCTACCTCAAGGATGCGCACGACAGCATCCGCTCCATCACCCAGCAGGCCCTGCTCATGCAGGCCGTGGCCGAGAAGATGGGCTTCCGCTGTGACACCGCAACGATGAACGCCGATTTCGGCCGCTACTACGGCACGACCGACCCCACCCAGTATGTGACCGCCTATGGCGAGAACTATGTCAAGATGAATGTGCTGCAGAGCGATGTGATGCAGAACCTCATCGACAATGTCAAATATGAGTAAGCGGTTTTGACCGCCCCATGCCCCCGACACCCGCCGGGGGCATTTTTCTTGCTTTTTGCCGCAAAAGTCTATATAATAGTACCATCCAAACGGGCCGGCACCGCCGCCGCACCCGGATTCTGAGTTAGTAAGGAGTCTTCTCCCATGCCGCTGATCATCCCGAAAAACCTGCCCGCCTATGACGAGCTGCAGCAGGAAAATGTCTTTGTCATGCACCAGGAGCGCGCCATGAGCCAGCACATCCGCCCGCTGCGCATCCTGATCCTCAACCTGATGCCGACCAAGATCGTGACAGAGACCCAGCTGGCCCGCCTGCTGGCAAACAGCCCGCTGCAGGTGCAGGTCACCTTTTTGCAGACTGCCACCCACAGCACGACCCACACCGCACCCGAGCATATGAAGGCTTTTTACAAGACCTTTGATGAGATCCGGAACGAGCGCTTTGACGGCATGATCATCACCGGTGCCCCCATTGAGGATCTGGACTATGAGGCCGTGGACTACTGGGACGAGCTTTGCCGGATCATGGACTACACCAAGGAAAATGTCTACTCGACGATCCACCTTTGCTGGGGTGCGCTGGCGGGCCTGTACTACCATTTTGGCATCCCCAAGGTGCATCTGGACAAAAAGATGTTCGGCGTGTTTGAGCATCGCGTCACCCGCCCGTCCAACCCGCTGGTGCGCGGCTTTGATGAGGTGTTCTATGCCCCGCACAGCCGCTGGGCCGGGCTGGACCGCGCCGCCATTGATGCCTGCGGTGATCTGCGCATTCTGGCGGAGAGCGATACGGCAGGCCCGATGCTGCTCTCGACCGAGTCGGGGCGGCAGATCTTTGTCATCGGCCACCCAGAGTATGACAAGTACACGCTGGACAAGGAATACAAGCGCGATGTGAAGGCCGGCAAGCCCATCAACATTCCCTGCAACTACTATCCCGAGGATGACCCGGACCGCGACCCGCTGTTCCGCTGGCGCGCCCACGGCTACCTGCTCTACACAAACTGGCTCAACTACTATGTGTATCAGGATACGCCGTATGACCTGACCCATCTGGAAGCATTGGAGAAATAATTATGCCGAAAATCAGCGCCTGTATTGTGGCGTACTGCGATTATGAGGAGGTATGCGCCGCGGTGCGCAGCATTCTGCAGCATACCCCCGCCCCTGATTTTTCCCTGTATGTTGTCGATAACGGCAGCCCTGACGGCTGCGGCCAACGGCTGGCTGAGACCGATTTTGGTGACGCCCGCGTTACCGTTTTGCCGCTGGCGCAGAATCTCGGCTTCGGCAAGGGTCACAACGCGGTCATCCCGCGGCTGGACAGTGCGGTGCATTTCATCCTGAACCCGGACATTCTTTTGACCGGGGATGTGCTTGAGCCGATGGCCGACTGGCTGCTGGCCCGGAAGGGCGCTGCCATGGCCACGCCGCAGCTGCGCTATCCGGACGGACGGCTGCAGCACCTGCCCCGCCGCAAGCCCACCCCCTGGCTGCTGCTGGCGCGCCAGCTGGCCCCGCGCTTTGGCGGCTGCTTTGCCAAGGCCGATGACCACTACACAATGCAGGACGAGGACCTGAGCGCGCCGCGCCGCATCGAATTCTGCACCGGCAGCTTTATGGCGGTGCGCACCGATGTTTTTAAGGAGATCGGCGGCTTTGACCCCGCGTATTTCATGTATGTGGAGGACGCCGACCTGACCCAGAAGGTGCTGCAGAAGGGCACCGTCTGGCTGGCCCCGCAGTTTTCCGCCATCCATGCATGGCACCGCGCCCCGATGCGCGATGCAGGCAAGTTCAAGATGCAGCTTGTCAGCATGGGGCGGTATTTCAAAAAGTGGGGCTGCGGGAAAGGCAAGGTTTGATACCAGCATTGCAAAACAAATGAAAATTGTGCAACCACCCGTTTTTGCGGGTGGTTGTAGTTTTTTTGCGCGGCTATTGTGACATTTCCTGCCGTGCGGCCGTTTAGTGGGTACAAGGCCTTGAATCAGAAAGGAAGAATCACAACGCCATGGAGGATAACAGAATCATAGATGCCCTGCTGGCAGAACCCGAAACGGGGCTGCAGTTGTTGCTGACACAGTACGGCGGGCTGATCCATACCGTCATTTGCCGTATTCTGCCCAACAACCCGCAGGATGCCGAGGAGTGCGCCGCCGATGTTCTGGTGGCAGCATGGAAACACGCAGCCGAATTTAAGCAGCAAAACCGTCTGCTGCGCGCCTGGCTGTGCGTGACGGCGCGCAATGCAGCCATCGACCGTTGGCGGGCGCTGCGGCCCCGACAACAGGAATGTGAGCTGAACGACGAACTGGCGCAGGACTGGATGACCGAGCGCCGCTCCACCGAGGCGGAGGAACTGATTGCCCAACTGCTGACCGAACTGCCGGAACCGGACAGGGAGATATTTTTCCGCCGCTATTATTACAGGGAGTCCTGCCGCGAAATCGGCCGCAGGCTGAACATGCAGGAACATACCGTCAATGTCCGACTTTCCCGCGGGCGCGAAAAGCTGCGCAAACAGTTTGCCGCGCTGCGCAATACTTATTAAGAGGGGGCTGCAACTTATGCGTAACTATACAGAAAACGCTGATTCCCTGTTGGAACAGTATCCCACAAAAACCGTGCCGCTGAGCAAGCAGGAAGAAAAGCGCATCTATGACATGGCGCTGAAAAAAATAGAGAAAGCGGGCAGCTATACGCCGCCTAAGCTGAAAAAGCACCGCCGTGTACCCGTGTGCGTGGCCGCTGCCGTGGCTGCCACCTGCGTGCTCTCGGCAGGCATTGCCGCAGCGCCGTATATCAAGGAACTGGCCGGCGGGAAAATCGGGTTTTTCACCGATGCCAAATCGCAGGCACAGGTGCAGAATGTGCTGGACGCCCCGCGCGGTGAGTATGGCGGGCAGCAGTCCGATACGGAAGGCCACAATACCGAAATCGGCCAGACGCAGACGCTGGACGGCGTCAACTACACGCTGGATAAGGTGTCCATGGACGCCGCCACGCTGGATTGCTTCTTTACTGTAAGCGGTGAGAATGTGGTGTCGAAATTTCTGGACGCCGACAGTATCTACCCCGAATGGGAACAGCTCAGCAGCAATACGCCGTGGATGGCGGCGCAAATCAACGGCGGCGAGGAAATTTACACGATGCAAAGTGATTTCTACCGGCAAGGTGACGATACCTTCCGGCTGTGGCTGCACTACCAGCTGCCGGAGGAGCCGCAGGGCGATACCGTTATGCTGCGCCTGCTCGATTCCCACGCTGCTGCGGGCGAACCGGGGCTTAACTACACAATGGAGCTGAACGGCGAGCAGGTGCGTGCCGGGGCGCGCCGCGTTGCGCCGACGGTGCTGGATTTCGGCATTGCCGATGCCCTGCTGGGCGAAAACCCCATCACGCTGGACAGCCTGTGTTTCGGCACCGGCAGCGGCAGCCTTGTGAAACATTCCGAGGCAGATGAGAAATTCGCCGAAACGCATCCCAATGGTGTGGTAAGCGAGGATGAGGAAAAGAAGCTGCGTGGCGAGGATGCAGACAACCCTGTGATCTTCAACGGCGGAATGATCCTGACCGACGATACCGGGCGCGAGCTTCTGCCCAGCTACCCGGACGGCGTGTCCGGCGGTGCTGTTGCCTATACCGTGCCGGCCGAAAATGCCCAAAGCATCACCTTTACCCCCGTGTACCACAGCGGTGTGTACGAATACGAGGAGCGCACCGTGACCGTGGACGAAATGCAGCAGGGCGTGAAAATTGCCACCAGCGATGCGGGCGGCTACACCCTGCAGAACTTTGCCGTGCAGGGGCGGGCACTGACGTGGCAGATGGTACCCTACGGCTATGCGCAGAGCTGTGAGCTGACGCCGCAGGACGAGGAATATATCGACACGAACACCAATTCCTATGCCATGCGCAGCAGCACCGTGGACCCGACCACCGGCATCATCAGCTGCCGCATCGACTACTACACCGCCGACCCCGCGCAGGTGGCGAAAATCAGCGAGTTCCGGTATCTGTTCGGCAGCGGATACCATGCGGACGAAAGCCGTGCCGTCACGCTGCCGTTGCAATAAAGAAAGTCGCCCTTGACAAACCTGTTGGTAGTGTGGTACAGTAACACTATGCAAGGCCGCCGACCGACGGAATAGCGTGGGGTTTACCACGGGGGACGCGGCATAACAGCTTGCTTTTTAAGCCGACCGTCTGGGCTGCATACACTGGTGTATGGTGTGTGCAGCCCATTTTTGTTTAACATGGAGGTATCGTTATGCTGAGCGACATCGAAATTGCACAGGCCGCCGAAATGAAGCCCATCACGGAGATTGCGGGCAAGCTGGGCCTGCAGGGCGAGGACATCATCCCTTACGGCCATTACAAGGCCAAGCTCAACCATAAGCTGGCCAAAAGCGACAAGCCCGAGGGCAAGCTGATTCTCGTCACCGCCATCAGCCCCACGCCCGCCGGTGAGGGCAAGACCACGACCAGCGTGGGTCTGGCCGATGCCATGAATGCCCTTGGCAAAAAGACGATGCTCTGCCTGCGTGAGCCCTCTCTGGGACCTGTGTTCGGCATTAAGGGCGGCGCGGCCGGCGGCGGCTATGCACAGGTCGTGCCCATGGAGGACATCAACCTGCATTTCACCGGTGACATCCACGCCATCGGCACCGCCAACAACCTGCTGGCCGCCATGATCGACAACTCGATCCAGCAGGGCAACCCGCTGAACATCGACCCCCGCCGCATCACATGGAAGCGCTGCATGGACATGAACGACCGTCAGCTCCGTTTCCTTGTGGACGGTCTGGGCGGCAAGGTCAACGGCACCCCGCGTGAGGACGGCTTTGACATCACGGTCGCCAGCGAGGTCATGGCGGTGTTCTGCCTTGCCACCGACCTTGAGGACCTCAAGGCGCGGCTGTCCCGCATTGTCTGTGCCTATACCTACGACGGCCAGCCTGTCACAGCCGGTCAGATCGGCGCTGCCGGTGCCATGACCGCCCTGCTGAAGGACGCTCTCGATCCGAATCTGGTCCAGACGCTGGAGCACAACCCCGCCATCATCCACGGCGGCCCGTTCGCCAACATTGCGCACGGCTGCAACAGCGCCATTGCCACCAAGCTGAGCCTGAAGCTGGCTGACTATGTAGTCACCGAGGCAGGCTTCGGTGCCGACCTTGGTGCTGAGAAATTTTTGGACATCAAGTGCCGCTATGCCGGCCTGAACCCCGCTGCCGTTGTGCTGGTGGCCACCGTCCGTGCGCTGAAATCCCACGGCGGCGTGGCCAAGCCCGATCTGGGCAAGCCCAATGCCGAGGCCGTGCGCGCGGGTGCTGTCAATCTGGCCCGCCATATCGAGAATCTGCAGGGCTTTGGTCTGCCGGTCTGCGTGGCGATCAACGCATTCCCCACTGATACAGACGAGGAAATGGACATCATTTACGATGTCTGCAAAAAGGCCGGTGTGCCCTGCGCACTGAGCGAGGTCTTTGCCAAGGGCGGCGAGGGCGGCAAGGCGCTGGCCGAGACCGTGCTGTCTATTCTTGATGACAGCGCGCGCGTCCATTATACTTATGAGTTGGATGCACCGCTGACCGATAAGATCGAAGCGGTTGCCAAAAAGATCTACCGCGCGGGCGGGGTAAGCTACACCGCCGCAGCGAAAAAGACGCTGGACGAGTTGACGGCGCAGGGCTACGGCAATCTGCCGGTCTGCATCGCCAAGACGCAGTATTCCTTCAGCGACAATGCCAAGCTGACCGGTGCGCCCGAGGGCTTTACGCTGAATGTGCGTGAGGTTCGACTCTCTGCCGGTGCCGGATTCGTGGTCGTGATCTGCGGCAGCATCATGACGATGCCCGGCCTGCCCAAGCACCCTGCTGCGATGGACATTGATGTAGATGTCCACGGCAAGATCACCGGCCTGTTCTGATCGTCTGTACATATACAAAACACCCCCTCCGGGTCTGCGGAAGCAATGTTGACATTGCTTCCGCAGCTGCCCGAAGGGGGTATTACTTTGCACGGTCAGGATATGGCAGGGGAGCGTTAAGCCTTATGCCTCGCCGGTATGCTCTGCCTGCTGCTTTTCCTGCTGTTCCATATCGGGGGCTGTACCACCGCCCGGCATCTTATGCCCGAAGGACGGCACAAAGAAATACTTGCGGATAACGAAGATCAGCGCAATGGCCCCCACACTGACGAGGTTCTGAACGGCATCCTCATGGCCAACGATCATGTGGCGGGCAATGGCGTAGAGCAGCACCTCCAGCACGCTGCCGGGGCTGTGCTTGGCAAGCATTTTGATAAACTCTATGCCGATGACAATATCCAGCGCCCGTTCAAGGAAGGTATGCACCTCCATACTGTCGGCATCGGTCAAAAGCCCCGGCATGAGCCTGAGCAGCGGCACAATGCTCATCAGCAGGGCAATCAGCACAATGCCCGACAGTACGACCTCCAATATGCCGGCGGCCTCGGCGATCTGATCACGGAAAATGCGCTTGATCCATTCCTCTCTGCCGTGCAGGGCGCGGTTGGTCAGGCGTCGTCTGGGTTCGTTCATGGGTCGCTCCTTCCAAGGTTGATTTTTCTGCCGCAGCGCACAGCTCCGCCCGCCGGCGCGGGTCGTACTGCGGAACGGTCAGTATTTTGAAAAATTATAGCATATTTTCTGCAGCTTTTCCAGCGGATTTTTGCAGGTCGTTTTATTACAGAAATTACAGAAAAAACTTGTCAAAAACGCTTGACAATCGCGGCGGTATCCGGTATAATCTAATGCGTTGTCCGCCTCTGTAGCTCAGTCGGTAGAGCAGGGGACTGAAAATCCCCGTGTCATTGGT
>UQGL01000011.1 GCA_900540595.1 uncultured Oscillospiraceae bacterium
CAATTCCTTTGAGTTTCAACCTTGCGGTCGTACTCCCCAGGTGGATTACTTATTGTGTTAACTGCGGCACTGAAGGGGTCAATCCTCCAACACCTAGTAATCATCGTTTACGGCATGGACTACCAGGGTATCTAATCCTGTTTGCTACCCATGCTTTCGAGCCTCAGCGTCAGTTGGTGCCCAGTAGGTCGCCTTCGCCACTGGTGTTCCTCCCGATATCTACGCATTCCACCGCTACACCGGGAATTCCACCTACCTCTGCACTACTCAAGGCCAGCAGTTTTGAAAGCAATTTATGGGTTGAGCCCATAGTTTTCACTTCCAACTTGCCGGTCCGCCTGCGCTCCCTTTACACCCAGTAATTCCGGACAACGCTTGCACCCTACGTTTTACCGCGGCTGCTGGCACGTAGTTAGCCGGTGCTTTCTTGTTAGGTACCGTCATTATCGTCCCTAACGACAGGAGTTTACAATCCGAAAACCTTCTTCCTCCACGCGGCGTCGCTGCATCAGGGTTTCCCCCATTGTGCAATATTCCCCACTGCTGCCTCCCGTAGGAGTCTGGGCCGTGTCTCAGTCCCAATGTGGCCGTTCAACCTCTCAGTCCGGCTACCAATCGTCGCCTTGGTGGGCCGTTACCTCACCAACTAGCTAATTGGACGCGAGTCCATCCTGAAGCGAATAAATCCTTTTCCCGCAGCCCGATGCCGGGCCGTGGGCTTATGCGGTATTAGCAGTCGTTTCCAACTGTTGTCCCCCACTCCAGGGCAGGTTACTCACGCGTTACTCACCCGTTCGCCACTAAGCTTAAAAAGCAAGCTCTTTAAGCTCCGTTCGACTTGCATGTGTTAGGCGCGCCGCCAGCGTTCGTCCTGAGCCAGGATCAAACTCTTTATAAATGGTATTTAATCGCCATTTAAAAGCGTTAAATCGCTGTAATCACTCAGACACAATCGCTTGCGTCCTGTATGAATTACTTGTAAATTTGGAATTGATTAACGTGGGTTTCCAAACCCACGATCAAGGTTCCACAAGTTTCAGTTTTGTTCAATTTTCAAGGTCCTGCTGTGCTGCCGCGTCTCCGTGACAGCTTGTATATTATATATCAGAAACGCTTGATTGTCAAGAGGTTTTCTGAAAGTTTTTTGAAGAAGTTTTCTTCAAAAAACATATACAGGCTGTTATGAAGCGCTTTTCGCGGCGTGTCCGCCGCGAGACAGCTTGATCATTATAGCAATGTGTATGACTATTGTCAAGGGTTGTTTTTGATTTTTTTGACAAATTTTGAGGGGGATTTTTGGGCAAGGTGCATGTTGGGGATGTGTTGTGCAATGGCCACAAGTTGTGGTATCGGATAGGTTGCGGGCCGGGCGTGCCCGGCCCCTACGGGGTGGCGGTGGGTTAGGTTGGTGGTATAGGCAAGGTGCGCGGGCGGCATGTATGCCCGCCCCTACGGGTGGGCCGTTTTTTGAATGGTTTCCGTGAGGGGCAGGTTGGGTTGCAGTCGTATTTCACAGTGCCTCCAGCAGTTGTTCGCGCATCCATTTCAGGATGCGGCGCTCGCGGCGGGATATTTGGACCTGCGTTGTGCCTAGAACGCGGGCCGTTTCGCTTTGGGTCCGGCCCGCAAAAAAGCGCAGCCGAATAAGCTGGCGGTCTCCATCGCTGAGCCTGTCCATCACCTCCGCAAGGCCGATCCGGTCGGAAAGTGCTTCCTCCGGGGAGTCGATAGGTACATCGAATTCCTTCAGGCCATCCTCATCATCTGTCGGCGTCAGGCTCAGGGCCGGCAGCGAGGCCCGGATGGCGAGGGCGATCTGCTCCGGGGTTGTGCCCAGTGTTTCTGCCAGTTCTGTGACGCCCGGCTCCTGCCCGGTACGCTTCAGACAGCGCTCCCGCTCTTGATTGATCTTCAGTGACAGCTCCTTGAGAGAGCGGCTTACTTTGACTGTGCCGCCGTCCCGGAACAACTTTTTGATCTCGCCCAGAATGACCGGTACGGCGTAGGTTGAAAAGCAGACGCCGCGGCCGGTGTCAAAGCCATCGCAGGCCTTAACCAGCCCCAGACAGCCCGCAGCGTACAGTTCCTCATATTCGATGCCCCGCCCCTTGAACCTTCCGGCACAGGCGTGTACGAGTCCCAGATTCTTTTCGATAAATTCTTCACGCGGCAGCTGTCGGATATCGGCAGGCATGGCTGTCCCCTCCTTTTATATATGTAGAGGGTCAGGTGCGGGCCTGCAGGCGCTTTGTCAGGGTCACACGGGTTCCGCGCCCCGGTGCAGACGAAACCCGGACCTTATCCATAAAGCTTTGCATAACAGCAAAGCCGAGGCCGGCTCGTTCCTCGGCGTCACCTGTCGTGAACATCGGTTCCATCGCCTTGGCGACATCCGGGATGCCGACACCACGGTCGGATATCGTAATACGAACGATTCCACCCTCATAGATGGCCGCCGTCACTGTCACAGGGCCGATATGATCCGGATAGGCATGCACGATACAGTTGGTCACAGCCTCCGACACTGCGGTTTTTATATCCGCCAGCTGGGGCACAGTCGGGTCCAGCTGGACCAGAAACGCCGCCAGCGCGGCGCGGGCAAAGCCCTCATTGACAGAGCGCCCCGCGAAGGTAAGCTTGACCTGATTGAGCATCTTCATCGTCTTTTCCTCCGTTCAGGCGTAGGTTATGTGAGCAAGATCGAGCATTCGCTGCACCGCCCGGGGCGGATTCTGGACGGTCAGCCGTCCGCCCAGCGCACCGATATGCCGGCCGCGCCCCAGAATAAGCCCCACACCGGAGGAGTCCATAAAGGTGACGCCCGAGAAATCCAGCGTCAGCAATTCCGGAAGGCGGTCATCTATCTGCGCATCGATCTCCCGCCGCAGCGATTGGGCGGCGTGGTGGTCGATCTCGCCGCTGAGGTAGGCGGCAAGAGTGCCGCTGCCCGGGATGAAGGTTACTTTGGCCATGGAAGGTTGTCCCCTTTTGTAATAGAGTTGCAGCAGGTTGGTGGTTGCGGGCCGGGATGGATAAAATTCCCCCTACAGCATAAAGAAAAGCCTGTACCGTTATGATACAGGCTTCAGGGTGCATATTTTGTTGGAATTGTGCGGTCAGTTGTTATTTTTCTGCTTCCTTAAGCAGCCAGGGGCGGGCCTCCGCCGCAAGATAAAGCGAGCCGCAGACCACAACACCGGCCAGATTGTTCTCATCGGCATAGTCGATGGCCTTGCGCAGGGCATCCTGCACATTGTCGGCAGCCTCGGCATCCATGTGGAAGCGCGCTTCCTTCTGCAAGTCCTCGGCGCTCAGTGCGCGGGGGCAGTTGGGGGTGACGGTGTAGACCTTGGCAAAGCAGGGCGCCAGATCGGAGAGCATCTCCTTGTAATCCTTGTCGGCCAGTACGCCAAGCACGCCGACGAGGTTTTCCTCAAAATCGGCGCGGGTCAGGGTCGCAGCCAGCATTTTGGCACCGTCCGGGTTGTGGCAGCCGTCCAGCAGCAGAAGCGGATGGCGGCGCAGCACCTCGATACGGGCGGGCATCCGCGCAGCGGCAAGGCCCTGCAGAATGGCATCGTCCGAAATATCATAGCCGAACTCGCGCCAGAGAGCCAGCGCGATCTCGACAGCCATGGCGGCGTGGTTAGCCTGGTGCGTACCGGGCAGGCCCAGTGCGGCGCGATAGCCGCCGTAGTCGATGCGGTTTTCCAGCCGCTTGCCGCGCAGCAGCGTCAAATCGTCCTTATCGGGCGTGATGATGCTGGTGTGGGCTTCGGCCGCAGCGGTCAGGATCGGCCCCATCGCCTCGGCAGGCTGGTCAGGGTAGTTGACAACGACCGCACCCTCCTTAATGATGCCAGCCTTCTCGGCGGCGATCTTGTCAAGGGTATCCCCCAGAACTTCCATGTGGTCATAGCCGATCTTTGTAATGGCAGCCACGAGCTTGTGCGGCACGATGTTCGTGGCATCGCAGCGGCCGCCAAGACCGGTTTCCAGCACCACAAGGTCGCACTTTTCGCGTGCGAACCAGAGCAGTGCCAGCGCCGTGACGGCCTCGAACTCGACAGGCTTTTCGCCGCCCTCAGCCTCGATGGCATCCGCTGCGTCCATGACCTTCTGGGTCAGGCTGGCCAGCGTGCGGGGCGGGATCATCTCGCCGTCGATCTGGAACCGCTCACGGAAGTCCACCACATAGGGGCTGATGGTCAGGCCGGTCTTATAGCCTGCCGCCGTCAGGATCGCAGAGGTCATCGCCGCAAGGCTGCCCTTGCCGTTTGTGCCCGCAATATGGATGCACTGCAGCTCCTTTTCCGGGTTGCCCAGGTGGTCCATCAGATTTTGCATGTGGACAAGGCCGGGTTTCCCCTGCCCCATACGCGGCAGGGCGTGCAGGGCCTCGATTGCCTGTTGGGTCGTCATTCTTCGTCCTCCTCATCGTATTCGTCATCATCGGGTTCCGGGCGGTTCAGCTGCGCCTCGTGGGCGCGGTGGGCAGCACGGCGGGCCAGCCGCTCATGCTCGCGGCGGCGCAGCTCCGCGCTCTCGGCGCGCAGAGCGCGGTTCTCCTGCTTGACGCGGATGAATGCGGTAACGCCGCGCACGATCAGCAGAATGATGAGTGCAAACAGCAGTCCCGCCACGACGCCGGACATATCGATCCAGACATCCACCACCGACGAGGTGCGGTTGGGGCTGTGCAGCTGGATGGTCTCATCCATCAGCGCCGTTGTCATGCCGCCCAGCAGCGGCCAGCTCATATGCCGTACAAAATGCTTTGTGTATACGCGGATGCAGAGCATCAGCAGAAAGCCCTCCAGCGCAAACTCTGAAAAGTGCGCGAGCTTACGGATCAGATGCTCCGACAATGGGCCGAGATGCACCTTGGCCAGCGCACTGTTGACCAGCTGCATGACGGCTTGGCTGCGTGCGGACGACTGGGCACCGTTTTCCAGTGAGTTGCGAAAGATAAACATAATGCAGGCGATCAGCGCCGCCGTAAATACCACGCGGAACAAGATCAGCCACGGACTGGTTCTTTCTTTTTCCATAATACTCCTTTATAGATACTCCTCTATAAACCTGTATTATAGCACGCAGCCCGCATAAGAGCAAGCGCCCTGCTGCAGTTTCCCCCATACTATAGGCCCGGCCTTGTAAGTTGTCAAGGTACGGTTTTTGTGGTATTCTAATGAAAAAAATGTATTTTGCGGGGGGAATGGCCATGAACATCCAGATTTTCGGCACAAACAAAAGCTTTGACACCAAAAAGGCGCAGCGCTGGTTCAAGGAGCGCGGTATCAAATTCCAGATGATCGACATGAAGGAAAAAGGCATGAGCCGCGGCGAGTTCGACAATGTCTGCCGCGCCGTCGGCGGGTGGGCACAGCTTGTCGATGAGAGCGCAAAGGACAAGGACACGCTGGCACTGCTGCAATGGCTGGACGAAAGCCAGCAGGCGGATAAGCTGTTTGAGAACCAGCAGCTCATCCGCCAGCCCATTGTGCGCAACGGCAGGCTGGCCACCGTGGGGTACTGCCCTGATGTATGGGAAAAGTGGGCGTAAGCGCATTTATTATCCGGCGATGCCCTTGACAAATTCCCCGCACTGCGGTACATTATAAGATACAAATGCAGTGCGAAAGAGTGTGCCCGAATCGTACTTTTGCAGCAAGCCGGGGGTTGATGCAAGCCCGGCAGAGCGCGGCGGGCGCTGTCACTTTCAAGCAGATGCGGTGAGAGGGGCGTTTCCCCTGCCAGCCGCATCCGGGTTTGCCGCCGTTATCCGGGCAGGCGGGCTGTTCGGCCTGCCGCAAAGCGGCCCGTAGCCGGGCAACTTGGGTGGTACCGCGACTTGAATTGATTCAAGCCGTCCCATGATAACTCATGGGGCGGCTTTTCTTTTTGCGCAAAGCGCCCCGCACATTTATCAGGAGGTTTTATCACATGCCGAAAGAACTCGCCAAACAATATGCCCCGCAGGGCACCGAGGACCGCATCTACCAGAACTGGTGCGACAAGGGCTATTTCCATACTCAGGTCGACCGCAGCAAAAAGCCGTTTACCATCGTAATGCCGCCGCCAAACGTCACCGGCCAGCTGCACATGGGCCACGCTATGGACGAAACCTGGCAGGACATTCTGACCCGCTACAAGCGGATGCAGGGCTACGCCGCCCTGTGGGTGCCCGGCACCGACCATGCCTCCATTGCGACCGAGGCCAAGGTCGTAGCCAAGATGCGCGAGGAGGGCCTGACCAAGGAGATGGTCGGCCGTGACGGCTTTTTGGAGCGCGCGTGGGACTGGAAGAACACCTACGGCAACCGCATCGTCAGCCAGCTGAAAAAGCTGGGCTGCTCCTGCGACTGGCAGCGCGAGCGCTTCACGATGGACGAGGGTTGCTCCGATGCCGTCAAGGAGGTGTTCGTCCGCCTGTACAACGAGGGGCTGATCTACCGCGGCAACCGCATGGTCAACTGGTGCCCCCACTGCAACACCTCCATCTCGGACGCCGAGGTCGAGTATGAGAGCAAGGACGGCAGCTTCTGGCACCTGCTCTACCCGGTCAAGGAGACCGGCGAGATGCTGGAGCTGGCCACCACCCGCCCCGAGACGATGCTGGGCGATACCGCCGTTGCCATCAATGCGGAAGATCCGCGCTACAAGCATCTGCACGGCTGCCATGTCGTGCTGCCCCTGCTGGGCCGTGAGATCCCCATCGTCTGTGATGAGCACGCCGACATGGAGAAGGGCACCGGCGTTGTGAAGATCACCCCCGCCCACGATCCCAACGACTTCGAGGTCGGCAAGCGCCATGACCTGCCGATGATCCGCGTGCTGACCTATGACGGCCACATGACCGGCGCCGCCGACAAGGCCGCCGTCGATGCCGAGAAGGCCGCCGGCCGCGCAGCTGCCGATGAGCCGGATGTTCTGGACTGCGGCAAATATGCCGGCATGACCGCGCTGGAGGCCCGCAAGGCTATTCTGGCCGATCTGGAAGCCTGCGGTGCGCTGAAGGAGACCGAGCCCCTGACCCATGAGGTCGGCACCTGCTACCGCTGCCACTCCGTCATTGAGCCGATGGTCTCCAAGCAGTGGTTCGTCAAGATGGAGCCGCTGGCCAAGCCCGCCATCGAGAGCGTTGAGAAGGGCGAGATCAAGTTCGTGCCCGACCGCTTCACCAAGAACTACATCAACTGGATGAAGGGCGGCCGTGACTGGTGCATCAGCCGCCAGCTGTGGTGGGGCCACCAGATCCCCGCGTGGTACTGCGATGACTGCGGCGAGACCGTAGTTTCCAAGGATGCTCCCTGCAGCTGCCCCAAGTGCGGCAGCACCAAGCTGACCCAGGACCCCGACACGCTGGACACTTGGTTCAGCAGTGCGCTGTGGCCGTTCTCCACGCTGGGCTGGCCCAACGAGAACGCCGAGGATTACAAGTATTTCTATCCCACCAATACGCTGGTCACCGGCTATGACATCATCGGCTTCTGGGTGTCCCGCATGATCTTCTCCGGCCTCGCCTACACCGGCAAGGCACCGTTTGACACGGTACTGATCCACGGCATCGTCCGCGACAGTCAGGGCCGCAAGATGTCCAAATCCTTGGGCAACGGCATTGACCCGCTGGAGGTCATTGAGCAGTACGGCGCGGACGCACTGCGCATGATGCTGATCATCGGCTCCACCGCAGGCAATGATATGCGCTACAGCGACGAAAAAGTTCTGGCCTGCCGCAACTTCGCCAACAAGCTGTGGAATGCCTCCCGCTTTGTGCAGATGAACCTGCCCGAGGACTTTGAGCCGGGTCTGCCCGAGGAAAGCCTGCTTGACATGAGCGACAAGTGGATCCTGTCCGAGCTTGCCAAGGTCGCCGCCGAGGCCACCGCCAACCTCGACAAGTACGAGCTGGGTCTGGCCGCCGAAAAGGTCGAGAACTTCATCTGGGAGGTCTATTGCGACTGGTATATCGAGATCTGCAAGACCCGCCTGAACGGCGAGGACGCAGCCGCCGCCGATGCCGCCCGCAAGGTGCTGGTCTATGTGCTGGACAAGGCGCTCAAGCTGCTGCACCCCTTCATGCCGTTCATCACCGAGGAGCTCTATCAGGCCCTGCCCGGCAGCAGCGAAACCATCATGACCGAGAAGTGGCCCGGCGATGAGAACATGAAGATCTGGGCCGAGGATTGCGCTGACTTTGAAAAGTTGATGGACTACATCAAGGCTGTCCGCGCCATGCGCGCCGAGATGAATGTTCACCCGGCCAAAAAGACGAGCATGATCATCGAGACCGCCAGCCCGGCCGCCTTTGAGAAGGGCGGCGCCTATCTGGCCCGCTTCGCCTTTGCGACCGATGTGACTGTCACCGGCAAGTACACCGGCAGCACCGAGGGCATGGTCAATGTGGCCACCCCCGATGCCAAGGGCTTTATCCCGATGATGGAGCTGATCGACCGTGAGAAGGAACTGGCCCGCCTGAACAAGGAGCTGACGAAGGCCGAGAAGGAACTGGGCATGTTCACGAACCAGCTGAACAACCCGAAGTTCGTCGAGAAAGCCCCCGCCAAGCTGGTCGATGAGACCCGCGCCAAGCTGACCGCCGCCCAAGATAAGCTGGCCAAGCTCAAGGAGAGCATTGCGGCGCTGGGGTAAGTATGAAGACTTCCCCCGTGGGGGAAGCTGTCACCGCAGGTGACTGATGCGGGCAGCGTTTCTGCCGCAGCTCGTTCACGGGCAATACTGGCACACTCGCCCCTCATCCGGCCCTTCGGGCCACCTTCCCCCGTAGGGGAAGGCTTTTCAGCCACGAACAAAAAATAACCCCGCCCCGTCAGGAACTGCATCCTGACGGGGCGGGGTTTTCTCGTTACAGCACAAAAATCGCAGGGAAAAAGTTCAAAGCAAATTACTTGCGGCGCTTGCCCTTGCCGCCCTTGCGGGTGTTGGCCTTGGCAGCGGCAGTCTTGACGGCCTCAACAGCCTTCTCAGCGGCAGGCTTCACAGCCTCGACCGTCTTTTCGACAACAGGCTCGGCGGCCTTGACAGCCTTCTCAACGACAGGCTTCGCGGCCTCAACAGCCTTCTCGGCGGCAGGCTTCACAGCCTCGACCGTCTTTTCAACAACAGGCTCAGCAGCCTTGACAGCCTTCTCAACAACAGGCTTCGCGGCCTCAACGGTCTTTTCGACAGCGGGCTTGGCAGCCTTGACAGCCTTCTCGGCGGCGGGCTTTGCGGCCTTGACGACCTCGGTAGCAGCCTTCTCAGCAGCGGCCTTGGCCTTGACAGTGGTGGCCTTGACGCTGGTCTTGGGCTTGCGGGTCACCTCATCAATGGTCCAGAACTGGTTATCGCCGTTGACATCGGCCCAAATCTGCAGCACAGTGCCGTTCTCGGTAGCCATGCCGGGGTCCAGCAGTTTGCCGGCCAGGTTGGACTTGATCTTGACGCGGCCGTCGTTGGTAGGCTCCACGACCCACAGCTGACTGGAGGCCTGTGCGCCCTCCCACTGGTGGACGCGGGTGCCGTCGCTGACGCCGCCCATATCCAGATCCATCATCTTGCCGGTGAAACGGTTCCGGATGCGGTAGACGCCGTCGCCCGCTGCGACAAAGCCCCACTGCTGCCACTCAAAGTTGGCATTGTCCATCAGCTGGATCTTTGCGCCGTTGTCAATGTTATAATCAGCAACCTCAACAACCTTGCCGTTGGCGGCGCTGATAGTGTAGAACTTACCCTCGGTAAGTACAGTCTGTGCGATCTTCTTTCTGGGTGCCATAATGCAATACCCTCCTGTTTATCATAAAAAGTAAACTACCTTCAGGGCGGCCGTTTTTTCCCTCAGGCCGCAGCGTAAGACACTGCATTTTGCGTGTCTACGCATCCTATTATAACCACTTTTTTCCTGTCCGTCAACTTTTTCGCGCTGTTGCGGCATTTTGCACAAAAACTGCCGGGGCAGCACAAGCTATCCCGGCAGTTTTGATTGATTTCAGGCTGATTTGCGACCTTTTTCGACCGCTGCAGTATCAGCTGTTCTCGGCAAAATTGCCGGTGTACAGCCGGTAATAACGCCCCTTCTGGGCGATCAGCTCGTCATGGGTGCCGCGCTCGATGATACGGCCCTGCTCCAAAACCATGATGCAGTCGGAGTTGCGCACCGTGGACAGGCGGTGGGCAATGACAAAGGTGGTGCGGCCGTACATCAGGCCGTCCATGCCGTCCTGCACAAGCTTCTCGGTGCGGGTGTCGATGGAGGAGGTTGCCTCATCGAGGATCAGCACCGGCGGGTCGGCAACAGCGGCGCGGGCGATGGCCAGCAGCTGGCGCTGGCCTTGGCTCAGGTTCGTGCCGTCACCGGTCAGCATCGTGTTGTAGCCCTCGGGCAGATGCTTGATGAAGGTATCGGCGTTCGCCAGTCTGGCAGCGGCCATGCACTCCTCATCGGTGGCGGTCAGGCGGCCGTAGCGGATATTCTCCATAACCGTGCCGGTGAACAGGTGGGTATCCTGCAGCACGATGCCCAGCGAAGAGCGCAGCGCGTCCTTCTCAATGGCCTTGATGTCCAGACCGTCATAGTAGATCTGGCCCTTCTGGATATCGTAGAAGCGGTTGATCAGGTTGGTGATGGTCGTCTTGCCGGCGCCGGTGGAGCCGACAAAGGCGATTTTCTGGCCCGGGCGGCCGTAAAGGTTGATGTCGTGCAGAACGATCTTCTTCTCATCGTAGCCGAAATCAACATCCTTAAAGACGATGTCACCCTTCAGCTCGGTGTAGCTGGGCTTTCCGTCAGCACCCACATGTTTCCACGCCCAAGTGCCGGTGGACTCGTCCGCCTCGGTGACGGAATCGTCCGCCAGATATTTCGCGTGGACCAGCGTCACATCGCCCTCGTTGACCTCGGGCTTCTCGTCCAGCAGGGCAAAGATACGCGCACCGCCGGCCAATGCCATGACGACCGAGTTCAGCTGCATGGAGATCTGGCTGATGGGCTGGTTGAACTGGCGGTTCAGTACAAGGAAGCTGGCCAGCCCGCCCAGAGACAGATTGCCACCGAAGCCGCTGATAACCAGCGCGCCACCGATGATAGCGCAGAAGACATAGCTCAGGTTGCCCAGCTGGCCGTTGACCGGCATCGCCACAAGAGAGTAGGCGTTGGCCTTGTCGGCGCTTTGGAACAACTCATCATTGAGCTTGTCGAACTCGTCGATGGCGATCTGCTCATGGCAGAACACCTTGACGACCTTCTGGCCGTTCATCATCTCCTCAATGTAGCCGTTGACCTTGCCCAGCTCCTGCTGCTGCCTGAGGAAGTATTTGCCGGAGTTTCCGGTCAGATACTTCGTGACCAGCAGCATAACGCCGACCATTGCCAGCGCCAGCAGCGTCAGAGGGATACTGAGGTAAATCATCGATGCCAGCACGCCGACCAGCGTGACGATCGTGTTGACCAGCTGGGGCAGGCTCTGGCTGATCATCTGGCGCAGGGTGTCGATGTCGTTGGTGTAGATCGACATGATGTCGCCGTGGGCGTGGGTATCAAAATATTTGATGGGCAGCGTCTGCATGTGGGTGAACATCTCGTCACGCAGATTCTTCAGCGTGCCCTGTGTGATGCGGGCCATCAAACGGTTCTGCACAAAGATAGCAGCAATACCGATACAGTAGAACGAAGCCACACGCAGGATGGCGGCGGCCAGACCGCTGAAATCCGTGCCGCCCGAACGCAGCAACGGCAGAATGTAACCGTCAATCAGCGTCTGGGAAAACATGACGCCCTGCAGCTGGGCAAACACTGCCAGCAGAATGCAGCAGAGCACGATGATGACCTGCGCCTTGTACTGGTTCATGACATACCCAAGGATACGCTTGAACACCTTGCCGGGGTTTTCGACCTTGGGGCGGGGGCCGTTATTGCGCCCGCCGGGGCCGACTTTTACCACTTTCGCTTGCTGTGCCATCAGGCCTCCCCTCCCTTCTCATCAAAATCGCCGGAGCCTTTGGTCTGGCTGTTGTAGACATCCTGATAGATCGCGTTGTTTTTGAGCAGGTTGGCGGGGGTGTCAAAGCCGCTGACCCTACCGTTATCCAGCACGAGCACCTTGTCCGCATTCTCGACGGAGGAGATGCGCTGGGCGATAATAAACACCGTCGTGCCGGGGATCTTCTCGGCAAAGGAGTGGCGGATCTTCGCGTCCGTGGCGGTATCGACGGCGGAGGTCGAGTCATCGAGAATCAGGATGCGGGGCTTTTTCAGCAGCGCGCGGGCAATGCAGAGGCGCTGCTTCTGGCCGCCCGAGACATTGTTGCCGCCCTGCTCGATGTGGGTCTGGTACTTATCGGGGAAGCGCTCGATAAACTCATCGGCGCAGGCCTGCTTGCAGGCGTCCTCGATCTCGGCGTCGGTGGCGTCGGGGTTGCCCCAGCGCAGGTTGTCGGCAATCGTACCGCTGAACAGCTCGTTCTTCTGCAGCACCATGGCCACATTGTTGCGCAGCGTGTCCAGATCATAGCTGCGTACATCGACACCGCCGATGATGACGCGGCCCTCGGTCGCATCGTACAGGCGGGGCAGCAGCTGCACCAGACTGGACTTGGCCGAGCCGGTGCCGCCGATAATGCCGATGGTCTCGCCGGATTTGATTTCGAGGTCGATATCCTCCAGCGCCTTTTCGCCGTCCTTCTTGTAGGCAAAGCTGACATGATCGAACTTGACCGAGCCGTCCTTGACCTCCATGACAGGGTCCTCACCATTCTTGAGGTCGGACTGCTCGTCCAGCACCTCGGCCACACGCCTTGCGGAGGCCATAGACATCGTGATCATGACAAAGACCGTCGAGAGCATCATCAGGCTCATCAGGATGTTCATGCAGTAGCTCAGCATGCTCATCAGATCGCCGGTGGTGAAGGCGGTCGCGCCGGAGCTGACAATGAGCTGTGCGCCCAGCCAGGAGATCAGCAGGATGCAGCTGTAAACGGTCAGCTGCATGAGCGGGGCGTTCCATGCAAGGATCATCTCAGCGCGCATAAGCAGGCGGCGGACATTCTCGCTGGCCTTTTTGAACTTTTTGCCTTCAAAATCCTCGCGGACATAGGCCTTGACTACGCGGATGGCGGAGACATTCTCCTGCACGCTCTCGTTCAGGTCGTCATATTTGCGGAAGGCCTCGCCGAAGTACTTGGTGGCGCGGCTCATGATAAAGACGAGCGCGCCGCCCAGCAGGATAACTGCGACCAGATAGACGCTTGCCAGCTCACGATTGATGGCAAAGGACATGATCAGCGCCACGATCATGCTGGCAGGCGCACGGATCGACATGCGCAGCAGCATCTGATAGGCGTTCTGGATATTCGTCACATCGGTGGTCATGCGGGTGACAAGGCCCGCCGTGGAGTATTTGTCAATGTTGGCAAAGCTGAAGGTCTGGATGTTGCGGAACATCGCGCGGCGCAGGTTGCGGGCAAAGCCGGTGGCCGCATGTGAGCCGGCAACAGCGCCGAGAATACCGAACAGCAGGCCGAAAAGCGCCGCCACGATCATCTGTGCGCCGACCGTGTAGATGACCTGCATATTGCCCGGCGTAACGCCGTTGTCAATGATGGAGGCCATCAGCCTAGGGATGATCATTTCCATGATGACTTCCGCGATCATAAAGACCGGTGTCAGCACGGATACCAGCCGAAAGCCTTTTGTTTCGCGTCCGAGTGTTTTTAACAAGTGGTATTTCCCCTCTCTTGTGTTATATTTCCTTCTTCCAGGATATGCTGCGCGTTTTTCAGCGTCAGCTCCAGCACAGCGCGGGCCGCAGCGGCCTGCTGCGGGTCAATGCCGGTCTGCAGATCATCCTCAAACTGCGCAATGCAGGCTTCGATCTGCTCATGGCAGGCACGGCCCTTGTCTGTGGCCACCAGCCGTTTCAGGCGGGCGTCCTTCTCAACCGCACAGCGGGTGAGAAACCCGTCCTGCTCCATCCCCTGCAGCATCGCCGTCACGCTTGAGCGGCGGATGTTGAACCACTGCTCAATATCGCGCTGGTAGACATCCCGCCCGCTGCGGTTGCCGCGGACAATGTCGCCCAGCACCATGCCCCGCACACCGGAAAGATCCGGGTTAACGCCGGAAATGCGGGCATCGAGCGCCCTGCGTATGACCCGCGCGGTCTGGTTCAGCAGTGCGCCGAAGTGAACATCGGCACAGCAGCCGCATTCATTTTGCGATTCAACGCACATTTCTTCCCTCCTGTTCTGATTTTCAAGCAAAAATCAGTTAGATTTCTAATTGTTCGCAATCTAACTGTTCGTTTGCGTACTTTACAAGTATAGCACAGGTTCAGGGAATGTCAAGAGGGATTTTCAGCTTGTGCCCGCGCAAAAAGGCTCCCCTGTAAGGGGAGCTGGCCAAGCCTGCGAGGCCTGAGGGGCTTTTCCCGTTTGCCATCACCCTACACCGTTGGTTTTATACCGATATACGGCAGCGCCTTTTTCAGCACCTCGGCACAGACCGGGCCGGAGAGTGCGCCGCCGCTGGTGGTCCAGCTGTGGGGTTCGTCCAGACAGACCAGCACCGCAATTTTGGGGTCATCTATGGGCGCGACCGACACAAAGCTGGCGATGCGCGCCCCCTCGTTGGCGCTGTCCAGCTTCTGGCTGGTGCCGCTTTTGCCGCCGACACGATAGCCCGCCACAGCCGCCTGTTTACCGGTGCCGCCGGTCACAACGCCCTCCATCAGGCGGCACATCGTGGCCGAGGTTTCCTCGCTGATGACCTGCCGCTTCACCACAGGCTCTATCTCCTTTATGACTTGCCCGTCCGGTGCCGTGATTTTGCTGACGAGATACGGCTGCATCAGCTTCCCACCGTTGACCACCGCGCAGACGGCCGTAAGCATCTGCAGGTAGCTTACCTTGCTGCTCTGCCCGAAGGAGCAGCTTGCCAGCTCCACCGGCCCCATCCGGTCGGCCGTGTAGTACTCGCTGCGGCGTATCTCGCCCGGCAGGTCGATGCCGGTCGGCTCCCGCAGTCCAAATGCCGCGAAATAGTCGCAGAAGCGCTCCTTGCCAAGCCTTGCGCCGATCTGGATAAAGCAGGGGTTGCAGCTGACGGCCAGCCCCTTGGCAAAGGTCTCGCTGCCGTGGATATGGCCGTTGGCGCAGCGGAACCGTGTGCCCGCCACTGTGATCCTGCCCGCGCAGGTGAAATAGTCTGTAGCCTTGCAGGCACCGCTGTCCAGCGCCGCCGCAGCCGTGATAAGCTTGAACACACTGCCCGGCTCGTACAGGTCGCTGATGGCCTTGTTGCGCCACTGCGCCTGCTGCGCCCGCTGCAGGGCGGTGCTGCGTTCCTCGCCCTGCAGGGCGTTCACCGTGTCGCGGGCTTCCTTGTTGATAAGGCTGCGCGGTGAGTTGGGGTCGTAGTCCGGCTGGCAGGACATTGCCAGCACCGCGCCGGTGTGTACATCCATGACGATGCCGACACCCCGCTCGGCAACATGATGCTCGGCCACGGCGGCGGACAGCGCACTTTCCAGCCAGTGCTGGATCTGGGCATCGATCGTCAGGGTAAGCGTATTGCCGGGCACCGCATCCACAAGGGTCTGGTAGTGGGTGGGCATGTCATAGCCCCATGCGTTTTTGGCGGTCAGGATGCGCCCGTTCTCCCCTGTCAGCTCGTCATTGTAGCGCAACTCCAGCCCCCACAGCCCTGCATTGTCCACATCGGTAAAACCGAGGATGCCGCCCATAAAATTTCCCTGCGGGTAGACGCGCTTGGTGTCCTGCCGGATCTGAACGCCCTGCACACCGTTGTCGCGGCACCAGTCCCGGACCGCATCGGCCATCGCCTTGTCCACGCGGCGGCGCAGTAGGCAATCGTTGGAGGTCCGCTGGCTGAATTTTGCCAGTGTTTCGGCGTAGTCCAGCTCCAGAATCTCGCTCAGCGCCCTTGCGGCAGGCTCCACGGCTTCGTCCGCCATCTCCCGCGGGGCGGCGCGGATCGTCCAGCAGGTCTCGCTGGCCGCAAGCAGCGTGCCGTCCGCAGCGTAGATTTCTCCGCGCGCGGCGGGCAGCGTGGCCCCGCGCAGCTGCTGGTCGGCGGCGCGCAGCGCATAGCCGCCGGGGTCGCGCAGCATCAATACAAAAAGCCGCACCGCCAGACCGCCCAGACACCCGACCGCCAGCACCGCCGCCAGCAGCCGCGTGCGCAGGCGCATTTTTGTGTTCAGCTGCGGTGTGATATGACGCATAACACCAGCCCCCTTCCCCATACGATAAGCGTATGAAGACCCGACTGGCAAAATGCCGAATAATCGCGGAGAAGTTCTCCGTATTGACGATTGACCTTTTAAACAAAAAAGAGGTATACTGTTAATACTTAATTGTGACATTTAATTGTCAAAGTACGGAGCATTATTATAAGGAGGCAATCCCTATGGCTAGATTTACTTTACCCCGTGACCTTTACCACGGCCCCAATGCACTGGAGGCATTGAAGACCCTGCCCGGCAAGCGCGCCATGATCTGCGTTGGCGGCGGTTCCATGAAGCGTTTCGGTTTTCTGGATCGCGTAGAGGCTTACTTAAAGGAAGCCGGCATGGAGGTCGAGCTGTTTGAGGGCATCGAGCCTGATCCCTCCGTCACCACCGTCATGAAGGGTGCCGAGGCAATGCTGAAGTTTGAGCCCGACTGGATCGTAGCGATCGGCGGCGGCTCCCCCATCGATGCAGCCAAGGCGATGTGGATCAAGTATGAGTACCCCGAGATCACCTTTGAGGAGATGTGCAAGGTGTTCGGCATCCCGCCGCTGCGCCGCAAGGCGCACTTCTGCGCCATCTCCTCCACCTCCGGCACTGCGACCGAGGTGACGGCCTTCTCGATCATCACCGACTATGACAAGGGCATCAAGTATCCCATCGCGGACTTTGAGATCACCCCCGATGTCGCCATCGTTGACCCCGAGCTGGCCCACACCATGCCCAAAAAGCTGGTCGCCCACACCGGTATGGACGCCATGACCCATGCGATCGAGGCGTATGTCTCCACCGCCAACTGCGACTTTACCGACCCGCTGGCCCTGCATGCCATTGAGATGATTCAGGCGGATCTCGTTGGCAGCTACAACGGCGATATGGAAAAGCGCGATGCCATGCACAATGCACAGTGTCTGGCCGGCATGGCCTTCTCGAACGCTTTGCTGGGCATCGTCCACAGCATGGCCCACAAGACCGGCGCGGCGTTTGCCGATTACGGCGCACACATCATCCACGGTGCTGCCAACGCCATGTACCTGCCCAAGGTCATCGCCTTCAACGCCAAAGATCCCACCGCAAAGGCACGCTACGGCGTCATCGCCGACAAGATGCATCTGGGCGGCAGCAATGACGATGAAAAGGTCGCGCTGCTGATCAAATACCTGCGCGGCATGAATGACGACCTGAACATTCCGCACTGCATCGGCCACTACGGCCCCGACTCCTACCCCTGCGAGCAGGGCTTTGTCCCGGAGAATGTCTTCCTTGAGAGACTGCCCGAGATCGCCAAGAACGCCATCGCAGACGCCTGCACCGGCTCCAACCCGCGCCAGCCGAGTCAGGAAGAGATGGAAAAGCTGCTGAAGTGCTGCTACTACGACACCGAGGTCGATTTCTGATCATAACAAGCCCGCAGCTGCTTTTCTGCGCTGCGTGACCCCTGCCCCGGCCGCTTTATGCGGCCGGGGCTTTTGTGCGCCGCAAAAGTGGGCAATATCCTTGCGATTTGTTTTTTTGCAATTTTGGCAGCAAACGCTGTCGCCGCGGGATTTTCCGCGCATTTTTGCCGCACGGCCCACCCATTGATTTCGCATACATTTTGCTGTATACTATCAGTGTAAAGCCTATGCAAAACGCATGTAAAAAGGAGCAATACCATGGCAGTCACCGCAAAACCGCAGGCACCCATGTTTACCAAACGGGCGCTGTTTACACTGATCTGGCCCCTTCTGCTGGAGCAGACCCTCAGCGTCACGATGGGTATGGCCGACACCCTGATGGTTGCCGGCGTGGGCGAGGCCGCTGTCTCGAGTGTTTCGCTGGTTGACAGCCTGAACATTTTGATCATTCAGATCCTGTCCGCACTGGCCACCGGCGGCGCAGTCATTGCCAGCCAGTATCTGGGCCGCAAGGATACCGAAAACGCCGGGCGCAGCGCGGCCCAGCTGTACAGCGTGCTTGGCCTCTCGACTGTGGCGATGGGCATCCTCTGTATGCTGCTCTCCCGCCCGATCCTGCGCGGCGTTTTCGGCAGCATTGATGAGGATGTCATGCGGTTTGCCCAGCAGTATTTCCTTATCAGCGCCGTGTCCTACCCTTTCATCGGCCTGTATAACGGCGGCGCGGCTCTTTTCCGCGCACAGGGCAACAGCCGCATCAGTATGCTGGCCAGCCTTGTCATGAATGTCATCAACATTGCAGGCAACGCCCTGCTGATCTACGGCTTCGGCATGGGGGTCATCGGCGCAGCACTGGCCACCCTGATCGGCCGTATCTTTGCCGCCGTGTTTATCCTGTGGCAGAACCAAAAGCTCTGCAACCCGCTGCGGGTCCAAAGCCTTGCCGACCTGCGGCCGCGGCGTGCCCCTATCATGCAGATCCTCTCCATCGGCATCCCGTCCGGCCTTGAAAACGGCATGTTCCAGATCGGCAAGCTCTGCGTCAGCAGCCTGACCTCCACGCTGGGCACCTCGGCCATCGCGGCCAACGCCGTTGCCAACACGCTTTCAACACTGGCAAACATTCCCGGCAATACGATGAGCCTTGCCATGATCCCCGTTGTCGGCCAATGTCTGGGCGCAGGCGAGAAAAAGCAGGCCAAGCGGTATGTGTTTTTGCTGATGGGCATTGCCATGGTCGGTCTGGCCGCTGCCAATGCCGCGCTGTTCTTCCTGATTTCCCTGCTCGTGGTCTGGTTCAACCTCTCGGCGGAGGCCTCTGCCCTCTGCACCATGGTCGTGCGCATGTTCAACATTGCCAGCGTCTTTTTCTGGGCCTGCAGCTTTACGCTGCCCAACGCCCTGCGCACCGGCGGCGATGCCAAATTCACCATGACGGTCAGCATCATAAGCATGTGGCTGTTCCGCGTTATTCTGAGCTATGTCTTTGTGCTGCAGTTCCATCTGGGGCTGGCCGGCGTCTGGCTGGGCATGTTCATCGACTGGCTCTGCCGCGACATCTGCTTTATCGCCCGCTTTATCAGCGGCAAGTGGATGGAGCATAAGGTCATATAAAAAGCAAGCCTCCCCCGCCCGTGGTATGCGCAGTGCATACTACGGGCGGGGGAGGTTTTTTATGGGTCAGCTTTTTCGTGCGGTCACTCGACCATATACTCAAAGTCGATACGGCCCAGCGCCACATCGGCAGCGGCCACCTGAATCTTCATCGAGGAGCCGAGCATCCAGCTCTTGCCGGTCAGCGGGTCGAGCATGCTCACCCCGTCAATGACCTGCGGCTCGCCCTTGCAGAGCTGCGCGGCGGGCACAAAGCCCTCGACTGTGTTCTCCAGCTCGACAAAGACGCCGCGCGGCGTGATGCCTGCGACCGTGCCGGTATAGACCTCGCCCAGATGGTTGTGCATATACTCGGCCTTATACAGATCCTCGACATCGCGCTCGATGCGGACGGCTGCAACCTCCTGCTTGCTGGACTTCTCGCTGGCCTGCTGGGCAAACTCGTTGAAGTCCTTCTGCAGCTGGCTGGCGGACGCACCAAGCAGCATCTCGCTCAAAATGCGATGGATGGCAAGGTCGGGATAGCGGCGGATGGGGCTGGTAAAGTGGGCATAATCTGCCAGCACCAGACCGTAGTGGCCAAGGGGCTGCGGTGCGTAGCGGGCCTTCTGCATACTGCGCAGGATGCCGGTGTGGACCGGGATCTGGATGGGCTGGTCGCGGGTCTCATCGAGCAGGGCGGCCAGCTCCAGCTGCGTTGGGATGGGGTTCTTGAACTTGGCGTTCAGCCCGCAGGCCAGCAGCGTGGCGGACAGCTTTTCCATCTTTTCGGCATCGGGGGCCTCGTGTACACGGTAGACGAACGGCACCTTGTTCGTGCGGCCGGCGTTGGCGGCGCACTGGTTGGCCAGCAGCATGAACTCCTCGATCATGCACTCGGAGGTGCCGCGGTCGCGCTTGACGATGTCCACGCAGCGGCCGTTCTCGTCCATGACAAGCTTTGCCTCGTTGGACTCGATGTCCATGCCGCCGCGGGCCTTGCGCAGCACAAGGCGCTTGCGGTACAGCTCGTCCATGGCGGGCAGCTGGTCCAGCACGGCCTCATATTTCGTCTTGAGGTCGGTCAGGTCGGCGTCCTCGGCAGGCTCCAGCAGAGCGTTGATCTCCTTGTAGACGCCCTTGACGCGGCTGCAGATGACGCTCTTGACGAACTTGTAGCTGCGGATCTCGCCGTTCTCGTCCAGACGCATCAGGCAGGAGAATGCCAGACGATCCTCGCCCTCGTTCAGCGAGCAGATACCGTTGGACAGCTGGGTCGGCAGCATCGGAATGACCTTGTCGGCGTAGTAGATGCTGGTCGCACGCTCGTAGGCCTCCTCATCCAGCGCAGAGCCGGGGCGGACATAGTGGCTGACATCCGCGATGTGAACACCCAGCTCATAGCCGTCCTCAAGCTTCTGCAGGCTGATGGCATCGTCAATGTCCTTCGTCTCGGCAGAGTCGATCGTAAAGATGGGAATACCGCGCAGATCCAGACGCTTAGCCGCCTCGGTCGGGTCGATGACGGCATTATCGTATGCGTGTGCCTCCTCCAGCACCTCCGGCGGGAATTCCTGTCGGACATTGCGGCCGTAGAGGATCGCCTTGGCACACTCGGAGGCGTAGTCGGAGGAGCCGAACTTTTCGACCACGGCGGCACGGTGGTCGCTGTGGCGGTTGCCGCGGTGGGTGATGAGGAAGCCGACCTTATCACCCAGATGTACACCCTCGCTCCCCTGCTTGGCCAGCAGGAACTTCACATCGCGGCAGCCGTCCGGCTCGACCGCCATGCGGCCGTCCTCGGACAGGCAGACCGTCCCCGCGAAGCGGTTGTTGGGGACAGTGACCTCCACGACCTCACCCTCAGAGGAGCCCTCCACACGGGGATGGTCGAACAGCTTGACATTGATCTTGTCGTTGGGCATGGCGCCGTGCAGGGCGCGTCCCGGGATGAAGATGTCGCCCTCGCCGTCATCGCGGCTGGCAAAGCCGAAGCGGGCTGCCAGCTTGACCAGTGTGCAGGGAATGGCCGCCGGGGCGTTTGTGTTCTCATAAGTGGCAAAGCCCGGCACATAGGTGCCGTTGCGCATCGACAGCTCGCCGGTGGCGACCATAGCTGATACGCTGGTGCGCAGGCGGGAATTGTCCACCTGCAGGTTATTCTGCAGCTCACGCAGCGTCATGGGGCGGCGCTTGACTGCGTTTAAAATACTTTTCTGTAACGGTGTCATGTGTACTCCTTTAATTTACGCCGCACCGCCGTCCGGCGGTGCCCTTCCGATATACTCCCACAAAAAACGGCCCGCCGGGGCGCTGCTTGCAAAGCTGACGCGCTTGGCGGACCCATTTTGTTTCTTTGCTTACCCTGCGAGCATCACAGGCGTGCGCTCAGGACGCAGACGACCAGCGTAACGACGAAGAAAACAACGCCGCAAACCTTGGTCAGCTTAGCCAGCTTGGCGTCCACGCCGCGCTCACGGCCGGCAGCCATCGTAGCAGAGCTTTCGCCCATGATAGCACCGGACAGGCCCTGACCCTTCTGCTCCTGTGCGAGGGTAAAGACGATGATCAACAGGGACACGACGACGAGGACGACGCCGAGAGCGATCTCATACCAGTTCATTGCTTAGCACTCCTTCTATTTCTATCCACGCCGCCATGGCGCGAAAAGTCTCATGCACCGTACAGTATAGCATAGTTTTCTGTGCGTTGCAAGCGCTTTTTTCGCGTTTTTAAAGCAATTCAGTTCTGAAAGGCAATTTTCTCTCCCTGCACCAGCGGATAGCGCACCAGCCGGGTGCCGTCCAGATCCTCACGGTGCATATCCACCGCCGTGATCTGGTGGTTGCCGTAGGTCGTGTAGTAGTAAATTCCCCTGTCGGCGTTGCAGCAGCTTGTATACAGCGTGATCTCATACTTGCCGCCGTCCAGCTCGCAGCAGCCGCGCTGCTGTTCGACCGCGTGCAGGATGTGGAAGAACTGCCCCACACTCTCGGTTTCGCTGTCACCGGATTTCGAGTTCATCTTGACGAATGCCACCCGCACAAAGCGGGACTGGCTGGACAGGTCCCCCGGCAGGCCCAGCCCGCCCAGCCCGCGGCTGTAGACCGGCAGGTCAAGGCCGTCCGCAAAGGTATTTTCGGGGGTTCGGGGCGATAGCGCGCGGTAGTTGTTCAGCGCAAAAAGCTGCTGCGGGAAAGGCGGGTTGTTTGTCAGCACGCCCACGGGGTTGTCGTAGATATGCAGCCCATCGGCGGTGGATTCCACCGTAATGCTGCCGGTCTTGTCGGCCACAAGCCAGTGCAGCTGGGCCAGCGGCAGCTGGTCACTGAACGGGATATTTACAATGTTGGCCTTCTCCAGCAGGGCGCGGGCCTCTGCCAGCGTTGCACAGCTGCCCAGCAGCCAGGGAATCAGTTCAAATTGGGTGATGTTGTTTTTACCGTCTGCCGCCGGGTGGTAGACGGCGTTGCCCACAAAGTTCAGCCCGGCAACGCCGAGGCCCTTTTCATTGATGGCGTCATAGTACAGCGGGTACTCCCCTGCCACATAGGCCATGCCGATCATGGCATACCTTGTGCGGAACTCCCCCATGCAGCGCAGGGCAAACGGATAGCTGCGCGGCGTGACCGTGACTTCATCCCCATAGGAGAATTCATAGTCAAGATTGCGTCCGAAATAGAAATCTGCTGTCTTATAAGTTGCTGCGGTACACATGGCAAATGCCCCTTTCCTATTTCCTGATACGGCTAGTGTAGCACGCCGGGGGCCGGATAATCCACCATAAATTGTAAACAATCCGGCCGTCAGCCGCACTTACAGGCCGGCAACCGAGTCGATCGGCATCGACATAAAGATCCCCTGCGCCGCACTGTGCATACCGCAGCTTTCACCCAGAGATTGCATAAGGGCTACCTTGTTGGCGGATTCCGTCAGAACCAGAACGATTTCCTTTTCATCCTGCACGCTCAACCCCCAAAAGCCGGTTGCCTCCTCATTGCCGATGCGCCGGCTGCGGATGACGGTGCCGCCGGTGGCACCCGCCGCACGAACAGCCTTCATCACATCATCGCTGAAGCCGCTGTTCACGATCGCTGCAACCAGAGAGTGTTTCGTTTCAGACATACTGTTTTCTTCCTTTCCGCTGGTATTCAGAATATCCTTGCCTGCATCGTGGTCCAGAATACGCAAGATCATGTTGTTTGCACCGTTCAAAGGGATCGTAAAAGCAATGCCGGTGTTGGCTTTGTGCAGCTGCAATTCCGTGTAGAGCTTTTCCATCAAAATCGGGGACAAATGCTTCGGGACCATGCTGACGAGAACACTTTTGTCAATGCTGCCAAGGCCGAGCATATCCATGATCTCGCTGGAGGCCGTCCCCTCGGCATTGAAGCGGTATTGCAGCGGCAGCGCCCCTTTCTTGAACATCTCGGCTGCGTGTTCTGCCAGCTTCGGCGTTGTGATCAGCACCAACAGCTGAAATGACACTTTCTTCTCATGCTCCATTTTAGTCGCCCTCCTCAAGATCAACGATCATGTCGCAGTCATCGGCGATTGCAGCCGGCACGGTCTGCGTCCGCTTGGCGGTTTTCAGCTTGTATACCAGCCCCATAAGCTGGATGGCGATCAGTGGCGTCAGGGCAACCAGCGCAACAACACCGAACGCATCGGTCATCAGGTTGCCGCCCAGTGCCTCACATACGCCGATGCTGAGCGGCAGCAAAAAGGTCGAGGTCATCGGGCCGCTGGCAACGCCGCCGGAGTCAAACGCAATGCCGATAAAAATATCCGGCACCATACGGGACAGCACCAGCGCGATGATGTACCCGGGGATGACAAACCACTGGATGGATATGCCGGTCAGCACGCGCAGCATGGCCAGACCGACACTGGCTGCCACACCGATCTGCATACAGCGGTTCATCATTTTGACCGAGATGGCGCCGTTTGTGACGGCCTCCACCTGATGGTTCAGAACCTGAATGGCAGGCTCTGCTTTGACAATGTAGTAGCCGATCAGCGCACCGATGGGAACCAGAATCCAGCGCAACGATAGCCCTGCCAGTTCCTTGCCAAGGTAGGCGCCAACAGGTGCAAACCCGACATTGGCACCGCACAAAAACAGCACCAGCCCAATATAGGTATACCCAAAGCCGACGATGATGCGCTTGATTTGCAGCCCATGGTAGCGGTGGGTCAGCCATTGGAAAATCAAAAACACCCAGAGGATCGGCACCAGCGAGAGAAGCACCTCTCTGGCGTAGAGCGGCAGCCCCTGCGCAAACACCCGGGCAACATCCTGCGTGGTGACAACAGTGGCAACATCGGTAAGGGTGTAGGCCGTCTCGGTCGGCTTAAAGAAACAGCCGAGGATCAGCACCGCCAGAATCGGCCCCACGCTGGAAAGCGCCACCAGACCGAAGCTGTCATTTGCCGCATTTTTATCGCTGCGCACCGAGGCCAGCCCGACACCCATGGCCATAATAAAGGGTACGGTCATTGGGCCGGTGGTGACGCCGCCGGAGTCAAAGGCCACTGCCAAAAACTCCTTGGGCACAAACATAGACACCAGAATGAGTGCCAGATAGCAAACGATCAGCAGCATCGACAGGCTGATCTTATAGCGGATACGCACGATGGCCAGCGCCAGAAACAGCCCCACGCCGACAGCCACCGTCATGATCAACACCATGTTCGGCACAGACGGCACCTGCCCCGCAAGAACCTGCAGGTCCGGCTCCGACACGGTAATGATGACGCCCATGAGAAACCCTGTCAGCAGGACTGTAAGCAGTTTTTTCATTTTGGAGATCTGCACGCCAACGCCTTCGCCGAGCGGCGTCATTGCCATCTCTGCACCGAGCTGGAAAAAGCCCATGCCAACGATCAGCATCAGGGCTCCCGTCAGGAACATGACTACGCTTCCCAGCTCCATCGGGATCAGAAAGATGCTGAGCATCAGGACAATCCCGGTGATCGGAAGCACGGCAGAGAGCGACTCTCTGATTTTTTCTTTCAGTTTTACATTCAATTCTACGCCCACCTTTCAACAGAGAGTTGTTTTTTGCACGGTGCCTTCGGGGGCGCCGCATTCCCCCAAAAGCACGCCATTTTGTATATTTGCGTGCTCACGCAAATATCATTATCTATATTTTACACTACAAACGCCCCCGCCGCAAGTTCTCTGCGGCAACTGTATTCATTCCGGGTTTCCTGAATTGCCGCTCTGGTATCGGCGCATAAAAATTTCCCGGTAACGAAAGTGGAAATCACCGGGAGAAGGAGAAGCAAAAAGCGCTGCAAGCCCCGAAAAAGGCTTGCAGCGCTGCTTTCTGGCGTCCCAGAGAGGATTTGAACCTCCGGCCCCACGCTTAGGAGAACAAATAACTCTTTGTCCTACGATTCCCTTACACTACATTCCGCTTCGTTTTGTGTCAATTTAGCCCAATGAATTTTTGGTTTCTCACGCCGTTTTGTGTCATTCTGCACAGTTTCAAGGCGCTGGAATACCTTTCGCGCAATTAGCAAAAAATTAGCAGACGGCATTTTTGAGCTTTTGTAAAAACGCAAATTAGCAGATTATTAGCAGAGCGGCCCGCCCGGGGTGTGTTATTTTTATACGCATCCCGGGCTATTTTATCATTTTTATGCAATAGAATCAATCTTAAAATAGGAGGTTTCCATGCCGGCTTATCAATTACAGATCAAACAGGTCGTGGATTACCCACGATGCCGGATTTATCGGCAATTCGTCCATCGGCTGATGGCAGACCGGAGCATTCGCACAAGCGGAGGCTCTGGTCTTTTTTATTTTACCGTACTTTGCAGCTACGCAAACTTCCGCACTTCATACCGCCGCATTGATGGTATTAGCTATACCATCTATCCGGGCGAATGGGTCTGCACACTCAAGGAAGTGTCCCAATGGTTTCGCACACGGTTTCAATGCCAGGCGTTGACAGTGCTGGAACAACTGCAGAAACAGCACTTTATCACTTTTCATACACTGGATCGCGGCAATGTGATCCGCTATAAAATTTGCGACTGGGCGCGGCATAACACGGTGCTTGAATATAATGCTCCCTGCCAAAAGGATACCGGCTTTTTCTTTCTGCCCGTTTCCGTTGTCACAGATCTCATCAGCACAAGCCGATGCTCCGAAATGGATATTATTCTGGACCTCTGGGTTTCAGCCGTCTACAACGATAATCAGGTACAGGGGTCAGACCTGGGGCCAGTAGTCTATTTCCGCAACGGCACCGGCAATCCTCTTGTTGCCTACACTGAACTGGCTGTCCGCTGGGGGGTGTCCCGGGCGACAGTCGGCCGCGTCCTCAAAAAGCTGGCCGCACTGGACTATATCTCCCTTATGTCCTTCCCGGGCCGACACGGCAGCGTGGTCTATTTGAAAAATTACCTGTCCACCATGTTTGAAATATCGGATGTTATGGTGGACAAAGAGGAGGTCGCTATGACGCTCAACATCCATTTGGAACTCCCCGATGAATCAGGCTCCAGCCAAAACACACCAAGTATAGAGCATGAGGTTATCGTTTCAAACGAACTCAATAGCGTTTCAAAATCGCACATTGAAATTATCATCCAAAAGATGGCTCAAATCCTGATGGCACAAGGGATTTCGTGCTTTGGTTGTCCCCTCTCCCGCTATAAGTTATATCCCTTATCGGGCGACTGCCGGGAAGATTTACTACCCCGCGCACGGGAACAGTCAACGCTCTGTTTTGGCTTGTCCATTCTGTGCGGGAACAGGCAGGTCACCACTTTTGAACTTACACTCTCTCCCGTCGCGGAGAATTGAATAAGGAGGTCTTACCATGAAGAAATTTGTTGAAAAAGATGTCGCAGAAAACCCGCTGTACCATGATACCTGGAAACTGTTGAAAAAATACCGCGATGTGGTGTGGAGCCTGGAAATTTCTGTCCAGCATGTGCGTTCCAAGTTTGAGATCGAATACGGCACATCCATCGAGGAATTTCTGGATTCCATCTATCTGGCCGGCGCCGATCTGAATGGGAGCGATATTGAACACCATGCTAAGTGCATTGAGCGCAGCCACAAAATGCTGAAACTTTTGGATTCAGCAGTCGAATTGCTTCGTACCCGCCACAAGAACGGCGAGGCCTATTACTGGCTGCTTTACTACTCCTTCCTCTCCCCGCAGCAACTCAAAAATGTGGAGGAGATCATCGAGAATTTGCGTCCGCATATCCGGGACATCTCATTCCGTACTTACTACCGCAGGCGCAGGGAAGCCATTGACGCACTCAGTTCCGTACTATGGGGGTACACCTCCAAAGACAGTTTGGATATGCTGGAACAGTTCTTTCCAGCGCCAAAACCAGATGAAAAGGCCAAGGGCAAATAATTGGCAGAATACGGGAATGAAATTGGCGCATTCCTGCCCTTGAGCCGTAAATCCTGGTGTGCTAAACTGAATATGCTCAAACTTGCACCCAAAACTGAATGCAGGCAGTGAACGGCACCTTTTTCAAGGTGCTTTTTTGCTGCCCTAATGACCGGCCGATTGGGGAGGGAGCCCGCATCTATTACAAGAGCTGCGGGCTCCTCTTTTGTTTGAGTCCCGCATATTACATTTGGATTGGAGGTCCGAAAATTGAAAAAACGCAAGATTCCTCACCAAAAGCGAAACGGCGATACCAGCCCTCCGCGCCGTTTTTCCATTGGCAGAATCGCTTATATGGCGTTTCTGTGTCCCACCGTCTCATTGATGTTCAGCCAGCCGGCCTTTGCCGCAACCGATGTTTGGACAAAGGCCACAGAAATCATGCAGGATGTCTACACGCAGATCCTCGCTATCTCCACGATTGCGGCCATTGTGACCGCTTCGGTAGCATTGCTGCTCATGAATTTCTCCCGTTCTGGTAAAACGGTGGATGAAAGCAGAGCTTGGCTCAAACGAATTGTTATCACCTGGGCCATCTTAAACAGTCTGGGCTTTATCATGTCCTATATCGTCCCCTTCTTTGAGGGTGGTCAGTGGGCAGGTTGATCGGCATCACATTGATACCCGACGAAAGGAGGCATGACCTATGGGTATTCTGGACGGCATTGTTGAATGGATTGCAGAGCAGGTCATGGCGGGCCTTGACTTGATAACCACCTCGGTTTTGGGGGCACTGGGCTGCGATATGGCGGTATTTCTGCGCTACTTTCCCGCGGCCGAAACGATGTACAGCGTTTTTGTGGCACTGGGCATCGGTATCATTCTCCTTAACTGGGTGTGGCAGCTGTTCAAGAACTTTGGCCTGGGAGCCGGTATTGAAGCGGAAGACCCGCTCAAATTGAGCATCCGGTCCGTCATTTTTATTCTTTTAGCGTTCTTCTCCAATGAGATTGTCAGCATGATCCTGACCATCGGCGGCACACCGTATAACTGGATTATGGATTCGGAGCTGCCGGCACTCAGTTTTGCGGATTTCAATTCTGTCATGCTGGTCATCATCGGGGTGTGCGCCAATGGGGCTGTGGCCCTTATCACTCTGATTTTAGTCATCATTCTGGCGTGGAACTACCTGAAGTTGCTGCTGGAAGCGGCAGAGCGATATGTATTGCTCGGCGTGCTGGTCTATACGGCTCCAGTAGCCTTTTCCATGGGGGCAAGCCAGACAACATCAAACATCTGGAAATCCTGGTGCCGGATGCTGGGCGGTCAGATTTTTCTTCTGCTGATGAACGCCTGGTGCCTGCGCCTGTTCACGAGCATGGTTGGTTCGTTTATCTCCAACCCGCTCTCTTTGTAAGGAGGGCCATTTTGAAAAGACTCAAGAAAATTTTGTTCCTTGCGCTGATGGTCGCAGCTCTCTCCTGTCTGTTCTGCCAGCCTGCTTTCGCTATTTCGGAGGAAGAAGTCCAGGCACAAGTGGACGCCGTAGGCAAAGAAGCCGTTTCGGGGAATGTGCTGATCTGGTTTATGTGCGCAATCGGATTTCTTAAAGTATCACAGAAGATCGATTCTTTTATGGCAAGTCTGGGCGTCAATGTCGGCCATACCGGAGGCAGTATGCTGGCGGAGGCTATGATTGCGGCCAGGGGATTCAGCGGATTTAAGAGCTTTGCCAGCAATCACTTTGCGGGAGGCCGCAGCAGTCATTCCTCCCATGTCCGTGCAAACGGTGGCGGAAAAGGCGGTGCTGGATTCGGCGCTGGTTTTGCCAGCGGTGGCTTGGCCGGCGTGATTAAAAGGAATGTTACCAATAATGCGGTCAAAACGGCCACAACGCCCCCGGATGCCAAGCCCTCCGGATTAAGTGGGCTGGTCGGCGGCGCTGCAGGCGGCATCGGTGGACATATCTACGCCTCCTCCGTAAGCAAAGGAGGCAATTTTGCCAACAATGTCATAGGATCGGTTGCTACCGGGAGTATCACCCAGATGGGAACTATGACCGGGGATAAAGCTGTAGAAGCTCTGCATTCCTACATGGGTCATGCGGCATTGGAGCCCGGGGCCGAGAATATTCCCACTTATCAGAATGTGGAGATTGGCGGCGGCCGCATTACCGGCACAGAAGTCACTCCGGAGCATCCAGAAGGCATCGCTTTTGGTATGTATCATGCAGACCAGTATGTGGCGCCGGAAGGCCAATACACAACCGTTCACGCTGTAGATGGTACTGCCTGGTATAAGCAGTATGCTGCGGATGCGGTTGAAAAATCTCCCTATATGGCACCGGACGGCTCGATTGCCTATCACGAATCCATCGTGAAGAAACTGCCGCCTACTCCCAAAAGAAAGGACAAACTCTAATGGCTGAAGAACAAAAAAACAGCTCCGCCGAAACAGTAGATGCTGCGGCCTCTGCCGCACATACGGTCAAAGGCGCTATCAAAGCTGGCAAGGCCATCTCTGGAGCAGCGAAAGGCGCTGCCGCCGGCGGCCCCTATGGGGCTGTGGCTGGAGCCGTCTGGGCCGGCCGAAAGCACATCGGCAAAATCATTGCCATCATTGCCATTCTGCTTTTGCTGCCTGTCCTTTTCCTCCTGATGCTGCCCGGCCTGATTTTTGGAGGGCTGGTCAATGCCTTTTCACCAGCTGATCCTGACACGCCTATCCTCAACAGCGAAACCGCCATCGTAGAAAACGCCAACGACATTACCTTTGCCATCAACGCCATTCTGGGTGAGGCGCTGGATGATGTGATGGCCCGTATCGAAGTGGACTTTGCCTCTTCTGGCGCCGACAAAATGGAGGTCAAAAACCCCTATTCTTCCGGCCTGGTCTACAACGCCAACCTCATCGTTTCACAGTATTGCGCTGCCCGGGATGAAGACTTTGAGAGCATTTCGCTGGATGACCTGTCCACTGTCCTGCGGGAGAACAAAGAGCATCTATACTCTTATACCAGTGTGCGGGAGAGCCGTGAGGTCACATCCGAAGATCCGGAGACCGGTGAGGAAACCATCTCCACCGAGATCTGGATGATCTATACCATTCGCTACAACGGCGAGTCTTATCTTGCCGACCATGTTTTCGCGCTTACGGATGAGCAGAAAGAACTGGCGTCCGATTATGCCTCTAACCTAAGTCTCTTTTTAGGCGACGGCCTGCTGCAAAATGTGGACGAGTGGACAGGGAACAGTATCCCCTCCCTTGGAGATGTAACCTTTACCGACGGCGGGACCCCGGTTGTTTATTACAATCAGCTGGATGAACGCTATGCCAGTCAACCCTATGGCACCGATAACATCGGCGGCTATGGGTGCGGGCCCACCGCCATGGCAATCGTGGTTTCCTCCCTTACGGACGATATGGTAGACCCGGTGGAAATGGCAAAGTGGTCATATGACAATGGCTATTGGTGCAAAAGCAGCGGCTCTTATCACGCATTGATCCCTGCTGCTGCGGAGGAATGGGGCCTTCCGGTATCCGGCTGCACGACTTCCGAGCCCCAGCGGATTCTGGACGCTCTCGCAGATGGCAAGCTGGTCGTGGCAATTATGTCCGAAGGCCATTTTACCTCATCCGGCCACTTCATTGTTCTCCGTGGCGTAAAAGACGGCCAGATCATGGTGGCTGACCCGGCCAGTTACAAGCGAAGCGGGCAGTTGTGGGATCTGTCCATCATCTTAAATGAAGCAAGCCGCCGTGCGGCAGCAGGCGGTCCTTTCTGGATTATTGGCTGACCGCACCGCACCCCGGCATCAGAAACGAGGTAATACATGAGCAACAAGAATGACCATGATATTTATATCATACCGCCGAACTTCATAGAAACAGGCACTTTTTTTGGCGGTATGTTCCGTGCGCGGAATGTGATTGAAGCCGGCATCCTGGCACTTGCCATTGGGACGCCGGTTTTTTTGTGCCTTCCATTTGGGCTGACCGCCCGCATTATTGCTTTATGCCTGACTGCGCTCCCGGTGGCATTGGTTGCCCTCATTGGCATTTCAGGGGAAAGCCTCTCGCAGTTTCTGGTCACTTTTCTGAAATACCTGCGGAATCGCCGCATTGTCGGCGGTGACGGTGAACAGCCCGGCGAAAAAACGGGGACCTCCAAATCAGCCGGCAAGCATTTCAAACAGAAGCCTCCAAAGGAGAGAAAGCCCAAGGCGTCGAAGCGCCGGCGGTCTGGTGAAGCAGATTTCCCAGCTGAGTTTGATGAAGTCCGTGGATATGAGATCCGCGAAAAACTCCGGCCCAAGAAAAACACCAGGAAGGAACGGCCTGTCAAGGCCAATAAGGCGAAAAAGAAAGCAAAGAAGCGACCTGAAAAAGAGCGGATGCCTAAACGCCCAGCCCATATCAAGGAGGAAAAGCCTCCCTGCGTCAATCCGGTGGCAGACTATCTGCCCATTGAGAAGATCGTCAACGGCATTATCTACACGAAAGACCACCAATTTGTCAAGGTGGTTGAGGTGGTCCCCATCAACTTCATGCTGCGGAGCGCACGGGAACAGAGAAATATTATCTACTCTTTCGTCTCATACCTAAAAATCAGTCCTGTTAAATTGCAGATCAAAGTGCTTACCCGGCGTGCCGACATCAACCGCCACCTGGACACAGTACGCCGTGAAATGGCGCAGGAGGACAATGAGCAGTGCCGCTTGATGCAAGAGGACTACTTGGACTTTGTTCAACAGGTCGGCTCCCATGAGGCGGTTACACGACGCTTCTTTTTGATTTTTGAGTATGAGCCTTGGAACAACACACGGCGCTCCGAACAGGAAGATGAGGCAATCCAATCTCTCCAAAGTGCTGTCCACACGGCATCCAATTACCTGCGTCAATGCGGCAACGAGGTCGTTGTCCACGAAAATGAGGACGAATTTACCGTAGATGTTTTCTATAATTTGTTGTGCCGAAATGAAAGTGCAGTCAAGCCCCTGTCGGTACGGGCACAGGAAATTGTGGCACAGTATCTCCAAAAGGGACGGGAGGGTGAGATTGACCGCATCCCGGCAGTTGAATTTGCCGCGCCCAAAAGCATCGACTTCACCCATGGACGGTATCTCTGCATAGACGGGCTGTACTATACTTATCTGCTCGTCCCATCAGATGGTTACAAAACCCAGGTGCCCGCAGGCTGGTTGAGTTTGATCGTCAATGCCGGTGATGGTATTGACCTCGATATGTTTCTTTCGCGTCAACCCAAAGAGCGCATTATTCAGCGGGTCGGCCAGCAGCTCCGCATCAACCGGTCAAAAATCAAGGATGCCAGCGACACGAACACGGACTTCGATGATATAGACGGCGCTATTCGGAGCGGTTATTTTCTGAAGGAGGGCCTTGCGAACAACGAAGATTTCTATTATCTCAACTTGTTGATTACTGTGACTGCCCCTTCTGTGGAGGACCTGGAGTGGAAGGCCAGCGAAATAAAAAAGCTCCTGCTTTCGCAGGATATGGATGTCTGCAACTGCCATTTTCGGGAGGAGCAGGCATTTTGTTCTGCCCTCCCGCTGGTTTCCATGGAAAAGGGACTGTTCGAGCGTGGTAAGCGCAACCTGTTGACTGGAGGCGCGGCCAGCTGCTATCCGTTCACTTCATTTGAGATGTGCGACGACAACGGAATCCTTCTGGGGGTCAACAAATATAACAGTTCCCTCATCATCGTGGATATTTTCAACTCTGCGATTTACAAGAACGCCAATATGGCGATCCTGGGTACCAGCGGCGCAGGCAAGACCTTTACGATGCAGCTCATGGCGTTAAGAATGAGGCGGAAAAACATTCCCGTTTTCATCATTGCGCCTCTGAAAGGGCACGAATTCCACCGTGCCTGTGCCAATGTAGGCGGGGAGTTTATCCAGATTTCCCCGGCCAGCCCGCACTGCATCAATGTGATGGAGATCCGCAAGGTGGATCGGTCGGTCAGTGAGCTTCTGGACGGGCCGGGAATCCAGCTCTCCGACCTGGCCGCCAAAATCCAGCAACTCCACATATTCTTCAGTCTGTTGATACCCGATATGTCTCACGAGGAACGGCAGCTGTTGGATGAGGCTCTGATCCGCACCTACAATTCCAAAGGTATCACCCATGACAACGCCTCATTGGAAGACCCGGCCAATCCGGGCTGCTACCGGGAGATGCCGGTGCTGGGCGACTTGTATGAGATTTTGAAGGCCGCCCCGGAAACCACTCGCATGGCCCATATCCTCAACCGTCTGGTGAATGGCTCCGCCAGTACCTTTAACAAGCAGACCAATGTGCGGCTGGATAATAAGTACACCGTACTGGATATTTCCTCGCTTACTGGTGATTTGCTGACTGTGGGGATGTTCGTGGCCCTTGATTTCGTTTGGGACCGCGCCAAAGCTGACCGCACCGAGGAAAAAGCCATTTTTATTGACGAGTGCTGGCAGCTTCTTTCCGGCGCAGGCGCCACGGGTACCCGGCTGGCCGGCGATTTCGTTTTGGAAATTTTCAAAACCGTCCGCGGCTTCGGTGGGTCAGCGATCTGTGCCAGCCAGGACCTTAACGACTTTTTCAATCTGGACGAAGGGCGTTTCGGAAAAGGCATCATCAACAACAGCAAGACTAAAATCATTCTCAATCTGGAGGATGACGAAGCGGAGCGTGTCCAGGACACCCTCCATCTCTCTGACGCAGAAACGATGGAGGTCACACACTTTGAGCGCGGCAGCGGCCTGATCTCTACCAATAATAACAATATCATGGTGGAGTTCAAGGCCAGCCCATTGGAAAAAGACCTTATAACCACAGACCGCAGGGAGCTGCGGGAGCTTTTGGAGCGCAAGCGCCAAGAACAAGCTGATTCCGCTTAAAAGGCATTTTCTCTAGGGGCTGTTGCAAAATGTAAAATTTCTACATGATGTTGTTTATCCTTACATAGCAATACTCAATATCATGTATCAAAAATTCATTTTGCAACAGCCCCTTTATTGCGCGGAGTAGTGTAAAGAACATGGTTGGATGCTTTACCAACAGACGGCGGGGCAGTACCGTCCTCCGCAACCATTTAGAATTTTATATGAGGTGAGTCCAATGTATCCGACAATAAAGTAATCAAACAAAGAATTGAGAGGTGATATAAAGCGAGTTTAAGAGTTTCTTTAAGCAAGTTGGAGGCAATGAAGGCGACAAATGCAAATATAACACCCGTTTAGATACTTACGGCTGCGGCTGTCAACACAACTGTAACTACTGCTATGCCCGTTCATTGCTTCATTTTCGTGGATTATGGGATGCGGCGCATCCTCGTGTTGCGGACATTGAAAAGGTCCGGCGGAAAATCCGCAGTCTCCCATCCGGCAGCATCATCAGGCTTGGAGGCATGACAGACTGTTTTCAGCCCTGTGAACTCCAGTACCGCACTACCTACCAGGCCATCCAGGAGATGAACCTGTGCAGGGTAAGCTATCTCATCGTCACGAAGTCTGCACTTCCCGCTGCCCCGGAATATTTAGAGATCTTGGACAAGGAACTGGCCCATATTCAAATTACCGTGACCTGCCTAGACGATGCACAAACCGCCCAATTTGAAAAGGCCAGTCCTCCCAGCCAGCGTATCCGCGCAATTCAGGCTCTGCAAGCGGAAGGGTATGATGTAGCAATCCGATTAAGCCCCATCGTTGAGGAATACATGGATTTCGACAAGCTGAATGATTTGGGAATTGAGCGGTGTGTGGTTGAATTTCTGCGCGTCAATTCGTGGATTAAGCAGTGGTTTCGGGGTGTTGATTTCTCTAAATATACCGTGCGGCAAGGAGGCTACTATCATCTTCCTTTGAAAGAAAAGCAGCGGATCGTAGAAAAGATACATATCCCACAGAAGACAATCTGTGAAGATGTAACGGAACACTATCAATTCTGGAGGGATTTTGTAAATCCCAATAAAGAGGATTGCTGTAATCTTCGGAAAACGCATCATTGACAGTTTCAATACGCCTATAAGACGCCTTTTTTCCTATTGTTCTCGAAAAACGCCGGATTGACGCTCAAATGGCGTCTTTCCGCAATTTCTATTTTAACAATGCGCTTTGAATGCGTCTGATTGACGCCTTTGATAAAGGAGGTGAGCCCCATGAAGACCAGGGCTGAAATCTATGGAAACGAGGCTGCGGACTTGTTGCGGATCGTGACGATGTACCCCGGCCTCTGTGAACACCAGCTTCTTTGTTTTCACCCTGGCAAAGAAGATACTGCAAAGGCCCTGCTCTCTCATTTGGAGAGGCAGGGCCGCATTTTTCAAACAGACGGCGGTGGTTATTTCCTGGCAGGGCAAGCACCAAAAACTGACCATGCGCTTGTCCGGGCAGTGTGGGTCCTGCTGGACTTCATCCGACGGGTAGATTACCACGCTCCGGCTGATTTTCCCGTTAAACTCGTGTTTTTTGCCGACGGTGAATTATATGAAATCGCTTATATTGCCGCCGGACAAGAGGCGCTTGTCTGCCATGCTCTGCGGGGCAACAAAGGGGGATGCCGCCGTATTATGCTGGTCGATGCTCCGGCGCAAATCGCCCAAATCGACTGTCCGGGCATATCCGGATTTTGTACTGTAGACGAGGAAGGCCGGACAAATTATTTCAAGAAAGCAGGAGGCACATGATTGGATCGAAAACTAATATCCCACCGCATTGGAAGCATTCTCGACGATATATCCCGTCTGAGTAATGCGCTGTACGCGCTGGACACCACCGACATCCAGCGTTACCCCGACAACTATGAAACGCTTTCCATAGATGCCGCTTTACGGGCAGAGCGGATTGCCTGCCGGCTGCGGCATCTGATTTATTCCAGTACAACCATCCGCAAAGGTGACTATCTCAAATCCGCCGGTGCAACGCACGGCATCACTGTCAACTGCGAGAACAGGGTGCTGGAGGTGACGCTGCCCTGTTTGCTGCCAAAGCGCAAACAGCGGCAAAGCGATGAGTTCCTGTTGGACCCGCTCTATTTTGTCCTTGATCAATACGCCAGAGAACACCCACTTCCGTATTACCGCGATTGCGTTGTCTGCTTCGCCCAGGTCTATGACCGGGCACTTCCCGACAGGAGGATACGCGATTACGATAATTTGTCGGAAAAGCAATTACTGGATCTTCTCTCTTCCTTTGTGATGGCTGATGATACCGGCCTGTTGTGCGACGCCTATAACACGGCTGAACTGGGCGACCAGGATTGCACAAAAATCTATATCATGGAGAAGCAGCGTTTTCCGCAATGGCTGACAGAGCATAAAACGAGTCTAAAATCCATCTCGGATTTTTGACCATTTTGGGCCTTCTCCGGCCCGACATTCAGTGAAGCGGCTGAAACGCCCGATTTTCCGGGCTTTTTCCCCTCATGGGGAGGCCCATTTTTACCGAAGTCCTCAGTCATTACGGTAAAAATCCTGTGCTTTCAAGGGAGGTGACTACTTGGGAAAAGCACCAACTATTTTCCACAGCCGGATACGCTTCCGTTCCGGCTTTTATCGCTGACCGCTATTTCGGGAGAGTTCCCCACCAGCCAGCTCAACCGCCTTCCCGCCAGTCCTTACTACTTGGAGGCGGTCGTGACTGCGCTCAAAAAGGCCGGACTGCTGCGCACCTACTACCGGGACCGGCTCCGGGGCTATCGGCTGGGGATCAAAGCCAAGTCAGCTCTGCTGGACGGATGGCCCGAGCGTTTTACATTCTGCCTTACAGGAGACGCAGAAACCAACCGGCTCAAAAGCGAAGCAAACCGGAGGTTTCGGCTCCACCGCCTCGCGGAAACCTATATCACTATAGGCAATGCCGGGGTACTGCTCTACCCGGATGAAAAGCCGAAGGTCTTTGCCCAGACCGGTTTTGGCGGCGAAGCTGTAACATATCCTGTGTTTTACAGTTCACGCGAAGTCAAGGAATTGGGGGCTGATGCCACCCAGATTCGAAGCTCCCGCTTCGCAGGGGTGCTGCTGGCCCCCACCGGCATCTTTGTGACCTACAATAGCGGGGGCGCTCTGATGAAGTGGCGCTACAAATCCGAACTGCGGGTAAAAACGCTCCTCTGGAACATTCTATGCCAGCAGCGTCTGGCCCAGCAGTACCGTGTCGAGCAGGTACATGGACTGGTATTGGGGGACAGCATGGATCTGGCCTACCAGATACTCACCAGTACCGGCGGGGCCAAGCATGACTACTTCATGCTGGACGGCAGCTACGACCACTTTTATTTCCTAACCAATGACCATCAGGGAGAGGTGATACTGGCGTTACTGTGTGACCCTGTGAAAACCGCGGAACTTGACCGCATTCTGTCACAGGGCCTCTCCGCCGGCAATCCCGGCAGTGCCATGGAGCAGGATGCCGCAGAGCCGGATGGAACGCCGGTGCTGTTCGGTTACTTCTGCGATCTGCCCCGGATCGTGCGCTTTAACACCTCCCTCGAACTGATGGAACGCCCCGGTACACTGATCTGCTTTGATTTTCAAGCAGATGTGCTGCGCCGCTACTGCGGTGACCGGGTACACCTGCAAACCATTGACTTTACAAAATTCGAGGGGAGGTTGTTCCCATAAACAAAAAGAAACTGATCATAGGCCTGGCAGCAGCACCGGCCGCCGCATTTGCGATTCTATACGCAGGCGGTTTCCTGGCGCAGCTGTTTGGCAATTATGCAGTATGGAAACAGGGTGGCGGCATCCCCGGAGACGGAACTTCTCCGGCGATGGCATCACCCGATTTTTTTACCTGTCTGGCCTCCGTATTTCGTCCGCCCTACGGAGTGTACGGTGTCCTGATCTGCATCGGCCTGTTGGCAGTCCTGCTGCTCATGGTCATGCGCATGGGCTACAGCGATACCGGCGAATATGATACTGACCGGAATTTCATTTACTCGGCCAAGGGCACCTACGGTACCTCCGGCTGGATGAGCCGCAAGGAAATGGCTGGTGTGTTGGATCTGGTGCCTGACCTGCGCAAGCATAAAGGCGTTGTACTGGGAATGCTGGACAACAAGGCTGTCTGTATTCCCGAAAATCCCCATATCAACGGCAATCTGGCTGTGTATGGCTCCAGCGGCAGCATGAAAACCCGGTCCTTTTGCATGAATCGTATCCTTCAGGCGGCGGTCCGCGGAGAATCCCTGATTATTTCAGATCCGAAAAGTGAGCTCTACGAAAAATCCAGCGAGTATCTGCGGGATCAGGGGTACTGTGTCAAGGTGTTCAATTTGGTCAATCCGGAAAACTCGGACAGTTGGAACTGCCTTTCCGAAGTGGAGGGGCAGGAACTGATGGCGCAGCTTTTTGTAGATGTCATCATTAAGAACACCATCAACAACGGCAAGGGCGACCATTTCTGGGATTCCTGCGAGATGAACTTGCTGAAAGCCCTCGTCCTCTATGTGGACCAGAGTTATGCAGAGCAAAACCGCAATATCGGAGAGGTGTACCGGCTGCTGACTTTAAGCGGCGAGTCCGATTTGGACAGCCTGTTTGAGAACTTGCCGCCCACCCATCCGGCCAAAGCGCCATACAGCTTGTATAAGCAGGCCAGCGATACAGTCCGCAGCGGCGTCATCATCGGCCTCGGCTCCCGTCTGCAGGTGTTCCAGTCGGAGCTGATTAAGAAGATCACCACCCGGGATGAAATTGACTTGGATCTGCCCGGCCAGGAGCGGTGCGCCTACTTCCTTGTTACCAGCGACCAGGACAGCACCTTTGACTTTCTGGCAAGCCTGTTCCTGTCCTTCTGCTTCATCAAGCTGGTGCGGTATGCAGACAAGAACTGCGAAGGAGGCAAGCTGCCGGTGCCGGTGCATGTCCTGGGTGAAGAATTAACAGCCTGCGGCACCATTCCAGACCTCTCCCGCCGGTTAAGCGTCATTCGTTCAAGAAATATCTCTATGAGCTGTGTGTTTCAGAACTTGGCGGGCTTGCAGAATCGGTATCCTCTCAATCTCTGGCAGGAAATTCTGGGCAACTGCGACGCGCAGTTGTTTCTGGGCTGCACGGATGAATTGACGGCGGAGTTTATTTCTTCCCGCACGGGACTGGCTTCTGTGTCGGTATCCAGCAAATCCAAGCAGCTGGGTACCTGGCGTATCTCCAACTACACGCCGGAATACCGGGAAACCTCTGGTGTCGGCAAGCGTCCTGTCCTCACCCCGGACGAAGTTCTGCGGCTGCCTATCAAGCAGGCGCTGGTCATCATCCGGGGGCAAAAAGTTCTCAAGGTAGACAAAATGGACTATTCCAAACATCCGGAGGCATCCAAGCTCCGTTCCTGCAAGGCATCCGCCCACATCCCCGAATGGCGCAGGCTGGAACAGGAGCAACCGAAACCCTCTGCGGCACAGCCAAAGCCGCAGGCCCCCGCGCCTAAAAAGCCAGTGAAGAAAAAGCCGAAAGCGGCCAGCACATCTACCGGCACCAAGCAGACCGCAGCCGTTCCAACCGCAGAGGCTCCGAATGGCATCATCACGACAGATAAGGACTCGATCCTTTCTTAATACAAAACATAGGAGGTTAATTTTATGGCAACCAAGAAAAAAGTATTGCTGGAGCAGGAAACTCCTGTTCCTGAAAACACCGCCCCCGCGGACGGTACCATTTCTTCCGCTGGCCCCCCGGCTGATGCGGCGGCGCCGCCTGACAGTGACGATTTGAGTGCGCTGCTGGCCTCTATGGATCAGACCAATGACAGCGCCTCTACGGATCAATCTGATGGCGACGCCACTTTGGAAGGCTCTGACCCTCCCCTTGAGTTTATGGAAACGGAGGCGTCTGATGAAGCTGCCCCCGAGGGTGACGGCACGGCCTCTGGCGCCCCTTCCGATTCGGATGAGCCTGCCGGATCGGCGGCCGGTGAGGATGGCGACGGTGAGGAAGAGACTCCTTCCAATTTGTCTGCTGAAGGTGCAGATGGCATCCCGGCGGAGACGGTTTCCGAAACTGCTGGGGAGCCGGCTCCCCCCAAGCCCAAGCGGGCACCCCGGCGGAAAAAGGCGGCACCTGTGGAAGATCCCGTACATGGCGAGAATGAGGACTCTGCGGAGGCTCCGGCTGCTGAAGAGCAGGCTGTGGAATCTTCCGCCTCTGTTGAGAATACGGCGCCGCCTGATGAGGGAGAAACACCCATTTCAGAGGATACCGCTCCCCAAGAGGAGGCGCCGGTAGATACTGCGTCTGCTCTGCGCCGGACCGCCGTAACACACCGCAGTGACGCCTCTATCCTGACCATCCGCAGTCGTGAAGAGGTGGAAACACAGGAAGACCGCGAGGATGTCATTTGGCACGAGATCCACAACGCCTACCGCACCCGCCGCATCCTCACAGGGCAGCTGGGCGGCATTGAGCAGCTGGACAACCGCAAAACTGTGGCCGTAGTGGATTACAAGGGCTTCCGCATCATTATCCCCATCAAGGAGATGATGATCAATCTGGGCCGCAGCCCTTCCGGCCAGGAGTATGCCGACCTGATGCTGCGTCAAAACAAGATTTTAGGGAATATGCTGGGGGCGGACATTGACTTTGTGGTGCGCGGCATCGACTCCAAGACCCGCAGCGTTGTCGCAAGCCGCCGTGAGGCTATGATGCGGAAGCGTCAGACCTTTTATTTCGATTTGGACGCCGAGGGGAAGTACCGCATCTACGAGGGGCGTATTGTTCAGGCCCGGGTCATCGCTGTTGCGGAGAAGGTCATCCGCGTCGAGGTATTCGGCGTTGAAACCTCAATTCTGGCCCGTGATTTGGCTTGGGACTGGATCGGCGATGCCCACGAGCGTTTCTCCGTGGGCGATGAAGTGCTGGTCCGCATTCTCAATGTGCGGCGCAACAGCCTTGAAGACCTCGGAATCCGTGCCGACATCAAGAGCACATCTGAAAACACCGACCGGGACAATCTCCAGAAGTGCCGAATCCAGGGCAAGTATGCCGGAAAAGTGACCGATGTGCATAAGGGCGTGGTCTATGTCCGGCTTGCCAATGGCGTCAATGCGGTGGCTCATTCCTGCTATGACTACCGGATGCCCGGAAAGAAGGATGATGTATCCTTTGCCGTCACCCATTTGGATGTGGAGCGCGGTATCGCTCTTGGAATTATCACCCGTATCATCCGGCAGAACCTGTAACCCGAAAACCGCCTGGGAAGTATCAAATAGCTGCTTCTCAGGCGGTTGTTTTTATTGCGATGTCATCCGGTTTCGATGCTGAAAAATCAGTATAAATTTTTTGGCTATGGCAATCCTAATTACGAAATGCTCATTGCATTTTTGTAACCAATTATATATAATATTGGTTACAGAAAGGAGGCCAAGCATATGAGCAACAGTTACATGGAAAAAATCCGTGAACGAATTATGCAGGCTCCGGATGGCAGCGTATTTGTCAATTCAGATTTTGCTGATATTACAGACACCAACACAATCAAGCAAATTATTAGCCGTCTAATCAAAGAAGGAACTTTACGCCGCATTATCCGTGGTGTATTTGAAAAGCCCAAATACAGTAAACTCTTGCAGGAATATGTTGCTGCTGACCCAAATGAGATTGCCAATGCTCTTGCAAGGTGTTATCACTGGACCATAGCGCCTTGTGGGGATACTGCTCTGAATAAGTTGGGATTGTCCACACAGGTTACTGCTGTGTGGTCGTATATCAGTGATGGCCCCTACAAAACATATGAATGGGATAAGACAAAAATCGAATTTAAGCATCGGACTAATAAAGAAATAACGGGCTTATCTCCTACAACAATTTTAGTAATTCAGGCTCTAAAAACTCTTGGCAAAGAAAACACTGATTCAAAGGTCATACGGATCCTCTCTCACCGGCTGAACACCGAGGAAAAAGCGGCATTACTTCGAGAGGGCTCTGAAGCAACAGACTGGGTTTATAATGTGATAAGGGAAATTTGCAAAGGAGAAAAAGAGAATGATTGAAATCGCCAAACTGTCTGCTGATGATCGGCGGGAATTATTTCATAATACGGCTGCTAAAATAGGGCTAAACGATGCAATTATCGAAAAGGATTTTTGGGTGTGTTTGACGCTGGACTATCTATTTCATCGCTCCCCGTGGAAAGAAGCAGTCACTTTCAAAGGGGGCACCAGCCTGTCAAAAGGATACCATCTGATTAGTCGTTTTTCTGAGGACATTGATTTGATTTTGGACTGGCGTGTACTGGGGTATCGCATAGATGAACCCTGGGAGAAACGCTCTAACACCAAACAGGATGCGTTCAATAAAGAGGCAAATCGCAGGGCAGAAATTTTTCTGTCGGAAGATTTTTGCCCACGGATGCAAAAGGATCTTTCTGTCGAATTGGGGACTTCGGCCAACCTTTACATAGATGAAGAAGATCCTCAAACGGTTATCTTTGCTTATCCAAATCTGTTTACAGATACCTCCACGCTACAGGTCATCCGCTTGGAAATCGGTGCGCTGGCTGCATGGACGCCAGCCGATATGGTAGATATCACACCTTATACTGCAGAGCAGTATCCCCAGTTATTCAAGCAGAGAACTGTATCAGTTCTGACCGTAGCTCCAGAGCGGACCTTTTGGGAAAAGGCCACCATCCTACATCATGAAGCAAACCGACCTGAACATCTGTTGATGCCTCAACGGTATTCCCGACATTATTATGATTTGTACTGTATGGCGATCAGTCCCGTGAAGGAGAAAGCATTTGTTCATCTGGATCTTCTGCAAAAGGTAGTCAATTTCAAAATGAAATTCTACCCACGGGCATGGGCAAAATATCCAGAAGCTGTCCCTGCCACCTTGAAACTGCTCCCTCCTTCATATCGACTCGATGCCCTTTGGACGGACTATACCGCCATGCAAAATATGCTTTATGGAGAAATCCCATCCTTTGAAAAGATTATGAGTGTCATCAGTGACCTGGAGAACGAGATACACGCACTGCAATGAAGCCTTGCTTTGCGTAACATATTTTAATTCAGAAGATTTCGTCCTAAATTCAGTTGAACACAAGATTGGCACAGAATTGTCCTTACATTGGCACAGCCTTGCCCTTGAGCCGTAAATCCATATCTGTTATACTTGGTACAGTCAAAAATTTGTAATGCAGCCGCTCCGGCCGGGAGCGGCTGTTTTTATTTCTGAGTAAAGGTGGTGGTTTTTATCCATAGCATACTGCAAAAGCTCCGCAGTGCATTAAAAAATGAGCGGGGCGAGGCCAACTACTTTTCCACGGTGGTGTTTATCTTCATTGCCGTTGTTTTGCTGGCCTTTATCATCGACCTGTTCGGCATTATCTCTACAAAACAGGAGCTTGACCATGCAGCCGATCAGATGGTCAAGCAGATCCAGTTGTCCGGCGGCATCAACAGCGAGACGGATGCTCTCTTTGATTTCCTCTGTTCGGAGATCGAGGGGGCCGACAATATCACCTATTCGATTGACGCCACATATAAATCTCCCACACCTTCCGGGATGTCCCGGGCCATCCAGTTGGGAACGCCCTTCTATATTACCATTGAGGGGGATGCCAAGCTGGGCGGCTTCTGGAATCTGGATCTGGTCAACATCACGGTGGTGGCCCGCGGCTCCGGCGTCAGCGAACATTACTGGAAGTGAGGTGGCCTATGAAGCGTTTATTCTCACAGCTGCACCGGCCGCTCCGCAACGAGCGGGGGGAGATCACCTTCTTCGCCTGCTTCTTTGTGGTTGGAGTTGTCATGCTCATTTCTTTCCTGCTACTGTATGCCTCGGTGAGAATTACTTGCATCAACATCCGCAACGGGGCTAAAATGGAGCTGAACAATCTGAGCGCCACCATCTACGCAGATACTTACCGCTCCCAGAGGGAAACCAATTTTGAAGAGTATTTACGCACCCTCTACTCCAGCCGGGACTACACAGAAATGCTGGAGGCCACAGTTGCCGGCGGCCTTGCTGAAAAGGTCCCTCTCTCTACCGATGACTACACGGTTTCCGACATCAGCCTTGAATTCAATGTGGTGGGCGACCGTGTGGAGTACATCTTTTACTGTGATGTTGACTTCTATGTGCGGATGTTTGGACACAGTTACCCCACCATTACCCAGCGGGTAGAACTGACCGGCTACCACAACACCAAATTTTAGCCGTGCTGTTGAAAATTCAGCCAGAACTACAGTATAGGCTTTATATAACAGCAAAAAAGGAGTGTATCACACATGAAGAAGTTTTTCCAATCCAAAGGCTTTATCGTTACTTCGCTGGCCGTCCTCTGTGTTGCCATCCTGGGCGTCTGCTGGTTTGCCAGCCGGGATCGCACAGAAGACTTCAAGCCGGAAGAATCCCCGCCCAGCAGCACGACCAGCGATTGGTCGGATGGCGGCACACAGACAGACGGTGAGAGCGGCGCCGGAGCCTATGCGCCCGGCCAGTCCTCCAGTCCTGAAGAGGATTACCCCAAGGTGACCTCCGAAACTGAGGATGAAGTCGTGATCGACTTCACGGACACGGAGAAACCGGAAACAACGCCTCCGCCCGCGCCAGAAGGGAAAACCGAGCGGGAAGACCCCGGTGAAGATCATCCGGTCAATCCTGACCCGGAAGTGCCCAAGGTCACCACTCCCCCTGCGGAAAAGGAGCCGGCCAATAACGAGCCGGCCCCCGGAGCCAGCAATGGCAACGGCGCTGTGTATGATCCAGTGTTTGGGTGGGTAGTTCCCGGCGATGTTCAACAGTCTGTCGGTGATAGCGATGGAGACATCAACAAGCAGGTTGGCAATATGGGCTGACCAATCTACAACTGAATATACCCCTGATTGGCCGTCACAGAATTGTGGCGGCCTTTCTATTTTAAGAAGAACGGAGTGTGATGTATTTGAAGCGACTTCTCGCCCTCCTGTGCAGCCTTGCCCTGGTATTTTGTTTGCTCCCTTCCACCGCGTTTGCGGAGGGCGGTAACGGAAATATTGACGGCGGTGGCGGCAGCATGGGCCAAGGCACATCCTCTAATTTCTGGAATCCTGGAAATGATGGTGTGCGGATCACCGTTGTGGATGCCGATAGCGGTACAGCAATATCTTCCCCCGTAGACTTCTCCAACCGGGTACAAAAAAACAGCGTCCTGCACTTTGGGAAAGTCAACAAGTTACAGTATCTGGGCGGCACCGCACTCTCCCTCCAGTCTGGCGTGGCATACTCCTGCATCAAGCCAGCACAGTCTATGCCCACCATCGTCAGCAGCAAGGGACAGAGCAATATTGAGGCCATCAAGCGATATTTTTGTTCGGAGTATGCCTGCCAGATGGTTGCCCAAGCGGCCGGTGTGGACTATGAGCGGATGATTGCCGGCGACTATAAGCTGCTGATCGAGCCCATTGCATACTTTACGCATAACGGCCAGTATTACTGTATGACCGCTACAGAGGCGGCGCTGTATGACCAAAAATCCGGCGGGGCGCTTCGGAAAACCATGACTTCCCTCACCCACAAGAATCTGCCTCTGTCGATGTTTTTGGAATTTAGCGACCTCGGCCTGCCCGCATGGACAGGCAGCACCACAAGCAAGCAGAGCAACGCTGACATCATCAGCAGTCTGGGCGTCGGCATCGTCTGGTTCGATGAGCGCCCGCCCGAAGGGGAAATTGAAGCGCCCGATGTAGAGTATCGGGTAGATACGGATGTGATCACATCCGTTACTCTGCGGACGGATACGGATTTAACACCGGACAATCCGGCCTCGGTGACCTTCCATATTCTCGGCACCACCTACCGGGTCAATGATATAGTCATCCCGGCGGGCGACAGCCAGGTGGTCTGGGTCAAATGGCACACGCCCTCCACTCCACAGTCGGTAACCATCACGGTTTCCGTCAGCGGGGCCTATACCGCACAAGATACCTTTGTTGCGGAGATCGTGGACTTGAACGAACATATCCCTCCAGATCCGACAGCAACGGATACCAACCCCGGCTACACCGCGCCCTCACTCCCCAATGAGCCGCAGAAGCTCACTGCCAACTGGGGTGTATGGAGCTGCTACTGGGTACCGGTTTGGGTTTGGTGTGACCACGATGACTGGGGGCACTGGGTCGATGAAGGCTATTGGGAGTACGAGTACACTGGCTATTCTGCCTCCATCAGCGGTGTGATGTCCCTGATGCCGGATGATATTGTGCCCACGGCCTCCGGGAAGTCAATGAAAAGCGGGTATGGCGTCAAGCAGGATGTGACAGCCACCCTTTCCACCGACGCGCCCACCAGCCACATCACCCATCCACAGACGGCATTTTCCGTGTTTCCCGAGTTCCAGTACGAAACATACTTACGCCTTCTGCAGCGGGTGTCCAGCGGCCGGAGTGCCAAATTCACCTTCCAGCCCAATGAGTTCTCTACCTACAACCGGACTGTGCATTTCAGTCCGCTATGGTTCCCGGATTCCACAGACTACACCGTGTTTACACAGGTGTGGGACACCTGGACCCCTGATGGAATGTTAAGCATCAACCTGAACGACTATGTTTCAATCGACGGGAGCCTTTATGATGATTGGTACACCAACCGCGAGTAGCCTGTGGCCGGCATACCTGCTCACCGTTTTCTCTGTTGTGGCTGGTTTTGCTGTTTACGATATTCTATATAGGCGGGTGCCGGATCGGGCGCTCGCCTTTTTTATGCCCTTCGCCGCTCTGGCTCCGCTGCTCAAGGTCTGCCTTGCCGGGGACGGTGGGCAGCTCTGGCCTGCCGTTGCCGAGGCTTTGGCGGGGGCGTTGCTTGGCTTTTGCATCCCTCTGGCTGCTGCCATGGCAACGGGTGGAACTGGGCTTGGGGGAGGCGACATTAAATTCTGTGGGATACTTGGGCTGATTTACGGTCCTTCCGGGATGGCTCTGGTTTTCTTTGTGGCCGCAGTCTTTGCCATGCCGATGGCCCTTCTGTTCCGAAGGCTTTCCCGGCTCCGCCAGCCCATCGCCATTCCGTTCTTACCTTTTCTTGCCTGCGGCTGCTCGATTGCAACGCTGGCTGAACTATTTTTATGACAGGAGAATGTGCTTATGAAACTCAACAACCGATTTATTTTCGGTATTTTGTCTCTGGTATTGGCAGCGGTCATCGCTTTTGTGGCGCTGCCCACCATTGCCCGGCAGACCAACGGGAAAACGGAAATTGTCCGTATCACCCAGCCCGTGCTCAAAGGCGAGCAGGTCACAAAAGAAAACGCTGAGGTTGTGGAGGTAGGCGGCTACAACCTTCCCGCCAATGTGGCTCACAGTCTTGATGATGTGGAGGGCCTGTATGTGACGGCGGATCTGGCTGCGGGCGATTATATTCTCACCAGTAAGGTGAGCAGCGTCCCAGTTTCCTCCGATGTGGCGCTCAACGACATCCCCTCTGGTAAGGTTGCTATCTCCCTGACCGTAAAAACGCTGGCCTCCGGACTGTCGGATAAGCTCCAGCCCAATGATATTGTCCGCATCTATCACTTCCTGGAGACTGCGGAAGAAGTACCCGAACTGCGTTTTGTCAAGGTCCTTTCCGTCACGGATTCTGATGGCATCAATGTGGACAATACCAAGGAGCCCACAGAAGATGAAGAGCCGCAGCAGTCTGCTACCATCACAGTGCTGGCAAGCCCGGAGCAGGCCCGCATCATCACTGAGCTGGAGAACGACGGCGTAGCTCATGTGGCCCTGATCTCCCGCAACAATGACCAGCTGGCTGAAGAACTGCTGGCCGAACAGGACAAGACGCTCCAGGAAATTTACTTCCCGGAAACGCTGGTGGAGGAAAACGCTGATGCGCAAAGCAGCGAGCCTGCCGCCGAGGGAGACGCCGAAAACACCGAAGGGGGCGAGCCTGAAACCGTCTCCCCTGAAAGCGGCCAGGAGGATAGCAAATAACCAGGGCGGTGAATCGCTTCACCGCCCTGGTTTTACCATCAGGTATTTGTTTGGATGAGTTTGTCCTCGTTGATCAGGAACAGGCTGGGATTCTGTCCGGCCATATCAAGCAGCCGTGGAGTAAAGCCGCTCTTGGAAAACACCCCGTAGAGGAACTGATAGCCTTTGAATGCTGATTGGATTTCTGCGGACACCTGCACTTTGTCCCGCAGGGCAAAGAAAACCGGCGCATCCACTGGCTTGACATGGAACTTGCATTCGCCGGCAAAGACCTGATGATTCTGGTGGTCTACCGCCATTACATCGATTTCGGTATCGCTGTCAAGGTCATTCAGCCAATAGGCCCCTATACGGGATGGCGTAAATGGAATTTCCCTGTTTCTGCACAAGTCCGCAAAAACGGCCCTGCAGACATCCTCATAAGCAAAGGCTACAAACTTTTGTTCAAAATCTTTTTCGATCTCGTCCATGACGAGCCGGGAGTTATCCAATTCCAGTTCTCCCTTATACGGGTAGACATACCGGAACCAGAAGCGCACAAAGTTATCTTGTATGAAGTAAAGCCCTTTGCGGGACTTCTCTGGATTTTTCTCCGTCACAGGCGTGTCCTTGACGATAAAGCCCAAATCGCTGAGGGTAGAGAGATAAGGCGTCAGGCCGGAAGTCTCGATCCCCATAGCGCCGGCGATTTTACCCAGCTTATGATTGCCCTCCGCTATCACTCGGATAATGGAAAAATAGTTTACGGCCGAGGTCACTTCATCTTTCAGCAGGAAATTGGGCTCCTCATATAAAAAGCCGTTTTTCGAGAGGATAACAGATTCCACTTGCTGCAGCAAATCGTCCCGCTCATTAAAGAACTCCAGATACTTGGGTACTCCGCCTGTGATTGAGTATTGCTTCACCGCATCTTCAAACGAAAGGCTCTGTGCCGCATACACATCCGGGAATGGCAGCGGAGCAAGGCGGATCTGCGCGGTCCGGCGCCCATACAGCGGGCTGTCATATGAGAGGGCATACTTTTGCATCATTCCGATCAGTGAGCCACAGAGGATCAACATCACATTACTGTCCTTGAGGATCTCGTCCCATGCGTTTTGGAGAATGGAGGGGAACGCCGGATTCGATTTGACCAGATACGGGAACTCATCGATCACGAGCACTTTTTTCTCCTCCGGACGGTATTCCGAAATCACACGGAACAAATCCAGCCAATCGGAAAATGCGACTCTCTGCAGCATAGGATTTTTCGTGATCCGTGCGGCAACACTGGCAAGCCGCTTCATGCTCTGGGATTCTACTTCCTCTGTTGCGAGAAAGTAAAAAGCGAGCTTGTCTTTGATGAACTCTTTGATAAGCGTCGTTTTTCCCACGCGCCGTCTGCCATAGATAACAACAAAGCCGCCGTCTGTTTGATACGCGGTTTCAAGGGATTCCAACTCCCTGCGTCTGCCGATAAATTTCATACTGCCGCCTCCTTTATCATAATCTATCTTATGATAATTTGATTTATATTATACAACTAACAATGAAAAAGTCAAGGGGTATCCCACCTCTTTTGAAAGGAGCCTTCGACTATGGGAAAAGTTATTACTGTCTGGGGCAGCCCAGGGAGCGGAAAAAGTATGTTTTCCTGCATTCTGGCAAAAGCCCTGACCCGCGACAAGCGGAAAGCGATCATCATCAATGCGGAAATCAGTGTCCCCATGCTCCCTGTCTGGCTGCCGGAGCAGATCATTCAGACCAACGCCTCCGTAGGGCAGGTACTGAGCAGCGTGGAGATCGACACCTCTTTGGTGGCAGGCCATGTTACCGTGCTCAAAAGTTACCCCTTCATTGGCGTGATGGGCTATGCTGCCGGTGAAAATCCGTTGAGTTACCCGGAAGTCAAGTATGCCATGGTACTCCAACTGGTCAATGCCGCCGCAAGGCTTGTGGATTTCGTCATTCTGGACTGCAGTTCCAATATGACGAATGTGTTCACGCCTGCCGCCATTGAGTCAGGGGATCTGGTCATTCGCATCCTGACGCCTGATCTCAAGGGCGTTAATTACTTAAAGGCCCATCAGCCCCTGTTGGGAGACGGACGCTTCCACTACGATCAGCACATGACCTTTGCCGGCATGGCCCGCCCCTTCCACGCGCTGGATGAGATGGGCCATATCATTGGCGGATGGGACGGCCTTCTGCCCTATGGCAAGGAGATTGACCGCTGCGCCACCGAAGGCGGGATGTTCCAGGCCATCAAATACTGCAATCCCAAATACACAGCTTCGCTCAACAAAGTTTTGGATGCGCTGGAGCAGATGGAGCTGGCTGACCATGCCGCAGAGGATGGTGGGAACGAAACCGAGCATTTTGAGGAGGAAACTGCCGATGAATAATCTCAATGACATTTTCTTCGCTCCTGCGGCCAATCAGGACCTTACCTATGAACAGATTCTGGAAGATGTACAGCGGTATTTTGCGGAAAACCACGCCGCCACGATTGCAGAGGCCGGCGATGGAAATACCGACCGCGCCTCCTCCCTTTTGAAAGAACTGATGGTGCAGTACATCGTCAAGCGAAAATACGCTATCGAGGGGCTGACCACGGAGGAGCTGTGCGAGAAGCTCTATGAGGACATGGCCGGGTACTCTTTCCTGAAAAAGTGGATTTACAAGCCTGGTATTGAGGAGGTCAACATCAATGCTTACAACGACATTGAGGTGATTGAAGCCGGCGGGCGCAGCGTTAAGATCCCGGACAAGTTTTCCTCCCCACAGCACGCCATTGATGTGGTCCGGCGTATGCTCAACGCCTGCGGCATGGTCATAGATGATACCATGCCCAGCGTGATCGGTTTTCTGGATAAGAATGTGCGTATCTCCGTGGATAAGACACCGATTGTTGACCCGGAGGTGGGGATCAACGCCTCCATCCGTATCGTGAATCAGCAAACGGTTTCCGCACAGAAGCTGCTGGACTCCGGCAGCGCAACCGCGGAAATGCTCCATTTTCTGACCGCCTGCATCCGCTATGGCGTATCCGTCTGCATTGCCGGGGCCACCGGCTCCGGCAAAACTACCATCATGGCATGGCTGTTGTCCCAGGTCCCTGACAACCGCCGCCTCATCACGATTGAGGAAGGCAGCCGCGAATTTGATCTGGTCAAGCGGGACGAAAATGGAAACATTCTGAATTCCGTAGTCCATCTGCTCACCCGGCCCAGTGAAAATCCATCCTTGAACATCAACCAGGACTTCCTGCTGGAGCGGGTCCTTCGCAAGCACCCGGATGTGATCGGCGTCGGTGAAATGCGGTCTGCGGCAGAAAGCCTGTCCGCTGCTGAAAGCTCCCGTACCGGCCATACCGTCTGCACCACAATCCACTCTAACAGTTGCGCCTCCACTTACCGGCGCATGATGACGCTGGCAAAGCGAAAGTATATGATGGGCGATGATGTTTTGATGCAGATCATGGTCGAAGCCTATCCAATCATCGTGTTCACAAAGCAGTTGGAAGACCGGAGCCGTAAAATCATGGAGATCATCGAGGGGGAAGGCTGTGAGGGCGAACGGCTGATTTACCGCACCCTCTACTCTTATAATGTGCTGGACAATACTGTTGATGCAGATGGACGGCCTCTTGTGGTCGGCCGCCACAAAAAAGTTTCCGAGATGTCCAGCTCATTGCAGAAGCGTCTCCTGGACAATGGGATTTCCCATAAGGAGCTGGATGAATTTCTTGAGCACGACAAGGAGGTGTTGAACGGATGCCGTGGGTTTACATCATATGCTTCGCCCTCATCGCCGCTGGACTCCTAACGCTGTTTGGTGTGCGGCCGGGCGATTTCATTGATGCGCTTTTCCGGTCACAGCGCAAGTCGGCCACACTGACCGATGAATTGAATGTTCTGATGGGCACTCCGGCCAAGGGCTTCTTTAATCAGGACTTTGAATTAAAGCAAATCCTCAAAGGCACCGGGCGGGCTGACCGGTATGAAGCAGTCAAACGGCTGTCTCTGATCCTGTTCGCGGTGGGCGGTGCCCTGGCGCTGCTGATTGGCAATGTGTACATGGTCCCGATTTTAGGGATCGGATTTTCACTCGCTCCTATTTGGTATCTGCGCAGCACCGCAGCCAGTTATAAAAAGCATTTGAATGAAGAACTGGAAACGGCCATCTCCATCATCACCACTTCCTACCTGCGCACGGAGGACCTGATTCGGGCAGTCAAGGAAAACCTGCCCTACATCAATGAGCCGGTGAAGGCCAATTTTGAGGCATTTGTCTATGAGGCAGAGTTGATCAACGCAAATACTACGAGTGCCATCAATTCGCTCAAAATGAAGATTCCAAACCGTGTTTTCCATGAGTGGGCTAACATCCTCATTCAGTGCCAGTCTGACCGGGCCATGAAAAATACGCTGCCTACCATCGCCCAGAAGTTTTCTGATGTTCGTGTGGTGCAGTCGGAGCTGGAGGCTATGATGCAGGGGCCGCGCCGGGAGGCAATCACAATGATGTTCCTCGTGATTGCCAATGTACCGCTGCTTTATTTCCTGAATGAAGATTGGTTTCACACGCTGCTCTTCACCACGCCGGGCAAAATCGCTTTGGCAATCTGCGCAGCCATTATCCTGTTTGCCCTGACCCAGATCATGAAACTGAGCAGGCCCATTGAATATGGAGGTGACAGCGCATGACACTTTTAGCTCTCACAGCAGTGATTTGTTTCGGTTTTGCCGTCTACAACCTGACTTGCGCCTTTGCAGACATTCCCACGAAGCGTACCTCCCGTATGATGCTTCTGGCCCGCAAGCAGCAGGGCGTAAAGGCCGAGAAACTGCTGGATGTCTATCTCACCAAAATCGCCAGCCTGATCGCCCCGTACCTGAAGCTGGATAAGCTCAAGCGGAATAAACTGCAGCGGGCGCTGGACATTGCCGGCATGGAGCTGACACCGGAAGTCTACACCGCCCGGGCCTGGGTCACAGCCGGGGCAGTCGGCCTCAGTTCTCTGCTGATGGCGTTTCTGATACCGCTTATGGTGCCTGTTCTGATTGGTCTGGCCGTGGCGCTGTGGTTTTCAACCTACTACAAGGTTTTTGACTTTGTGAAAAAGCGGCGCAAGCTCATTGAGAATGAGATCCCGCGCTTTGCCCTTACCATCGGGCAGAATTTGGAAAACGACCGGGATGTGCTGAAGATCCTTACTTCCTACCGGCGGGTGGCAGGCAAGGACTTCGGCGCGGAGCTGGACCAGACGATTGCCGATATGAAGACCGGCAACTATGAAAACGCCCTCATCCATTTTGAAACCCGCATCGGCAGCCCCATGCTGTCCGATGTGATCCGGGGACTGATTGGCGTATTGCGAGGCGACGATCAGAGGATGTACTTTAAAATGATCTGTTTTGACATGAGACAGATTGAGCAGAACAACTTAAAAAAGGAAGCGGCCAAACGCCCCAAGAAAATCCAGCGTTACTCCATGATGATGCTCATCTGCATCATGATCATCTACCTGGTGGTCCTCTGTACCGAGGTTATGGGCTCCTTGGGCGCTTTCTTTGGATAATCGGACTGCGAATGGAACGGCCCCCACATCTGGATGTGAGGGCCGTTTCCTATAAGAGCTCTATGGTTTTCTCTGCAAGATACAGCGGAAGATTCGTGATAAATGATGATGCACATTCGAGGCGTCCACATTTTTCTCTGTTTTGCAATTCATTTTTTCACATTTTTCTGAATGTATGAAGCAGAAAAAACACATTTTTCTACCTCTTGCAGTGTAAAGGAGGCAAGTGCTTGTTCTATAGCGGATTTTTGCAGCGGTAGTCAGCTGCCGTCATTTATTTCTGGGCCAGCCTGTCATATACAGGCCGGCCCTTGTTTTAAGGAGACTTTTATGCCTAAGAAAAAATTTTTCCCGTCTGGCGGCGCACGGGAAGAAAAGCGCCGTTTCCGCTGGCTTCTGTATCAAAAGCCGAAAGCCTATCCCAGCCGGCCCATTTCCAATAAAAAGGACATGCTCAAACCGATTCGTCGTTCTTGAGCGGTGAGCAGTCTTTTTATAAAACCATCAACATCAAAACAATAAAATTTCAGGAGGTCTTACCATGAGAAACTTTACCACCCGTATCCAGAACAAGGCGAATGCACTGGCCCTTCGTGCCCGTATGGCGCTTTCCAACCAGCGCGGTGATTTTTACATTTCGGACGCTGTTAAGATCATCATCGCCGTGGTGCTGGGCGCCCTTCTTCTGGCGGCCCTGACCCTCATTTTCAACGACACGGTGATTCCGCGTATCACCAGCGAGATCGAGGGCCTGTTTGGCTAAAATCACCGGCGGGGATCGGTCTGTGGACTTCCACAGCCGGTCCCCGCTTTTTTAGTTTTTGAAATATAGGATAACGGAGGTACAGGATGAACATTTCCTGCAAAATTTATTCTTTCCTGCGGGCTGTTCGCGGCAACTGGCGCAACGCTATCTTTGTAAGCTGCGATTGCGGCCACTGCATGTGCGGCCGGACAACGCCCTGTTCCGGTTTTCTTCTGGCTGTGGATGAGTGCGGACAGGTTATGCTGCTTTCTGCCGAGGACATCCAAAGACTATCCGGAGAAACTGTAGATTCGTCTGAGTGCATTGCCATTTTGTCCCGGCGCGCCTTTGACGCCGCCTTTTCCAAGTACATCGAATGGCACACACCGGAGCCTTCCGCCTGTGCGCTCAGACAACTTTCTCTGGACCCGGGCTGCAATTAACACTGTTTTTTCACACTGAAAGACGCCTTTGCGCCGTCATCTATACGCATTTGGAGGTGATGATTTTTATGACGAAGCAAAAACATATCCAATGCCCTTATTGCCATGCTAACGCCTCTCTTCGCCCCGCCAGCACAGTCTATGGCTGTAACCGCCGTTCCCAGGGCAAATATATCTATCTCTGTGATCGCTGGCCGGCTTGTGATGCCTATGTGAGTGCCCATGACCGGACACACCGGCCTATGGGGACTCTGGCAAATGGGGATCTCCGGCACAAACGAATCCTGGCTCACCGGGCGCTGGAGCATCTGCAGCAGAGCCGGCACATGGAAAAATGGGAGGTCTACATCTGGCTCCAGGCCAAACTGGGACTAAATGACCAGCAGGCACATATTGGCATGTTTTCTGACGGGATGTGCGATGAGGTAATTCGCCTCTGTTACAAAGCCGCTGCTCCTTTGGGCAATCTGCATTCGGCCGCTTAAAGGGGGGTGAAACGATGACCAGTTTAACAGAACAGCAGCAGGAACTTGTTGCCCGGAATCTTTTTATCGTACATTGGGTCATTTGTGACTACATCCATGTTAATCCGACTATTTGCGGTATGGAATATGGAGACTTGTTCCAAGAGGGGTGCCTTTGGCTCTGTAAAGCCGCGTCTACTTATAAGAATGACGGACGGGCCCAGTTTTCTACCTACGCCAAAACGGTCGTTAAAAACGGGCTTCTGTCCTATTGCCGGGCGATCTGCAACAGGAAGAAAAAATTCAGCAGGCTTATTATTGGAGAACATGGAGAACTGGCTGCAGACGGAGAGGCCCTGGAGTCCCGGCCCGACGCCTTTGACACCCAAGTATCTCTGATAGAAACTCTGTCATTGCTGGATGCCTGTAAAAAAGATTACGATGGTGTAACCCGGCTTGGCATTGAGGCGCTTGCCCTCAAACTTCAAGGGATGCGGGTCACAGACATCGCGGAGCTTTATCAGGTGCCGCCCTCCCATGTGGGGGCATGGATCTCGCGTTCCACCGCAAAACTGCGCAGAGACTCCAAGTTCCTGAAAAGCCTGCTCTGAATTTGTTGAAAACCGCGGCCTTTCCGCAGTAAAGGATATATAAAAGAAGGAGGTACTGATGAATGGAACAGAAAACCCTATATACTGCAATCGGCCGTCTGGACCGGGAAACGAATGGCTGTGGCCGGTCCTGCCCGGTCATCCGCCTGAGCGGGCAAACTTACATGGTGGATATGCAGGAAATGGTCGTTTGGACCGCCCTAAACTGGCGAATTTCTAAACGAGAGGATATTTCCCTCCAGTGTGACAAGCTGGTGTCCTCTCTGGGAGATTGTATTTCCCGCTCTTGGGATGCCTGCGTAAATCGGCTGCTCACCCGAGGTCTGCTGGTATCTGGCTGCGGTGAAACGGAATACGATGCCCTGTATGATTTGTTGAGTTCTCTCGGCATTATTCCAGCCAGCGGATCAATGCTGATGAGGAGCATCTCATTTGTCAAACTGGTGGCAGGCCGCCGAGTCCCTATTCAACAGGCGCTAAAATTATTCCAAAAAGACCGGCGTACCGACTATGAGACCCGTGTTATGAGGCTGGCCCAGCAAGCTCTGCTGTCCACCGCTGAGATCATCAAGTGTGTAGAGCAGGATGTTGCCTATCTTCCCAATGAGCAGTTCTTGATGGAGGCCGTGTACGGTGACGACGAAACCACCTGCTATAATATCGCCGGCATAATGAAAAACAGCCGGAGCAGTCAGGCAGTAACGCTGGCCGTTGCCAACCTCTACCTGCGCCAGCAAATCATTTTTGAGAGGATTACCACATGAAGAATCAATGGAACCAATTCCCGTTCGTGCTGCGGCGAAAGATTTTGTTGACCTTTTTGGCTGGGCTCGCAAGCATTGCCCTCAGCCTAATCATCTTCATTATTACCACAGACCATATCCTGCTGGTACTGGGCAGCATAATCTTTCTTGCCTCTCTGGTACTGGTTAGGAGCTTATGGAGCACCATCGCCCGGGGCCAGTATGAGATCGTAGAAGGCGTCTGCTCCAGCGTTATCTCTCCTGTGATAAGGCGGTATCGCAAAATCCAACTGATAGATGGACAAGGCGCGGAGCGCACTTTACTGTTAAGTAAGTCCGCCAAGTTTCAGATTGGCGCCCGGTATCGTTTCTACTTTCAAACCGGCAGCCGCCCTGTGGTCGGGAATGACTATTTGGACGCGGCTCTCTCCACCAACAGCTTCCTGGGATATGAGGCCCTTGGTGAGCCGGCTGTCTCAGAGGAACAGGCTAAGGAGAACGGCTAAACCTACGGCAAAATAGGAAAGAGATACGGTGCAGGCTCCACAACCACAGCATCGTATCTCTTTTTCTTACTCTTCTATCCGCTATTTTTACAAAGTCTGATTTTGCTGCAGAAAAACGGAGGATTTTCCCTATTTAATAGGTAGAATCTAAAAAGGAGGTCTACCCCCATGTACAAGCCACACACGATTGAGCAATACAAAATCCAACAGTTTCTGGATCATACCTTTGCTATGGAGCACTTTCTGGTCTCTCCATTATCCCGCTCCGCACTCATGCTGGAGGACAGATGCGGTGAGCGGATTGCCTTTTCCTTCTCAGACAACGAAGTGCGTGAAATCCCGATCCCTTCTGCGCCATCCCCGGACAAGGTGAAATTGTTCATCCGCAGCTTTCGGGCGCTTGGAGCTAAACCGCATCTGCGCACCTTTGAAGATGTTACCCGCTGGTGGCTGAATCACCCAAATCCGCTGACCTACCAACAGGCTCTCGGCCTGCCGGATGAACTTTACCGCCGTTTTCTTTCCTCCACCCCGATTGAAGACGAAGACGCCCAGCGTCTGGCCGCATCAGGGCTTGTTTCGGAAGATGCTTACCAGGACATTCAGCTCTGGTATCTCAACGGCAACACTGCTAACTGCTGGCTCGGCCCCCTCGGTATAGATGGAACAGGCAATCTCTATGCGCTGACCTTCAACTATGGTACACCCCGGGCCAAGGAACTGAAATTCTACCTGTTGGATGATTACTACCGCCACATGAACCACATATTGTAACTCGCCGGGCCAAAATATCTATATATAGTATTATATCACTTGACAAATACAAGATATGGTGTTAAACTTAATTTGTAATTGATTTTTGTGCGTTCCCCATGTGGGATACAGATGAAACATCTGTACCGCAAGGCCAAAAGCCCTGCATTGCACACGCAGTTAAGTTTGTATGCTGTATCAAGTGTCAGTGGTATTGCCACGCCCTTTTCGGGTTGGTATCCGCTGGCACTTTTTATATATAGATAGTAACGCCGATGGCGAAGAAAGGAGTGTTATGGCACAAATCTATGTATTTGGCCGAGTCATGCACGAGCTTACTCCCAAAGAGAGCCAGTCAAAGCAGCCGTATGTTTGTTTTGATTTGATGGAACGCTCCGGAGGTGAACATCCGAACTTCTATCAAGTATGGGCCCGCGGCGACCAGGCTGCCCGGCTCACACGGCTCAAGGTCAAAAAGGGAAGCATGATCTGGCTCACTGGATCGCAGAAACTGGTGGATGTACGGCAAAAGGACGGGGCCACAGTCAAAAAGTTGAAAGTATGGCTGACGGACTTTGGCTTTCTTCCTGGGCAATCTTCCAGAGCAAAAGCGGAACATGAGCAGCATGACTCTGACGCAGCGGCAACCGCTCCAGCCCCCTCCGAGGTAATGGACGGCGACCGCGAATCCCTGCCGGAATAAAATCCGGCACTGCAAGAGGGACCGTATCAAGTTTTCAGAATGAACTGAAGCTTGGTGCGGTCCCTTTTTTTGTTTTCAAGCAAAACTTAAAAGGAAGGACGGTAACAACATGAGTAACGACAAAGGACTTTTGAGCGGCAGCATCACAATCCTGATCGGTGCTGTCATCGCCATCATGGCTTTGGTACGCGGACCCTGGCAAGCGTGGCTTCTGATAGGGGTATTTACCCTCTGGGGGCTTTGGGTCGTGCTGATCCTCCTGCTCCCCTATATGCAGCAGGCCAGGCGCCGCCGTCAGCGTCAGCAGAGGGAGCGCCAGCTCCATGCCGAGGGTATCGCGCAGAACACCTTTACGGTGCCGGAGCTTGAAGGGCCTGTACCAGACGATTTGCTGCTCCGCTATGCCAACCACCGGATTTTGACTTATCTGCGTTCATCTTTTCCCAATGCCTGCTTTGAGTGGTGTGAAAAGAGGCCAGCGGACTTGATCCGTAGCAACGGCACAGGGCGTATCCGCCTTTACAATGTGGAGGCGTTCGACCATGCGGACATCACCTTCGGTAAGGACGCAACCATTCGCTGTGACCTGCTCAAGATCGTACCGCTGTCTAAAGCGGGGACGGAACAGGGGGAACAGGCAGACATCCCGCCCAACAAGCAGCCCATCGACCCGCGTATCTGGTACGAGAATAACGGGCGCACAGTCATGGAGACGCTGATTTCCGACCTGAACTCACGCGGCCACAGCAAACTCACACTGAAAGAAAACGGGGACATCTGCATCCAGCAGGGTGAAGAGCTTGTCCCACAGGAACATCTTTCCAACTTTCCGGCAAAGGTCTACTGGCCTCGTCTGGTGGAAGTGTTTGAGAGCAACGGTCTGGCTGCTGAAACAACAGCGCAGGGCATCCAGGTCTCCTGGTGACCGCCATCGTCATAAGAAGGGAGTGAAATAACATGAAATCAGGGATCAGTCTTGTGGAAATGGCACAGGAAATCCAGCGGCAGAACGATTTGAAGGCCGATTATATGCTGGACACCCGGAGTCTCCGGTTGGAGCCTTTTGGTGGCGGGCTATATCTCAACGCTTACGACCAATCCGGTGATTATGCCGTGGAGCCGCTGGAGGTCAACGCCATCGCACACAGGCAGATCGGAACGCACCTCAAGATCCCGGCAGCCTATTATGACAAGATGCTGGAGGAATACCCCGAGCTGCTGGCGCAGAATGTGAATGCCTGGTTCCAGCGGGAGCCGGCTGTGCGTATGGTTCGCACCATAGACGGCACAGCGCGGGCGTTTCTCAGCAACCGCTACCGGCGTATCGACAACCTCGATATTGCCGGGATTGTCCTTCCAGTCCTGCAGGAGATGGAAGGGATGCACTTCGAGAGCTGCCAGCTTACCGACAGCCGTATGTACATCAAGGTTGTCAACACCCGTTTGGAGGCAGAGGTCGTACCCGGTGACATCGTGCAGTCCGGTATTATTATCAGCAACAGCGAGGTAGGCCTGGGCTCGGTGAGCATCCAGCCGCTGGTCTATCGTCTGGTGTGCAGCAACGGTATGGTGGTAAACGACGCCCAGACGCGCCGCAACCATGTAGGCCGTGTCAATGAGGCTTCGGAGAACTACCAGCTGTATTCGGAAAAGACGCTGGAGGCCGATGACAAAGCCTTCGCCATGAAGATCCAGGACACGGTGCGGGCCGTAGTAGACGAGGTGCGCTTTACCCGTGTGGTCAACATGATGCGGGAAGCCAAGGACGCCCCCATGAATACTGCCGCTGTCCCTGGCATTGTGAAGCTCGTAAGCAAGGATTTTCACATCACGGACGATGAAAGCTCCGGTGTGCTGCAGCGGTTGATTGAAGGCAACGATCTGACCTTATATGGTCTGTCCAACGCCGTAACGCGCCACAGCCAGGATGTTAAGGACTATGACCGGGCAACCGCGCTGGAAGGCATCGGCTACAACATTCTCTCCATGCCGGCACGGCAGTGGAGCCGAATTAACCAGATGGCCGCTTAAATGGCTGCCATCCATCAAAAAATTAACAGGAGGAATGAACTATGTACGAACAGAACACTTCTATGGTGGCCGCAAACGAGCAGAACAAATTCTTGCTTCCGGCGATGGTGGAGGGCGACTTCAGCCGCGATGAGATCGCAGAAGATGCGGATGGGCTTCAGATGATGAGCTTCCAGCGGGTGAAGATTCCCGCCGGCGGCGCCCTGCAGTTTGAAGTTCCCACGGAAGATCCCGACAATCCGGATTATACCCGGACGCTGGAGGGCATCATCCTCTACAACCACTCTGCCTATACTCTGTGGCCGGAAGGCAGCGAGTATGACGAAGACACCAAACCGCTCTGCTCCTCTGTAGATGGCAAAACAGGGATCGGCGTACCGGGAGGTGCGTGTGCTACCTGCCCCATGAATGCGTATGGATCGGCCAAGGATGGCGGCCGCGGCAAGGCGTGCAAGAATATGAGGCATCTCTATCTGCTGCGCAGTGGTGAATATATGCCTCTGCTGGTCTCCCTGCCGCCCACCAGCATCAGGCCGTTCAAGGAGTTCCTGAACAGGGCTTTTGTCTATCGCCAGCGTGCCACCTATGGCAGTCTGGTCCAGATCGGCCTCAAGAAAGATAGCAACGGCAGCAATGATTACAGCGTTGCAACTTTCCGCCTTTTGCGTGATTTCCAGGGGGAAGAGCTGGCCCAGATCCGCGCCTATGCCAATGTCTTCAAGGGGCAAATCAAAACTATCAACATTCAGCGGGCGCTGATCAATGAGGAACAGCGGGCCAACGATTGCGACTATGAGATCCCGGAATCTGCCACTGCGGCCCCGGCCTCGGATGGAAGCTATGTGGTCGGCGAGATCAACGGCGACTATGAACAGTTGCCGGCGTAACTGTTTTTGTTGCGGCAATGCCGCATGATACATCATCAAGGGACACCTCCGGCGCAAGTCGGAGGTATCCCTTTTTTATTTAGAACGGAGGAAAATTTATGTTGTGTGAAGTACCGTTGACAAAGGAGCAGCAGGATTTTGCCGCTGAACACCATGGCCTGGTCTATAAATTTCTCAATGACAACCATCTTCCAGAGAATGAATTCTATGATGTAGTTATCTTTGGTTACTTAAAGGCTGTCCAAGACTATTTTTCAAGGGAAATGTTGCGACAATATTCTTTTTCGACGATTGCTTGGAAGATAATGTATCGCAATCTGTCGAACTATTATCTAAGTCAAACACGCCGCAAGCGTAATGCAGAAGTCATCAGCATTCATCTGGGCCTATACTCGGATGGCGTTCCGCTGGAAGAGCTGCTGCCGGGTCAGGACCGTCTCATGCAGGAATTTGAAATGCAGCAGATGCTCCATGATCTGGCTTCCCATGTTTCTGAACAACAGATGAAAATCGTCCGCATGAAGGGTTACGGCTATGGAATCAGGGAGATTTCCAGCCACGAAAAAATACCGATGAAACGCATCCAGGAACTTCTTGAGGAGGTCCATACTGTGTTTTTGAGGTTATGCCGCGAGTAACCCTCTATCTACCACAAACAGAATGGAGGTCGAAGTATATGACGAAATCAAAAAAATCTATTGTGATGCGCGGAGCACTTCTGCGTCCGCTGGTGATTGGACAGGGCGCACTTCTTCATGCAGGTGGTAAGATCTATCATACCTCCCGTGTGGTAGCCATCCACGATCAGTCGGATGATATGGTACGCTTTGAAACACTCAACTCCAATTACTGCCTCTCAATGGCCCCTTTTCCGCTGGCGGCCTGCAACCCGCTCCCGATGGTGAGTCTGGCCGCGTGCGCGTAAAGCGGTTGTAAGAAGATACCGGGGCAACAGAGCTTGTCCTATATGTTTTGGGCCGTGACGGATTTTCCGCCACGGCCCTTTTTTTCGGAGGATTGTCATGGATAATCAAAAAACAATGGTAGTTTCAGTTCACGCCAAAGACTGTGTGGACTATCAGTGCCGCAGATGCGGTCAATGCTGCCGCCATATCAAAGATGCTGTGATGGTAGAGAGCCTGGACGCCTATCGGCTTGCAAAGTATCTGCGTACTCGTGAGCCCAACATCTGCACCATAGATGAGGTGCTGTCTCAATACTGTGAGCCTATGCCGCTGACCAACGATTGCTTTCCCATCTTCGTACTGAAAACCACGGGGACGGACGATTCCTGTATTTTTCTGAAGGGCGGGCTGTGCAGCATCTACGATGCACGCCCACGCACCTGCCGGCTCTATCCTTTTTCTGTAGGACCCGGCGAGCGAGGCCGTGATTTTGAATACTGCCTCTGCTTTGACCGCAATCAGCAGTATCATTTCAACGGCGGAAAGGTTTCCGTCAAAGACTGGTTTTATCGCAATTTCCCCAGAGCGGAGAAAGAGTATTTGAAACAGGAATATGCCGCTATCACGGAAATTGGTAAGCGGATGCGCTCGATCTCTCCGGAACTATGCAAACAGATGACCTTCCAAGTGCTGTTTTACCGATATTATAACTTCGATTTGGATCAGCCGTTCCTTGAGCAATACGCGCAGAACACCCGCCTGCTGTTAGAAAAGCTTCGGCAATTCGAGGTGGAAAGGTAGGGTGCTGTGATGATGTATGCCTTGGAGCACCTGACCCGTCAAGGGCCAGGGCCTCAGTGGAAGCAATATGCTGTTTGTGCGAATAAAGACCTTTTAGAACGGATTTGCCGCAGTCAGCCCCGCCCGGATGAATGGCGTGTCAGGCTGTCTGTACAGCGGATGAAAAAGGAGGCCGCATAGTATGAAAAACCACTATCAGGAGTTACGGGATCGCCAGCAGGAAGAGGTCAACGCCTTTCCCATGTTTTTTGCGTTCGATCAACGGCAGTTCGCAGAGGGAATGCGCCGGCTCGGCCTGCGCCCTTCCGACATGAATCAGGTGTATGCTATCGCTGGCACCGGTGGATTTTACCGCAAAAGCGATGCGCCGAAGCTGCATGAAATGTTTGCCCGGCACCGCAAGGAGCTTGAGGAGGCCATTGCCGCTGATAAAGCTGGAGACAATTTCATTTATGAAATGTTCCTGACTGAACTTTCCAACCACGAATACGGCTATACTGGCGATGTTCAAGACACGCTTGATGCCCTGGGTATCACTCCCCAATACATGGAGGCCATGCCTCAGCTGAAAGCTGGTTTGGACTTGGCCTGCCAAAAAGTAATGCAGAATGACTGTTTTTAAGGAGGCCATGTGATGGAGCAGCAACACTATTTCCCACCGCTTCATGGCGCTGTGGATTGTGAAAAATGCGAGGTGCGGGATTGCTGGTGCCGGGGAAAATTCCAACGGAATCGGCGCGATATGCCCCACACATCTGGAAGGTGCCCCAGGCTGCCTGACCTCTGCGGTTTTGTAGAAAAGGAAGAACGCGAGCTGTATAAAGCGACTTTTATGCTCGTTCATGCAGAGTATGGCGTCGGCGGTCTGCATTTGACGCTCACGATTCCCGGTCACAAGAGAAATCGGAAGATCTACCAGACCAAAAGCGGGTACTGGTACTGCAACCTGACCAGCGAGAAGGGGTGTCCAGAACGGCAGGTGTTGAATTTGGAGGGCTACCAGTCCAAAGAAGATATTCTGCGGCACATGAAAAGCCTTCGGACCGACTACTGCATTCTTCGCTGCAGTATGGAAGGTTTCACTGTCTAAACTGTACCAAACCACATAAATGGAGGATACCCATGAGTAAGCTGACCAAAAGAGAAATTCAGCTCCACGATCAGGCGGTTTGTCTCCTGCAGAAAGAACACCTTTCCCACAAAGATAAGCTTTTTATCTTTGAAAATTTCCGGGAAGACGCGGAGCACATCAATAGCAAGTCTGGTGCATTTTTTACTCCTTTTGGACTTGCCAACGATTTTACTCTCCAGATTCCGTGCCTATACGGAAAGACGATCAGAATTATCGACCTGTGTGCTGGAATCGGCGTACTGAGCTATGCGGCACAGCTGGAATGCAGTGACCGCAGCCGCTGCTATGCCGATATTACCTGTGTAGAACTGAATCCGCACTATGTTGAGGTTGGTAAAAAAGTTGTGCCAGAGGCCACATGGATATGCGCGGATGTTCTTGATCCCTTTCTGCCTGACCTCTTGGGCCAATTTGACTTCGCGATTGCAAATCCGCCGTTTGGCCGAATTGCAAACAATTACCGCAAAAGCTACATGAGCGGCGAATTTGAATACATGGTAATAGAGGCGGCCTCCCGTATTGCAAAGGAAGGTGCGTTCATAATACCGCAAATGAGCGCGCCATTCGTATATAGCGGAACGGAAGACCATCGCTGGCTTCAGGAAGGGCGTGCCAGAACATTTGAAAAAAGGACTGGGATTTTATTGGAGTTTAACCAAGGGATCGACACGGCCTACTATAAAAATGACTGGCATTGCACCGCGCAAATATGCGAAATCGTATGTTGTGACTTTGCAGGGACAGATACCTCTGCCGCCTAAAGGAGCAGGCGGTTTGTCCTCATGAACAACCAAGAAGCCGGTCCCTGTTCTGGGGCCTCACATAAACCGCTACAGGCCCGAAGGCACTGGCGGTTTTTCTCTATATGGAGGTGACGAATTTTGAATTTGCACGAAACAGAATATGGCCGCAGATTTTTTAATTCCCAGCTGCCCAGTCTCATCAAGGCTCTGGAGCGAATCGCCGAAAACCTGTCTGCTCCCAAGCAGTCCTTATCAGCCGATTTTGTCGCTGATCCGGATTTCCTTCATGACCTCTACTATGGAGATTATGAGCCGAGCGTGTTCAAAACACAAAGCGAGCACCAGAAGCAGCTTAACCATAATGCTTCAATGGCGGAGGAACTCCTGCGCCAGAAAATGGGCAATTCCCCGGAAGCCATGGCCGCCTTTGAAGCGTACCAGCTTGCCGCCGGTGAGTGCAGCAGCATTGTGGCCGAGCAGGCTTTTGAGTCCGGTTTTCAGACCGCAGTACAAATGCTGGTAGCCGGGCTTATACCGCCTGAAAACAAATTTGCCGCTGAAGTTCCCCTTACCACGCAAGAGCTCCGGAAGATGGACGGGGAACAAGTATTTTGTCTTGATATGAATGAGGAAGTCAGGGTTGTGGCCCGCAAAAAAGGATTCATTCAAGTCACCAACGACAAAGAGATCCATCGCATAACAGGCTTGACCTTATACCGGCATCGGCCAAGTTGGTGCCAATAAAATTTTAAGAAATGCAATGGAGGACACAATATGAAGCTTTCTGAAGACGAAGCAAAGAGATTTCTTGAGCGTCTTTGCCCTCTGCAGGAGACGGAACAGCAGCTTCTCTGCCCGCGGTGCGGCCGCAACGAATTATACTCCGGGCTGTATTTTTTCCTGAACAGTTTGAGCAGATACGCTCATGTATATATCTGCGAAAAGTGCTGGATGGATGAGGCTCTGCGGGAAATAGACGGCAATCCAGTTCCCCTGACCAGTTGGAACGCAGTTCTTCCTTTTGTTTTGAGAGGCGAGATTCCTCCATCGGATAGCCCCTACCAAGACACCAATGCGTCTGCTGGCCCCGCGCAAACCGGAGAGATTCACAATAGCGTTCAGACTGTGTAAAGCAAAGTCTGACCGTTGTGAAAATTATGAGGCACTGAAAACTATGAAATATGAAGACTATCATCTACCCAGCGGAGTAGACCTTTCTTCCATCACCTATGAGGATATTCGCTGGCAATACGGCGTATTCCGCTGTAACAGCACGGGCTCCGGCCGGGATAAAAAGCATTTGCCGTGGGACGGTGTAAAAACCAATCTTGGAGAGATTGAAGAAAAGGATTGGTGCAGGCTGGCGGATGCTGTCATCGAACGCGATGGGGAGACACATCTGCTAAAGCATCTGATCCAATGGTGCAGCGAACACAATTATATCGGGGCATCAGCCGCTGAACTGCGAAAAGAAGCCCTTCAGCTACACATTGATCGGGTTTTCGACAATCCGCAATGGGGCGGCTACCTTCCTTTCAATAAGAGATACCGTCCAGAAGTCTGGCGAGCCGCTCATATCGTATATGTGCGGAACGAATGCTGCCATAAGATTTCCCCCGTTACACAAGAGCAGATCGACCATGCGTACAACGGGACAATCCCCTGCCCACACTGCGGAAGATGGAGTGAATTCATCGTTTTGGGAATCCGGCTTCAGCCGGAGCCACTGGTTCCCTGCTTGAATTGTGATTGTCATGATCCTGATATGGGCTGTACCATGCCCAGCATTGATAAGAGTTACGCCTGCCCTTTGGTAAGCTGTGATGATGAGCAAACGGAGGTGCTGGATGAGTAGGTATCTGAAACCGCGGGACCATGGTTATTTGATGGAGGCGGCAGCCTGTACAAAGGTGCTGGAAGATCTGCGCCGCATAGAAGCAAAATATGCCCGGACGGTGGAGAAAGAATGCTCTGTCCGGCAGGCTGAATTTGAGAAAGTGATGCAATACCACAGCGAGCGGGAACTCCAGGATGACTTCGGATGGGGTTTCATCACCGAGGCTCAATACGACCGGTACCGGCTTCTTTTTCAGCAGGGGCAGGCTGCCATGGAGCAGCTGCCGCCGACAAAGAGCGAACTGGCTCTGCGCCTGGTGCGCCGCATCATGGCGGATATTGACGCAGATCGCCGGGAGGGGGAGTTTTCTGCACTCTCCCCGGAAGATCAGCAAGCGGAACGGGCACGGGCCGAGCAGTCGCAGAAAGAGTGGAAGCGAAAAATCGCGGAGCTGAAACGGAAGCGCGGTATCATCGAGGCCGGCGAGGACATGGAGGAAGGGTGATCACCATTTCGCGTACAGTCTATCAAGGAGGATATGGATGATGAAAATCTTCAAAAGCCAAAAGCCTGCAGTTTGCGGTACTGCCAAGCGGCCCATCCGCCGTTGGCTGCTGCCGCCTAAAAAGCAGCAGGCATATCGCTTTTATTCCACTGCTCATTTTCATGTTTACGAGCGGTGCCGTCATTTTCGACGCGGATAATAAAGGCACATTTATTGATGAATCAAGGGGACTTGCTTTTCCCCTTCAAGGGAGGAATGGACTATGATTTCATCAGAAAATAAAAAGAAACGGCGGCTTTGATTTTTCAAAGCTGCTGCGGAAATCAAAGAACGACAAGCAACAGTTCTGATTTTGCTCCAATATGGTTATTAGGGGCACAAATTAAAATCAAAAAAGAGCCGATAACAGCAGTATTTCAAACTGCATATTATCGGCTCTGCGTCTGTGCGTCTGGCTCTTTTAATTAAATTATTTCTGTTGTTTTTTGGCTTTATTATATGTATTAGCTAACTGTCCACAAGCTGCTTTAATCTCTCTACCATGAGAAACTCTCATGGTAACTTCAAGTCCTGTTTGCTCTAATTGATGTTTGAACGCAACCATTTCTTGTTTTTGTGGTGCTCTAATTTTTGAATTACTCGTCGGGTTGTATTGCAGCACGTTAATCATAACATTTTTGCCCTTAAACCATTTTGCAAGTTGCCTTATATCTGAGGAACGGTCATTTATACCTGGTAAAAGCAAATACGCAAATACCACTTTTCGATTATGCCTTTGAGAATAGGACAATGCTTGCTTAACAACATCTTCAATAGCGTACATGTGCATATGAGGAATGATACAGTTTCTCGCAGCCTGTGTTGCTGCATGTAAAGATATTGTCAACTGAATTTTTAGATGTTCTTCGCGCAATTTTTTTAATTGATTAACTGGACCAACTGTTGATACGGTAATGCCGTCGGTTGGAAAGTTAAGTCCATTTCTATCTCGAAGAATATGGATTGCTGCAATCAAGTTGTCGTAATTGAATAAAGGTTCTCCCATTCCCATAAAAACGATACGATTTACTTTTTGACGTATCAATACAACCTGCTGCACAATTTCAGACGGTGTTAGATTACGAACAAAACCATTGCGTCCGGACTCACAAAAAATACAGCCAACAGAACAACCAACTTGCGTACTTACGCAAACAGTCCCACCATCTCGCCGTTTAATAAAAACCGTTTCAATATACCTGTTATCTTTCAATTCATAAACATACTTTTCAGTATCGCTACTTTTATAGACTTTTTTTGTTGATATTGATAGATTTTCTTTGTGAAATGGCTGTTTATACAATTCCGTATATAAGGCTCTTGCTTTATCCTCTCCAATTACTTCCGACATTTCTTTGTAAGTAAATCCGTATGGGTCATTCAATATTTCCGTAGGTGTACTTTTAGGTAAGTGTTTCATTTAA
>UQGL01000012.1 GCA_900540595.1 uncultured Oscillospiraceae bacterium
AACTCGCCCCTCATCCGGCCTGCGGCCACCTTCCCCCAGAGGGGGAAGGCTCTCCCCAAAAGGCTTCTCCTTCGGGAGAAGCTGCCGCCCGCAGGCGGCTGATGAGGGGCGGCTTGACTCTATTACCCTTTTACTGAGTTGCTGCCGGAAACTCGCCCCTCATCCGGCCTGCGGCCACCTTCCCCCAGAGGGGGAAGGCTCTCCACAAAAGGCTTCTCCCTTCGGGAGAAGCTGCCGCCCGCAGGCGGCTGATGAGGGGCAACTTTAACTCTATTGTCCCTTTACCGAGTTGCCGCCGGAAACTCGCCCCTCATCCGGCCTGTGGCCACCTTCCCCCAGAGGGGGAAGGCTCTCCCCAAAAGGCTTCTCCCCCCCGGGAGAAGCTGCCGCCCGCAGGCGGCTGATGAGGGCGGAGTTCGCGCGGTCTCACTTTTAACGAGCAGCACCCGCAGGCTCTCCCCTCATCCGTCCGCGGGCGGGGCCTGCGGCCACCTTCCCCCAGAGGGAGAAGGCTCCACCATTTTTTACTTACTTGCCCACGCAGAAGGTTTCAAACACTTCATCAATCGTTGCCGCTGTCGCATCCTCACCGGTCAAATCGCACAACGCCTGCAGGGCGTCCGTCAGGCAGACGGCGGCAGCGTCCAGCCCAAAGCCGTCCTGCCTTGCGCGGATGGCTTCGGCCAGCGCGTTCCTTGCCCGCGTCGCGGCTGAAAGCTGCCGCGCGCTGCAAAGCTGCGCTGCACCCGGGTCCAGCTGTGCCGTACCCAGCAGGTCGGCCACGGCATCGGTCAGTGCCTGCAGGCCGACGGCGTCCTTCGCACACATCGGCACGATCTTTTTAAAATACGGCTCCAATGTTCCATGTGGAACATCCTGCTCCCCTGCCAGATCCTGCTTGTTCAGCACGGCGATTGCGGGGCGGCCCTGACACCTGCGGGCCAGCTCCAGATCATCATCAGACAGCGGCTGCGCGGCATCGAACACCGCCAGCACAAGGCCCGCCTCGTCCAGCTTTTTCCAGCTGCGGCGGATGCCCTCGGCCTCGATGGCATCCCCGTCCGCGCCGACCTCGCGCACACCGGCGGTGTCAAACAGATTCAGCCGCACGCTGCCCAGCTGGACGGCCTGCTCGACAATATCGCGGGTCGTGCCTGCCACCGGCGTGACGATGGCGCGATCAAAGCCGGCCAGCAGGTTCAAAAGCGTGCTTTTGCCGACATTGGGGCGGCCCAGCAGCACGCAGTCCACACCATGGCGCAGCACCGCACCGGCACTGTAGCCGTTGATCAGTGCGTCCAGTTCGGCTTTCTGTGCGGTCAGGGTGCGCACAAACGCCTCATCGGACAATTCCGGCACATCCTCCTCCGGGTAATCGACCCATGCGGTCAGGTGGGCGTTCAGCGTTTGCAGCGCGGTCTGTATCTTGCCGATGCGCTTTGCCAGCCGTCCGTCCAGTGCCGATTTTGCCAGCGCGGCTCCCTGCCGGCCGTTCGCCGCAATAACCTCCATCACGGCCTCGGCCTGCGTCAGTGACATTCGGCCGTTTTCCAGTGCGCGGCGGGTAAACTCCCCCGGCCCGGCCGGTACACAGCCTGCCGTGATCAGTGCCTCCTGCAGGCCGTCTGCCATCGCCGTGCCGCCGTGTACCGACAGTTCGATGACATCCTCGCCGGTGTAGGAGTGCGGTGCCCGGAAAAACAGCGCCACACACTCGTCCATCTCGGCCCCGTGCAGCAGGTAGTGGCCCAGCATGGCTGTGTAGCCTTTGGCATCGGCAACGCTTTTGCCCTGCCGCACCGGCGCAAAAATTTTACTGACGATGGCGTAGGCGTTCAGGCCGGAAACGCGGACCGTGGCAATGCCGCCCTCGCCCGGTGGGGTCGCCAGCGCGCAGATGGTTGTATGCAGTTCCATGTGGGTGCTCCTTTTTTTATGGGAATACTTTAGAATACCATGAATACGCGGTGTTTTTCCAGCCTTTTTTATAAAAAAGGCTTCGGCGAAAAAATTTCAAATGCTTGTAGGGAGGGGTCTTGACCCCTCCGTGCCCGTGAAAGGCATGGCAAACTTCCCGGAGCGGTCAAGACCGCTCCCTACAAATCCACCAAAAAGGAGAGGCCAACGCGCGGCCTCTCCCCTGTTGCTTATTTATTCTTCGTCATTATTCTCGGGGGCTGCGTCCTCGGCGGCTTCGGCGGCCAGCTCCTCGGCTTCGATGGCAGCCAGCTCCTCGGGTGTCGGGTCGCTCTCGCCGGTATCCTCGATCTTTGCGGTCTCGGCATCGTTGTCGCGGTCCACGCGGGCCACAACGGCCACGCGGTCATCATCCAGCATACGCATGACGCGGACGCCGCTGCCGTAGCGGCTCTGGATATTGATGTCCGATGCATGGATGCGGATCAGGATGCCGTTCTGGCTGATCAGAATCAGGTCATCGGTGTCGTCCACGATCTTGATGCCCGCCACATTGCCGTTGGAATAGTTGCGGATGCCCAAGCCGCCGCGCTTCGTGATGCGGTAGTCGTCGATGCGGCTGCGGCGGCCCTTGCCCTCCTCGCTGATGGTCAGCAGGGTGGCACCCGGGCGGCAGACGCCGGCGCCGACAACATAGTCGCCCTCGCGCAGCTTAATGACGCGGACGCCGTGGCCGGTACGGCCCATCGAGCGGGCGTCCTCCTCGGTAAAGTGGATGGCAGCGCCGTCATGGGTGGCAACGATGATCTCATCATCGCCCTTGGTCAGGTGGCTCCACACCAGACTGTCGCCCTCGTTGAGCGCAATGGCGATTAGGCCGGCCTTGCGGATGTTGCGGAACTGGGACAGCGGCGTGCGCTTGATGAGGCCCTGCTTGGTGATCATCGTTGCGTAGGTGTTGTCCTCATCGACATCGGCCTTCTGCTGCAGCATCAGGGTAACGCTCTCTCCTTCCTGCAGCTGCAGCAGGTTTACGATATGGCTGCCCTTGGCGGTACGGCTGCCCTCCGGCACCTGATAGCCCTTCAGGCGGTAGACTCGGCCCTGATTCGTCAGGAAGAGCATGTAGTCATGCGTCGAGCCGACATACATCTCCTCGGTAAAGTCCTCGTCCTTCTGGGTCATGCCCTGCACACCGCGGCCGCCGCGGTTCTGTGCCTGATAGGTGTCCAGCGTTGTGCGCTTGATGTACCCCTCGTGGGTCAGCGTAAAGACGCAGGTCTCCTCGGGGATCAGATCCTCGATGTCCACCTCGCCGGACACAGCCTCGATGGAGGTGCGGCGCTCATCGCCGTACTTGTCGGCCAGCGTGGTCAGATCGGTCTTGACGATGCGCTTGACATGCTCGTCATTGGCCAGAATATCCTCAAAGTCCGCAATGGCCGCGCGCAACTCGCCCAACTCCTGCTCGATCTTGAGGATTTCCAGACCGGCCAAGCGGCCGAGCTGCAGCTTGACGATGGCATCTGCCTGCAGCTCGTCAAAGCCGAAGTTATCCATCACGGCCTGACGCGCCTCGGCAAAGCCGCCCTTGCAGGCGCGGATCGTGGCGATGATCTCGTCCACGATGTCAACGGCCTTGTGCAGGCCCTCCAGAATATGCTCGCGCTCCTTCGCCTTTTTCAGCTCAAAGGCAGTCCGGCGGCGGATGACCTGCATCTGGAACTCGATGTAGCGCTCCATCATGGTCTTGAGGCTCATGATCTTGGGCACGCCGTCATCAAGCGCCAGCATGATCACGCCGACCGTGTCCTGCAGCTGGGTGTAGCGGTAAAGCTGGTTCAGCACGACCTGCGGGTTGGCGTCCTTCTTGATCTCAATGACGATCTTCATGCCGGTGCGGCTCGAGGATTCGTCATTCATATCGCTGATGCCCTCGATCCGCTTGTTCTTGACAAGGTCGGCGATCGACTCGATCAGGCGGGTCTTGTTGACCATATAGGGGATTTCGGAGATCAGGATCTCATAGCGGCCGTTCTTTTTCTCAACGATCTCGGCGCGGCCGCGCAGCGTGATCTTGCCGCGGCCGGTGGCGTAGGCAGCGCGGATGCCGCTGCGCCCCATGATGATGCCGCCGGTCGGGAAGTCCGGGCCCTTGACATGCTCCATCAGACCGGCCAGATCGATGTCGGGGTCCTCCATCAGGGCGATCATGCCGCTGACGATCTCGCGCAGGTTGTGCGGCGGGATGTTGGTCGCCATGCCGACCGCGATGCCCTGACTGCCGTTGACCAGCAGGTTCGGGAAGCGGCTGGGCAGAACATGAGGCTCCTTTTTGGTCTCTTCAAAGTTGGGGTCCCAGTCGATGGTGTCCTTTTCAATATCGGTCAGCATCTCGCAGGCCATCTTGGACATGCGGGCCTCGGTATAACGGTAGGCAGCCGGGGGGTCGCCGTCCACAGAGCCGAAGTTGCCCTGACCGTCAACGAGCGGATAGCGCAGGCTGAAATCCTGTGCCAGACGCACCATGGCATCGTAGACCGAAGCGTCACCGTGCGGGTGGTAAGAACCCAGCACCGCACCGACCGTATCGGCAGATTTGCGGTAGGGATGCTGCGGGTCATTGCCGCGCTCATGCATCGTGTACAAAATGCGGCGATGCACGGGCTTGAGGCCGTCACGCACATCGGGCAGAGCGCGCGCCACGATAACGGACATCGAGTAATCAAGGAACGCCGTCTCGATCTCCTGCTTTACATCGCGCACAATGACCTTGGTACCGGACCCCGGCACCATGATGATATTTTCTTCCATTGTATCACCTTAACTCAATCTTACTTGAACTTACTAATTTTACTGCACCGTAGGGGCCGGGCATGCCCGGCCCTCAACTTTGCGTTATTGCCCACAAACGGATCGTTGCTTGTACGCTGCGGGCCGGGCATGCCCGGCCCCTACGCTATGCGTGTGGGTTATATTCATCCAAATCCCATTTCAACGGATTTTCCTGAATATATCTTTTAATTTCACAATACGCGTTTTCATCACGAATAATATGATCATAAAATGAACGCTGCCACAATGTCACACCCGGATGTTCCACATGGAACATTTTGGACACATACGACTTGTAGCTTCCCACTACGGCGGACAAATTACATTGTTCCTGCGGAAAAACCAATATCATATGAACATGATTTGGCATTACCACATATTCATCCACACCCACACCGGGAAAATGTCTGGAAATATCCTTTATTCCTTGTGCGGCCATTTGTCCGACGACATTTGGTTTTCCTGCCGCGCCAAACACACATTGTTTATGATGCGCACATACGGTCACAAAATAATAATTTTCTCTTCTATAATCATAATTTTGCAAACGGGGATTTTTGCGCGGGCATAAAATCGTATAATCCATGATTCATACACCATAAACGGGGCGGTGGTTTTTATGCGGCGGGCCGGGCATGCCCGGCCCCTACACGGGCGGCGTATGATGTATCACACATCCAGATTCGCGTACTTGGCGTTTTTCTCGATGAACTGGCGGCGGGGTTCGACCTGCTCACCCATCAGGATGCTGAACGCCTCGTCGGCGCGCTCGGCATCCTCGATCTTGATCTGGACAATGACACGGTTGTCGGGGTTCATGGTGGTCTCCCACAGCTGGTCGGGGTTCATCTCACCCAAGCCTTTGTAGCGGTTGACCTTTGCGCCGGGCATCTCGGCGCTCAGCAGCTTCATTTCCTCATCGTTGTAGGCGTACTTGACATTCTGGCCCTTCTGCAGCTTAAACAGCGGCGGCTGGGCAACATAGACATAGCCGTGGTCGATCAGCGGCCGCATATAGCGGAAGAAGAAGGTCAGCATCAGCGTGCAGATATGCGAGCCATCAACATCGGCATCGGCCATGATGAAGATCTTGTGGTAGCGCACCTTGGAAATATCGAACTCATCGCCGATACCGGTGCCCAGCGCGGTCACAACAGGCATCAGCTTATCGTTGCCGTAGATGCGGTCGGCGCGTGCCTTTTCGACATTCAGCATCTTGCCCCACAAAGGCAGAATGGCCTGAATGTTGGAGTCTCGGCCCATCTTGGCCGAGCCGCCTGCAGAATCACCCTCCACGATGAACAGTTCGGTCTTGGAGGGGTCTTTTTCGTGACAGTCGGCCAATTTGCCGGGCATACGGTTGGATTCCAGCGCGCTCTTGCGGCGGACCAGCTCGCGGGCCTTTTTGGCGGCAGCGCGGGCGCGGGCCGCCTGCGTAGCCTTTTCAAGGATAGCCTTCGCCACAGCGGGGTTTTCCTCAAAAAATTCGGTCAGGGCCTTGTAGACCACATTGTTGACCAGACCCTTGATGAAGGTATTGCCAAGCTTTGCCTTGGTCTGGCCCTCGAACTGGGCCTCCTGCAGCTTGACGCTGACCACGGCAATAATGCCCTCGCGCGCATCGGAGCCGGAGAGGTTCTCGTCCTTATCCTTCAAAATGCCCTTGGCGCGGCCGTACTCGTTCAGCACACGGGTCAGGGCCAGCTTAAAGCCATCCTCGTGGGTGCCGCCCTCGGGGGTGTGGACATTGTTTGCAAAGCTGAGCAGCAGCTCATTGTAGCTGTTGTCGTAATACTGCAGCGCTACCTCGGCCACAGCGCCCTGTCCCTCGCCCTTCATATACATGACCTGCGGGTGCAGGGGCGTTAAGTCGCGGCGCTCGCACAGATAGCTGACAAAGGAGCGGATGCCGCCCTCGTAGCACATCGTCTCGGTGCGGACTTCGCCGTTCTGCTCCTCCTGCGGGCGGTCGGCATCGGCGCGCTCGTCCGTCAGGGTGATGCGGACACCGGCGTTCAGGAACGCCTCCTCCCGCAGACGCTTGAGCAGCGTCTCATAGTGGTAGAGCGTTGTCTCCTGGAACATCTCCGGGTCGGGCTTGAAGGTGACTGTCGTTCCGGTAGAAGCCGCCGCGCCGATCTTTTTCAAATCGCCGTCGGGCTTGCCGCGCTTGAAGCTCTGCTCATACTCTACCCCATCGCGGCGGACACGAACGACCAGCCATTCCGACAGGGCGTTGACGACCGATGCACCGACGCCGTGCAGACCGCCGGCCACCTTGTAGCCGGAATCCTCGCCGCCGAACTTGCCGCCGGCGTGCAGCACGGTGTAGACAACGGTGACAGCCGGGATGCCCAGCTTGGGCTGGATGTCCACGGGGATGCCGCGGCCGTTGTCCGATACCTCAATGATATTGCCGGGCTTGATGGTCACCTCGATATGGGTGCAGTAGCCGGCCAGTGCCTCGTCAATGGCGTTATCCACGATCTCATAGACGAGGTGATGCAGACCGGAAGGCCCGGTGGAGCCGATATACATGCCGGGGCGCTTGCGCACAGCCTCCAGACCCTCGAGGACCTGAATCTGCGCACCGCCGTAGGCATGGTCGGTAGCCGTTTCGCGGTTGGTTTCGGTGATGATTTCTTCTGCCATGAAATGATAGCCTCCTGTTGTGGGTGGGTATCTCTATACATCCCTTTTATGGATGTTCTGTAGGGAGGGGTCTTGACCCCTCCGTGTTTACGCGGCTGCCTGTATGCGGAGGGGTCAAGACCCCTCCCTACAAATCAAAAATAAACGGCAGCCATAATTTTAAAATTCTAATTTTTCCGCCCGCTTTTTCAATGCGGCGGGCGATAATTGGCTGATATACACGGTCTCGTCCGGGAAATCGGTGACCATAAAGCTTTTGGGCAGAGTGCCCGGCGCGCACAGGTCCACAACGGCGCCCTCGGCCTCGGCATGGCGGAAATATTCCTCGGTCCTCCGCGATGCCCCGGCTGTATCCAGATCAAACACCCCGATCACATCACGTGTGTTCAGTACAAAATCCTGCCCGGCGTGAAAGTACATTTCCTGCACCTCTCTGTAGGGGCCGGGCACGCCCGGCCCTCCACTCTGCGTCATTGCCCGTCAGCGGGCAACCGCCCTACTGCTGCGGGCCGGACATGTCCGGCCCCTACGGCTCTGCTACGGTTCCGCCCTTGACCATCACAATTTTCCCGTTGGTGCGTGCAAATGCCGCAGTGTCGCAGGTGGTCACGATCGTTTGATGCTCCCCCATGCGGGTCAAAAGATAGGTCTGGCGCTCATCGTCCAGCTCGCTCAATACATCGTCCAGCAAAAGCACCGGATGCTCACCGAACAGCTCACCGACCACGGTGGCCTCGGCCAGCTTGAGGGCCAGCACGCAGCTGCGCTGCTGCCCCTGACTGCCAAACACCCGGGCGGGCTGGCCGTCCAGCAGGATTTCCAAATCCTCCCGGTGCGGTCCTGTCAGGCAGAACCCGGCGCGCAGCTCTGCGGTGCGCATGGCGTGCATCTTTGCGGCCAGCGCCTCGGCGGTGGGGGCATCGGTACACATCTGGTAGCGCACCTCCAGCACCTCGGCGCCGTGGGATATATCGCGGTAATTCTGCGCCGCGATCGGGGCAGCCTGTTCCAGAAACTTGCAGCGGTGCTGCATGATCAGCGCGCCATACTCTGCCAGCTGCTCCTCGTAGGTGTCCAGCAGTATGGCACCGTTTGGCGTAATATCGTAGCTTTTCAGCAGCGCGTTCTTCTGGGCCGTCAGCCGCATGTAGCGCCGCAGCGCCACAAGGTAGGGCCGGTATACCTGACACAGCGCCGAATCCAGAAACCGGCGGCGTCCCTCGGGGCCGCTCTTGACCAGCCCCAGCAGATCCGGCTCAAACACAACGGCCTGAAAGTTCCCCGCCAGCGCAGCAGCGCGGCCCATGTCCGCGCCGTTCAGCCTGCCGGTGCGGCCGGGCCGCTGGCTCGTCTTGCTGCCCACCGTCAGGCGTATCTCTTTTTCGATGTCCTGTGTCTCAAACGCGCCCTCTATGACAGAAAAGTCACAGCCGCGGCGGATCAGCTCGCCATCCTTGGACCCGCGGAAGCTCTTGCCGCCGGTCAGCAGCCAGATTGCCTCCAGCAGGTTCGTCTTGCCCTGCCCGTTGGGGCCGCACAGCACGGTCAGGTGCGGGTCGGGGTCCAGCACGGCATGGGCAATGTTGCGGTGGTCAGTCAGTGCAAGGTGGGTCAGGCGCATTACGCACCCGCCGCGACCTGCACGGTCTGGCCCTCCAGCTCGACCGTATCACCGGCGCGGCACTTTTTGCCGCGCATCGTGCAGACCTCGCCGTTGACCTTGACGGCCCCGCCCTGGATCAGCTCCTTGGCCTCGCCGCCCGTCTCACACAGCCCTGCGAACTTCAAAAGAGCGTCAAGCTTTATAAAGTCGGTGTTAATACGAATTTTTTCCATATACATCCCTCTATCGTAACCTCGGCCGTAGGGGTCGGACATGTCCGACCCTCAGCCTTGCTGCAGCAGCCCTTTAGCCGGGCGGCTGATTTTATCTGCAGGGCCGGGCATGCCCGGCCCCTACAGCACAGCATTGCTTCAGCCCTCGTTCTTAAACCGTACCGGCAAAACCAGATAGATAAAGTCCTTGCCGTCCTCGGGCAGCAGCTTGACCGGACTCAGGGGGCCGTTGATCTCCAGCACCATCCGCTCACACTTGGAATAGCGCAGCGCATCGAGCAGATACCGGTTGTTGAAGCCGATCTCGACCGGGTCGCCGGTCATCTCCACGGGGGAGAATTCGTCCACGACCTTGCCCAGCGGAGTCTGGCAGCGCACAGTCACCCGCTCCTCGCCGAAATTGATGCGCAGCGGGTTCTTCAAGCGCTCGGTAATAATGAGGGAGGCGCGCTCGATCGTGTCGATGAAGGTCTTGCAATCCACGACAACGCGCGTTTTTTTATCCTTCGGGATGACGCTCTCATAATTGAGGAAGTCCCCCTCGATCAAACGGCTCATGATCGTGTAGCCGTTGGAGGTGAACACGACATAGCGGCGGTTTGCATCGATCTTGACATCATCGTCCGCACCGCCCATGATTTTGAGCAGCTCCTGCAGCGTCTTGGCCGGAATGATAATGCGGATGTCGCGGGTACACTCGACGGCACGCTGGATAATAGCCAGCCGGTAGCCGTCCAGCGCCACGATGGTCAGGCTGCCCGGCTCAATGACGAACAGCTCGCCGGTGTGGGCGGGCTTTTTGTCGTCTTGGCTGACCGCGTAGATCGTTTTTTCGATCATCTCGCGCAGCATACCGCATTTCACGGTCATTGTGTTGTCAGCGCCGGTCACCGGCAGGCTGGGATAATCGCTGGCGTTCAGCGCGGGAATCTCAAACTCGGCCACGCCGCCGCTGATCTTGGCCTGCCCCTCATCGGTCAGCTCGATGCAGATGTCACCGGCCGGCATACGGCTGACCATCGAGCCGAGCAGCTTTGCATCAAGTACCGTTTCACCCGGTACAAGTACGTTGCATTCAATGGTGGTCGTGATGCCCATTTCCATATCATAGCCGGTCAGCGTCAGGGTAAAGCCCTCAGCCTTCAGGTAGATGCCCTCCAGCACAGGGATGGCGGCGCGGTTGGTGATCGCGCGGGAAACGCCGTCGATGGCATTGGCCAGCAGGGTCTTTTCACATTCAAATTTCATACTCTGTTCTCCCGCCCGCTTGTTCAAAGCGGGGCAAAAAGCGTCTGTTTTTTCTTTCTGTTTTCTCTGGTTCGGGTTTTCCACCATCGGGGCAGGTATTTTCCGGGGTAAGCTGCTCTTTCAGAGCTTCCCTGTTCGCAGAAACTATTAACTATGGTAGTAGTCGTAGTAGGGGCTGTTAGTTCTGTGGAAAACTCCGCCGCGCCCGATAGCGATGCGGAAAATCGTCCGCTCAGACTTTTGAACAGTCTGTGGAGATTCTTGTTGAAAACCCGGAAACCGCCGTTTTTCAACACGCGCTGTGGAATACCGCCTGTTGAAAACTAAAAACTTTGTGGATAAAAAGGCTTTTCTTTCTTTGAAAAGAAAGAAACAAAGAAACTTTCAAATAATAACCCGTAATGCGCGCTATAGAGTGCATTATTTTCTCCCGTCACCGGGAAAAGGCATTAAAAGTTCTTTGCCTACTTTCTTTCAAGAAAGTAGGCTAGGTGCGGACATTCTTCATGATGTCACTGCACATCTCCTTGAGGTGCTGGTCGCGGTTGATGTTTTCCTCCATCGTCTTGATGGAATAGACAACGGTGGAATGATCGCGCTGGAACTCCTGACCGATAGCCTCCATGCTCATGCCGGTCACCTCGCGGATAATGTACATCGTCATCTGCCGCGCGGCGCTCACATTTGCATTGCGCTTTTTGCCGCGAATGTCCGCCGGCATTACATTGTAGGTGCGGGCGACCTCATTCAGGATCTTTTCAATCGTGACGGGGATCGGCTGGCTGTCGTTCAGCGTATCCTTGATCGCGGTGGTCGTCACACCGATGCAGGGCTCAATGCCCTCCAGCATATAGTAGGCGTTCAGCTTTTTGACGGCGCCCTCCAACTGGCGGATGTTCTGCTTCAGATGGTTGGCGATGTACTCGGCCACATCATTGGGCAGGTCAAGGTTCAGCAGCTCGGCCTTGCGCTTGACGATGGCCACGCGGGTCTCAAAATCCGGCGGCTGGATGTCGGCGGTCAGGCCCCACTCAAACCGGGTGCGCAGACGCTCCTCCAGCGATTTGATCTCCTTGGCGGGGCGGTCGGAGGCAATTACGATCTGGCGGCCGTCGTTGTGCAGCGTGTTGAAGGTGTGGAAAAACTCCTCCTGCGTGCTCTCCTTGCCGGCCAGAAACTGAATATCGTCGATCAGCAGCACATCGGCCTTGCGGTACCGCTGGCGGAACTGCTCCATCGTGGCGGTTTTGATCGCGGTGATCGTCTCGTTGGTGAATTTTTCACAATCCACATAGACAATGTTGAAATCCGGATGGTTTTTCTGGATCTCGATCTTGATGGCGTTCAAAAGGTGCGTCTTGCCCAAGCCGGACGGCCCATAGATGAACAGCGGGTTGTATGCGCCGGAGGGGTTGGCCGCAACAGCCTGCGCGGCCGCAAACGCAAACTGGTTGGACGGGCCCTTGATGAAGTTCTCAAAGGTGAATTCATACCGGCCGCTGGGCAGGGATTTTTCGTCCATCTGGTTTTCGCTGTCGCCGGGCTTCACGCCGTCCTCCGGCGGGGCGACCACATAGCGGATCTCTACATCAAAGCCCAGAATGGCCTTGAACGCATCCTGCAAAAGTGCTGTGTAGCGGTCCGAAACAATGCCCATCACGAAGTCACTGCGCAGCTCCAGCGTGACGGTCTTGGAATTTTCAAAGCTGACAGCCTTGATGTCCTTGATGTAAAATGCGTAGGTAGCGTCGGAGGTCTTTTCTTTGCAGTAGGCCTTGACCGCTTCCATTACCTCATTGATGGAATCCATGAAACTCGATACTCCCCACTTCCTGTTATAAATCAACGCCTTTTACAAGGGCGCAAAAACACTGCATACAGTATACCACAAAATCATGTTTTAAACAACACCTATATTATAATAAAGTAGGAATTTTTTTACGGCGTGGAAATGTTGAAAATTTTCCCGCAGAAAAGGTATTCTTGAAAGTTTTCCACAGAAAGTGTGTTTTTCAACAGTGAATAGTACAAAATGTAGTGGATAACTGTTTGTAGCGGAAGATTGTTTGACGCGCAGACGAAAAATTCTGCAAAAAACCTCTTGACAAAAGGGGTGCTTATCGCGTATAATCTAACTCTGCAAGGCTGCCCCAGTGTATGGGCGAAGCCCTGAGCAAACAGCCCATACCGGGATTTCAACAGGAGGAATGAAAAATGAAGCGTACTTTCCAGCCCAAGAAGCGTCAGCGCAGCCGCGTCCACGGTTTCCTGAACCGCATGGCTACCAAGAACGGCCGCAAGGTCATCGCCCGCCGCCGTGCAAAGGGCCGCAAGAGCCTGACTGTCTGATTTGTTTCAGAGATTATGTGAACAAAAGGGTTGCTGATTGTAAAATCAGCAGCCCTTTTTTCAAATAATGGCTTTACAGAAAACGGGATTCATTATAATATAGAAGAATAGGAAAAAATAAAATGCCTTCCCCCTTGGGGGAAGGTGTCCGCGGCCCCGACCGCGGACGGATGAGGGAAAAGTGCCCCGCAGCTGTTCGGTACAGGGCCGGCAGGGGCAGGCGCGCCCCTCATCAGCCGCCTGCGGGCGGCAGCTTCCCCCCCTGAGGGGGAAGCCTTTAGGAAGGAGATCTATGCGTTACCGCACTTTAAATAAAAACTGGCAGTTCAACCGGGTATATGGCCGGGGCAAAAGCTATGTACACCCGCACTGTGTGCTGTATGTGGCCAAAAACCGGCTGGGCTATACCCGCATCGGGCTGACCGCCACCAAAAAGGTCGGGCATGCGGTGCAGCGCAACCGCGCCCGCCGCATCATGCGCGCCGCCCTGTCGGAGCATCTGGCCCAGAATATCGGCGGGTATGACATTATTCTGGTGGCGCGCGGCCAGACCCCCCGCCTGAAAAGCACCCAGCTGAGCAAAACGCTCGGCCGGCTGTTTGCCAAGGCCGGCCTGCCCGACCTGACCGCCCCGGCTGAGGACGCCGCACAGCAATGATCGCCCGGGCGCTGATCGCGCTGCTGCGGGGGTATAAGCGGTATATCAGCCCGCACCTCGGGCATCACTGCCGCTTTGTGCCCACCTGCAGCGAGTACGCCATGCAGGCCCTTGCCACGCACGGCCTGCTCAAGGGCCTGCTGCTGACGGTCTGGCGGCTTCTCCGCTGCCAGCCGTTTGCCCGGTTCGGCTATGACCCGGTCCCCCCGAAAGGGAGGTGGGTCAGCCCGGACCGCAGGCTGACGCGCAGCCGCTGAAAGGCTTCTCCCTTGGGGGAGAAGCTGTCCGCAAAGCGGACTGATGAGGGGAGAACCTCCCATCGCCGCCCCGCAAAGGGTTGGCCGGGCAAGCCCGCCCCTCATCCGGCCTTCGGCCACCTTCTCCCAAGGGAGAAGGCTTTTTAACCTTGCTTCTCATGTCTTTGCACTGCGCAGCAGAGACCTACATAAAAATAATGGTCCCGGGCGCAGACGGGGCAGAAGGAAAGGCTATGAACTTTATGTACTTCCTGGCCATATTGATTGGCCCGCTGGTGAAGATCCTGTACAGCTTCATCGGCAACTACGCGGTAACGATGGTCGTTGCCACCCTACTCCTCAAGCTGCTGCTCTTCCCCCTGAGCATCCATCAGCAGAAATCCTCGGCAAAGATGGCTGTTTTTCAGCCGCTGATGAATGAGATCCAGCAGAAGTACAAAAACGACCCCCAGAAACAGCAGGAGGAGCTGATGAAGCTCCAGCAGGAGCACGGCTTCAACCCCATGGGCGGCTGCATGCCCATGCTGCTGACGATGCTGGTGCTGTTCGGCTTCCTCGGCGTTGTGTACTACCCCGTGCATTACATCTTTGGTGTGGACAACGCCGCCGTCAAGGCCGCCTGTGAGGCGATCGGCATTGCCACCGCCAACACCTCCACGATGCAGACCGCGCTGATTCAGGCCATCCACAACGGCGCTGTGATCGACCCGTCCATCATCCCCGCCAACATCGTGGCAGAGATCCAGAACTTCAACACCAGCTTCTTCGGCATGGATATGTGTGATGTCCCCGGCTTCCGCTTTGTGCCCATCGCCATCTTCCCGGCCATCGCAGCGGTCACGATGTTCGTCAGCTACTTCGTCACCCAGAAGCTCTCCGGCATGGACGCCCAGATGCAGGGCAGCATGAAGGTCATGATGCTGGTCATGAACCTGATGTTCGTTACCTTCTGTTTCAACGCCCCGGTCGGCTTCTCGCTGTACTACGGCGTGTCCAACCTGCTGCAGATCGGCCAGTCCTATGTCACCTACAAGATCTACAGCCCCGAAAAGTTCAAGGCCCAGTATGAGGCCGAGCTGGCTGCCAAGCGTGCCGAGCGTAAGAAAAAGCGCACCGTCACGGTTGAGCAGAACGGTGAAAAGATCCAGAAGGAGGTCACCCTCGGCGAGGCCAACAAGCTGCGTCTGGAGCTGGCCCGCCAGCGCGAGGCCGAGCTCTACAAGGACGAGCGCACCACCCCGCTGAACAAAGACTAAGAAAAGACGCCGCGCAACCGTAGGGGCGAGCATTGCTCGCCCGCGCCGTTGGCGGCTGTGAGGGAGTGTATCCCCTGCCGCCGTAGGGGCGCATTCTATATGCGCCCGCCCCGCTCCCCTTTGTGATGAACGTAACGATAAGAAATAAGAAGGAGGTTCCCTTTTATGCGCAGTATGGAAATGAGCGCCAAGACCGTAGAGGCCGCCGTAGAGGCCGCCTGCGAGGCGCTGGGCGTTGACCGCGATGACATCCATGTCAGCTACGAGGTACTGGAATTCCCCGCCCGCAAGCTGTTTAAGACCATCCCTGCCAAGGTCCTTGTAAAGGTCGAGGAGCCGGAGCCTGCCCCCGTGGAGGAGGTAAAGCCCGCCGAAGCCGCTGAGCCTGCCGAGGTCGTTGAGATCTCTGACGAGACCGCCCCTGCTCTGGAGCAGGAGGTCGTGGACGAGATGGTTGCCGAGGCTGACGATGAGACCGAGATCCCCCTCGACATCGAGGCGGACCCCCGCCTGCAGGCTGCGGTTGACTACCTGAGCCCCATCTTTAACCTGATGGGTGTTGAAAACTTCACTATAAGCGCCGTCAAGAAGGGCGCTGCCACGATCCTGAAGGTCTCCGGCGAGCATATGGGCGCGCTCATCGGCCGCCGCGGCGAGACGATGGAGTCACTGTCCTACCTCGCCAGCCTCGTTGTGAACCGCATGGAAGGCCCCTATGTCAAACTGGGGCTGGATGTCGGCGGCTACCGCAACAAGCGCGAGGACGACCTCTCTGCCCTTGCCAGACGCATTGCTGACCGCGTTATCCGCACCGGCTGCTTCTATGAGATGGAGCCGATGAACCCCTACGAGCGCCACATCATCCACACCGCCATCGCCGGTATGGAGGGCGTGCGCAGTGAGAGCAAGGGCGAAGGCCCGGCCCGCCATGTGGTGCTGTACTCCACCGACCCCGACGCCTGCAACCTGCCTGACCGCGACAATGCCCGCAACCAGCGCGGCCCCCGCCGTGACGGCCAGCGTGGCCCCCGCCGCGACAACCGCGGCCCGCGCGGCCCCAGAGCCCCGCGTGAGGGCGGCCGTGGGCCCCGCTACGGCGCACCCCGCCGCGACCGCAATGACCGCGGCCCGCGCTACGGCGGCCCCCGCTCCAGCGTGCCCGGCCGTGAGTTTGCCGACCGCCCGCGTGACCCCGATGCAAAGCCGATGGCACCCAAAACCACCGAGCGTATCCACGACGGTGATGATTTCGCCTTTGGCAAGATCGAGTTTTAAACAGAATTGTTGAAAAAAGCAGCCTGACTGTAAAGCCGGGCTGCTTTTTTTGGTGGGGGGCGAGGTGGATGTGCAAAGCCCCTCCGGCCTCGCAGGCTCGGCCACCTCCCCAAGAATGGGGAGGCTTTCACGCGGGCAAAGCCCGCGCAAAAAGGCGCCCCACGAAGTGGGGAGCTGGCCGCGAAGCAGGCCTGAGGGGCTTTCCCCACTTTCCACATCGTTTTCCACATGCGTGTTGAAAACTCTTATTTTTCCACAGACTACAACCGGCTATACAGGGGGTGCAAAAGCCCGGCTGCAAACAATATCTAGGCGTAAATACAGGGCTGCTCCACTACTAATACACATTTTCCACCGGAAAACCGGTTTTCCACCATTTCCCGGGGTTTTCCCTGTGGAAAACTCGTGAAAACTGTTGAAAACTATAAAATAACGATTATACGAATAAAATGGCTTTCAACCGCGGTGGAAAACTTCCCGCAGCAGGGGTTTTCCTGTGGAAAATGTTGAAAACTGCCTTTAGTTGTGAAAATACACGGTTGAAAAGTCCGAAATGTTGTTAAAAACACAGGTGTAAGCGGAAGAAAAACAATTCCGCACAAAAAACAGCGGTCCACCCCTGCCGGGCGGGCCGCTGTTTTTATAGACAGTTTTTTTAATCGTGCCGGATCGCTTCGAGGGCGCTGATTTTGACTGCCTTGTTTGCGGGCAGGATACCGGCCACAAGGCCGACCAGCGTGGCGAACACAAGCGCCGCCAGCATCAGCCACGGCGGAATGATCGAAATTGCGGCGCTGCCGTCGCCGCCCATGTAGTAGCCGCCGCCCATCATGCCGGACAGGTCAAACCCCTGCCCCAGCACCGACAGATGGTTCAGCACAAAGCTGGCGATCAGGCTGATGATCAGCCCGATCAGCCCGCCGATGAAGCCGATGGTCGAGCTTTCGAGCAGGAACATCGTGCGGATGTTGCCCAGCTCGCAGCCCAGCACCTTCATGACGCCAATCTCGCGGGTGCGCTCATAGATGGCCATTGTCATGGTGTTGATGATGTTGATGGCCGCCACCAGCAGCGAGACCGCCGCAATGCCGCCAAAGATCATCTGGCTCTTCATGACCTGCTTCTGCATCTCCTCGCGCTGCTGGTTCATCGAGTAGGTGTTGCTGAACCCCAGCTCGTGGATGGCGTTTTCCACATCCGTTACATAGGAGAGGTCATCGACCTTGACATAGACCTGCTCGTAGCTTTTCTCCTCAAGCTTGGTTTTGGTCAGGTCGCAGTAGACCTTTTGCAGCATCTGCATATCCTGTATGCGCAGCACAACACCGGACTGGGTCCAGTAGCCCTTGGCGCCGTCAGGCGTCAGCACGCCCACGATCTCCAGCTGCCAGCTGCGGCTTTTTTCGGTCGAGCCTTCGCCGGTCTTGATGGTCAGGGTCATCTTGTCCTTGTCGATGTCCACAAAGGGCGGCAGCTCCTTGCCGGAGGCATCGGTCTGGCCCTCGTAACGGTAGCGCTTGGGGCTGTTGTAGCTCTTGCGGGAATCCTCAAAGTTGTACCCGGTGGAACTGCCCACCAGCACCTGCAGCTTGGTGGCCTTCTCGCTGGCGGGGGTGTTGGTCGGCCAGCTGCCGCTCTGCAGGGTAAAGCCCATCGGCTCCAGCGCGGTGGGGTCAATGCCGATCAGATTAGAAATGTCCATCGTGTAGCGGTCGTTGCGGCCCGCCGTGATGGTGCCCTCCAGATTGTACCCCTGTGCGTAGGGCGTTGCCGCCGCCACATGGGGAATCTGCTTGATGTTGGCGATCGCGGCATCGTCCAGATACAGCGGCTTGCCATCGCTGCCCTGCATCATGCCGTAGCCGTAGATCTGCACCTGGGTCAGGTCGCCCCAGCTCTGCAGCATTTCCTCATTCGTTTTGGTCTGGGCAATGCCCAGCGAGATCATCAGCACGACCATGCAGGTGCCGATGACAACACCCACCAGTGTAAGTGCCGTGCGGCCCTTGCGGCGCAGCAGGTTGCGCGCCGACAGGCTGATTTCATCAGAGATCTTCATCGCTGTCCTCTGCTTCCAGTGCGGCCAGTGCCTTGGCCTTCTTGCGCTTGCGGACCACAACCACGATAATCACCACAACGACTACCGCGCCGCAGACGCCGATCAGCACCCACGCCCAGACCGGCATACCGGTCTGCTCGGGCTGCACATCGTCCATCGAGGGGTCATAGAAGTCGTCCATGTTCATCTCCTCGGCGCTGACGGAAAAGTCCTTGGAGACGGTCTGCGGGTTGCCGGAGGCATCCTCATAGCTCAGCGTGATGACGCCGCTGACCGCGCCCGCAGCATCGGGGGTGATGTCAAAATCCACGCTGCCCTCGGTGCCGGCGTTCAGGTTGCCGAGGTACTGGTAGCTGCCTGCGCCCAGATTGGTGCCGGTCAGGCGGGCCTCAAGGTTGCTGACGGGGTTCTTGCCTTTGTTGACGTAGGAGAGGGAGACGCTGCCGGTATCGCCGACATAGATCGTATCGCTGGACAGCTCCAGCTGGCCGACCTCAAACCGGTTGGGCTGGCTGACGGGGACCGAGATCGTCGTTGTGCCGCTGACCTCCTTGCCGGTGATCGAGCCTGTGCCGGTCATGTTGACGGTGATGTTGGCCACCGTGCCGGTAAACCCGGCCGAGGGCATGACCTCAAAGGTGACATCGCGGGTCTGCTTGGCGGCGATGGTGCCGACATAGTTGGAAAGGCTGCCGCTGTTGAGCAGGATATTCTCCGGCAGGGTCAGCGAGACAATGACATCGTTTAAATTCTCATTGCCGTCCGTGGCGTAAAGGCCGAGCGAGAGGGTGAACGGCGTGCCGGCAACGACGCTGTCCCCATAGCTGGAGGTGCGGACGAGCAGATTCGGCGAGGTGGTCTGGTCCTTGTCCACGCACTGGCCGATCGTTACGCTGAACTGCTGCAGCGGCTTCGAGGTATCCAGATAAGAAAGATTGATCGGCACAGTATTGCCGCCGCCGTTGTAGATGACATCGCGGAACAAAAGGACGTAGCTGTAGTAGTTGTACTGCGCGTTCTGGGCAATCTCTTCTGCGGTGGCAGAGCCGTTGCGGACATTCTGCAGGCGGGTGGCGTTGGGGTCGTCGTTGCTGTCGAACAGCTGGCCGATCTCGCCGGTGCCGGTGTAGGTGAACACGGCCGAGTTGATGCGGGCAGAGATCTCCTCCGGCTTGACGCAGTACCGGGCCGAGGCGTGGTCAACGACCTTCAGCACAAGGTTGATCCTGTCGCCGACCTCAACGGTCGTGACCTCTCCGCCTGCTGCGTTGGTGACGGTGTAGGCCGACACATAGACGCCGTCCGAGTTGCTCGTGTCGATGGAGGCAGTCGGGGTGGGCGTCGGGTCGGGCGTCGGGTCGGTCACGGCGGCATCGTCCGCCAGCACCGGTGCGCAGAGCGCCGTCGCCAGCATCAGGGCGGTAAGTAAGGTGAATAGTCGTTTCAAGTGTGGTACCTCCAAATTTTTTAACATAGGCGTCACCCAAAAGGCTTCCCCTGAGGGGGAAGCTGTCACCGAAGGTGACTGATGAGGGGCAAGCCTGCCGTTATTCCTCTTTTGCGGGGTTGCTGCGGGAACACTGCCCCTCATCCGCCCTGCGGGCACCTTCCCCCTTGGGGGAAGGCTTTTTTGCGGACTGTTCCTTCGCCGCCTCTCCGCCAATATCCAGATCCCCTTCCAGATCGGCAAACAGGGCATCGCGGTTTTTCTTCTTCGTCTCCTCGTCCTGCACGACATTGGAGCATACCTTGCCGTCCAATATCGTCACGATGCGGTCGGCACATTCGGCCAGCTCCGGCTCATGCGTGACCATGACGAAGGTGACATGGTTGTTTTTGGACAGCTCCAGCATCCGGTACAGCACCTGCTTGCTGGTGCGGGAGTCGAGGTTGCCGGTCGGCTCATCGGCAAAAATGACCTTGGGGCTGCTGACGAATGCGCGGGCAATGCCGACACGCTGCTGCTGGCCGCCGCTCATCTCGGTCGGCAGGTGGTTGGCGCGGCCCAAAAGGCCCATGGCCTTCAGCTCCTTACGGGCGCGGGCCAGCCGTGTTTTTTTGTCCACGCCCTTGAACATGAGCGGCAGGGCCACATTTTCGGCCGCCGTCATGGTGGGCAGCAGATTGTAGCTTTGGAAGATGAACCCCAGATGCTGCTGGCGGAACGCGGCCAGCTCGTTCTCGGTCATGGCGCTGATCTCATGCCTGCCGATGAACACCTTGCCCGAGGTCGGCTTTTCCAGCCCGGCCAGCTGGTTCAGCAGGGTGGATTTGCCGCTGCCGGACTGACCAACGATACAGCAGAATTCCCCTTTTTCTATGGACAGATCGACATTGTTCAGCGCGATGACACGCTCCTTGCCGACGGCGTAGACCTTGCGCAGCTTTTCTGTATGGATAATGGGCGCCAATACCATACCCCCTTTTTGATCGTTATATCCTACATTATACCATATGGCGAAGAAAGAAAAAAGATGGGGAAATTGTAAAATTAATGGCGAAAAGTCTCCCTTGTCAAAGGGAGGTGCCGAGCGTAAGCGAGGCGGAGGGATTCCTGCCCGGCCCGCAAGGGTATGGCAGGTACCCCTTTCCTTTGAACCGTAGAGCGGGGTGAGGGCAGGCCGCCCTACAATCGCCCGGCAGGCAGCTGCTGCCCTGCGGGGCGTCGAGGACGCCGCCCCCTACAACCGTAGGGGAGGGATTTATCCCTCCCGGGCATGTTGCGCCCGCCGCAATGCCCCGCGGCGGCCAGAGGACTGGCCGCCCTACTTCCCTTTTTTCTCTCTTTCCTATATAATAAACGCAAAAAGGGGGCAAATGTTACCATGGATTACACGATTCACCCCATTGCGTATATACGCAGTGATTTTACGGATAAATTCGGCATCCCGCGGCAGAGCGGTCTTGTGCCGGAGCTGACCGCCCGCATCGTCTTTGCGCCGGAATACCGCGACCCCAACGCCCTGACCGGCATCGAGGGGTATGACCGGCTCTGGCTCATCTGGCAGTTCTCGACCGTGGCGGCGGAGTACGCCGCCGGCAAAAGCTGGCGGCCCACCGTCCGCCCGCCGCGCTTGGGCGGCAACGAGCGGCGCGGCGTCTTTGCTACCCGCAGTCCCTACCGGCCGAATGCGCTGGGGCTGTCCTGCGTGGAGCTGGCCGGCGTGGAAAACGGGGATCTGATCGTCCGCGGCGCCGACCTTTTGGACGGTACGCCGATCTTTGACATCAAGCCATACCTGCCCTATGTGGATGCCTACCCCGAGGCGCGCGGCGGGTTCACGGATACGACCAGAGCGTACGCCCTGCAGGTGATATGCCCCGATGCGTTATTGTGCAAAGTGCCCGAAGAAAAGCGCCCCGCCTTGTTGGGTGTGCTGAAAAACGACCCGCGCCCCGCCTACCAGCACGACCCCGCGCGGGTGTACGCGCTGGATTTCGGCTGCAATAAAGTGAAATTTACGGTGGACGGGGAGAATTTGACGGTTATTGACATCTTATAGGCAGCGCGGCAAAGCCCCTCCGGCCTTTTTTCGGACGGCAAAGCCGTCCGCAGAAAGCCTCCTCGCGCAGCGGGGAGGTGGCCGAGTTTACGAGGCCGGAGGGGCTTTGCAGACTAGCCCTGCCGCAAGGCTTATCTTAAAAAATTCCACCATCCGGAACACTGTACAATAAACCGTATCCCAAAACACCCTAAAAACCGCCTTGTTCGTCATTGTGGTCAAAATGCACACAACGAGTTTAAAAATCTGTGCAACTTTCTGAACAAAACCCCTTTACGAAACGGGGTGTTTTTTGGTACAATAAAGCTATGCAAAAGCGTTTATCTGGAACTGTGCCCGGAGCAAATTTGGGGCGCGTGCCAGGCAGCGCGGGATTTGTGCGGCCCTGACAACCGCACAGCTCTATAATGCAAAACTCTAATAAAAACGGAGGAAAGAAAATGCCCAGAGCTAAACAGTCTATGGACGGCAATACCGCTGCGGCGCATGTAGCTTATGCATTCACCGATGTGGCTGCCATCTACCCCATCACCCCCTCCAGCCCCATGGCCGACACCGTTGACCAGTGGAGCGCTGCAGGCCTGAAGAACATCTTCGGCAACCAGGTCAAGGTTGTTGAGATGGAGTCCGAGGCCGGTGCCGCAGGCGCCGTGCACGGTTCTCTCGGTACCGGTGCCATCACCACCACCTTTACCGCTTCTCAGGGTCTTCTTCTGATGATCCCCAACATGTACAAGATCGCAGCTGAGCAGCTGCCCTGCGTCTTCGACGTTTCCGCCCGTACCGTTGCTACCCAGTCCCTGAACATCTTCGGTGACCACAGCGACGTTATGGCCGTCCGTCAGACCGGCTTTGCCATGCTGGCCGAGAGCAACCCGCAGGAGGTCATGGACCTGTCCCCTGTTGCTCACCTGTCCGCTATCGAGGGTCGCGTTCCCTTCGTGAACTTCTTCGACGGTTTCCGTACCTCCCACGAGATCCAGAAGATCGAGAAGTGGGACTACGAGGACCTGAAGGAAATGTGCAACATGGAGGCTGTCGAGGAGTTCCGTGCCAAGGCACTGAACCCCGAGCACCCCAAGATGCGCGGTTCTCACGAGAACGGCGACGTCTTCTTCCAGCATCGTGAGGCCTGCAACCCCGCTTACGAGGCTCTGCCCGCGGTTGTTGAGAAGTACATGGCCAAGATCAACGAGAAGCTGGGCACCAACTACGACCTGTTCAACTACTATGGCGCTGAGGACGCTGACCGCGTCATCATCGCCATGGGCTCCATCTGCGATGTCGCAGAGGAGGTTGTTGACTACCTGACCGCCAAGGGCGAGAAGGTCGGTCTGGTTCTGGTCCGCCTGTATCGTCCCTGGGTGTCCTCCGCTCTGCTGAAGGTCCTGCCCAAGACGGTCAAGAAGATCGCTGTTCTGGACCGCACCAAGGAGCCCGGCTCTCTGGGCGAGCCCCTGTATCTGGATGTCGCCACCACCCTGCGTGAGGCCGGCATGAACGATGTCGTCCTGACCGGCGGCCGCTACGGCCTCGGCTCCAAGGACACCCCGCCGTCCAGCGTCTTTGCTATCTACACCGAGCTGGAGAAGGATGCCCCGAAGCCCCGCTTCACCATCGGCATCACCGACGATGTGACCAACCTCAGCCTGCCTGAGGTCAAGCCCGCTCCCATCACCTCCGCCCCCGGCACCAAGGAGTGCAAGTTCTGGGGTCTGGGCGGTGACGGTACTGTCGGCGCCAACAAGAACTCCACCAAGATCATCGGCGACCATACTGACAAGTACATTCAGGCTTACTTCCAGTATGACTCCAAGAAGACCGGCGGTGTCACCATCAGCCACCTGCGCTTCGGCGACAAGCCCATCCGCAGCCCCTACTACATCAATCAGGCTGACTTCGTTGCCTGCCACAACCCCGCCTACATCCACATGGGCATGAAGATGGTGCAGGACGTTAAGCCCGGCGGCGTCTTTATGATCAACTGCCAGTGGACCGATGCCGAGCTGGACGAGCATCTGAATGCTGCCGACAAGAAGTACATTGCCGACAACAACATTCAGCTCTACACCATCAACGCTATCGATAAGGCTATCGAGATCGGCATGGGCAAGCGCACCAACACCATCCTGCAGTCTGCCTTCTTCAAGCTGGCTGATGTCATGCCCATCGACGATGCTGTCGAGTACATGAAGGCCGCCGCCAAGAAGAGCTACGGCAAGAAGGGCGACGCTGTTGTCCAGATGAACTGGAAGGCTATCGACGCCGGTCTGGACGCTGTCCACAAGGTCGAGGTGCCTGAGAGCTGGCACAACCCCGCTGCTGATCCCGCCCCGAAGGCCCTGAAGGGACCCGAGGCTCTGGTCAAGCAGATCCGTGACGTTATGGAGCCCATCTCCCGTATGGACGGCGACAGCCTGCCTGTTTCCGCCTTCGAGGGCAACGTCAACGGCGAGTGGGAGCAGGGTGCTTCCGCTTACGAGAAGCGCGGCACGGCTGTTATGGTCCCCGAGTGGAACGCTGAGAAGTGCATTCAGTGCAACAACTGTGCATTTGTCTGCTCTCACGCCACCATTCGTCCCTTCTGCCTGACCGCTGCCGAGGCCGAGGCTGCACCTGCCTCCACCAAGCTGGCTGACACCAAGCCCAAGGCAAGCGAGTACAAGTTCACCATGGCCGTGTCTCCTCTGGACTGCATGGGCTGCGGCGAGTGCGTCACCGTCTGCCCGACTGCCGCTATCGAGATGAAGCCGCAGGAGAGCCAGTCCGAGCAGCAGGCTGCTTTCGACTACTGTGTCGAGAACATCCGCAAGAAGGACAATGTCCCCGGCGTTGTTTCCGAGGTTTCCGTCAAGGGCTCCCAGTTCAACCAGCCGCTGCTTGAGTTCTCCGGCTCCTGCGCTGGCTGCGCCGAGACCTCTTACGCCCGCCTGATCACCCAGCTGTTCGGCGAGAAGATGTTCATCTCCAACGCCACCGGCTGCTCCTCTATCTGGGGTGGTACCGCTTCCATCAGCCCCTACACCACCAACAAAGAGTCCGGTCACGGCCCCGCTTGGATCAACTCTCTGTTCGAGGATAACGCTGAGCACGGTCTGGGCATGCAGATCGGTTACGAGACCGTCCGCGCCAACCTGATCACCAAGGTTGAGGCCCTGAAGGGCAAGAATGCTGAGCTGGATGCTGTCATCGACAACTTCCTCGCTACCAAGAACAACACCAAGGCCAACGATGAGCCCGCCAAGGCTCTGGTCGCTGCCCTCGAGGCCTGCGGCTGCGATGAGGCCAAGGAGATCCTGAAGGATAAGCAGTACCTGGCCAAGAAGAGCTTCTGGATCTTCGGCGGTGACGGCTGGGCTTACGACATCGGTTACGGCGGTCTGGATCATGTTCTGGCTTCCGGCCACGATGTCAATGTCATGGTCTTCGACACCGAGATGTACTCCAACACCGGCGGACAGGCTTCCAAGGCCTCCAACATCGGTGAGGTCTGCCAGTTCGCTGCTGCCGGTAAGGAGATCAGCAAGAAGTCTCTGGCTGAGATCTGCATGACCTACGGCTACATCTATGTTGCTCAGATCGCTCTGGGTGCCAACATGGCTCAGGCTGTCAAGGTCATCGCCGAGGCTGAGGCTTATCCCGGCCCGTCTCTGATCATCGGCTACGCTCCCTGCGAGCTGCACGGTGTCAAGGGCGGCATGACCAACTGCCAGAACGAGATGAAGAAGGCTGTTGCTGCCGGTTACTGGAACATGTTCAGCTTCAACCCCGCTGCCAAGGCAGAGGGCAAGAACCCCTTCACCCTGACCTCCAAGGCCGGCGATATGTCCAAGTATCAGGACTTCCTGGCCAACGAGACTCGTTACAGCCGTCTGGCTCGCGCCTTCCCGGATCGCGCCAAGGCTCTGTTCGAGAAGAACCAGGCTGCCGCCGATGCCCGTTACGAGCATCTGACCAAGCTGGTCGACCTGTACAAGTAATTTGTAAGGTAGCATAAAAATTGCGCCCCACGCTGAAAAGCGTGAGGCGCTTTTTTGTTGGGCGGGGCGCGGGGTGAGGCGGCTGCTGATGGACGCGCTGCAAAGCCCCTCCGACTTCGCTTCGCTCGTCACCTCCCCACTGCGTGAGGAGGCTTTCTCGCGGGCAAGCCCGCGCAAAAGGCGCCCCACGCAGTGGGGAGCTGGCCGAGCCTGCGAGGCCTGAGGGGCTTTTGGCGCCTCGCGCCCGCCGTCCCCCTTACCTCACACCGGCCGCAGCACCAGCTCCAGCCCATCCTTTCCCCAGCCGAAATCGGCGGCGGCGTAGCCGCGCTCCAGCACGCGGGGCAGGGCGGGGTCGGTCAGGGTGCAGCGGCGCAGCGGGTCGCGCCATTTGGCCAGCCCGCGCGCCGAGAAAATCAGCATCTGCGCGGCGCCTGCCATCGGGCGCATGCCGCGCAGTGTCAGCCCGGCCGAGAGATACTGTGCGCAGAGGTCATCACACACATCCGGGCGTTCAATATCCAGCGGCAGCACGGCCCAGACATGATAGCTGGCGTAGCGCTCGGTCGCCCAGCGCAGCGCTAACCGAAGAAAATGGCGCAGCTGCGTGTAATCATCGCTAAGCACGGGCGGCGTCAGCACCGCGCCCTGCCCGTCTGCCCCGTAACCGGCGGCGCGCAGGCTGGTCGGCAGCGGGTCCTCGGCATAGAGCGGCAGCAGCGCGGCGGCAGCCTGCAGCTCGTTTTGGCCGGCGTAGTCACCAACGATCTGCCCCTCCTCCAGCGCAGGGTGCAGGCAGGGCAGCAGCGGCAGTCCGCCCGGGCCGGTCAGGGTGCGCAGCGCGGCGGCGTTGTCGGCCGTCAGCACGCGGGCATCAAAGGTATGGGTGCGTTCCAGTGTTTGCAGCATAAGTAAAGATCCCTCCGTAAAAAGTCATTACAGGACTTATTGTAAGGAGGGGCGGGCATAAAAAATGTCGCATCCCGGGGTGAGATGCGACATTTTTTAAGTATGCTTTGTCTGGCGTTTTTCTTCGATCAGATCCTCAAAGCTGCGCTGTTTCGTGAAAAACCGCCGATAGGGATTGTCGGGCAGCGGCGGCGATTTCGACTTGGGCGGCTTGGGCGGCTCGATTTTCCGCCGCAGATGCCCCTTCAGCGGCGGCAGCGGGCGGCTCATTCGGCGGCGGTGGAAACGGCACCGGCGGTCAGCGCGTCCCACAGCGCGGCGCAGTGGGCGTAGTTCTCGGCCTGCTCTTCATCCCAGACGCCGCGGCGGCCCACATACAGATGCTCCAGCACGCTCTGGTTCGTGCCGGTCGCATCGTCCATCAGGGTGTAGCCGTCATAGCTGCCCAGCTCCAGCCCGGTCAGCACGGGGCAGTCCGTCCAGCGGTAAACCATCTCGCGCCAATCGGGGTCGGCAGTCTCGGGGTCATCGTCCACTGTGCCGTCCAGATATTGCAGCACACCGGTGCTTTTCTCAAAGCCCTCGGGGTCCTCCAGCAGGAAGATGTAGGTCTTGCCGCCGCTGGCCAGCTCGGCGCTCAGCCGGGTGACGCCGGCCATCTGATAGTAGGCATCGGTGCTTTCGTTCTCGGCGTCAAAATCGACATTGTAGGTCGCAACCTGCACCACGACCTTGCCGTCGCCGTTCTCGTCCTGGCAGAAGGGGGTCAGCGCGTCCTGCAGGGCATTGACGGTATCGACCGGCAGCTCGTGGGTGCCTACATAGGCGATCTGCACATCGGGCCGGGTCTGAAAGACCGTGTCCTTGATGATCCAACCGCCGAAGAAAACGGCGGCAACGCCGATCACAACGGCAACCCAATGGTAGTGCCACCAGTTGGCGGCCTTTTCAGCCTTTGTATATTCGCGCGGGGGCTCCGGCGTCTGGTTGTAGGTTTCGGTGCTGTCCTTCGTGACCCATGCCATAGTGTGGATACACTCCTTTTATAATATCTTTCCTATTATACCACAAATCGACCGGGAAAATTGTAAACTTATTTTGACCACGCCTTGCAAGCGAGGGGCAAAGAGGGTATGATAAAAAGAGAAAAGGCTTCCCCCTTGGGGGAAGCTGTCTGCGAAGCAGACTGATGAGGGGCGGTCCGCCCATTGCTGCCCGTTACCGGGCTGCCCGGCACACCTGCCCCTCATCCGGCGCTGCGGCGCCACCTTCCCCCAGAGGGGGGAAGGCAAAGAAATTATCAACAGGGAGAACCACCATGTCCAACCAACCTGAAACAAACGAAACGCCGGCCACCGGCTATACGCCTGCGCCGCGCAAGGTCGGGCTGCCCCGCTTTTTTGAGCTGCTCGGCCGCGACCTCTGGCCGCTGTATAAGTCCAGCATACTCTGCGTGGCGGGCTTTCTGCCCGGCACTGCGCTGGCCATTCTCGGCATGATGGGCGGCTCCGCCCTGCTGACCGTGGTGGGCGGCGTGCTGGGCGGCCTTTTGGGCGGGCCGTTTTTGTCCGGCATGATCGACACGGTGCTGCGCGCACTGCGGGACGAGCCGGGCTACTGGTGGCACACCTACAAGCGCGCATGGAAGCAGAACTGGAAGCAGAGCCTGCTGCCCGGTGCGCTGCTGGGCCTGTTTGTAGGCAGCTGGAGCTGGATGCTCCGCGCACAGGCGCTGGCCGGCAACACCAGCACCGCGCTGTGGGTGGCCTCGCTGGCAGGGATCTTTGTCTGCACTGGCTTTTTCAGCTGGCTGCTGGCGCAGGTGCCGCTGGTGGATCTGCCGCTGCCCCAGCTTGCCAAAAACGCCGGGCTGATGTTCTTCGGCTTCTTCCCGCGCACCTTGGCGGCCGCACTGGTGCTGGCCGTCTACTGGGGGCTGACGCTGCTCTACCTGCCCGCGACCATTCTGGTGATCGTGGTGTTCGGCTTCTGGCTACCGGTCACGGTGGCCGGTATGATCCTCTACCCCGGCCTTGACAAGGTGTTCAGGCTTGAGGAAACGCTCGCGGCCCGCCGCGATGCCGAGATCGAGGAACGGATGGAGCAGAACCGCCCCAACTTCGACCATTAACAGGGGGAATCCGGTATGGATAAAAATACCGTACTGCTGCGGGACACCGAGGCGTTCATGCGCGGCGAGCTGGACAATGTGACTGTTGCGCAGAACAGCATTGTGCTGGATCTGGTGCAGGGCAGCTATGTGCCCTACGGCTGCTACACCAGCGCCCCGCTGCCGATGCCGCTGTTTGACGCGCTGCGCGTCAGCTGGAACGCAGCCAGCCCCGACGGCACGGCGGTCGAGGCACAGTGCCGCGTGCTGGTGGACGGCAACTGGACGGCATGGGTCGGCTTTGGCAAGTGGAGCCCCTGCCTGCACCGGGAGGGCGTGCCCTATCAGGAGCGCGGCCCCGTGCAGCGCTGGCATGACCACCTGCAGCTGGACAGCAAATGCGCCACAATGGTGCAGCTGCGCATCTACCTGTACACCCGGGACGAGAAGGCCAGCCCCATCGTTACCCTGCTGGGCGCAAGCACCCATGTGGTGGATGTGATCCCCGCGCGCGGGCGGCCTGTCAATGCGCGGATGCATATGATGCCCTACGCGGTGGCGCACCGCGCCCCGGCGCTGCGCCCGTGGATGGATCTGGCCATTGCGCTGGCAAGCCTGACCAACCGCTGGGGCGCGGACCTGCTGCCCGAGGAGTTTGCTCAGGTGCTGCGGGACTGGCGCACACCCGATGACCACGACCCGCGCAGCCTGAGCTTTGCCGCTGCAGCTGCCGCACGGTGGGGCTTCCCCGCGTGGGTAGCCTATGGGGATCTGGCGCTGCTGCGCGCCGAGGCCCGCGCCGGCTACGGTGCGGTGGTGCGCCTGCAGGCGGCCCCGGCGCAGACCGCCACCGGTATGCCGGAGACCCGCTATGTGGCGGTGCGCGGTTTTGCCGCCATAGACGGAAACCCGCAGGTGCTGCTCTGTGACCCATGGGCCGGCGAGAACGACTTTGACTGCGAGACGGCGATGCCGCTGGATGATTTTATGGTGGCGTGGGACAATGTGGCGCTGCTGATGCGCCAGCGCACCGACAATACGCCCCCGCTCGGCCGTACCCGGTGCAGTGCATGGCTGCGTCCGGTGGGCACCGATGCCCCCGGTCTTTACCGGCTTTACATCAACGGCGAGGAGCACCCCCTGCCGGAGGATTTCTGTGCGCAGGGCGGGGTACTGGCCTACAGCCTGCCCGATGCCTGCCCCCACGCGACTACCGCCCACCGCCGCTTTGTCTATACCGAGCCGACCGACGGCGGCATCATGCTGGAGCATGGTGACACCGCCCGCAAATACACGGTCTACGCCATCGAAACCGACGGCAGGATGATCGTCGGCGATGTGACGGTGTGACAGAAACGGACGAGGCGGTATAAAAAACGCGGTAGGGGCGGGGCTCTGCTCCGCCCGTGGCCGTTTGCCATGTGAGAAACTTTCCCGAAAAAGCGTTGCTATGTCAGGTCGGCGGGCGGAGCAGAGCCCCGCCCCTACGAATCCGCAACAAGGACGATATTCTTATCCGGGGGTAAGGTAGTTTTTCGACAGTCTGAGAGGAGCTTCGGCTCCTCTTTTTTTGCGGCGTATGTACAGTTTCTCTTTTACAGGTGTCTTGACACATGACATGAACGGTGCTATACTGGGCAACACGATCATCCAATACAGAGGGACAGGAAATCAGGGAAACTATGATGAGATTTGATGAATACTACGATGTTGTCATTGTCGGCACAGGCGCAGCGGGTTTATACTGCGCGTTGAACTTTCCAAAGCGTTATAAAGTGCTGCTGCTGACCAAGCAGAAGGCGGACGAGTGCGATTCCTTTCTGGCGCAGGGCGGCATCTGCATGCAGCACGGCGAGGCAGACTACCGCTCCTTTTTTGAGGATACGATGCGGGCCGGCCACTATGAGAACGATGCCGCCACGGTGGACCTGATGATCCGGTCCTCCAACTCGATTATCCGCGATCTGGTGCGCCGCGGCGTGCGGTTTGCCCGGGACGAAAACGGTGCCCTGCGCTTTACCCGCGAGGGCGCGCACTCCCGCGCGCGGATCCTCTTTCATGAGGATGTCACCGGGCGTGAGATCACCCAGACCCTCCTTACGGAGGCCCTGCGGTGCGAAAACATCGAGCTGCGCGAGAATACCGTGATGCTCGACTTCTTTGCCGATGCGGCAGCCTGCGGCGGCGTTGTTGCGATGGGCCCGGACGGCGCGGTGCGGGCCATCGGCGCGGGGGCGGTCGTGCTGGCCTGCGGCGGCATCGGCGGGCTGTACAAAAACTCGACCAACTACCCCCATATCACCGGCGATGCCATTGCCATGGCGCTGCGCCACGGCGTGGCCTGCCGCCATCTTGATTATATCCAGATCCACCCCACAACGCTGTTCAGCCGCAAAAAGGGCCGCCGGTTCCTCATCTCGGAGTCGGTGCGCGGCGAGGGCGCACTGCTGCTGGACAAAAACGGAAACCGCTTTACGAATGAGCTGCAGCCCCGCGATGTCGTCAGCGCGGCCATCCGCGCCCAGATGGAGAAGGACGGCACCGAGCATGTGTGGGAGGATATGCGCCCCATCGGTGAGGCAGTCATCCGCGAGCATTTCCCCAACATTCTTGAGCGGTGTGAGGAGGAGGGCTACGACCCCCTGCATGAGCCAATCCCCGTTGTGCCGGCCCAGCACTATTTTATGGGCGGCATTCAGGCGGACTTAAGCAGCCGCACCGCTCTGCCCCGGCTGTATGCCTGCGGCGAGACCTGCTGCAACGGCGTCCACGGCCGCAACCGGCTGGCCAGCAATTCCCTGCTGGAATCTCTGGTCTTTGCACAGCGCGCCGCAGATGATATACTGTTTGGGGAGCCGCCTGCCTTTACGGGCGATGCGCCCGACCTTGCCCCCTACCGGGAGACAGAGCCGCTGTTTGCGGCCTACCGAACCGAAGTTTTGAATGCGATCGAGAGGAGCAAAAATCATGAATGAGATCATGCGTCTTTTAAATGTGGACCCGCTGCTGCTGCAGGCCCTGCGGGAGGATATGCCCGGCGAGGATGTGTCCACCAACGCCGTTATGCCCTGCGCCTGCCCCGGCACCGTTGACCTGATCGCCAAGCAGGACGGCATCGTTGCCGGTCTGGATGTCTTTGCGCGCGTCTTTACCCTGCTGGACCCCGCCACCGAGGTCGAGTTCTTCTGCAAGGACGGCGATGCGGTCAAAAACGGCGAGAAGCTCGGCGTTGTCAACGGCGATATCCGCGTCCTGCTCTCCGGCGAGCGCGTGGCGCTGAACTACCTGCAGCGGATGAGCGGCATTGCCACCTACACCCATGAGGTCGCGGCTCTGCTGGAGGGCACCGGCATCACCCTGCTGGACACCCGCAAGACCAGCCCGAACAACCGCGTGTTTGAAAAGTACGCCGTCCGCGTGGGCGGCGGCTGCAACCACCGCACCGGCCTGTCTGACGGCGTGCTGCTCAAGGATAACCACATCGGCGCGGCGGGCGGCGTGGCCAAGGCGGTTGCCATGGCCAAGGCCTACGCGCCCTTTGTGCGCAAGATCGAGATCGAGGTCGAGAACCTTGACCAGACCCGCGAGGCAGTCGAGGCCGGTGCCGACATCATCATGCTGGACAATATGAGCGATGCCGATATGCGCGCCGCCGTGCAGCTGATCGCAGGCCGCGCCCAGACCGAGTGCAGCGGCAATGTCACGAAGGAAAACATCGCCCGCCTCAAGGACATCGGCGTGGACTTTGTCTCAAGCGGTGCGCTGACCCACTCGGCCCCGATCCTTGATCTCTCGATGAAGCATCTGCGCCCGCTGGACAAGGAGGAAGCCTGATGACCACCGCCGAGCGCCGGGAGGCCATTCTGGCCCAGCTGGGCCGCAAGCCCATTGCAGCCCGGACATTGGCTGCCAAGTACGGCGTCAGCCGTCAGGTCATCGTGCAGGATCTGGCGGTGCTGCGGGCCGCGCACCCGAATGTGATCTCGACCGCGCGCGGCTATGTGCGCCAGCAGGCGGAGAGCGCCTGCACCCGCGAGTTCAAGGTGCGCCACACCCCCGCCCAGACCGGGCTGGAGCTGAACCTGATCGTTGACTGCGGCGGCCGGGTGTGCAGCACCAGCATCAGCCACCGCGTCTACGGGCGCATCACGGTCGAGCTGGACATACGCTCCCGTCAGGATGTGCTGGAATTTCTGCAGGCGTTTGAGGACAGCGCCTCGACCGTGCTGTCCACCGCTACGGACGGCTACCACTACCATCTGGTGGAGGCAGCCACCCCCGAGCGGCTTGATCTGATCGAAAAGGAGCTGCAGGAGCACGGCTTTCTGGCGCCGCTGCAGCCGTGGGAAAAATAACGGGCCGTATATAAAGATAGAGGTTGAACAGTATGACAACGCATGAGCTGCAGCAGGAGATCCTGCGCCTGAAGAAAGAGAAGAATGTCTGTATCCTGGCCCACGCCTACCAGAGCCAGGCCGTGCTGGAGGTTGCCGACTACACCGGTGACTCCTACGGGCTGAGCGTGCAGGCCGCCAAGACCGATGCGGCGGGCGTCATCATGTGCGGCGTGCGGTTTATGGCCGAGACCTGCAAGATCCTCAGCCCGGAAAAGACCGTCTGGCTGGCAAACCCGATGGCCGGCTGCCCGATGGCCGAGCAGCTGGACCTGCCCGCGCTGCGGGCGCTGAAGGCGCAGTACCCCGGCTACACCACAGTGGCCTACATCAACACGACCTCGGCGCTGAAAACCGAGTGCGATGTCTGCGTGACCTCCTCCAGCGCTGTCAACATCTGCCGTGCGCTCGATGCCGATAAGATCCTGTTTATTCCGGACCCGAACCTTGGCAGCTATGTGGCTGCGCAGCTGCCCGAAAAGCAGTTTGCGTTCTACCACGGCGGCTGCCCGCGGCATATGGTCGTTTCGGCGGCCGATGTAGCCCGGGCGCGCGCCGCCCACCCGGCCGCGGAGCTGCTCGTCCACCCCGAGTGCCGCGCCGAGGTCGTGGCGCAGGCCGACTATGTCGGCTCAACGACCGGCATCATGGCGTATGCGAAAAAATCCGCCGCGCGGGAGTTCATCATCGGCACCGAGAACAGCATCGTGGAGCATCTCTCCTTCGACTGCCCGGACAAGAGCTTCTACCCGCTGGCCGTGCAGCTGACCTGCATGAACATGAAGCTGACCACCCTGCCTGACATCTACCGCTGCCTGCTGGGCACCGGCGGCGAGCAGATCACCCTGCCGGACGACATCATGGCCGGTGCGGGCCGCTGCATCCGCCGCATGGTTGAGTTGGGCGGCTGATACGCCCCACGCTGCGGGCGGGCTTTCAGCAGATTGTTTGGGGCGCTTTCCGCTTTTGCGGGGGCGCCCCTTTTTATTTTTCTTGCAAAATCGCTTTTCAGCGGGTACAATAGTATCCGAGGTGAACTACGATGAAGCTGCTCATTGCATCGGACATCCACGGCGCGGCGGACTGCTGCCGCAGCCTGCTGGACGCATGGGACCGAGAGGGTGCGGACAGGCTGCTTTTGCTGGGCGATATTCTGTACCACGGCCCGCGCAACGACCTGCCGCCGGCGTATGCCCCCAAGCAGGTGCTGGCCCTGCTCAATGCGCGCAGGGACCGTATTTTCTGCGTGCGCGGCAACTGCGATACCGAGGTGGACCAGATGGTGCTGGAATTCCCCATTCTGGCCGACTATGCCGTGCTCACAGCGGGGCAGCGGCTCATCTACGCCACCCACGGCCACCTGTACAACACGGCCCACCTGCCGCCGCTGCAGCCGGGGGATATTCTGCTGCACGGCCACACCCATATCCCCGCGTGGGAGCAGTTCGGCCGTGACAACCTGTACCTCAACCCCGGCTCGGTCTCGATCCCCAAGGAAAACAGCCCCCGCAGCTATATGACGCTGCAGGACGGCGTGCTTGCGTGGAAGGCTTTGGACGGGGCAGCGTATCATACCCTGACATTTGAAAAATGAACAGTCATTTTCGGCAGGTTTGTAGGGAGCGGTCTTGACCGCTCCGTGGAGCGCGGCGGCTGCCGCACAGTGCCCGGAGGGGTCAAGACCCCTCCCTACAGAGCGACCCGGCAATTCGTGATTTGATTATAGAAGTAGGAGACCACCCATGAAAATCCCTGCAAAAGGCTTTACCCACGGCGGAAAATTCCATGCCGATGATGTTTTTTCGACTGCGCTGCTGCAGATCCTGCGCCCCGACATCCAGATCACGCGCGGCTTTACCGTGCCCGATGACTTCGATGGCATCGTCTACGATGTAGGCGGCGGTATGTTCGACCACCATTCCGAGCCGCGGGAGACCCGCCCCAACGGCGTGCCCTACGCGGCGTTCGGCCTGCTGTGGCGGGTGCTGGGCGCCCAGCTTGTGGGCGAGCATCAGGCCCGCCTGCTGGACGAGAACTTTATCCAGCCCCTTGACCTGAACGACAACACCGGCGAGCAGAACTCGCTGGCCGATGCCATCGGCAGCTTTAACCCGCTGTGGGACGCAAAGGATGACCCCGATGCCTGCTTCTGGCGCGCTGTGCCGGTGGCAAGGCAGATTCTTGAAAACGAGATCGCCGCCGCCAACGCCGTCAACCGCGCCGATGACACGGTCCGTCAGGCCTATGCCAATATGCGGGATGGCATTGTTGTGCTGCCCGCCTATATGCCGTGGAAAAACGGCCTCTACAAGACCGATGCGATCTTTGTGGTCTACCCCAGCCAGCGCGGCGGCTACAGCGCCCAGTGCGTCAATGACCACCGCACCAAGCGCAGCAAGCAGCCCTTCCCGGTCGCGTGGGCCGGCAAGCCGGAGGAGCAGCTGCGCAAGATCAGCGGCCTCGGCCTGCGCTTCTGCCACCCCAGCCGGTTCCTGATCACCGCCGATGATAAGGCAACTGCCATCGAGGCCTGCCGCCGCACCCTGCGGGCCGCCGGCCGCCCGGTCAGCGAATGACCGGCACGGCAATGTACGGCCCCGCCCCCAGCACCGCCGCCGACCGCGAGCCGACCCCCGCCCCGGCGTGGGTCTACCTGCTGCGCTGCGCGGACGGCAGCCTGTACGGCGGCTGGACGAATGATCTTGCCCGCCGCCTTAAGGCGCACCGCAGCGGCAAGGGCGGCGCGCGGTACACAAAAAGCCATGGCCGTGCGTCTGTTCAGCTTGCCTACGCTGAAAAATGTGCCGACAAAAGCGCAGCCTTAAAGCGCGAAGCAGCGATCAAAAAGCTGCCGAAGGCTGAAAAGGAGGCGCTGGCCGCAAAGTGGCGCGCCGACAATGCGATTACCCTGCGCATGGCCGTGCCGGAGGATGCCGCCGCCGTCTGTGCGCTGTACAACTGGTATGTCCGCCACGGCGTGCAGACCTTTCAGTACACGCCGTCCACGGTCGAGGACTACCGCGCCAACATCGAGGAGGTGCTGCAGCACGCGCCCTTTCTGCTGGCGGAAAGCGCCGACGGCCGCCTGCGCGGCTTTGCCTGCGCCCACCTGTGGCACACGCGGGAGGCCTACGCATGGGATGTTGAAACGACCGTCTACTGTGCGCCCGACTGCATTGGTCAGGGCGTGGGCGGCCGGCTCTACCGCGCCCTGCTGGCGCTGCTGAAAAAGCAGGGCTACTACACCGCCTTTGCGCTGGTCACGGGCAGCAACCGGCAGAGCAACGACTTTCACCGCGCGCTGGGCTTTCAAAAGATGGCCACTGAGCGGCGCACCGGGTATAAGTTTGGCCAGTGGCTGGACCTTGACTACTGGCGCCTGCCCCTGCAGGATGGTGAGGGCGAACCCCAGCCGGTGAGAAAGCAGCTGACCGCAGAGGAAATTGCGGAAGTGACAGGGTAACACCAGCCGGAAAAAGCCCCTCCGGTCATCGCTTCGCTCGACCACCTCCCCGCTATGCGAGGAGGCTTTCACGCGGGCAAAGCCCGCGCAAAAAGGCTCCCCACAAGGTGGGGAGCTGGCCGAGCCTGCGAGGCCTGAGGGGCTTTGCAGCCTTCCCGCAAGCGCCCGCCCCCTGCAGAAAACCGCCCCTGCCTTTTTTGACAAAAGGCAGGGGCGGTTTTTATATTATATAGCTGTCAGATTGCGCCGTTCTCGCGCAGCCAGGCCTCCAGTTCGGCGGCGGGGCGGTAGCCGACCGAGCGGCTGACCTCCTGCCCGTTTTTGAAGAGCAGCAGCGCCGGGATGGCGTCGATCTTGTGGGCCATTGCCAGCTGCAGGTTTTCATCGGTGTTGACCTTGCCCACCTTCACGGTGGGGTGGGCGGCGGCCAGCTCCTCCAGCACGGGGCCCATCATCTTGCAGGGGCCGCACCAGTCTGCCCAAAAATCGACCACGACCGGCAGGGCGCTCTGCAGCACCTCGGCATCAAAATTCTGTTCGGTCAGTTTGATAGACATAGTCATTCTCCTTTTGTCCGGTGCAGGGGCGGGCAATGCGCCCCTGCGGTTATTGTACGGCGTCCTGCAGCGCTTCCAGCAGCTTCGTCAGCTTTTCCTCGGCCTGCGGGCCGCCGAAGTTGATCATATTGCGCAGGGTCAGCGCGTCAAACATCTGGGCCATGGCCTCGGGCGGCATCAGGCCGTCCCCGCCGCCGTTGGTCATTGCTGCGGTCTCGGCGCGCAGGGCGTGCTGCACCACGGGCGCGGTGCGCGGGTCCGCCAGCAGGATGCCCAGCGGCGTGGTCTCGTCCACCTGCAGCGGCGGCAGGCGGGTGCCCGCGTAGTGCAGCGGCAGCGTGACGCGGATGTCCCGGCTGGAATGGCCGATCCGGATCTCATACCGGCCGGGCGCGGCGTACCAGTCATGCAGCGCGGCATCGTAGTGGCTCAGGTCGCGGGGCGTCAGGGTAAAGGTGACGACCTGCTCCTCGCCGGGCTGCAGCGCGATCTTTTGGAAGCCGCGCAGCACCTGCGGCACCCGCCCGCCGGCCACCGGCGCGCCGGTCGTATCGGCTACATAAAGCTGCACGACCTCGGCACCCTGCATGGCGCCGCTGTTTTTCACGGTGACCTGCACCGTCACAAGGCCCTGATCCGCCAGCGTGTTGGCGCTCAGCACGGCATTGCGGTAGACATAGCCTGTGTAGCTCAGCCCGTGGCCGAAGGGCCAGCGCACCGGCATACGGCGGGCATCGTACCAGCGGTAGCCCACATAGACACCCTCGCGGTAGTCGGCCGTCACGCCGTCACCCGGGAAATCCAGATAGCAGGGCGTGTCCTCCAGCCGCAGGGGCCAGGTCTCGGGCAGGCGGCCGCAGGGGTCGGCATCGCCCCACAGCAGGGCGTCCTCGGCCTCGCCGACACCCTCGCCCGCAAGGTACATGCAGAGAACCGACGATACATCGTCCGCCCACGGACATTCCACCGGCGCACCGGTGTGCAGCACGACCACGGTGTTCTTCTGCACGGCGGCCACCCGGGCAATCAGGTTGTTCTGGCAGTCGGGCAGGCGCATGTGGCGGCGGTCGCCGCCCTCGCTCTCAAAGCTGTCAGGCAGGCCCGCAAAGATGACCGCCACATCGGCAGCCTCGGCGGCGGTGACAGCCCGCAGGAACTCGGTCTCGTCCCGCTGGTCGCGGTCGGCGGGGAAGCCCTCGACATACTGGACCATCCGGTCATGCAGCAGTGCGGCGTCCAGTGCGCTGACGGCGGTCGTGTTCACATGGCTTGAGCCGCCGCCCTGATAGCGCGGCTGGTCGGCATAGGCACCGATGTAGACGACCTTTTGCCCGCGGTGCAGCGGCAGTGCGCCAAGGTTGCGCAGCAGCACGCCGCTCTGGGCGGCCAGCTCGGCCGCCAGCCGGTGGTGCGCGGCGCGGTCAAACGCGGCGGGGCGCTGCGCCAGATCCGCCGCCAGCAGGACGATGTTCAGGATGCGGGTCACGGCGCGGTCCAGCACGGCCTCGTCCAGTGCGCCGCTGCGCACGGCGTCGATGAGCCTGCGGTCGTTGACCCCCTGCGAGCCGGGCATCTCCAGCTCAAGGCCGGCGGCAATGCCCTTAACACGGTCGTTCACCGCGCCCCAGTCGGACATGACAAAGCCGTCAAAGCCCCACGCCCCGCGCAGAATGTCGGTCAGCAGCGGCTTGTTCTCGCTCGCATAGGCACCGTTGAGCCGGTTGTAGCTGCACATCACGGTCCAGGGGCGGGCCTTTTTCACGGCGGTCTCAAAGGCGGGCAGATAGATCTCCTGCAGGGTGCGCTCGTCCACACGGCTGTTTACCGACAGGCGGCGGGTCTCCTGATCGTTGGCGGCAAAATGCTTGATGCTTGTGCCTACGCCCTCGCTCTGCACACCGTTGATGAACCCTGCGGCCAGCTCACCGGCAAGGTAGGGGTCCTCGGAGTAGTATTCAAAATTGCGGCCGCACAGGGGGCTGCGCTTGATGTTGACGGCAGGCCCCAGCAGGATCTGCACGCCGTTGGCGCGGGCCTCCCGCCCGAGGGCGGCACCCATGCGGCGGGTCAGCGCCGGGTCAAACGATGCAGCTGCCGCACACCCGGCCGGGAAGCAGACCGCCTCGATGCTGTCGTTGGGGTCGGTGCTGCCCTCCCGCTGGGTGCGCAGGCCGTGGGGGCCGTCACTGACCTTGATGGCCGGGATGCCCAGCCGCGCGACTGCCTTGGTATGCCAGAAATCCGCGCCGGAGCAAAGCCCGGCCTTCTCCTCCAGCGTCAGTGCGGCGACAAGCTCTTGCACAGTAGGGTTCATGTTGGTTCTCCTTTAAAAAATAGCATGTGCAGTTTTCCACATTATAACACGCATGGTGTGGAAAATAAACGAAAAAAGTGTAAAATTATAGCTGTGGGGACACAACCGGGACACAATCCTGCGGTATACTACCCCCAAAGGAGAGAAAAAGCGATGAATCACATACTGATCGCAGAGGATGAGCATCTGATCGCGCGGCTCGTTGAGATGACGCTGACCCGCGCCGGCTACCGCTGCACCGTGGCCGAGGACGGCCGCACAGCGGCGGATCTGATCGAAAAGACGGATTTTGATATGGCGATACTTGACATTATGCTGCCCGGGCTGGACGGTTATGACCTGCTGGCCAGCCTGAAGCCGCAGGGCGTGCCAGTCATCTTCCTGACGGCCAAGAGCGCCGTGAAGGACCGGGTGCTGGGCCTGCGGCTGGGGGCGGACGATTATATCACCAAGCCCTTTGCCGCCGAGGAGCTGGTGGCCCGGATGGAGACCGTGCTGCGCCGCACCGGGCGCGGCGGGCGGGAGCTGCGCGCCTTTGACATACGGCTGGACACCCAGGACCGCACCGCATGGCGCGGTGATGCGCCGCTGGATCTGCGGCGGCGGGAGTTTGACCTGCTGGAGCTGCTGATGCGCAACCGGGGCGCGGCGCTCTACCGCGATGTGATCTTTTCGCGGGTATGGGGCGGGGAGCCGGACAGCGAATGTCTGCGCACCGTGGATACCCACATTGCCCGGCTGCGCAAAAAGCTGGGCTGGACGACCGAGCAGCTCGAGACGATCTACCGAGTCGGCTACCGCCTTAAAAAAGAATAGGGCGGTGCGGGGAAAAAACACATTCTTGGCCGATTGCATGTGTAGGGGCGATCATTGGTCGCCCGCCAATCTGGCGCAGCGATGTGTTTTACGGGAAGGCTTTTTCACAGGCAAACGGGCACGGGCGAGCAATGCTCGCCCCTACATTCTCTGCGATGGGAGGCTGTGGGTTTTCGACACCCTCAGGCCCTACTATTTATAAAGGAGAGCTCTCATGCGTTACGCACAAAAAATGGTCTGCCTGCTGGTGCTGGTGCTGGCGGCGTCCTTCGGCATCGGCGGGTGCGTGCTGCTGTACAGTGATTTCGCCGTGCAGCGCAGCCGCGCCGCCGTCTCCGATGCTGCCGCCCACGCGCAGGCCTGCACCCTGCTGCAGACGGAGATCATCGACCTGCAGCGCCGCGGTGTCTCCATCGGGGACGCCGCCCTCACCGCCCGGGTCGAGGCGCAGCAGCGCCCGGCCGCACTCTGGCGGGGGGACACCCTCGTCTGCGCCACCCTGCCGGGGCTGGCGGACTTCCCGCTGGAGAATGCCGCCGCCGTCACCGTGCGTACCGAGGGCGCAGTCTACACCGTCTACGCCAGTGACCTGCAGGGCGGGCTGCGGCTCATCACTGCCTACGACCGCACCGAGCTGTACCACGGCCGCCGCGCTGCGCTGACCCGTTTCCTTGCGCTTGAGGTCGTGGTGCTGGGGGCGGCAGCGCTCGTCACGGCGCTGCTGGCCGCGCGGCTGACCCGCCCGCTGGCTGTGCTGACCGAGGCCGGGGCGCAGATCGCCGCCGGTGACTATGCCCGCCGCACCGCGCTGCACACCGGGGACGAGATCGAGACGCTGAGCCGCAGCTTTGACGCCATGGCGGACGCCGTGCAGGAGAAGATCGCCGACCTGCAGGCCGATGTCCAGCGGCGGGAGGATTTTGTCGGGGCGTTCACCCATGAGCTGAAGACCCCGATGACGAGCATCATCGGCTATGCGGATATTCTGGCCACAATGCAGACCGACCCCGCAGAGCAGCGCGAGGCCGCGGCAGCCATCGCCCATGAGGGGCGGCGGCTTGAGGCGCTGAGCCATAAGCTGCTGGCGCTGCTTGGCCTGAGCGAGGAGGCACTGACCCTGACGGCAGTCCCACTGGACAGCCTGTGGCCCCGGCTGCGGGCGGCCTGCCCGGCAGCGGTGCTGCAGACCCCGCCGCCCCCTGCACCCATCGTGGCCGGGGACGCCGAGCTGCTGCTGGATCTACTCTGCAATCTCGTGCAGAACGCCGTGCGGGCCGCCGCGCCCGGCAGCCCCATTGCGCTGTACTGCAGCCAAAGCGGGGAGGCCGTCACCCTGACGGTGGCCGATACCGGCTGCGGCATCCCCCCGGAGGAGCTGCCCCGCATCACCGAGCCGTTTTATATGGTGGATAAATCCCGCGCGCGCCGTCAGGGCGGCAGCGGGCTGGGGCTGGCGCTCTGCCGGCGCATCGCGGCGGCACACGGCAGTGCGCTGCAGATCGAAAGCGAGCCCGGCAAGGGCACACGGGTCAGCGTGACGCTGCCCGTCTGGAGGGAGGTGCAGTCATGAAGCTGTGGGAGCATCCGCGCCTGACGGGGGCGCTCTGCGCGGCGGCTGTGCTGGCCTGCGCCGCAATGCCCGCCGCCTTTCTGGCAGTGACGGACGCCGCGTACATCGGGCGCGTTGTGCCGGTGGCCGACCCCTACACAGCGCCCACGCCGGCGGCGGACGACTACTATATCCTGCGCCAGCTGGCTGCCCGCCGTCAGGACAGCGCCGAGCTGCCGCGGGCTGAGGAGCCGACCGCGCCCGGCACCCCCAAAATGTACATAGGGGCGTCCGCAAGTCTGGAGTCGATGAACTACGCCGATGCCGCCACCGCCGATGCGGCGGAGCAGGCGCTGCAGCGTCTGGCCGACTGCGGCGTGCTGCCCGGTGTCTGGGCCGCGCAGCAGGACACCGCCGCCGAGGAGGACAGCTACACGGATTATGACGGCCGCTGGTATGACCTGAGCGCAGCCTTCTGCGCGACAGACAGCCTCGGCTTTGTGACGGTGCGGTGGTATACCCTGCAGGGGGATATGCTGCTGACGCGCAGCAGCGTCACGATGGACAGCCGCACCGGCGCAGTGGTGGAGGTCTGGCTCTCGCTGCCGGCTGAGGACGGCGAGGCGCTGCCCCTGCCCGATGAGACCGCCCTGCGCACCTTTGCAGCCCAGGCCGGGCTGGAAAGCCTAGGCGATTGGGCCGTACCCGCCGACAGTGCCTACCGCTGCGCCCTCTGCAGTGAAAACGGCCAAGCGCTCATCACGGCCTCGACCCACCCCTATACCTACGGCAGCTACACCGGCACAGCAGGCGACCGGTGGTATTACAGCCTGAGCCTGCAGACAATGTAAAGGGCGGCAGTGTCTCCAAACACCCCTCCGCCCTCGCCATGCGGTGCGGCTGTCACGCGGGCGAAGCCCGCGCAAAAGCCGCCCCACGCAGTGGGGAGGTGGCCGAGCCTGTGAGGCCGGAGGGGCCTTACCCTCGTCCCTTCACCACCCGCCTGAAAAATCAAAAAAGGAGGCCCACATGAAAAACTATATCTCCATCATCCTGACCGCCGCAATGACCCTGACCCTCGCGGCCTGCACCGCTGCCCCCGACCCGGCACCCCTCGCCACCCCCACGCCGGAGCCAACGGCAGCGCCCGCAGCCCCCACGCCGGAGCCGATGGCAGCGGCCGCAGCCCCCACGCCCGCCCCTGCCGCCGATTTCTACACCCTGAAAAGCTACAACGGCTCCTACGATGACGGCACCGCCTACTACGAGTTCGTGCAGCGGCTCGGCTGCACGCTGCTGCTCAAAACCGACTACGCCGCGGCGGTTCAGTCCGTCTGCTGCGCCGTCCCCGGCTGCGGCCACGATACCGACGCCTGCCCGGCTTATTTCCCGGGGCGGGCCGGCCGTTATACGGTGGTCGCGGCGGGGGACACCGTGTATGTCTGGCACACCTCGTTTTTCTACACCGACCAAAGCTGGGACGACTTTTGGGCAGAAAAACAGGCCAGCGGCATCCGAAATGCAGCGCCCTATGACACCCTGACCGACGATGAATTTGAAGCCGACTACCGCGGCATCTGGGCCGAGCAGAGCACGCCGCCCTGCCTTTACGCCATTGACCCCGCCGCAGGCAAGACCCGCACCGACTTGCCGCTGACCTACCGTGACTACACGATGGATGCCTGCGATGGCAGCACGCTCTACGGCGAGCAGATGATCGCCCCGTACAGCTCGCAGGCGTCTGCCGGAAAAATCGGGCCAACGCCCGCCTGCCGCATCGACCTTGCCACCGGGCAGGCGGAGACCTTTGTGCTGGAGCCCACCGAGCATTACCTTGCGGGCTTTGACGGCGCACTGCTGACCCGCCGTTATGTGACCGATGCGCCGCTGCCCACCGATGCGGAGCAGTATGCCGCCGCCATCCAGAGCGCTACAGTGAAGATCGACCGCCTTGACCCCCGCACGGGCGCGCGCACCAGCCTGACCGAGCGCCCCTACAGTGATGCCGACTATGAGAAGAACGGCTGCTTTATCGGTGTGTACAACGGCAAGGCCTACTTTGAGGAGCGCACGATCATACCGGGAAGCGGCTTCCGCCGCACGGTCCTGACGGCGGTGGACGCCGAGGGCCGCGCCGAAACCGTCTGGGACCCGTGGCCGCAGGCGGAATGGGTGCTGGGCGATGACGGCGGCCGTTATATCTGGCTGTACAGAGATAACTACAATACAAGCTACGCCGCCTGCGCCCTGCTGGATACTGAAACAGGGCAGATCACACCGGTGACGCAGGCGCTGCAGACCGGCAGCGGTGCCGTCAGCCTGCGCGGCAAAGCGCACGATGGCCGCTGGCTGGTCGTCATCGGCGCAGACAGCGCCGGCAGGACCACGGACTACGGCCTGATCGACGCCGATCAGTTTGCCGCCGGCAGCACGGACTGGCAGCCGGTGACAATGTGGCAGGGGTAAAACGGCAGCCTGCCGCCGCAGAACCGGCTGCGGAAGCACAAACTTGTCCTTGTGTAAAACACAGTGGCGCGCCTGCTGCAAACAAAATTTTGAAAAGTAAACAAAAAACTCTTGAAAAATTTCTTTTGTGGTGGTAACATGAAGGCGGTGTTTGAATTTATATAAAGGAGTGTCTTTTTATGGCAATTCAGAATGCTTACCTGCAGGGTGTATATGAGGGCCTTGCAAAGCGTAACCCCGAGCAGAAGGAGTTTTTGCAGGCGGTCGAGGAAGTCCTCGAGAGCCTCGAGCCCGTTGTGGCTGCTCACCCCGAATATGAGAAGGCCGGCCTGATCGAGCGCATGGTCGAGCCCGAGCGCATCATCATGTTCCGTGTGCCTTGGGTGGACGATGCCGGTAAGGTGCAGGTCAACCGCGGCTACCGCGTCCAGTTCAACTCCGCCATCGGCCCCTACAAGGGCGGTCTGCGGTTCCACCCCTCCGTCAACCTGTCTATCCTGAAGTTCCTCGGCTTTGAGCAGTGCTTCAAGAACAGCCTGACCGGCCTGCCCATGGGCGGCGGCAAGGGCGGCGCTGACTTTGACCCCCACGGCAAGTCTGACGCCGAGGTCATGCGCTTCTGCCAGAGCTTTATGACCGAGCTGTACCGCCACATCGGCCCGGATACCGATGTGCCCGCCGGTGACATCGGCGTCGGCGGCCGCGAGGTCGGCTATCTGTTCGGCCAGTACAAGCGCCTGCAGAACGAGTACACCGGCGTCCTGACCGGCAAGGGCATCCCCTTCGGCGGCTCTCTCGCCCGTACCGAGGCCACCGGCTACGGCCTGTGCTACTTCACCAAGGAGATGCTGGCCGATGCCGGCAAGAGCTTTGAGGGCCAGCGCGTTGTGATCTCCGGCTCCGGCAATGTGGCCACCTACGCCAACCAGAAGGCCACCCAGCTGGGCGGCAAGGTCATCGCCATGTCCGACTCCAACGGCTACATCGTGGACGAGAACGGCATTGACTATAAGGTCATCAAGGAGATCAAAGAGGTCAAGCGCGCCCGCATCAAGACCTATCTGGAGTATGTCCCGACTGCTAAGTATGTCGAGGGCAGTCAGGGCATCTGGACCGTCCCCTGCGACATTGCCCTGCCCTGCGCCACCCAGAACGAGCTGCGTCTGGACGGTGCCAAGGCTCTGGTCGCCAACGGCTGCTACTGCGTAGCCGAGGGTGCCAACATGCCTTCCACCCCTGAGGCCATCGCTTACCTGCAGAGCCACGGCATCCTGTTTGCCCCCGCCAAGGCTTCCAACGCTGGCGGCGTTGCCACCTCCGGTCTGGAGATGAGCCAGAACAGCCTGCGCCTGTCCTGGACCTTCGAGGAGGTCGATGAGCGTCTGCACAACATCATGGTCAACATCTACAAGACTGCCGCCGCCACCGCCGAGAAGTACGGCATGAAGGGCAACCTTGTGGCCGGTGCCAACATCGCCGGTTTCGAGAAGATCGCCTCCGCCATGATGAGTCAGGGCATTGTCTGATACAAACGCAGACAGTCCCGGTAATGGACGGTAAACTTTTTTAGAAAAACCTATTGACACACGCGCCGTGCTGTGGTATTATAATCAAGCACCGTGAAACAAGCGCGTGTGTCATATATCGCGGAGTAGAGCAGATGGTAGCTCGTCGGGCTCATAACCCGGAGGTCGCAGGTTCAAGTCCTGTCTCCGCAACCAACAAAAGCTCGTTGAAACGACAAGTTTCAACGAGCTTTTTTCTACATCATGGAAAAAGTGGTAACAAGCTGGTAACTTTGACCCCAAAATGACCCCAAAACGGGAAAACGACTGCGCCCGGGCGGTTGAGATTTTCAACCGCCCGGGCGCTTTTTGTGGATAAATTTTGCGGAGTTGGCAGGTAAAAATACGAGCGGTCAGTGTAGTCAGCTTGCCTTGACGAGTACCAACACGCTGTTGTTTGGCACGACAATCTGTTCCTGTTTGGTGGGAATGGGAGGGTTCTTGTATTGGCGCAGGGCTTTTTCGATTTGCTGCTTGACTTCGAGCAGGGCAGCATCCAATGTAGGGGTCTGCACTTCAATTTTTGGAAAGTCAGGAACATGGGCGGTGCAGCCGTCCGGGGATAAGGTGCAGAGTACAGGATATCCCGAACAAACTGTCCATCTCAGGGCGTTTGTTGTAACCTTATACTATCGCAGGTTCAGGCGGGAAAGGCAATAGAAATTCTTACACAAAAACAGCAATAATTGTATGTCTTGCGCAAAATGTGTGCGCTTTTCATAAACGGAAAAATTTGCAGGTTCCTCATAAAATCGGACATGGGAGAAAGCGCGCAACTGCGCTATGATAAGAGAAACCCACTGCCATGAAAAGCCCGATTTTTAAAGAGAGGATGAAAAACCATGAGAAAAGCAAAGCGCAGATGCCAACAGCTGGTTGCAGCGGCAATGTGCGTCGGTATGCTGGCCGGTATGGTCCCCACACAGGTCTTTGCCGAGGAAGCACAGCCGGCTGCAGCAATCGCGCAGCAGGAGCAGGCCCCTGCACCGTCCGCCAACGAGACGGAAACCCCTGCCCCGACTGAGGAACCGGCGGCCGAGCAGACCCCTGCCCCGACTGAGGAACCGGCGGCCGAGCAGACCCCTGCCCCGACCGAGGAACCGGCGGCCGAGCAGACCCCTGCCCCGACTGAGGAACCGGCGGCTAAGCAGACCCCCGCCCCGGCTGAGGAACCGGCGGCTGAGCAGACCCCCGCCCCGGCGGAAGAGCCTGCGGCCGAGGAGACCGCTGCACAAGCTGCCGAGGTGATGAGCGCTGCGGTGCAGGACTCCGAGAATGAGAACTTCGGCAAGGTGCTGGAGGATCAAGACCTTGTTGCGGTGCGCAGCGGCGCTTCTCTGGTGGAGTCGCTGTCCACCGGCAAGCAGGTCAAGGTAACCGCTGAATGGATCAGCGGCAGCAACTCCGCTGTGGACGGCGGCGGTGCCCTGCAGGAGGGGGACGCCTTCTTCAAGCGCAGCCGCTTCACTCTGTATGCGAATGTCAAATTCGATGCTGCGCATGACAACACCTCGGCGCTGCTTGTCGGCAGCGATGCCGGTGCAAACTTCCGCATTGTGCCCTGCAAGACGGACGGCACAGCTGTGCTGAAGGTCAACAACGGTACGGAGCACAAGCTCTCCAAGGCGATGACCGCCGGAGAATGGAACGCCCTGGCCCTTGTCTATGCCGAGAATGACACCGAGGGCACGGTGGCCGTCTATCTGAACGGCGAGGAGGTCCTGCCTGCCACCGGCATCGGCTTCAAGCTCAGCGAGAAGTCCGGCATCGTGGGCGCCGTGGGCGCCACCTTCGGCACCGGCTTTATGCGCACCGGCCTGTATGACGAGCTGGTCGTGACCGGTGCGGCGGACGCCGAGGCCGCCAAGGTCGAGACTGCCGCCCGCAAGGCGGCGGCCGATGCGGTTGTCGCGGTGGACGGCGTTGTCACCGTCACCGGTGCGGAGGTCGAGCAGGCCGCCCAGAATGTCAACGGCTGGACCTATAAGGGGCTCGGCATGCTGAACGGCAACTCCACCAGCAACCTGCTGCTTGACTACAAGGCCGAAAGCCCTGACGCCTACTGGGCCATGATGCGCTATCTGTTCGGCGGTGACTACCCGCTGTTCAGCAACATCAAGATGGAGATGGGCAACGACGGCAACAACTCTACCGGTGCCGAGGCCTGCACCATGCGGTACGAGGACGAGGAGGCAGATGCCTCCCGCTCGCCCGGCTTTGTCATGGCCGCCGATGCCAAGACGATCAACCCGAATGTCAAGGTGTCGATCCTGCGCTGGGGCTGCCCGAACTGGGTCAACGCCTACAAAGGCACAGACTGGTATGCCGCCAACTACAAATGGTACAAGGAAACGATCTTTGACGCCTACGAGAAGTACGGCTATGTCGTGGATTACATCAACCCCGACACGAACGAGACCGGCAATCCTGACAGCGGGATCATCAAATATTTCGCCAACGCCATTGCCAACGAGACGGATTTCCCGGAATATTTTACCGAGGAGGCCAAGCAGGCCTACCGCAGCATCAAGATCGTGGCCTCGGATGAGAACAAGGGCCTGAAGATCGTACCCATGATGCGCGGTGACAAGGACCTGTATGACGCGGTGGATGCCATCGGCTTCCACTACCGCACCAACGCCACCGATGACTATATCAAGATGGCCGATGTGGATGACAAGGAGGTCTGGTACAGCGAGGGCTGTGCGACCTTCGGTTATTCCGAGCTGCAGGAGAACAAGACCGCCGAGTACGGTGCAGGCACCATCGGCGGCTACCAAAGCCCGCTGGCGCTGCTGGACAGCTTCCCCAACGCCTTTGTCGGCTCCCGCCGGACGATGTACATGTTCCAGCCGGCCATCGGCGCCTTCTACGAGGGCATCCAGTACGGCCATAAGGAGCTGCTCTCCGCCCGCGACCCGTGGAGCGGCTATATCCACTATGACCCTGTGCTTTACATGCTGGGCCATATCACCAAGTTTGCCAAGACCGGCTGGGAGAATGCAAGCAACACCGCCGGTATCTGGCGCGTGCTGCCGGGCGCTACCTTTGCGTCCTTCGGTGCCAGCTCGAACGAGCATGCCACCGCAGGCATTGACGGAAACGCCAGCTATATGACGCTGGCAGCACCCGACAAGCAGAACTTCTCCACAGTGTTCGTCAACAACACCCGCAACGAAAAGACCTTTGCCGTCAAGCTGTCCGACATGGCGCTGAAGGCCGAGGCCCTGCACATCTGGACGACCGCGACCGACAGCTATATGCAGAAGGGCGAGGACGCCAAGATCGAGGGCGGCATCGCCTATGTGACCGTACCGGCCTACAGTGTTGTGACCGCCACTACGCTGGATACTGAGCCGGAGCGCTTCCCCACTGAGGACGGCAGCGGCGATTACATCCAGACTGCGACCCGCGCGGTGCTGGACACCGATGCGACCGGCAAGAAGGCTGATACGGCCGATGACTACCTCTACGCCGATAACTTCGACTATAAGGAGGAGGAACTCAACTACATCGTGGACCGCGGCAATGAGCCCCGCTACATGCTGGACACCCACGGCGCATGGATCGTGGAGAACGGCCGCTTAAAGCAGGAGAACGCCGCCGGCGTGACCCAGTGGAACGGCGGTGACCCGGCTACCATCGTGGGGGACTGGCGCTGGATGGACTACAGCGCTTCGGTGGATATGGAGCTGCCCAACGCCGATGCCAACCGGTATGAGCGGCTGACCATCCGTGCGCAGACCGGCATGAACTGGAACAACAGCGGCTACACGCTGGAGCTCAACGGCGCGGGCAGCTGGAAGCTGTTCCGCATCGGCTCCGCTGTGGCCAGCGGCAGTGTTGCCAAGGATGATGCTGGCAAGTACAATGTAAAGCTCATCGGCTTGGGCGACACCGTCTATGCCTATATCAACGGCACGCTTGTCACCAGCTACACCGATGCAAATCCGATGCTCTCCGGCCGTGTGAAGATCAGCTCCAACTGGACGCAGGTCTATGCGGACAATCTGGAAATCAGGACCGTCAAGGGCGGCATTCCCTACGCCACTGCCATGATCGATGGTCAGGACGATGGCGTTGTCTATGAGGGTGCATGGGCCATCAACAACCCGGGCGGCGGCAGCGCTGACAACTGGTACCGCACGATGTCTGAGGCCAGCACCGCCGGTGCGGCGTTCACCTTTGCGGTGGACGGCAGCGGCTTTGCCATCATGGGCAGCAACAACGGCTCCGCTGTGATCGATGTCTATGTGGACGGCGTGATGAAGGTTGAAAACGCCGCCACCAAGGCCGCCCACACCCGCGGTGAGGCGTACATTCTGTCCGACCTTGCCGCCGGCAAGCACACTGTCAAGGTTGTGCTGAAATCCGGCACGCTCAAGGTGGACGCGCTGAACACCATCGGCAACCGCCTGCCTGCCGCCGAGGGTGCAGTTACCGAGGTGCTGACCAAGCTGCCTGCGCTGGAAAGCTATGTCACCGGCAGCGGCATCGGCAGCCTGCCCGCCGCGGTCGAGGTCAAAAAGACGGACGGCACCACCGCGACCCTGCCTGTGGATTGGAATGTGGATATGAACGCACTGAATGCCAATGCCTACGGTGCGGCCGAGATCCAGGGCACCGTCAAAGGGGCCGTCAACCCGCTGGGCGAGAAGCTGACTGTCAGTGTCAAGATCGGCGAAGTTATCCCCGGCGATACCGTGGTATTCATCGACAGTGTGGCCGGTGATCCGGCAGCCGTCAGCGGCGGCACGACCGAGAGCTATACGCTGTACAAAAAGGCTCTGGGCAGCAAGCTGCTGAATGAAGCCTTTGACCAGCGCAAGACCGCCGATAATGACTGGGGTCTTGTCGATACGGATGCCGGTACCAAGGGCTACAGCTCCACCGCTGACAAGACCGCGACCGGCATCTACGGCCGCGAAAATAAAGCGGGCGAGACCCTGACCTACGCCCTGACCCTGCCTGCAGGCAGCTACATCCTGACGAGCGCCCACCATGAATGGTGGGGCCAGAACCGCCCGATGACCGCCGTGGTCACCGATGCCGAGGGCAACGCCCTGAGCGAGACCGCGACCCTGAACCTGAACGGCAGCAGCGGGGATATCCTCAACAAGGCTGTGTTCAAGTTGGACGGTCAAAAAACCGTTTACTACACGGTGACCGCCACCGGCAGCCAGGCACCTGTCATCAGCTGGCTGGGCGTGCAGCGTCAGCCCGCCGAGACGAAGGTCGTTGTGACGAAGGGCCTGACCAGCGTGCCGGAGGCACTGCAAAATACAGCGTTTACTACAACCGAAAAAATTGAGAAAGAGCTGGTAAAGCAGCTCTCCGATGAGATCAGCGGCTGCAAGGTGAGCATCTACGATGTGAAGCTGATGCTGGATTTCGGTGACGGTAGCCTGATCGAAGCCGAGGAAAACAGCTTCCCTGCAGGGGGCATGGATGTCTGGTTCGACCTGCCCGATGGTGTGACCGCAGAGAATTTCAGCCAGTTCGATATTGAAGTGGCGCACATGCTCTGCACCCGCGACCATGCCGGTGAGGTTGAGCTGCTGAAAGACCCGGAGCTGGACGCTGCGAACGGCAAGCTCAAGGTGCATGTAGGCTCCTTCTCTCCCTTTGCCATCGGCTGGAAGGCCAAGCCTGCCTCCGGACCGGTGGTGACGCCGGGCACCGGCAGCACCGGCACGACCCCCGGCGGCAGCACCGGTAGCAACACCGGCAGCAACACGAATGCCGGCAACAGCAGCAATACCGCAGCAGGCAATGCGGGCGGCACCGCCGCTGCTGCAAGCGGTACCGCCAAGCCTGCAGGCGCAGCCGATAACAAGGCTGCGGTGCCTGCCAAGAGCGGGCTGATTCCCCAGACCTCGGACAGCTTCCCGCTGCTCCCGGTCGCAGGCATTGCACTGGTCAGTCTGGCAGCGGTCGGCCTGCTGGCCCTGCTGAAAAAGAAAAAGCACGAAACGCGCTGAGCCTCTGACGATATAAGATCGTGTTTGCACAGTCCCCGCCCGGAAACGGGCGGGGATTTGTTGCTGCTATGACAAAAAGCCGCACACACTGCGAGGTGTGTGCGGCTTTTTGCGGCTTGGCGGGGGTTACGGTGCCTCGGTGCCCCATGCCTCAAGCTGGGTCAGCGCGGGGAACGGGGACGGGTCCTCGGCCTTTTTCAGCTCAAACAGCTTCAGGCTTTTTGCGGTGCGCGGGGTGATCGCAAAGGTCTGCGGGGCGGCGGTCTTGGTCAGCTGCAAAACCTCGCGGCTGCCGTCATCAAACGCCACGGTCGCCTGCGTCCAGTAGCTGTCGTGCGGGAAATCCGCGCGCAGCGTCAGGCGCAGCTCGTCCACGATCACGGCGCGGCCGAAATCCAGCGTCAGCGCGGCATTGGGGTCGCGGTTAATGCCCCAGCTCTGGTACGGCCAGGTGCCGTGGGCGTCATTCTCATACACGCCGTCCACGGCGTTGCGGGCGGCAAACACGGCCTCGCCGCGGGTCTCCACATTGGCGGACGCATGGGGGAAGAAGCCGGTATCACCGTGTTCGTCATAGGGGTTGAACGCAAGGTTGCGCCGCGCCTTGATCTCCGCCTCGGTGGCAAAGCGGGCGCGGATGATGTGGCAGCACCCGGAAAAGCTTTTGGGGCTGTAGGTGATGGCCTGCTCGCCGAACGGAATGTGGAAGTTGATCTCCCGCTTGACGACATAGACGAGCGCCGGGGCCATCGTGTCCTCAAACTGGATCACGATATACTGCCCGGGTGTGCCGATCTCCAGTGCCACGCGGTCCCCCGGCTTGTAGGCGTTCATGTACACAAGGCTGACCTGCTCCGCACCGGGCGCGGTCATGAGGGTCTGGCCCTCGGCGTCAAGGATCTTTAACTTCAAAAGCTCCATGGGTATCATCCTTTCAGAAAACGGTAAGGGCAAGCTGCCCGGTGAAATACAGGCGGGTGCGGTAGAGGGTGTCCGGCCAGGCCTGACGCAGCCGGGCATCGGTGACGGCTACCGCCTCGGTCACGATGCGCACAGCCCCATCCGCACGGGCGGCCGCTAAGGTGCCGAACTGCACGGTGCTGCCGTCTGCGGCGGGCTTTTCAACGCTCATCAGCGTCAAGGCGACCTCGCCGGGGTAGTCGGTCTCATCGCACAGGGTCAGCCCATCGGCAGTCAGGCGCACGGCGCGGCGGTAGTACCCCAACCCCGGCACGGCGCCGTAGGCAGGGGCAAGGTCCATTGCGATGCTGTCCAATGTGTCGGCCACGGCGACCCCGGCAGCGGCAAAGGCCGCACCGGGCTGCTGCTGATACGCCGCACCGTCGGGGTCAAATTCCGGCAGGTTGTGCCAGCCGGACTGCATCGTCCAGATCTCATACCGCTGCGGGCTGAAGGTCTTTTTGCTGTAGGTCTCCACACCCACATCGATCAGGAGCGGTGCCCCGTTTTTATACAGCGTCACGCTGCCCACATCGTTGTGGTTGTGGCTGTCGGCGTTGCTGCCCGCCTTGGCGCCCAGTGCATAAGCGCCGCGGCGGCAGACGAGAATACCGACGCTCGGATACCAGACATCCCCCGGCGCGGCAGGGGATGCGCGCAGGGCAAAGGCAGTCACCTCCTGCTCGGCCAGTGCGGTCTGAAGATGGTAAAACAGGTTGATGCCCTCGCTGTCATCGGGGTGGTGCAGTCGGTCGGGGTCAGGGGTGCGCAGCGTTTCAGCCCAGTCGTGGGCGGCCAGCGTCATCAGCGGCAGGCTGCCGACCCGCTTGCCGAACAGGTACTCCCGCACGCCGCGGGCCCCGGCCAGCGGGCTGCAGTCAGCAAAATTCAGGTAGTACGGCCCGGCAATGTGCATGTTGACAATGTACTCGGCCATGTTTTTGATCTTCGGCTCAGCCCAGATGTCGTCAAAGACGCCGGGGGCGATTTTGCACAAGAGGTCCAGCGCGTTGAACATCGTCAGCGCGGCGTGGCGGTAGTACTGTGCGCCCTCGCTGCAGCAGCCGTCCGGGCCGTAATCCTTCAAAAAGCAGTCAAGGCTGTAGGCGGCCTGCCCGACATAGGCGGGCAGCGCCTCAACCGGGGCGCACTGCGCGGCGGCCAGCAGGACATTCTGGGTACACCACGGTGTCCAGTTGCACATCGGCTCGTCATCGCGGCCCATCCACCAGAAATGCTCGGTACGGTAGGGCGTCAGGATGCGGCGCTCGACCTCATGCTGCAGCCGTGCCGCCAGCCCGGGCGCGTATTCGTCAAGGGCGGCACCCAGCAGGCCGTACACAGTGGCCAGCAGTGCGCCGGTCTCGGCGGCAAACAGGTCCACGATCGGCCGCGTTACATCGGGCAGCGGCAGCTGGGGCGTGTCGCGGATATAGCTGTTGTGGGCGGGCAGCTGCCACGCGCTTTCCTCGCAGATCGCCCATGCGGCATCGGCGATAGCGGGCAGATAGCTGCCGTCCCCGGTCACGGCCTCGGCCATTGCCAGCGCACAGAGGGTGCGGCGGCGGGCAAAATAGGCGTGTTCCCATCGGGCGCGGTCTCCGTTTTGGGTAAATTGCAGCCACAGCGAGAGCGGCAGCTGCGGCACTGCGGCGGCATCGCGCAGGGCGGCCTGTCCCGCCGCCTGCCAGCGCGCAGCGCCCGGCAGGGCCTGCCACGCCGCGCGGTCGCGGTAAGGCGGGTAAAGCGTGGGGCGCATCGCGTCAAAGCGCGGCGTCATCCTTTGCATCAACATACGATCCCTTCATTCTCTGGATATATTCGCGGGGGCTGGCTCCCTCCAGCTTTTTGAACACCTTGCTGAAATAGAAGGCGCTGTCAAAGCCTACCCGGCTGCTGACCTCATAGATCTTCAGGTCGGTGGCGGCCATCAGCTCCTTGGCGGCGGCGATGCGGGCGGTGGTGACATACTCCACAAAGCCGCGCTCACTGTTTTGTGCAAAAAGCTGGCTCAGGTAGTTGGGGCTGAAGTTGAACACCGCAGCTACATCGTTGAGGGTCAGCTTTTCGGCCAGATGTGCCCGGATGTACTGCTGCACCTGCGCCACGACCTGTGCGCGGTGATCCAGCGGGGTGTTGGGCTTCTCATGGTAAAAGGCAAGGGGAGACTCGCTGCGCAGCAGCTGCTGGGCGGCCAGTGCATCCTGCCGGCTTTGGGAGATCTGCAGAATGTCCGGCACCGCGCGGCCCACGGCCCAGTAGATCTGGGAGCTGAAATAGTTGTAAAGGATCTGCCCGGTGGCCTGCAGGGCGGGGGTCAGCGCGGTCTCGGGGTCCTCGCCCTCCTGCAGGGGCAGCAGCGCCGAAAAATGCTGCAGATCCATGCCGATCACGCGGCAGGGACGGTATTTGGGCAGCGTTTCAGCCGCCATGCGGGTGACGCCGGTGCTCAGGGTGAGCAGCTGCTCGGTCGAAAGCTCCGGGGTGCGGATGCTGCCCAGCGCCACGACATACTGCGGGGCGTGGAAGTCCAGCCCCAGCTCGGCACACTGGCGGTCAAAGGCGGCGCGGTCGGTCAGCAGACCGCCGTACAGCTGCAAAAACAGCCGGTCGCGGTAGCTGTCCATGCTCACGGCGGGGGCAGCGGGGGCCTGCAGCCGCCGCTCCTTCTCCACAGCGGCGCGGGCCTTGTCCAGCGCGGCGGTCAGGCTCTCGGCAGTCAGGTCGATCTTGACAAGGTAGTCCACCACGCCCAGCCGCATGCTGCGCTTTACATAGTCAAATTCCTCATAGCTGGTCAGCATGATGAATACCGGCAGGGCAGAGCCGTCCTTGTGGCAGCTCTCCGCCAGCGTAAAACCATCCATGACCGGCATACGGATGTCGGAAACAACGATGTCGGGGTAGGTCTCTCCGATGGCCTTGAGGGCCTCGGCCCCGTTGCGGGCGGTGCCGACCACGGTGTAGCCAAGCTCGGCCCAATTCAGCATGCCCTGCATACCGATGAGGACCAGCGGCTCATCATCGACCAAGAAAATTTTTGTCACGGTAACACCTCATTTTGGGGGATGCCTTCCTGTTGGGGAGAGGCAGGGGTATAAACCCATGGGCGGGCAGACGCGGCAAAGCCGGGCTGCATCAGTCTGCTTTGCGGACGGCTTCCCCTGCGGGGGAGGCCTTTTTGGCGTCCGGCAGCCGCACCGTTACGGTCGTGCCTACGCCCGGTTCACTCTCGATGCGCAGGCCGTAGGCATCGCCGAAGCTGTATTGCAGCCGGCGGTGAACATTCCAGATGCCCACATGGCGGTATTTGGCGGCGGCCTCCTCGGGGCCGGGCTCCTGCAGGGCTTTGGCGGCCTGCGCAGGGGTCATGCCCACACCGTCATCGCTCAGGAGGATCAGCACATCGCCGTTTGCAGCGTCCCGCTCGACCCGCAGGGTCACCTCACCGGCGCTGCCCTTCGGCTCAATGCCGTGGAAGATGGCGTTCTCGACCAGCGGCTGCAGCGTAAAGCGGGGGATCAGGCAGCTGTGGGTAAGGTTTTCGTCCTCGATATAGCTGACATCAAGGGTGATCGTGCCGCCGTAGCGGTACTGCTGGATCGTGAAATAGTCGTTGAGCAGGGCAAACTCCTCATACAGCGGCACAAGCCGCTCATTGCCCTTGGAAACGCTTTTCAGCAGGCGGGAGAGCGCCGTGACCATCTCGGCAATGCCGGGCGCATGCTGGATGGTAGCCATCCACTTGATGCTGTTGAGGGTATTGTAGATGAAATGCGGGTTGATCTGGTTTTGCAGCATCCGGTATTCAAGGTCCTGCTTTTGCTTTTCGTCCTCAAGGCGGCGGTCCATCAGGGCGGTGATGTTGCCCGACATTTTATTGATGCCGCGGCCGATGTCGCCCAGCTCGTTGTCCCACTCAATGGCCGGGTCAGCGGAAAAATCGCCGCTGCCGACCGCCTCGATCCGGCTTTGCAGCGCCGTGATCGGGCGGGCGATCATCCTGTGCAGAAGAAATGCCAGCGCACTGCCCAGCGCCAGAATGGCCGCCAGACTGAATATGAGTGAGGCCGACAGATAGGGAATCTGCCGCTGCAGCGGTCCGTTGGGCAGGACCTCGATCAGGTAGAGATCATGCACCCCGATGGGATACCGCACGATAAGCTGGGTGTTGACGCCGCTGCCGCGCTCGTATACCTCGGTCAGGCTGTCGAGGGTCTCGGCGTCAAAGGGGCGGGTGTCCTTATAATAAGTACGGTCGGTGTCAAGCTCGGTCAGGGTGTTGTTCTGCACGGTGTAGATATGCTCGCCCATCTCCCACAGCAGCTTCCCGCCCTCTGACAGGGTAAAGCCGCGCAGCGGCGCCGTGATGGCGGAAGGGGAAACAAAGATGCAGACATGCGCTGTGCGGTCGGTGCCGGGCAGGGTCAGGGCGCGGCAGATCGGGATCGTCTGCGCCGCCTGAGTGGTCAGCGCCAACGGGTCGCGGGTGATATACGCCCAGCCGTAGCTGGCCTCGTTGTAGCCGGGGATCGTCTGCAGCAGCTCCGGGGTCAGCGCCACGACATTGGTGGCAGCCGTGCCGAACATCATCGGCCGCCCGGCGGCGTTGATGAGCATGAACCGCTGGATATACGGCAGCGTGCGCATGGAGTTGTATTTGGCTGAGATCATCGGGTACATCGAAAGCGCCTGATTGTTGCCGGCGGAATCGGTCAGCAGGTAGGTGCGCATTGACGGATTGTAGGCGCACCAGCTTGCCAGATCGTCCACCTCGTCAAGGTCGCGGTAGATGGCGGCGGCTGCAGTCTGCAGGGCATACTCGGCATTCAGCAGGGTGGTACGCTCCCACTCAGCGTTGAGCTGGTGCATGTTGCTGACTGTGATGACGATCGACACGCCCAGCGTGAACAGCAGGGTCAGCGTCAGCACCCGCAGCTGCAGGCTGCCCCGATGCAGGTTGAATTTGCCCATAAAGGCTCCTTGTATAGTATAATAAGGTGAGAAGCAGCTTTTTGAATGGTCCTGTATATACATATATACCCTATCAGACAGGCTGCTGTCAAGAATAAAACTGTACAAATATGACAAAATAGCGCGTATTTGCTTGTCTATAACTGTAAGAAAGATGAATATTGCAGGTTTCTTGAAATATTACATGTTTTGGCGGTCTCCTTTGCGGAACTGCCGTAAATATTGCAAAAGTAACCAAAAATATACCATCGCTTTCGGCGGGCAGCGGGTGTATGATAATGACAACGAAAGGGACAGGCCCTCTGCAGAAAGCCTTCCCGCAAGTAACGATTTCTTTTTAGGAGGAGAAATTAGTATGCGTAAAATGCAAAGATTCGCAGCCCTTGGGCTGGCCGGCACCATGGCCCTGAGCCTGGCAGCCTGCGGCGGCAGCTCCGCTTCCACCACGGACTCCACCCCTGCAAGCACGGCATCTTCCACCGAGGCCACCGCAGAGAGCACGGCCTCCGGCGACAGCGTCACCCTGAACTGGGCGCTGTGGGACAAGGACTCCACCGCCTACTGGGCAGCGCTGGCAGACGGCTACATGGCCAGCCACCCCGGCGTCACCATCGAGATGACCGACCTTGGCTCCACCGATTACATGACCCAGCTGGCCACCCAGCTGGCCGGCGGCAACGGCGAGCTGGATGTCCTCTCCATCAAGGACATCCCCGGCTACTCCAACCTGATCAACCTCGGTATGCTGGAGCCGCTGAGCGGCAAGCTGACCACCGATGAGAGCAAGTTCAACGGCGTTCTCGATCAGCTGACCGCCGAGGACGGCAACTACTACGCTGTTCCGTTCCGCTCTGACTTCTGGGTCGTCTACTACAACAAGGACATCTTCGATCAGGCCGGCATCGAGTACCCCACCAACGATATGACGATGGCCGACTTTGACGCCAAGATCCGCGAGGTCTACGAAAAGACCGGCATCTACGGCAACATCTACCACACCTGGCGCTCCACCACGACGCTGTTCGGCATTCTGGACGGCAAGAACACCGTCATTGACGGCAACTACGACTTCCTGAAGCCCTACTACGAGCAGGTCATGGCCGAGCAGACTGACGGCGTCATCCCCAACTACGGCGAGCAGAAGACCGCCAACCTGCACTACTCCGGCGCGTTTGAGAACGGTCAGGCCGCTATGTGCAACATGGGCTCCTGGTTCATCGCTACCCTGCAGAAGTACAACGCCGAGGCTTCCGCCAACGGTGTCCAGCCCGTCAACTTCGGCATCGTCAAGTATCCTCATCCGGACGGCGCACCTGCCGGCTCCACGCTGGGCACTGTGACCAGCCTGGCCGTCAACGCCAACTCCGAGAAGAAAGAGGCTGCGCTTGACTTCGTGAACTGGTGCGCTTCTGAGGAAGGCGCCAAGGCCGTTGCCGCAGTCGGCACCTTCCCCGCCGTTGCCAGCGACGAGACCAACAAGATCATCTCCTCCACCGAGGGCTTCCCCTCTGACGAGAACTCCCTCGAGGCACTGAACACCACCGCCATCTACCTTGAGATGCCGCTGTCCGACAAGGCCTCCGAGATCGAGACCATCCTGAACACCGAGCATGACGCCATCATGACCGAGAGCGAGACCATCGACGAGGGCATCGCCAACATGAACGAGCAGGTTCAGGCACTGCTGGGCTGATTTGAGTGATCACGGCCCCTGCAAGAAACATTTGCAATCTTCCAACTTTTTCATAAGTTTTCCTTCTTCTTCGTAAAGGGGCGGGCGGGCGCGCCTGCCCCTTCTCTTATGCAGCTAACCCCCGAGGAGGTATGATCCATGGCCGAAACCACACAGGCTGTACAGGTGAACCCAAAGCGCGGCATGAAAAAATCCACGCGGGACAGCCTGATCGCCTACAGCTTCATCGCACCGAACTTCATCGGCTTCTGCGTCTTTACGCTGGTGCCCATGATCTTCGCCATCGCGCTTTCCTTCTGCAACTGGGATGGTGTTCATCCGGTAGAGTTCACCAGCATCAGCAACTTTGTCGCGCTGCTCAGTGATAAGACCTTCAAGGCGGCGTTCGTCAATACGCTGGTCTACGCCGTCGGCACCGTGCCGCTGACGCTGGTCTGCAGCCTTGGTCTGGCCATGCTGCTGAACCAGAAGGTCAAGTGCCGCAACTTCTTCCGCACGGTCTCGTTCTTCCCGTATGTTGCCTCGCTGGTCGCGGTCGCGGCCGTCTGGAACATGATCTTCAGCCCCTCGATGGGCCCGGTCAACCAGATCCTTGCGGGCCTCGGCGTGGAGAACCTGCCCAAGTGGGCCGCCGGCAAGGACACCGCTATGCTGACGGTCATCCTCTTCAGCGTATGGAAGAACATGGGCTACTACATGGTCATCTACCTTGCCGGTCTGCAGGGCACGAACCCCGAGCTGGAGGAGGCTGCTGAGCTGGACGGCGCCAACAAGTGGCAGATCTTCTGGAATGTCACGCTGCCGCAGCTCAAGCCCACGACCTTCTTTGTCATCATCATGCTGACCATCGCCTCCTTCAAGGTGTATGACCAGATGTATATGATCACTCAGGGCGGCCCGGGCAATGCCACGATGACCCTTGTCTACTACATTTATAATGTTGCCTTTGTCAACACACCCAAGTACGGCTATGCAAGCGCCGTCTCGATGGTGCTGTTTGTACTGGTGCTGTTTGTCACCATCATTCAGTTCAAGGGCTCGTCCAACAACGACTAAGGAAAGGAGGATACACCATGGCTACTACCGCTGTAAAAGAAAAGACCGGCTCGATGAAGGCGCAGCATATCGTCAGCCGCGTGCTGATCTACGCGCTGCTTATCATTGTGGCGGCACTGATGCTCATCCCGTTCCTGTGGATGCTGTCTGCATCCTTTAAGCTGAATAAGGATGTTTTCACCTTCCCCATTGAGTGGATTCCCTCCAACCCGCGCCCGCAGAACTATGTGGATATTTGGACCAAGATCCCCCTGCTGACCTTTATCAAAAACACCGCCTTCCTGACCATTGTGGTCACGATTTTGCAGGTGCTGACCTCCTCGTTTGCCGCCTATGCGTTCGCCAAGCTGAACTTCAAGGGCAAGAATGTGCTGTTCCTCGGCTATATCGCAACCATCGCGGTGCCCTGGCAGGCCTACATGGTGCCCCAGTTCATGATGATGCGTTCCTGGCATCTGAACAACACCCACCTTGCCATCATCTGTTTGCAGGCGTTCAGCGCGTTCGGCGTCTTTATGATGAAGCAGTTCTATGAGGGCGTCCCCACCGAGCTGTGCGAGGCCGCGCGTATCGACGGCCTGTCGGAGTACGGCATCTACGCCCGCATCATGCTGCCGCTGTCGCTGCCGGCTGTGTCCACGCTGGTCATCTTCACCTTTGTGAACACATGGAACGACTTCCTCGGCCCCCTGATCTACCTGACCAAGACGGAGCTGAAAACCATCCAAATCGGCCTGCGCATGTTCATCAGCCAGTATTCCGCAGAGTACGGCCTGATCATGGCGGCCTCGGTCATTGCGCTGATCCCGGTGCTGATCGTGTTCCTCTCCCTGCAGAAATATTTCGTGCAGGGCGTTGCATCCAGCGGCCTGAAGGGCTGATACACTACCCATTTGTACGGGGCGCAAGGCGGAAAGCCCTGCGCCCCTTTTTTTAAGATAAAAGATAAAAATTATGGTGGCGCGTTCCGCTGCGCTCCACGCAAAAAAACAAAACCGCGAGCCCCGCATTTTGTTTTCGCCCAAGGCGAAAACTCCACCTTATTTATTATCTATTATCTTTTATCTATTCTCTAAGAAAAAAGAGGTTTCCCATGAAAACATTCCCCAATAAAATCCTGACGAAGTCTCAGGCCGAACAGGCGCTGGATACCGCCGTGGCTCTTGTGCGGCAGAATCTGCCGCTGTATACAGACCATTGCCAGAACCATTCCAGTGTTCATGACATCTATCCCCAATGCGAGAACAACCAGTGGACCTGCGGCTTCTGGCCGGGCGAGGTCTGGCTCAGCTATGAGCGCACCGGTGATGCGGCGTTCAAAAATACCGCGCTGACGCTGGTGGACAGCTTTCTGTACCGGATTGAAAACAAGATCGAGGTAGACCACCACGATATGGGCTTTCTGTACAGCCCGTCCTGCGTGGCAGCCTACAAGCTGACCGGCAGCGAAAAGGGCCGCCGCGCCGCCATTCTGGCCGCTGACCAGCTCTGCACCCGCTTTCAGGAGAAGGGCAGCTTCTTTCAGGCATGGGGTCCGCTGGGCGCTAAAGACAACTACCGCTATATCATTGACTGCCTGCTCAATGTGCCGCTGCTCTACTGGGCCAGCGAGACCACGGGCGATGCCCATTATGCCGAGCTGGCGCACCGCCATGTCACGACCTGTCTGGCCAACTCCATCCGGCCGGACGGCTCGACCTACCACACCTTCTTTATGGACCCCGTGACCGGCGCGCCGGTGCGCGGCGCGACCTGTCAGGGCTACAAGGATGACAGCTGCTGGGCGCGCGGGCAGGCGTGGGGCGTATACGGCACGGCCATCAGCTACCGCTATACCAAGCGCCCGGAGTATCTGGAGGCCTTCCGCCGGGTGCTGTCCTATTACCTTGACCGCCTGCCCGAGGATCTGATCCCTTACTGGGATATGACCTTTACCGAGGGCGACACCGAGCCGCGGGACTCCTCCTCGGCATCCATCGTGGCCTGCGGCCTGCTGGAGGCGGCCAAGTACGCCAACCCCGATCAGGCTGCGGAGTACACGCTGCTGGCGGCCCAGATGCTGGGCAGCGTGGCCGAGCATTATGCCGTCAGGCAGGGGCCGCAGGGCATCGGCCTTGTGCGCCACGGCACCTACAGCAAAAAGAGCCCCTACAACACCTGCACGCCGGAGGGCGTGGACGAGTGCGTGAGCTGGGGCGATTACTTCTACATGGAAGGTCTGACCCGGCTGACGAAGGATTGGACCCTTTACTGGTGACATAGGGGCCGGGTGTGCCGGCCTCTACAAGAGGTGATCCTATGAACTTACAGACAAAACAAGACTTCACCGCCCTTGCAATGCGGTTTCTCAGCCCCCTTCTGCCGCTCTATTCCCCGGGCGGGGCGCTGCTGCATCTGGGCGATACCGGCGCCACCTACCCGCAGCGCACCATCGGGATGGAGGCTTTCTCCCGCCCGCTGTGGGCGCTGGCACCGCTCTGGGCGGGCGGCGGCAGGGCCGATGCGTTCCTGCCGATCTACCAGAGGGGGCTTGTCAACGGCACCGACCCAGACAGCCCCGAATACTGGGGCGACCCCAACGATTACGACCAGCTTTTTGTCGAGATGGCGGCGCTGGCCTGCGCTATACTGGAGACACCCGAGAGTGTCTGGAACCCGCTGACGGACACCGAAAAGGCAAAGCTGGGCAAGTGGCTCGACACGATCAATCATCACGACCTGCCCGGCTGCAACTGGCTGCTCTTCCGGGTGCTGGTCAATCTGGCGCTGGATTCCGTGGGTATGCCCTGCAGTATGCAGCAGGCCGCCGCCGACATGGCCGAGGTGGACAAGTGGTATGTCGGGGACGGCTGGTACTCCGACGGGCCGGCCGAAGTCAAGCCGCAGAAGGACTACTATAACCCTTGGGCCATACAGTATTACACGGTGCTGTACAGCGTGTTTGCCGCCCGGCGCGACCCCGCCCGCGCAGCGCTCTACCGTGAGCGCGCCGTGCAGTTCGGCCGGCAGTTCGCCCAATGGTTTGACCCGGACGGCGCGGCGCTGCCCTTTGGCCGCAGCCTCGGCTACCGCATCGGGCAGAGCGCGTTCTACGCCGCCTGCATCTGGGCGGGGCTGGAGCCGCTGCCCCTGCCCGTCATGAAGGGCATCATCGTCCGCAATCTGGCGTGGTGGCTGGCCCGGCCCATCTTTGACCGGGACGGTGTGCTGACGATCGGCTACGGCTACCCGCAGATGTACATGGCCGAGCAGTACAACGCCCCCGGCAGCCCGTACTGGGGCCTCAAGGTCTTTTTGCTGCTCGCTTTGCCCGACGATCATCCGTTCTGGGCCTGCGAGGCAGCCCCCCTGCCGGAGGAACTGACCCGTCCCGGCGTGATCCCCCAGCCAAGCGCCGACCTGCTGCTGCAGCGCCTGCCGGACGGCCAGTTGAACGCCTATTCCCCGGCAAATTATGAAAAGGGCGACCACGGCCAATTTACCGAAAAGTACGGCAAGTTCGTCTACAGCACGCGGTTCGGTTTTTCGGCCAGCCGCAGCTATGTGCAGCTGGAGCAGACCGCGCCCGACAGCATGCTGGCCTTTGTCATAGACGGCTGGACCTTTGTACGGCGGCACAGCGACAAGTTTGTCCTTTTTGGGGATCGGCTGCTGAGCGAGTGGCGGCCCTTCCCGGGCATCAAGGTCACGACCGAGCTGGTCCCCACCGCGTGGGGGCACACCCGCACCCATACGGTCGAGAGCAACATCGCCTGCACGGCCTACGACTGCGGCTTTGCCGTGCCGAAGTTCGCCGCCGGCTTTGCACAGTCGGCGGCCGGCAGTGAGGCCGAGGCGAAAAACGCCGCCTGCCGCTGCGTGGTAAAAGGCGCAGCAGGGCAGGGGGTCGTGATCAACGCCGCCCCCAACACGAATCTGTACGACCCCAACACGGTCATCCCCGCCGTGCGGTATGAGATACCCATCGGCACCGCAGTGCTGAACACCCGGGTGGAAAGCCGGCATAACTAAAAGCTTGGGCCGCTGCCGTGCAGGGACCATCATAAAGCTTTTGCAAAAGGCGAATCATCGCTGCTTTTTGTATCATAGAGAGAGGGTTTTACTATGTATCCGCAAACCAATGCTGTCCGCAGCGTCCGGGATCTTTCCGGCGTGTGGGATTTCCGTTTCAATGCCAATGAGCCATGGCAGCCCATCGCGGTGCCTGCGTCCTACAACGACCAGAGCCCCGACCCTGAGTTCCGCCGCCACTACGGCATGGCCTACTACCGCACCACCTTCACCGTGCCCGAGGGCGCGCGCCGTGTGCTGCGGTTTGATGCCGTGACCCACAATGCCGTTGTGCGGCTCAACGGTCAGGAGATCGTCACCCATCGCGGCGGTTTCCTGCCCTTTGAGGCCGATATCACGGCGCTGGCCAAGCCCGGCGACACCGTGACCCTTGAGGTCGAGGTCGATAACCGGATCGGCCACGGCACGCTGCCGGTCGGCAATGAGGGCGGCACTGCCTTCTTCGGCTCCGACAATGCCGGTATCCCGGCAGTCGAGGCCGGCAAGGCCCGCCAGCAGATGCAGGGTGTCAACCTGCCGAACTTCGACTTCTTCAACTATGCGGGCATCACCCGCCCCGTCCGCCTGTACACGACCCCGGCGGCTTATATCCGCGACATCACGCTGGTGGCCGGTGCTGACGGCAAGCTGCACTACACCGTGGACACAGTGGGTGAGGGCAATGTGCAGCTGACCGTGCTGGACGCCAACGGCCGCGCTGTTGCCGATGCGGACGGTGCTGCGGGTACGCTGCAGGTCAAAAACGCCCGCCTGTGGCAGCCCCGCCCCGGCACGCCCTACCTGTACACAGCGCTGGTGCGGTTCGGCACCGATGAATACCGCCAGCCGTTCGGCTTCCGCAGTGTCGAGGTGCGCGGGCATCAGTTCCTGATCAACGGCGAGCCGTTTTATTTCAAAGGCCCCTGCAAGCATGAGGATTCTTTCTTCCGCGGCCGCGGGTATGACGCCTGCGTGACCGTGACCGATCTCAAGCTTTATGAGTGGCTCAACGCCAACTGCCTGCGGATGAGCCATTACCCCTACGCCGAGGAGGTCTACGACCTCTGCGACCGGCTGGGCATTGTGGTTATTGATGAGACGCCGGCTGTCGGCATCGGCGCGGGTGCGGCGTGCGACCCGTACAAGACCTTCCCGCTGAAAAACTACCACAGCGCCGTGCTGAAGGCCATGATCGACCGCGACAAAAACCATCCCTGCGTGGTGCTGTGGAGCCTTGGCAACGAACCGGACACCGAGCATTTCCCCGAGAGTGCCCGCGATTACTGGCGCCCGCTGTATGAGCAGGCCCACGCGCAGGACCCGCAGGGCCGCCCCGTCACGATGGTCTGCTGCCAGAACGACTACACCAAGGACATCACGACCCGCACGATGGATGTCGTCTGCATCAACCGCTACTACGGCTGGTATAATTTAAGCGGCGATCTCGACAATGCGTCCTACGCGTTCCGGCAGGAGCTGGACTTCTGGAAGGGGATCGACAAGCCGCTGATCCTGTCCGAGTACGGCGCGGATACGGTCGCGGGCCTGCACGGCGTTGCCCCCGAGATGTTCACCGAGGAATTTCAGGTCGAATACTACAAGGCCATCAACGCATGTCTGGACAGCTACGCCTTTGTTGTGGGCGAATGGCCGTGGAACTTTGCAGACTTCTCGACCCAGCAGGGCCCGATGCGTGTCGGCAGCTGCAACCGCAAGGGTCTGTTCACCCGTGAGCGCACCCCCAAGCTGGCGGCGCACTATTTCCGTGACCGCTGGGCAAAAAAGCAGCCCAATGACCGATAAAAGAGGATGACACTATGACACCCGAACTGAAATGGCTGACCGACCCGACCGTCTTTGCCGTGAACCGGCTGGATGCACACTCAGACCATGTTTGCT